>JAICKU010000053.1 GCA_025927765.1 Burkholderiales bacterium
CAGAGCTGCAAGTCCGAGGACTTGCAGCTCTGACCCCGAAGTCCAGCTCGATAAGTGGAGTCTGACCCTACTTATCGGCCGGCCATCATGTTCCGCAGGCCGCGGAGCATCTTCTGCGGTCCCTTCGACACGAGCTTCATCATCTTCTGCGTCTGCTCGAACTGCGCGAGCAGCTGATTGACTTCCTGCACGGTGACGCCGGCGCCCGCCGCGATGCGCCGCTTGCGCGACGCCTTCAGGATCTCGGGCTTCACGCGCTCGCCCGGCGTCATCGAGTTGATGATGCCTTCGATGCGCGCGATGCGCCGCTCGTCGATCGTCGTGCCCTGCGCGGCGCGCGCCACTTCCGCCGGCAGCTTGTCGACGAGCGCCGCGAGGCCGCCCATTTTGCGCATCTGCGCGATCTGTGACTTGAAGTCGTCGAGGTCGAAGCCCTTGCCGGTCTTGACCTTCTTCGCGAGCTTCTTCGCTTCCTCGATGTCGACGTTACGGTGCGCATCCTCGATCAGCGACAGCACGTCGCCCATGCCGAGGATGCGCGACGCCATCCGCTCGGGGTGGAACACCTCGAGGCCGTCGATCTTCTCCGACACGCCTGCGAACTTGATCGGCGCGCCCGTCACCTGCCGCACCGACAGTGCCGCACCGCCACGGGCGTCGCCGTCGAGCTTCGTCAGCACGACGCCGGTGAGCGGCAATGCATCGTGGAACGCACGTGCGGTGTTGACCGCGTCCTGCCCCTGCATCGCGTCGACGACGAACAGCGTCTCGACCGGGTGCACGGCGGCGTGCAGGTCGGCGATCTCCTTCATCATCGCTTCGTCGATCGACAGGCGGCCCGCCGTGTCGACGATCAGCACGTCGTGGTAGTGGCGGCGCGCCCAGTCCACGGCGCCCTGCGCGATGGCCACGGGCTTCTCGCTGGGCGACGACGGCAGGAAATCGACGCCGATTTGAGCGGCCAGCGTTTTCAACTGCTCGATCGCCGCGGGCCGGTACACGTCGGCCGAAACGAGCAGCACCTTCTTCCTGTCGCGCGCGATCAGCCGCGCGAGCTTTGCTGCGGTGGTCGTCTTGCCGGCGCCCTGCAGGCCAGCGAGCAGGATCACGGCGGGCGGCTTCGTCGCGAGCTGCAGCGGCTCGGCCTGGCCACCCATCAACGCGGTGAGCTCCCGTGCGACGACGCCGATCAGCGCCTGGCCCGGCGTGAGCGAGGACACGACCTCCTGGCCGATCGCCTTCTCGCGCAGATCGTTGACGAACGTGCGCACGACCGGCAGGGCGACGTCGGCCTCGAGGAGGGCAAGGCGCACTTCGCGGAGCGCGTCCTGGATGTTCGCGTCGGTGAGACGCGCTTCGCCGCGCAGCGTCTTGACCACGCGCGACAGGCGATCGGTCAGCGTTTCGAGCATGAAAGTGGGGCCGCCCGGGCGCAGGGATGCGCGGGCGTCGTCAGGTAAACTTGATCGGTGATCATTCTACTGCACGTGCTCGTCGCGGCGCTGTACGCGGCGACCGCGTGGGCGCGCTGGCCGCGCAACGCCGCGCCGCGCGTCGCGCAGCAGCGCGCCGGGCAATGGCTGCTGGCGCTGGCACTCGTGCTGCATGGCGTCGCCATCTGGCACGCCATCGTGCGCGACGGCGGCCTCGATCTCTCCTTCGTCAATGCGCTGTCGCTCGTCGCCGGGCTCGCCGTCCTCGCGGCGTGGGTGACCGGCGTGCTGCGTGCGTTGCCGGGTGTGGCGGCCGTCGTGCTGCCGGTCGCCGCCGCGTGCGCGCTGCTGCCGCCGCTCGCCGCCACGCATCACCGCGTGCCGTTCGAGGGCGACCCCTGGGCCGCCGCGCACATCGGCGTCGCGCTCGTCGCCTACGCGCTGTTCGTCGTCGTGGCGCTGCAGGCGCTGGTCGTGACCGGGCTCGAGAAACGGCTGCATCGCGGCCTGCCCGACACGCCGCGCGGCACGCCGCCGCTGTTGACGCTCGAGCGCTACATGTTCCGCCTGCTCACCGTGGGGTTCGTGCTCCTCACGGCAACGCTCGCGAGCGGCATGCTCTTCTCCGAGGAGATCTTCGGCAAGGCCGTGCCGCTCAATCACAAGAACGTGTTCTCCGTGGCCGGCTGGCTCGCGTTCGCGATCCTGCTCGTCGGCCGCTGGCGGCGCGGCTGGCGTGGCCGGACCGCATTGAAATGGATTCTCGGCGGCACGCTGCTGCTGGTGCTGGGTTATCTCGGCAGCAAGTTCGTGCGCGAAGTCGTGCTCGGACGGTAGATGGACACCATTCCGTTAGGCACGCTGGCACTTGCGCTGATCGTCCTCCTGATTGCGTCGGGCTTCTTCTCGCTCGCCGAGACCGCGATGATGGCGGCGAACCGCTACCGGATGAAGCATCAGGCACAACGCGGCGCACGCGGCGCCCGGCTGGCGCTTGCACTCCTCGCGCAAACCGATCGGCTGCTCGGGGTGATCCTGCTCGGCAACAACCTGATCAACGCGGCGTCGGCGACGCTCGCGAGCGTGATCACGCTGCGCCTCGTCGGGCGCGGCGAATTCGCGCTCGCGCTCGGCACCGTTGCGGTGACGTTCCTGATTCTCGTGTTCTCCGAGATCACGCCGAAGGTGGTGGGCGCCGCCTACGCGGACAAGCTCGCACCGCTGGTGAGCTTCATCCTCGCCCCGCTCCTGCGAGCGCTGCGGCCGATCGTGTGGTTCGTGAACCTCTTCGTGCACGGCCTGCTGCGGCTCTTCCGGTTCAGGCCGGCGGCGCAACCGAGCACCACGCTGTCGCAGGAGGAGCTGCGTTCGCTGGTGCTCGAAGGCTCGCAATACTTCCGCGGCAAGCACAAGACGATGCTCGCGAACCTGATGGACCTCGAGGCCGTGTCGGTCGACGACATCATGACGCCGCGCAGCCAGATCCATGCGCTCGACCTCGAGGACAAGCCGTCGCTGCTGCGCCAGCAACTGGTCACGACGTATCACACGCGGCTGCCCGTCTACGAAGGCTCGCTCGACAACATCGTCGGGGTGCTCGCCGTGAAGAGCATCCTGCACGCGATGCAGGGCGGCGGCGAGCTCGATGCCGAGCGCATCCGCGCGGTGCTGCGCCCGCCGTATTTCATTCCGCTCGGCACGCCGCTGCTCACGCAGCTTTCGCAGTTCCAGGCCGACCGCCAGCGCCTCGGCCTCGTCGTCGACGAGTACGGCGAGCTGCAGGGCCTCGTGACGATCGAGGACATCATCGAGGAAATCATCGGCGAGTTCACGACCCAGGCGCCGGGCGGGCCGGAAAGCTTCCGGCGCGAGGCGGACGGCAGCGTGATCGTCGACGGCATGGCGCCTCTTCGGACGCTCAACCGCCGGCTCGGCACCCGGTTCCCCCTGGACGGCCCCAAGACGCTCAACGGCCTGATCGTCGAGAAGCTCGGCGAAATCCCCGATGCGGGCGAAAGCTTCAAGGTGGACGGACAGGTCGTCGAGATCCTGCAAACGCAGGATCGCGCGGTGCGGGTGGTGCGCCTCCTCCCGCCGATCGGCCGCGGAACCGCGCCTTTACAAACCCAGGGGGAGCGGGCATGATCGCCTCCCGAGCTTTTATGCGAATGGAATAAGCGGAGCCGGATCGACGGTCACGCGTGCGGCTTGCGGAGTGCACTTCGCAAGAGGGAGAACCGCGCGCGAGCGGCATGCCCACCGTCGGTAAATCGGCATGACGCTTGCTTCCACTGACGTTTCGATTCCCTTTATCCACGTCAGCGCCGCTTCCCGCGCGTCCGCGATGGCATAAATGCGACATATCATCACCTGACGATGGCCACCCACGCCGCCACCCGAAACATCAGCGGTCTCGCCCGCGCGCTCGCCCAGCACGGCGTCATGTCCGAGTCGGAAGCCGAGGCGCTGCAGGTGCAGTCGCAGTCGTCGGGGGTGTCGTTCGTCGAGCAGGTGCTGTCGGGCAAGCGGCTGTCGGCCGCGCAGCTCGCCGTGTTCGCGTCGCGCGCGTTCGGCGTGCCGCTCTTCGACCTCACGGGCTTCGACTTCGACCAGTTGAACCGCGAGTACGTCGACACGCGGATGGCCCAGGCGCGTCGTGTTCTGCCGCTCCACAAACGCGGCAACCGTCTCTACGTCGCCACGTCGGACCCGGCGAACCTGCAGGCGCTCGACGAAGTGCGGTTCAAGACGAACCTGATCGTCGAACCCGTTGTCGTCGAGGACGACAAGCTCGCACAGGCGATCGCCAAGGTCGTCGAGTCGGCAGGCACCACGCTCAAAGAGATGGCGGCGCTCGAGGACATCGAGATCGCCCTCGAGGACGGAAGCCCGGGCGCCGCAGCGAGTTCCGACGAGGACAGCGAGGTCGAGGACGCGCCGGTCGTCCGCTACATCCAGAAGGTGCTGATCGACGCGATCACCGCGGGCGCCTCCGACATTCACTTCGAGCCGTACGAGCGCTTCTACCGCATCCGCTACCGGCTCGACGGCGTGCTGATGGAAGTCGCTCAGCCGCCGCTCGCGATCAAGGACAAGGTCGCGTCGCGCATCAAGGTGATCAGCAAGCTCGACATCGCCGAGCGCCGCGTGCCGCAGGACGGCCGCATGAAGCTCGTGCTGTCGAAGACGCGGGCGATCGACTTCCGCGTGTCGACGCTGCCGACACTCTTCGGCGAGAAGATCGTGATGCGGATTCTCGACTCGTCGGGAATCAAGCTCGGCATCGAGCAACTCGGTTACGAGGCCGACCAGCAGGAGCAGCTGCTGTGGGCGGTGGGACGCCCCTACGGCATGATCCTCGTGACCGGCCCCACGGGCAGCGGCAAGACCGTGTCGCTCTACACGTGCCTGTCGATCCTGAACCAGCCGGGCACGAACATCGCCACCGCCGAGGATCCCGCGGAAATCCAGCTACCCGGCGTCAATCAGGTCAACGTCAACGAAAAGGCGGGTCTCACGTTCGCCCTGGCGCTTCGTGCCTTCCTGCGCCAGGACCCGGACGTGATCATGGTCGGCGAAATCCGCGACCTCGAGACGGCCGAAATCGCGATCAAGGCGGCGCAGACGGGCCACCTCGTGCTGTCGACGCTGCACACCAACGACGCGCCGTCCACGCTCGTGCGGATGCTGAACATGGGCGTCGCGCCGTTCAACATCGCCTCGTCGGTGAACCTCATCACCGCGCAGCGCCTGACGCGCAAGCTCTGTACTCACTGCAAGCGGCCGGAAGACATCCCGCCGGAAGCGCTGCTGCGCGCCGGCTTCCCCGAGGAATCGCTGGACGGCAGCTGGCAGCCGTACGGTCCCGTCGGCTGCGACCATTGCAAGGGCACCGGCTACAAGGGCCGCATCGGCATCTACGAAGTGATGCCGATCAGCGACGACATGCGCCAGCTGATCATGCGCAACGGCACGAGCCTCGACATCGCCGAGCAGGCGCAACGCGAGGGCGTGAAGAACCTGCGCCAGTCGGGATTGCTGAAGGTCAGGAGCGGCATCACGTCGCTCGAGGAAATCGAGGCCGTCACGAACGAGTGACGGTCGCGTCGCAAAGGACAGGTCATGGCCACCGCAGTCGCGCGCAGGGATCTCAAGGTCAAGGAACAGACGTTCCTGTGGGAAGGCGTCGATCGCAACAACAAGCCGATCCGCGGCGAGTTGCGCGCGGTGTCGCAGACCGTCGCGTCGACGAACCTGCGGCGCCAGGGCATCCGCGTCCTCAAGATCAAGCGCCAGTCGTACAAGGGCGGGCGCTCGATCAGCGACAAGGACATGACGTTCTTCACGCGGCAGCTCGCGACGATGCTGCGGGCCGGCGTGCCGCTGCTGCAGTCGTTCGACATCATCGCGCGCGGCCACAGCAACGCGCGCTTCTCGCGGCTGATGCTCGACCTCAAGAACCAGGTCGAGACGGGTTCGAGCCTGTCGCAGGCGTTTCGACAACATCCGAAGTACTTCGACCAGCTCTACTGCAACCTGGTGCAGGCGGGCGAAACCGCGGGCATGCTCGACGCGATCCTCGACCGGCTCGCGACGTACCAGGAAAAGATCCTTGCGATCAAGAGCAAGATCAAGTCCGCGCTCTTCTACCCGATCTCGGTGATCGTCGTCGCCATCGTCGTCGTGTGGGTGATCATGATCTTCGTGATTCCCGCGTTCAAGCAGGTGTTCACGAGCTTCGGCGCGAACCTGCCATGGCTGACACAGGTGGTGATCGACATCTCGGACTTCTTCGTCCACTACTGGTGGGCGATGGGGATCATCATCGCCGGCACGATCGTCGGCATCCGGCTGTCGATCAAGCGCTCGGATACCGTGCGCTACACCGTGCACCGGCTGTCGCTCAAGTTCCCGATCATCGGCGGCATCCTCGAGAAGGCGACGATCGCGCGCTGGACGCGCACGCTGCAGACGATGTTCGCCGCAGGTGTGCCGCTCGTCGAGTCGCTCGATGCCGTCGGCGGCGCGTCGGGGAACATGGTGTACATCAACGCGACGAAGCGCATCCAGACCGAGGTCAGCACCGGCACGAGCCTGACACAGGCGATGGCCGCGACGAATCTCTTCCCCGTCATGGTGCTGCAGATGGTGCAGATCGGCGAGGAGTCGGGCTCGCTCGACAACATGTTGGGCAAGGTCGCCGATTTCTTCGAGCGTGAAGTCGACGATGCGGTCGAGGCGCTCTCGAGCCTGCTCGAGCCGATCATCATCGTGTTCCTCGGCATCGTCGTCGGCGGCCTCGTCGTGGCGATGTACCTGCCGATCTTCAAGCTGGGCGCCGTGATTTGACGCCGGACCCCATCGTCGCGGCCGCGATCGCGCTGGTCGTCGGCCTCTGCGTCGGGAGCTTCCTGAACGTCGTCGTCCATCGTCTGCCCAAGATGATGGAGCGCGACTGGCGTGCGCAGTGTGCCGAGCTCCGCGGCGAGGTGGTCCCCGAAGAAGAGCCTCCCCGCTACAACCTCGCGGTGCCGCGCTCGGCGTGTCCGGCGTGCGGCCACAGGATCGGTGCGCTGGAGAACATTCCGATCGTGTCGTACCTCGTGTTGCACGGCGCATGCTCGAGCTGCAGGAAGCCGATTTCGGCACGCTATCCGTTCGTCGAGGCACTGGGCGGTCTGCTCGCCGCGGCCGCGATCTGGCATTTCGGCTGGACATGGCAAGGGGCTGCGGCCTGCGTGATGCTGTGGGCGCTGATCGCGCTCACGTTCATCGATTTCGACACGCAGCTTCTGCCCGACAGCCTGACGCTGCCGCTGCTGTGGGGCGGGCTGATCGCGAACCTGTTCGGCGTGTTCGTGCCGCTCTCCGATGCCGTGATCGGTGCGATCGCCGGCTACCTTGCGCTGTGGGTCGTCTACTGGCTCTTCCGCCTCATTCGTGGCAAGGAAGGCATGGGCTACGGCGACTTCAAGCTGCTCGGCGCGCTCGGCGCATGGCTCGGCTGGCAGATGCTGCCGCTGATCGTGCTGCTGTCGTCGGTGGTCGGCGCCGTGATCGGCATCCTGCTGATCGTGTTCAAGGGCCGCGATCACAACGTGCCGCTTGCGTTCGGGCCGTACCTCGCGATCGCCGGCGCGGTCGCGCTGTTCTTCGGTCCCACCCTCGTAAAGGGGTGGTACCTGTAGGATGGCCGCACCGTACCTCGTCGGCCTCACCGGCGGCATCGGCAGCGGCAAATCGGAAGTCGCCAACCTCTTCGCCGCGCGCGGTGCCGACGTCCTCGACGCCGATCAGGCTGCGCACGACCTGAGCCGGCGAGGCGAACCGGGCTACGACGCGATCGTCGCGTCGCTCGGACATGAATTCGTGCGCGCCGACGGCGAACTCGACCGCGGGGCATTGCGTCGCCGCGCATTCGACGATCCGACGTTTCGCCGCGACCTCGAGCTCCTGCTGCATCCGCTGATCTCCGCACGCCTCGAGGAGGCGATTGCGACGCTGACCGGGCCGTATTGCATTCTCGTCGTGCCGCTACTGCTCGAGCGCTCGGGATTCCGGCGCCGCATCGCGCGCGTGCTCGTCGTCGATTGTCCGGAGCAGGAGCAGGTGCGGCGCGTGCAGGCGCGAAGCGGCCTCTCCGGCGACGAAGTGCGACGCATCATGGCGACGCAACTGCCGCGGAGCGACCGCCTCGCGCAGGCCGACGACGTGATCGACAATGCGGGGCCGCTCGAGACGCTGGTGCCGCAGGTGGCGCGCCTCGACGTGCGCTATCGCCAACTCGCTCGACGCACACGCGCGCCGCGCTGATGCGCCGCCGAGGCGCGGCGCCACGCATTTGGGGCAGAATGACGGCCTGATGCGAAAGGCAGGCTTGTGATTCGCTACGAGCATCCGCTGAACGAGCGCATCCGCACGCTGATGCGGCTCGAGGACCTGTTCGCCCGCACGGGCTTCTACGCCAGCCGCGACGATGCGCCCGATCATCACGCGGCGCTTTTGTCGCTGTTCGAAATCACCGAGGTCGCGGCCCGCGCAGACCTCAAGGCGGACCTCGTGCAGGAACTCGAGCGGCAGAAGCAGGTGCTGGCCCCACTACGCAGCAATCCGCAGATCGACCAGGGCCGGCTTGCGATCCTGCTCGCCGACATCGAGCAGGTGAGCGGCAACCTGCTCGCGCACGCGGGCAAGGCGGGCACGCATCTGCGCGAGAACGAATGGCTGATGGCGATCAAGCAGCGCGCCGCGATTCCCGGTGGCGTCTGCGAGTTCGACCTTCCGGCCTACCATCACTGGCTGAACAAGCCCGCGGCGGCGCGACGGCAGGACCTCGCGGGCTGGATCGAGCCGTTCGCACCGATCCGCACGGGCTCGGCGATCGTGCTGCGGCTGCTGCGCGAGAACAGCCGCGTGAGCCGCCACACGGCGAGCCGGGGCGTGTTCCAGCTGATGCTGACGACGACCAAGGTCGCGCAGCTGCTACGCCTCACGCTCGATCAGAATCCGCCGTACGTTCCCGAGATCAGCGCGAACAAGTACGCGCTCAACATCCGCTTCATCGGCGTGTCCGGGATGGACCGCGGCAAGGTCGTCGACCAGGACATGGACTTCGAGCTCGCGTTCTGCAACCTCTAGCGCGCTACTCGCCCGACCTCGTGACGAAGTCGCCGAACCGCTCGCCAGTGCGCCGTTCGCGCGCGTAGCGGCCGAGCTTCCCGGCGAGGATTTCCAGCACGCGCGACTCGCCCACGTTCTCGGCAGCGAGACGGTTCAGGCGCTCGCCGTGAAATCCCCCGCCGAGCCACAGGTTGTACTTGCCGGGCGCGCGACCCGTGAGTCCGATCTCGGCCACGTAGGGGCGCGCGCAGCCGTTCGGACACCCGGTCATGCGCAGCGTGATCGGCTCGTCGACGAGCCCGTGTTGTGCGAGGATCGCCTCGACCTTGGTGACGAGGTCGGGTAGATAGCGCTCGGCTTCGGCCATCGCGAGCGGGCAAGTCGGCAGCGCGACGCATGCCATCGAGTTGAGACGCAGCGCGCTCCCCGCATGACCCTCGGCGAGTCCGTGCTTCGCGAGCAGCGCCTCGATCCGCGGCCGGTCTTCGCGCGTCACGTCGGCGATGATGACGTTCTGGTTTGGCGTAAGGCGGAAGCGCCCGGTGTGCACGGCCGCCACCGCGCGCAGGCCGCGCATCAATGTGCGGTCAGGCTCGTCGCGGATGCGGCCGTTTTGAATGAACAGCGTGCAGTTGAAAAGACCGCGGTCGGTTTGCCGCCAGCCGTAGCGGTCGCCGTTCGACGTGAATGCAAACGGTCGCGCCGGCTCGAACGCGCTTCCCATGCGCTGCTCGATGGCCGTCCGGATGAACGCGAGTCCCTTCGCGTCGATCGTGTATTTGAAGCGGGCACGCGAGCGATCCACGCGATTCCCGTAGTCGCGCTGCACGCTCATCACCGCGTCGGCGCACGCGACGAGCCGCTGCTTGTCGATGAAGCCGACGACGTCGGCAAGGCGCGGGTACGTGCCGGCGTCCTGGTCGGAACGTCCCATGCCGCCGCCGATGACCACGTTGAAGCCCTCGAGGCCGTCCGCGCCGGCGACGACGATGAAGCCGAGATCCTGCGTGTAGACGTCGATGTCGTTGGACGGCGGGATGACGAAGCCGATCTTGAACTTCCGCGGCAGATACGTGCGGCCGTAGAAGGGCTCCTCGGCGTCGGAACTCGCGATCTTGTCGGCGCCGTACCAGATCTCGTGATAGGCGCGCGTCTTCGGGATCACATGATCGCTCACCGCCTTCGCGAGCGACGCGACCTCGGCGTGGAGCGCGGAGTCTTCGGGATCGGCGCTCGCCATCACGCCGCGCGAGTCGTCGCCGCACGCGGCCACCGTGTCGAGCAGCACGTCGTGCAGGCCCTGGATGGTGGCGCGCAGGTCCTCCTTGACGATCCAGTGGAACTGGAACGTCTGTCGCGTCGTCAGGCGAAGAGTGTTGCAGCCATGCGCACGCGCGAGCGCGTCGAGCTTCAGCCACTGCGCGGGCGTACACACGCCACCGGGGAGGCGCACGCGCGCCATGAACGTGTACGCAGGCTCGAGCTTCTGCCGCCGCCGCTCGTCGCGGATGTCACGGTCATCCTGCTGATAGATGCCGTGGAACTTCATCAGCTTGTTGCTCTCGGCACCGACCCCGGCACTGATCCGGTCGAGCAGGTCGAGCGCGATGTTGCCGCGCAGGTGGTTGCTGTCGTGCTTCAGCCGTTCGTCGGGACCGAGCTTGTCGAGCGGCTGCGAAAGGTCGGTGCTGCGATCGACGATGTCCATCAATACACGTCTCGTTGGTAGCGGTGGTCGGCGGCCAGTCGACGAACGTAATCCTCGGCCGCATCGCGCGCGAGCGCGCCTTGTTTTTCGATGACGCCGACCAGCGCTTCGTGCACGTCGCTCGCCATCGCCGCGGCATCGCCGCACACGTAGACGTGGGCGCCCTCCTCGAGCCACGCGTAAAGGTCTTGCGCGTGCTCCAGCATCCGATGCTGCACGTACGTCTTCGCGCCTGTGTCGCGCGAGAACGCGACGTCGAGCCGCGTGAGGACACCGGCCTTCAGCCACGCCTGCCACTCGGTTTGATAGAGGAAGTCGCTGCGCCGATGACGCTCGCCGAAGAACAGCCACGAGCGGCCGCGAGCCGCGCGCGCCTCGCGCTCCTGGACGAACGCGCGGAACGGTGCGACGCCGGTGCCGGGGCCGATCATGACGATGGGCACGTCGTCCGCCGGCAGCCGGAAATGCGCGTTCTCCTGCACGTAGACGGGGATCGTGGCGCCGGCGTCGAGGCGGTCGGCGATGTGCGTCGACGCCACACCGCCGCGCTCGCTTCCGTGCAGCCCATAGCGGACGGGGGCAACGGTGAGGTGCACCTCGTCGCCGACGGCCGCCTGGCTCGACGCGATCGAATAGAGGCGCGGCTGCAGCGGCCGCAGTCCCGCGACCAAGCGTTGCGCATCGATCCCAGGTACGGGAAAGCGGCGAAGAACATCGATGACGTGATGGCGTTCGCAGAACGTCCGTCGTTCCATCGACGCATCGCTTTCGGCGAGACGAATCAGCTCCGCGGCCCCGCTCACGTGCGCCCAATGATCGACAAATCGCGGGCTCACCGTCGTGATCTCGAATTTCCGGGTGAGCGCTTCGGCGAGCGGCAGGGTTTCGCCCTTGACCTGCACGGGCGCGTCCGCGGCGAGACCCGTCGCAACGAGAAGATGCTCGACGACCGAGGGATCGTTGTTCGCCACGACGCCGAGCGCATCGCCTGGGCGATAGGTCATGCCCGAGCCCGACACGTCGAGCTCGACGTGGCGCGTGTCCTTGGTGGAGTGCCGCCCGACGATGCGAAGGCTGTCGAGCACCGAGGCGAGAAACGGATGGTGCTTGTCGTGCGCTCGTACGCGCGCCTGCGGTTGCGTCGCAGCCGAGCGGATCGCCGCCTGCGCACGCGCCATCGAATCGTCGATGCCGGCGAGCAGCGTATCCAGCAGCGACTGCGACCAAAGTGCCGCGCGATCCTCGTAGTCGACATCGCAATCGGCGCGCTCGGATAGACGCGTCGCGCCGAGCTCCGCGAAACGCCGGTCGATGCGCTTGCCGGCCTCGCAATACTTCTCGTACGTCGAATCGCCGAGCGCCAGCACCGAGAACCGCAGCCCTTCGAGCCTCGGCGCGCGCGACCCTTCGAGGAACTCGAAGAAACCCAGCGACGACTGCGGCGGGTCTCCTTCGCCGTAGGTGCTGACGATGCAGGCGACGTCCTGCGCGTCCTTGAGCGCTCGGACCTTGTAGTTGGCGAGATCCGACAGCGTCGCGGTCAGTCCTCGTTCGCGGGCGGCCAGCGCCAGCGCGGCGGCAACCTCCCGGCTGTTGCCGGTCTCGGTGCCGTAGAGGATGGTCAGCGTACGGCCCGACGCCGGCGCGAACGCGGCCGCGTCTTCACCTTCAGGCGACGACCCGTCGTCGAGCGCCGCGAAATAGTCGCTGATCCAACGGGCCTGGACCGGCGTCAGCGACCGGCCGAGCGCTTCGACCTGGCGCCACTGTTCGCGCGTGAGCACCGCTTCTTCGATGGGCAGGCGCGCGGTCATTGGAATGCCGGCTCCATCGACTCGGCGGGTCGCGTGGGCGCGCGGCGGGGCTCACGAACGATGACCGATGCGCGCGCGACATCGCGGCCGATCCAGCCCACGATGATGGTCACCGGCGCCGATCGCGGCAGCTGCGACGCCAGCGCGGCGATCTGGATGACGGGACCCGCAACGTGCATTTGCCCGGGTAGCGTCGCGTCGGCGATCGCGACCGCGGGGGTGCGCGGATCGAGGCCGACGGCAATCGCCTCGGCAACGAACTCGCGCAGCGTCGCGCGCGGCATGTAGAGCACCGTCGTCGTACGTGCGTCGGCGACAGCGCGCCAATCGATGTCCGCGGGCAACTTGCCATCCGCGCCGTGTCCGGTGACGAATTGCACGCGGCGGGCATGCCCGCGCTCCGTCAGCGACACGCATAGCGACGCGGCTGCACCCTGCGCGGCTGAAATGCCGGGAACCACCAGGACCTCGATGCCGGCAGCCCGGCACGCATCGATTTCTTCGGTCGCGCGCCCGAAGATCAGCGGGTCGCCGCCCTTGAGCCGCACGACCGATTCACCGGCGAGCGCCAGGTCGACGATCATCGCATTGATGTTCGCCTGGCTGCAGGACGCGTGGCCGCCTGCCTTGCCCACGGCGATGCGCTTCGCTTCGCGCCGCGCCAATTCCAGCACCCCGGGTCCGACGAGATGGTCGTGGAGGATCACGGTCGCCCCCTGCAGTGCCTGCACGGCCTTGAGCGTCAGAAGGCCCGGGTCGCCGGGCCCGGCGCCGACCAGCGTCACGCGGCCTTTCGGTTCCGATACGCCGTCGAGCAGCCGATCCAATGTCGCGCGGCCCGGGACCGCGTCGGCATCGCGCCACGCGCATTCGACGAAGCGCGCCCAGGCGCGGCGACGCGCTGCGCCGGCCAAGGGCTTCACCCGCGGGCGCCACGTCTTCGCAGCCTCGACCCAGCGACCGATGCCGAATGGAACGATGCTTTCGATCCGCGCGCGAATCGACTGCCCCAGCATTGGCGCAGCGCCATCGGTCGAAACGCCGATCACGAGCGGCCAACGATTGACGAGCGCCCCGAAATGAACGTCGCAGAACTCGGGACGATCGACGACGTTGACGATCGCGCCGGCCCGGTGTGCATCCTCGATGAAGCGCTTCGCTTCGTCCTGCCCGGTGAAATCCGCGACCGCGAGTGCCGCCCCTGCGAGGTCGGACGCGGTCCAGCCATCGGTCAGTCGCACGACCTTCGCGCCGCAGGCGTGCAGCAATTCCGCCTTCCATTCGGCGCTTTCCGAGGCGCCGGCGACCACGGCTTTGCGCCCTTGCAGCCGGTGGAAGAGCGGCAGGCTCGCCAACGGCGCGACCCGTGCGCGCCGCTCGATGCTCGGTATTAGAATTTTCTTCCCTTTCGACTGTCGAGCGCCCAGGTGACGGGACGCCGTGCGCCGTCCGGGGCGCGACTGATTATCGCCTTTACAATGCGGACCTGGAGACGGGCGGCGCAGAAAGCATGGACGTTGCATTGCAACATCCACGAATTGGCAAATTCTTCTATTTCAATGGACTAACGATGAAACTCGATTCCACGGACCTGCAGATCCTCGCGCTGCTGCAGGAAGACGCCGCGCTGTCGGTCGCCGATATCGCGAGCAAAGTGAACCTGTCCCAGACGCCGTGCTGGCGGCGCATCCAGAAGATGCAGGAGAGCGGAATCATCCGGCGACGCGTGGCGCTGATCGACCCGGCCGCCATCGGCCTGTCGCTGACCGTTTTCGTCGAGATCATCGCTGAGAGTCACTCGCGCGAGTGGCTCGACCGTTTCGCCGCGACCGTTCGTCGGATGCCCGCCGTGATGGAGGTTCATCGCATGGCCGGCGACATCGACTACGTGCTCCGCGTCTGTGTCGCGAACATGGAGGAATTCGACGGCTTCTATCAGGATCTGATCACGGCCGTGCCCATGACGAAGGTGACGTCGCGCGTCGCGATGGAGCAGGTCAAGTGGACGACCGCCTATCCGATCAAGGGCTTGCGGGACCCTTCTCGCTGAAACCACGCACGGTCCGACCGCATGTCGAACGCATCGCCAACGGCTGGATCGGCACCGGCGTGCGCGTTGTCGAACGGGAGGCGGCTTTCGCGCTCGCGAAATCGCCTTTGGCTCATCACCCTGGAGGCATCGACCATGCGATTCAAACTCTCCCAACTCTGCCTGGCGCTTGCCGTCGGCAGCCTCGCCCTCGCGGCGAATGCGCAGCCGACGGGCAGTGCTTCATCGGGTGCGGCCGCGACCCGAGGCTCGCACGGCGCTTCGGCCGCCCCGTCGTCCAAGGCGACTAGGCCGCATTCAGCCAAGCGTTCGTCCGCGATGCACAAGCGGCAGGTGCGTGAACGCGGCGGCCCGATGAACGAAGCGAATGCCGCGGATTCGGCGTACAAGGCGGCGCTCCGCCGCTGCGTGACCGGACCGCAGTCGTCGCGCGAGTCGTGCCTCGACCAGGCGATCGCGCAGTACGGTCACGCCTGACCATGAGCGCGGGGCCGCCGAGGCGCGAAGCGCCGAGGGTCGCCCAATGAACGGATAGCGATGGACGCCGCGCGGTCGCCGGATGGGCCGCGCACTTCGCGTTGCGTAACATGACGCGATGTCCCTCCGGCGGTTCATCGCGCACCTCGACATGGACGCGTTCTACGCCTCCTGCGAGTTGCTGCGCTATCCGGAACTGCGCGGCAAGCCCGTCGTCATCGGCGGAGGTCGCGACCACGCACCGGACGAACGCATCGACGCCGCGACGGGCAGCGTCGTGCGCTCCTTCGCGTCGTTGCGCGGATACCGTGGGCGCGGCGTCATCACGACGGCCACGTACGAGGCGCGCGCGCTGGGATTGCGGTCGGCGATGGCGATGTCGAAGGCCGCGGACCTCGCGCCGGACACGGTCCTGCTGCCGGTGGACTTCGCGCAGTATCGGCATTACTCGCGCCTCTTCAAGGAGGCCGTGCGCTCGATCGCGCCGCGCATCGAAGACCGCGGCATCGACGAAATCTTCATCGACCTCACCGACGCCGTTTCGTCGCCGGCGTGCGGGATGGAAGACGCGGCGTCGACGCTCGCGCGGGTGCGCGACATCGCGCGATCGATCAAGGAGGCGGTGCGTCGTGATACGTCGCTGTCGTGCTCGATCGGCATCGCGCCGAACAAGCTGCTCGCGAAAATCGCGTCCGAGCTCGACAAGCCCGACGGATTGACGCTGCTCGACGACGGCGATCTCGAGCGGCGCATCTGGCCATTGCCCGCGCGCTCCATCAACGGCGTCGGGCCGAAGACCACCGCGCGCCTCGACGCGCTCGGCATTCGCACCATCGGTGAGCTCGCGCAGGCCGATCCTTCAGGTCTCGTGGAGACGTTCGGCCGCGCGCACGGCGAGTGGATGCACGACGCCGCGCACGGCCGCGACGAGCGGCCTGTGGTGACGCAGAGCGAGCCGCAGTCGATCAGCCGCGAGACGACGTTCGAACGCGATCTGTCGGCGAAGCGCGATCGCGTGGAACTGTCGACGATCTTCACCGATCTTTGCAACGGCGTCGGCCGCGATCTCGCGCGGAAGGGCTACGCAGGGCGCACGATCGGCGTGAAGCTCCGCTACGACAACTTCACGACGGTCACGCGCGATCGCACGCTGCCGCGGCCCACCGACGATGCCGCGGTGATCCGGCAGGTCGCCAGCGAATGCGTACGCCGCGCGCCGCTGGCGAGGGCGCTGCGGTTGATCGGCGTACGCGTGAGCGGCCTCGTACGTGCCGATGCGATTCCGCAACGCGTCGCATGCGAGCCTGCGCCGGTCTCGGGAAGCCTCTTCGATTAGCGGCGCGCCTTGCGTTTCGCCGTCGTTGCACCGCGCGCACGCGGCCTGAGCGACGCGTCGCGCCCCGCCGTCTCACGCGTCTGCTCGCGAATCTCGTCGTCGAGCCACGCGCGGAACAACGCGAGCTTCGGTGAATCGGCGATGCGCGCCGGGTACACGAGGTAATAGCGCCGCGGACCGGCGACGTCGATGTCGAAAAGTCGCATCAGCAGGCCGTTGCGGATGTCGTTGCCGATCAGCGATGCGCGCGCGAGCGCGATTCCCTGCACGTCGACCGCGGCCTGCAG
The DNA here is from genome assembly GCA_025927765.1 of Burkholderiales bacterium. GTDB lineage: Bacteria > Pseudomonadota > Gammaproteobacteria > Burkholderiales > Casimicrobiaceae > VBCG01. The sequence goes on from JAICKU010000053.1 coordinate 16,726, forward strand.
CATCAGCGACGAATCGTTGAAGATCGGCCCGCGAGCGGGCTCGGGCCAGTCGAGTCCCACCGCCTCGAACCACGGCTTCCACCATTCGTCTTCCGAACGCAGCAGCGTGTGACGCGCGAGCTCGGAAGGCTTGCGCGGCAGGTTCGGCAAGCGCGGGCTGCACACCGGAAAGAAGACGTCGCGGATCAGTTCTTCCGACTTGACGTCGGGCCAGCCGCCGTAGCCATAGCGAATGGCGACGTCGGCATCGTCGCGCTGGAAGTCGACGAGCGCGTTGCTCGCGCGCACGTCGAGATCGACGTCGGGGTGCCTGCGCATGAAGCTGCCGAGGCGCGGCAACAGCCAGCGCGCCGCGAACGACGCGGTGACCGACACGCGCAATCGGCGCGGATTGCTGCGCTCGCTCGTCTCACGCAACGCGTCGGCGATGTCGGCGAGCGCGTTGCGGATGCGTGCAGCGAGACGCGCGCCGTCGTCGGTGGCGCGAACGTGCCGCCCGGCGCGCTCGATCAGGCGCACCCCGAGCATGGCTTCGAGCGCCTTGATCTGATGACCGATCGCGCCGTGCGTCAGGTTCAACGCCAGCGCGGCCTTCGTCAGGCTGCCGGTGCGCGCGGCCGCTTCGAACGCGCGCAGTGCCTGCATCGACGGCATGTGCAACGCCATGCGTGCCCCGTAATTTGTGAATAATGCTCACATGTTAGTCGAAAACAAATCGATTGTCGGCGGTGCGTCGTGTCCATAGACTGCGAAGCGTCAGTCACGACTTCCGGAACGCGAGATCGCCATGCGAACGAATTTGTCTTCCCAATCGATCGTCGAAGCGATGGTGACGGTTGCCGTCGCGCTGTTGCTCACGTACGCGGGCTTCGAAATGATGGCCGACGTCGTGGCCAATCCGGCCACGGTTCAGGCTGCGGCAGGCGGGCAGCAGGGCGCGTAATGCCGTTCGAGTCCCGGCGCGCTGGCGTATGGACGCTCCGCCGTCGGGCGAGGCGCAGAATACGACGCTTCTCGCAATGGCAACACGCCGAGCATGGTTCGCATCGTCAAGTGCCCGCAGTGCAACGCCGACGTGCCGTGGACGCCCGAGTCGCGGTGGCGCCCTTTCTGTTCGGAGCGCTGCAAGACGCTCGACCTCGGCGCCTGGGCGAGCGAGCGTTATCGCATCAAGACGCAGGAACCGCCGGACGGCGGCGAGCGCGGCGACGGCTCGTCCGAAGAGTAGGGTCAGACCCTACTTTTTCGGCCAGGCGTGGCGGCGCATCGCCACGCCATGCGCCCCATGCGCGATCGCAGTGTCGAGGTCGGCAGTCGTGAGGCCGCCGAGCGCAAAGACGGGAACGCCCGTGCCATCGACGGCCGACGCAAAGCCGGCGTAGCCGAGCGGTGTGGCATCGGGGTGTGTGGGTGTCGCGAGCACGGGCCCGAGCACCGCAAAATCGAGATCCAGATCGGTGGCGCGCATGACGTCGGCGTGCGTGTGGCACGACGCGGCCACGATGAGATCGCGCGGACGCCCCGATGCACGTGCAAGCTGCTGCGACGTCCAGTGCACGCCGGCCGCGCCTATCGCACGCGCTTCGGCTTCATCGGCATTGACGAGCACGCACGCGCCGAAGTGGCGGGCGAGGTCGACGACGCGTGCGGCGAACGCGCGGCGCCGCGGCGCATCCCACACCTTCTCGCGTATCTGCACGAGGCGCAATCCTTGCGCGAGCGCGCGTTCCATCCGCGGCAGGAACGCGTCTTCGCCGGCGTCGCTCGCGCTCGTGATGCCGTAGACGCGCGGCAGCGTGAGTGCGGCCAGCACGCGCGTATTGGCCGGCAGCAGCGGCGCCACGCGAATCGCATGCGGGTCCTGCCACGCGAACGCCTGCCCGTCGTGACCCGTCGGCTCGCCGTCGAACGCGCGCACCCGGAAGAAATGCAGCTCGACGTGCGCATGCGGATAGACGAAGCGCTGCGTGAGCCACGGCGACGCTTCGCGCACGCGCAGGCCCAGTTCCTCGTGCAGTTCGCGGTCGAGCGCCTCGCGCGGCGTTTCGCCGCGCTCGAGCTTGCCGCCGGGGAATTCCCAGTAGCCGGCGTACACCTTGCCGGGCGGTCGCTGCGCGAGCAGCACTTCGCCGCGGCGCTCGATCACCGCGGCCGCAACCTGGACGACGCTCACGAACGCGTAGGGAAGCGATTCACGCGCGGGCGGCGAGCGCGCTTGCGCCGGCGTAATGCCGCGCGAACTGCCAGGCGACGCGCCCGCTGCGCGAACCGCGCTGCAACGCGAACTGCAGCGCCTCGCGCGTGCGGGCTTCCTTGTCCTTCTCGGAGGCAGGTGCGTCCACGCCGAAATGCGCGAGCCAGCGCTCGACCGCCGCGAGATAGTCGTCCTGCACGAACGGATAGAACGAGATCCATAGCCCGAATCGCTCGGACAGCGAGATCTTCTCCTCGACCGATTCGCCGGGATGCACTTCGTCGCCCACGTGCCGCGTCTCGAGGTTCTCGGCGAAGTATTCGGGCAAGAGATGGCGCCGATTCGACGTCGCGTAGATCAGCACGTTGCTCGCCGCACCCGCGATCGATCCGTCGAGCATCACCTTCAGCGCCTTGTAGCCCGCCTCGCCCGCATCGAACGTGAGGTCGTCGCAGAACACGATGAACCGGTACGGCGGCGATGCAATCCGATCGGCGATGTCGGGCAGGTCGACGAGATCGGCCTTGTCCACTTCGACGAGGCGCAAGCCCTCGCTCGCATGCCGCGCCAGCATGGCTTTCACGAGCGACGACTTGCCCGTGCCGCGGGAGCCGGTCAACAGCACGTTGTTCGCCGGCAATCCCGCAACGAACTGGCGCGTGTTGCGCTCGATCGCCTGCTTCTGCGGCTCGATCGCCACGAGGTCGCGCAGGTCCACCGCGTGCGGATGCTTGACCGCCTGCAGGAAGCCGCGACCGTTGCGCTTGCGCCAGCGCGCGGCCGTGACGGTGCTCCAATCGGGATCGACTTCGACCGGCGGAAACAGCGCTTCGACGCGGGCGAGCAGCGATTCGGCGCGCGCGATCACCGCACGTAGATCTTCACTCAAGATCGGTAATCCGCGTTGATCGAGACGTAGTCGTGCGAGAAGTCGCACGTCCACACGGTGGCGTGCGCGTCGCCGCGGCCGAGGTCGACGCGGATCGTGATCTCGTCGCCCTTCATCACGCGCTGGCCCTGTTCCTCGGTGTAGCTCGCCGCGCGTCCCCCGTGATCGACGACGAGCACGTCGTCGAGCCGGAACGACACCGCGCGCGAATCGAGATCGGGCGGCGCCGCGTTGCCGATCGCGCAGACGATGCGCCCGAGATTGGGGTCCGACGCGAAGAACGCGGTCTTGACGAGCGGCGAGTGCGCGATCGCGAACGCGATCCGCCGGCATTCGTCGACATCGCGTCCGCCGGCGACGTCGATCGTGATGAACTTGGTCGCGCCTTCGCCATCGCGCACGATCGCCTGCGCGAGCTCGACCGCCACCTCCTCGATCGCCCCGCGCACGAGTGCAAGACGCGGATCGTCGCGGCCCACGATCGACGCGAGCCCGGCCTTCGCGGTCGCTGCGATCACCAGGCTGTCGTTCGTCGACGTGTCGCCGTCGACGCTGGCACGGTTGAACGACGCGTTCGCGACCTCGCGCGTCATCGCCGCGAGCACGGGCGCGGCGATCGGCGCATCGGTGGCGATGAACGCGAGCATCGTCGCCATGTCGGGGTGGATCATCCCCGACCCTTTGGCGATGCCGGTGACCGTGACCGGGAATCCGTTCACGTCGATGCGCCGCGACGCCGCCTTCGGGACGGTGTCGGTCGTCATGATCGCGCGCGCCGCGGCGAACCAGCCGTCGTCGCGCAGCGTTGCAAGCGCCTTCCCGATGCCGTCGACGACGCGATCGACCGGCAACGGCTCCATGATCACGCCGGTGGAAAACGCCAGCACTTCCGCGGGCGCACAGTTCGCGAGCTGCGCTGCGCGCACGCACGTCGCTTCCGTCGCCGCAAGGCCTTCGTCGCCGGTGCCCGCATTCGCGTTGCCGGCGTTGATCACGAGCGCACGAAAGTCGAGCCGCTGCGCGTGCTGCTCGTCGAGATGGCGACGCGACACGGTCACCGGTGCGGCGCAGAACGCGTTCCGCGTGAACACGCCCGCCGCCACCGTGCCCGGTGCGGCCTCGATCAGCACGACGTCGTCGCGCTCCCAGTTCTTGACGTGCGCGGCCGCCGTGCCGAGCCGGATGCCGGGAACCGGCAGCAGCGACTCAGGCGTCGGCGGCGAGTAATTGACGGCCACTTACGCCAGTCGGCCGTGGCAATGCTTGAATTTCTTTCCCGATCCGCAGGGGCATGGATCGTTGCGTCCGACCTTCTCGCCCGCGCGCACGAACGGTGGCGCGACCGCGACGGCGGTGTCGCCACCGTTGTCGCCATTGCCAGCCGCCAACGCCTGGTCGTAGTCGGCGTGCTGGTACTGCACGTTGCTGACGGCGGCCTCGGGCTCGACCGCCTGCACGTCGGCTTCGCTTCGCACCTGCACGGTGAGCACGACGCGCACGACGTCCTGCTTGATGCGGTCGAGCATGTCGGAGAAGAGCTCGAACGCCTCGCGCTTGTATTCCTGCTTGGGATTCTTCTGCGCGTAGCCGCGCAAGTGGATGCCCTGCCGCAGATGGTCGAGCGACGCGAGATGCTCGCGCCAGTGCTGGTCGAGCGTCTGCAGCATGAGGCTGCGCTCGAACTGGCGCATGAGCTCGGTGCCGACCGCTTCTTCCTTGCCGCGCCATGCGTCGGCGGCGAGCTTCTCGACCCGCTCCTGCAGCGCGTCGTCGTCGAGATCGGGTTCCGATTTGAGCCATTCGGCGATCGGTGCTGCGAGCTGATACTCCGACGCGAGCGTCGACGACAGTCCCGCGACATCCCACTGCTCCTCGACGGATTCGGGCGGGATGTGACGCTTGAACGTGGCGTCGGCTTCGCTCTTGATCATGTTGCCGATCGTCTCGGCGACGTTCTCGCTTTCGAGCAGTTCGTTGCGCTGCTGGTAGATGACGCGACGCTGGTCGTTCGCGACGTCGTCGTATTCGAGCAACTGCTTGCGGATGTCGAAGTTGCGCGCCTCGACGCGGTTTTGCGCCTTGGCGATCGAGCGGTTGACGATCGAGTGCTCGATGGGCTCGCCCTCCGGCATCTTGAGGCGCTGCATGATCCCGGACAGCCGCTCGCCGCCGAAGATGCGCAGCAGCGGATCCTCGAGCGACAGGTAGAAGCGCGACGAGCCGGGGTCGCCCTGGCGGCCCGAACGGCCGCGCAACTGGTTGTCGATGCGGCGCGATTCGTGACGCTCGGTGCCGATGATGTGCAGGCCGCCTGCCTTGATCACCGTGTCGTGCCGCGCCTGCCATTCGCCTCTCAGCGTGTCGATCTGCCGCTGCTTTTCGTCGGGCGCGAGCGTCTCGTCCTCGCGGATCTTGAGAAGCAGCGGCTCGATCGTCCCGCCCAGCACGATGTCGGTGCCGCGGCCCGCCATGTTCGTCGCGATCGTGATCACGCCCGGACGTCCCGCCTGCGCGACGATTTCGGCCTCGCGCTCGTGCTGCTTCGCGTTCAGCACCTGGTGCGGCAGGCGCTCCTTGTCGAGATGCATCGACAGCATCTCGGAATTCTCGATCGACGTCGTGCCCACGAGCACCGGTTGCCCGCGCTCGTGACAATCCTTGATGTCGGCGATGATCGCGCTGACCTTCTCCGCCAGCGTGCGGAAGACGAGGTCGTTCTCGTCCTTGCGCACCATCGGCAGGTTCGTCGGGATGACGACCGTCTCGAGGTGGTAGATCTGCTGGAACTCGAACGCCTCCGTGTCCGCCGTGCCCGTCATGCCGGCGAGCTTCTGGTACATGCGGAAGTAGTTCTGGAACGTGATCGACGCAAGCGTCTGGTTCTCGCGCTGGATCGGCACGCCTTCCTTCGCCTCGACCGCCTGGTGCAAGCCGTCGGACCAGCGCCGGCCGGGCATCAGGCGGCCCGTGAACTCGTCGACGATGATCACCTCGCCGTTCTGCACGACGTAGTGCTGGTCGCGATGGAACAGCGCGTGCGCGCGGAGCGCCGCGTAGAGGTGATGCACGAGCGAGATGTTGTGCGCGTCGTAGAGGCTCGACCCCGGTGGCGTGAGTCCCGCCGCGGCGAGCAACTGCTCGACCTTCTCGTGGCCTTCCTCGGACAGGAGCACCGTATGCGCCTTCTCGTCGACCCAGTAGTCGCCCGGGCCTTTCTCTTCCTGCTGACGCGTCAGCTTCGGCGGCAATTCGTTGAGCCGGTAGTACGTCTCGACGTTGTCGTCCGACTGGCCGGAAATGATGAGCGGCGTACGCGCCTCGTCGATCAGGATCGAGTCGACTTCGTCGACGATCGCGTAGTTGAGGCTGCGCTGCACACGCTCGTTCGGCGCGAACACCATGTTGTCGCGCAGGTAGTCGAAGCCGAACTCGTTGTTCGTGCCGTACGTGATGTCGGCCGCGTACGCGACCTGCTTGTCCTCGTGCGACATCTGCGACAGGTTGATGCCGACCGTGAGGCCGAGGAAGCGGTAGATGCGGCCCATCCAGTCGGCGTCGCGCTGCGCGAGGTAATCGTTCACGGTGACGACGTGGACGCCCTTGCCGGACAGCGCGTTCAGGTACGCGGGGAGCGTGGCCACCAGCGTCTTGCCTTCGCCCGTGCGCATTTCCGCGATCTTGCCGTTGTGCAACGCAATGCCGCCGATCATCTGCACGTCGAAGTGCCGCATGCCGAGCGTGCGCTTGCCGGCCTCGCGGACGACGGCGAAGGCCTCGGGCAGCACGTCGTCGAGCGCGGCGCCGTCGGCCACGCGCTTCTTCAGCTCCTGCGTCTTCTCGCGCAGACCCTCGTCGGAGAGCGCCGATATCGCCGGCTCGAGGGCGTTGATGGCCTTGACCTGCTGGCCGTACTGCTTCAGGAGCCGCTCGTTGCGGCTGCCGAAAATGCGGGTGAGGATATTGATCATCGCGAGGAAAGAAGCTTGGCGCGCAACGGGGAAAAAGCAAGGGGTGAGGAACGCCTCACCCCTGTGTCGACATCCGTGCGTTCGCGCCGAGGGAAGCGGACCCGCAGGACATCCCGGCGCGGACGCACCGCAGGATGCGCGGCGGATCGTCCGCGAACTCGTGCATTTCGGCGATACGACCCGGCGCACTTGCCCTGCGTTCCATCGTTGCGGGCGTCACTCCGCGGCCGTGGCCGAGGTGGGCGATGTTACCACGCGAAGGAGGCCAGAAAACGCACGCCGGCAGGCGAATGCGAGACGTCTTTGGCATGATGGCGAGCTTCGCAGCCTGTCCCGCCGTGCCTCGCCCACCCTCCTGCCGACCGCTCGGCACCGTGCTCCAAACCGACGCGCAGCTCGGCCAATGGACGGCGCGCCAGCGCGAGGAAGCCGCGTTGACGAAGCTCGTGCGCCGCCACCTGCCGCGCGCGTTGGCCGAGCGCGTTCGCGTCGCAGGCGTTCATGACGGGGTCGTCGAGCTCACGGCGAGCGGCGGTGCGATCGCCGCCGCGCTGCGGCAGCGCACGACCGCGCTTCCCGACCTGCTGCGGCGCGAAGGCGTGGCCGTGACGAGCGTTCGGATCCGCGTGGCGATCACCACGGGGCCGCCGGCAGCCGAACGTGCACCGGGGCGCACGCTCGACGTCGCCGCGGCTGCGCCGCTGTTCGATCTCGCGGCCCGGCTGCCGAACGGGCCATTGCGCGACGTGCTTTCGCGCTGGTCGCGTCGCGCCCGCGGACGTTAACCGGGCTCGGGCTCGACGTTCTCGTACAGCCGCTCGACGAAGATCATCACGACCGTCATCAGCGGCGTCGCGAACACGGCGCCGAGGAAGCCGAACAGCAGGCCGAAGATCAGCACCGAGATCACCCCGAGCGCCGGCGGCAGCGACACAGCCCAGCGCTGCACGACGGGTTGCAGCACGTTGCCCTCGAACTGCTGGATCCCGAAACAGAGCAGCGCTACGTAAAGGGCCGTCGTCGGGCTCACGGTGAACGAGAACAGCACGGCGAACACGCCGAAGGCGATGGGCCCGAAGAACGGCACGAATTCGGTGAGGCCCGCGACGAGCCCGAGCGACACGGCAAGCGGCACGCCGAGCAGGAACAGCCCGATCGCCGTCATGACGCCTATCGTCGTCATCGCGAAGAGTTGCGCCAGGAGCCAGCGCCGCAGTGCGCGAGCCGCCTCGCCCATCGTCGCACCGACCTTGCCGCGATAGGCGGGCGGCAGCAGCCGCAGCGTGCCGCGCACGTACAGTGCCGGATCGCCCGCGAGGTAGAGCCCGAGCGCAATCACGAGGATCGTGTTGATGAACGCGCCGGTCGCCACGCCCGCCGCGCCAGCGACGCGCGGCAACGGTACCCCTCCCTGCACCATCGACTGCCACGTGCCGGCGAGGAGCGAGGCGAACGGCGTATCCGCGAGCCAATCGCGCACGGCCTGCAGCGCGCGCGGCAGCGCGTCGACGAGGCCCGCGAGCTGTCCTGCGAGCCTTGCGCCGACGAGCCACACGATCCCTCCGATCAGCGCGATCAACGCGATCACGACGACGCCGAGCGCGGCGTTGGGCCACAGGGGCGTGACGCGCGTAAGCTCGTCGGCCAGTGCGCGAAGCCCGATCGCGAGCAGGATGGCGCCGAAGAGCAGCGGCAGGACGTCGCGCAGCTGCCAGACGATGAACGCGAGCCCGATCACCGCGACGGTGATGATCGCGCGCCGCGTGAACGGGTCGGGCGTGGGATTCAAGCCGGACACGTTAGGGGAAGCGGCGCGCGGCGTGGCATCGGCGCAACCGCCATTCCGCTGTCCGCGCGCGTCCGACGGCGAGCGCAAGGCGAGTTACAGCAGCGGACCGATCACCGGCGAGAGCAGCCGCTCGGCCGCGAAGCCGAGCAGGATCACGAGCAGCATCGCGAGCGCGAATTTCAGCGTGAGCGCGATGAAGCGGAGATAGCGCGGATCGCGCGTGACGAGCCACGTCAGCAACGCCACGCCCAGCGTGACGAGCACGATGACCAGCAGCAGCCGGACGATCACCATGCGCGAGGCGACCGCGCGCGGCGCAGTCGATGCATGCGGGCGCTGCGGCCCGGCGAGGTCAAGCGGCGGCGGCAGCCGCCCAGTGCTGGAAGGCGGACGGCACGTCGTCGTCGGTGTCGAACGCCACGAGTTCGAAGGCGTCGCTGCGCGCAAGCAGCGCACGCGCGAGCAGGTTGTTGAGCGCGTGGCCGGGCTTGTATGCGGTGTACTGGCCGATCAACGGATGCCCGAGCAGGTAGAGGTCGCCGATCGCGTCGAGGACCTTGTGCTTGACGAATTCGTTGTCGTAACGCAGCCCTTCGGCGTTGAGCACGCGCGTTTCGTCGATGACGATCGCATTCTGCAGGCTGCCGCCGAGGGCGAGGCCCATCGAACGCATCGCCTCGACGTCCTGCATGAACGCGAACGTGCGCGCGCGCGCCACTTCCTTCACGTACGAGTGATGCGCGAAGTCGACGATCACATGCCGGCTTTCGGTGCCGAAGATCGGATGCGGGAAATCGATCGTGAAGTCGAGCTTGAAACCGGCGAACGGATCGAAGCGCGCCCATTTGTCGCCGTCGCGCAGTTCGACCGGCGTGCGCACGCGCAGATAGCGCTTCGCGGCGCGCTGCTCGACGATGCCCGCCGACTGCAACAGGAACACGAAAGGACCCGCGCTGCCGTCCATGATGGGCAGTTCGGGGCCCGCGACGTCGACGTGCATGTTGTCGATGCCGAGCCCGGCGAGCGCGGACATCAGGTGCTCGACGGTCGAGATCGACGTGCCGTCCCCGGCGAGCGTCGACGAGAGCCGGGTGTCGCCGACGTTCGCGGCGAGCGCGGGAATCGCCACCGGCGCCGGAAGATCGACGCGGTGGAACACGATGCCGGTGTCGGGCTGCGCCGGGCGCAGCGTCAACTCCACGCGCGCGCCGGTGTGCAGCCCGACGCCGGTCGAGCGTATCGTCGTCTTCAGCGTGCGCTGACGGAGCATGGGGGCGGAAAAGAGAGGCGGGCCCCCCCCCCCCCGGGGGGGCCGCCCCGCAAGTGGGTTTACCAACCCCCCCGGGCAAACCCCCATTTGGGTAGGCGGGCGGCGGGGGGCA
>JAICKU010000074.1 GCA_025927765.1 Burkholderiales bacterium
GCTTGTCCTCGTAAAACTCGAGCACTCGCAAATCTAACTGCGAACGACGAAAACTACGCTCTGGCGGCTTAATCCCGCCGGACCTCGCACCGGGCGGCGCTCAGCCCGGGTGATGCGCGGGTAACACCGCAAGTCACGGCGGGGACATTTCGAGCGATCGCGCCCGCCCGGGTCACTTGGGCGAAGCGCTAAAGCAAGGTGACTGGTGTCTCCGCAGCCTGTCCGTCGGCGTCGGGGAGACGAGATTCAAACGACGCGACTAAGCATGTAGTCCCGACTGTAGAGGGCTTCCGGACGCGGGTTCGATTCCCGCCACCTCCACCAAACCACCCTATCAAGCCCGCCGCGTGCGGGCTTTTCTTTTTCTACTCCATAGTGCGCCCGCGTTTTGCGGCTGCTTACCACCGATTGCGGTGGAGGTAACGAGGAGCGGTATCGCCGTGGCGGCAAGCCGCAGACGCAAACCCTCGGCAAGTTCTCCAGGGTGCAGGGGCTCGCGTGGGCCGTGCGGAGGCTGAGAAGGCCCGGGCGCGCGTCGAGGCAGGCGATCTGGCGAATCCCGATGTACGTGTGCGCGCGCGCGACGGGGGACGCCGCGATCACCAGGGAAGCGGTCGGGCGGTAGCGATATCTAGTAAGTGTCATCTTTCTGTAACGTTCGCGCGCCACACTCGCGATGTCTCCAATGGAAAAGGACATCGAATGCGAAAGGTGACGGGAAGAGCTGCGTTGATGGCAGTCGTGGCACTGGCGCCGCTGAGGGCGCTGGCGGTGGACATCACGGGTGCGGGCGCGACGTTTCCGTACCCCATTTACGCGAAATGGGCCGCCACCTACAAGGCGAAGACCGGCATCGCAATCAACTACCAGTCGATCGGATCCGGCGCCGGCATTGCGCAGATCAAGGCGAAGACGGTCGATTTCGGCGCCTCGGACATGCCGCTCACGCCGGAGGATCTGCAGAGCGCGGGCCTCACGCAGTTCCCGGCAATCGTCGGCGGCGTGGTCCCCGTCGTGAACCTCGACGGCATCTCGCCGGGGTCGCTCAAGCTGACCGGGCCGGTGCTCGCCGACATCTATCTCGGCAAGATCAAGCGATGGAACGAGGCCGCGATCGCGAACCTCAACGCGGGCCTCAAGCTGCCGGATCAGGCGATCGCGGTCGTGCGGCGGTCTGATGGCTCGGGCACGACGTTCCTGTGGACCAATTACCTGTCGCAGGTAAGCCCGGAATGGAAGGGCAAGGTCGGCGCGAGCACCGCGGTGTCGTGGCCCGAGGGGATCGGCGGCAAGGGCAACGAAGGCGTGGCCGCCTACGTGCAGCGGATCAAGGGCGCGATCGGTTACGTCGAATACGCGTATGCGAAGCGCAACGGCATGTCGTTTGCGCTCGTGCAGAACCGTGACGGGCTATATCCGAAGCCCGGTATCGCGACGTTCCAGGCGGCAGCCGGCCACGCCGACTGGAAGCATGCGCGCGCGTTCCATCAGATCCTGACCGATCAACCCGGGGCGACCACCTGGCCGATCACTGGCGCAAGCTTCATCCTGATGCATGTGAAGCAAGGCAAGCCGGAAAGCGCGGTGCAGGTGCTGAAGTTCTTCGACTGGGCGTTCCACCAGGGCCAGGCGATGGCCGAGGATCTCGATTACGTGCCGTTGCCCGACAGTCTCGTCGCGCTGATCGAAACGTCGTGGCAGGCGAACCTTCGCGATGACGTCGGCAAGGCGCTCTGGCCGGCGAAAGCGCCGTAAGGAGAGCACGCACGCATGGAGTCCCCTGCCGCCGCGCTACCGGACGCCGACGCTCGGCTCCTGACGCGTCGCGCGGCGATCGGCCGGCGGCAGGACGCCCTCTTCGCGCATGTCACCCGCGCGTTCGCGGTGCTGGTGCTGGTCCTGCTCGCCGCCATCGTCGTCGCGCTCGTGTACGCGGCGTGGCCCGCGCTGTCGAAATTCGGCGCGCGCTTCTTCGTCACCGACGCCTGGAACCCGGTCACCGGCGAATTCGGTGCGCTCGCGCCCATCTACGGCACGATCGCCACGTCAGCGATCGCACTGCTGATTGGCGTGCCGGTGAGCTTCGGCATCGCGCTGTTCCTGACCGAACTGTGCCCCGCGTGGCTGAAGCGCTCGCTCGGCACCGCGGTGGAGTTGCTCGCCGCGATCCCGTCGATCATCTACGGCATGTGGGGCCTGTTCGTGTTCGCGCCCTTCTTCGCCGAACACGTCGAGCCGTCGATCATCGAGACACTCGGCAACGTGTGGCTGGTCGGACCGCTGTTCCAAGGTGCGCCGAGCGGCCTTGGCGTGCTCACGGCGGGCATCATCCTCGCGGTGATGGTGATCCCGTTCATCGCCGCCGTGATGCGCGACGTGTTCGAGCTCGTGCCGCCGATGCTGAAGGAGTCGTCGTACGCCCTCGGCTGCACGACGTGGGAAGTCGTGCGCCACGTCGTGCTGCCCTACACACGTATCGGCGTCGTCGGAGGCATTATGCTGGGCCTTGGACGGGCGCTCGGCGAGACGATGGCCGTCACGTTCGTGATCGGCAATGCATATCGCATCCGCGCGTCGCTGCTCGAGCCCGGCAATTCGATCGCCTCGGCGCTCGCCAACGAATTCAACGAGGCGGCCGATCCGGTGCACCGGGGCGCGCTGATCGCGCTCGGGCTCGTGCTGTTCGTGCTCACACTGCTCGTGCTCGCTGCGTCTCGAATCCTCATGGCCCGCCTGGCGCGCAAGGAGGGTGGGGGTACATGAGCGCCAATTCGACGCCGTGGCGCAGCGATACGGTGCACTATCGCCGGCGCCTCTTCGTGTCCCGCTTCAACCTGGCGATGTCGCTCGCGACGATGGCGCTCGGCATGGTGTTCCTGTGCTGGATCCTCGCGACGCTGTTCGTGCACGGCATGGCCGCCCTTTCGCCCGCGCTGTTCACGCAAATGACTCCGCCACCCGGCGCCAGCGGCGGACTCCGCAACGCGATCGTGGGCAGCGGCGTGATCGTCGCGACAGCGACCTTCGTCAGCACGCCGATCGGCGTGCTCGCCGGCATCTACCTCGCGGAGTACGGGCGTGCCGGCTGGCTCGCCGAGACGACCCGCTTCGTGAACGACATGCTCCTGTCGGCACCGTCGATCATCCTCGGCCTTTTCGTCTACACGGTCTACGTCGTCCCCGTCGGCCACTTCTCGGGGTGGGCGGGCTCGATGGCGCTTGCGTTGATCGCGATTCCGGTCATCGTGCGCACGACCGAGAACTCGCTGCGCCTCGTGCCTGGCAGCCTGCGCGAGGCCGCGGTCGCGCTTGGCGCGCCGATGTGGAAGGTGATCGTGAACGTCACCTTGCGCGCCGCGCGCGGTGGCGTGATCACCGGTGTGCTGCTCGCGGTCGCCCGTATGTCGGGCGAAACGGCGCCCCTGCTCTTCACGGCGCTCAACAACCAGTTCTGGAGCCTCGACATGAATGCCCCGATCGCGAACCTCCCGGTCGTGATCTTCCAGTTTGCGATGAGTCCATTCGACGACTGGAAGGCGCTCGCGTGGGCAGGTGCGCTGCTCATCACTGCGGCGGTTCTCGCGCTGAACATCGTCGCGCGCGCCGCCTTTCGACAGGGCAAGGCACGCTGATGCCAACGTCCATGCCCTTCGCCGATGTCCACCTCCCGGCAGAAAGCGATGTGCCGCCGCACGACGCTGCGTCGCGCTCCGCGGTGCCCAAGATCACGATCCGCAACCTCGATTTCTTCTATGGCGGCTTCCAGGCGCTGACGCACGTCGGCCTCGACATCGCCGAGCACGAAGTGACGGCGTTCATCGGCCCGTCGGGATGCGGCAAGTCGACGCTGCTGCGCACGCTGAACCGGATGTATTCGTTGTATCCCGGACAGCGCGCCACCGGCGAAGTCCGGCTGAACGGCGTCAATGTCCTCGACGCCGCGACGGACCTCAACCTTCTTCGTGCCAAAGTCGGCATGGTGTTCCAGAAGCCGACGCCGTTTCCGATGACGATCTACGAGAACATCGCATTCGGCGTGCGCCTGTACGAGCGGCTATCGACGCGGGGCATGGACGAACGCGTCGAATGGGCGCTCGCCAAGGCGGCGATGTGGAACGAAGTCAAGGACAAGCTGCAGCAATCGGGTATGGCGCTGTCCGGCGGGCAGCAGCAGCGGCTGTGCATCGCGCGCGCGATTGCCGTGCGGCCCGAAGTGCTGCTGCTCGATGAGCCGACGTCGGCCCTCGACCCGATTTCCACTGCGCACATCGAAGAGCTCATCTCCGAGCTCAAGGTCGATTACACGATCGCGATGGTCACGCACAACATGCAGCAGGCCGCGCGGGTGTCGGACAGGACGGCGTACATGTATCTCGGTGAGCTCGTCGAGTTCGGCCCCACCGACCGGATCTTCCTCAATCCCGCGCGCAAGGAAACCGAGGACTACATCACGGGGCGCTTCGGCTAGGAACACCAGCATGAACGATCACACGAACAAGCAGTTCGACGCGGAGATGGAGGCGATCCGCTCCGGCGTCCTCGCGATGGGCGGCATCGTCGAGCGGCAACTGCGACGCGCCATCGGGGCGTTGCAAACCGACGACGACGACGGGCGCTTCGCAGCGGTGACCGCCGACGAAGCGGCGATCAACCGGCTCCAGGTGTCGATCGACCAGCAATGTGCGGAGATCATCGCACGGCGGCAGCCCGCGGCCGTCGACCTGCGAATGGTGCTGACGGTGAGCAAGATCGTGAACGATCTCGAGCGCGCGGGCGACGAGGGCAAGAAGATCGCGTACAAGGCGGTGGAAACGCGCAGCGAACCGCTGACGCGCGTGCGTCATTACGATGCCGCACGCGCACTCGACGATGCGGCGTCGATGCTGCGCAATGCGCTCGACGCGTTTGCGCGGCTCGATGCTCCCGCCGCTGCCGATACGGTGGCGCGGGACGCCGAAATCGACGCCGCGTTCGCGTCGATCCTGCGCCAGCTCGTAAGCTACATGATGGAGGATCCGCGCACGATTACGCCGGCGCTCGAGATCGTGTTCGTGGCGAAATCGATCGAACGGATCGGCGATCACGCGAAGAACATCGCCGAGGCCGTGGTGCAGGTAGTGATGGGCACCGATGTCCGGCATGCGTCGCTCGACGAGATCCGCGCGGAGGTGGCGCGGCGGTGACCTCTTCGACGATCGCATCGATCCTCGTCATCGAGGACGAGCCGGCGATCCGCGAGCTGCTGAAGTTCAACCTCGTTGACGCGGGCTATGACGTCCACGAAGCCGTGGACGCCGAGTCGGCGAAACGGTCGATCGCTGCGCGCTTGCCCGACCTCGTGCTGCTCGACTGGATGCTGCCGGGCCAATCGGGGTTGGCGCTCGCGCGGCAACTGCGGAGCGACGCACGCACGCGCGAGTTGCCGATCATCATGGTTACCGCGCGTGCACAGGAAGCGGACAAGGTGGCGGGTCTCGAAGCCTGGGTCGACGACTACGTGACGAAGCCGTTCAGTCCGCGCGAGCTCAAGGCGCGCATCAAGGCGGTGTTGCGGCGGCGTGCGCCCGAGGCGGGGCACGACACGCTCGCGAGCGGCAGCGTAGCGCTCGACAGCGTCGCGCATCGCGTCACGGTCGCCGGCAGCGAGGTTTCGCTCGGGCCCACCGAATTCCGGCTGCTGCGCTACCTGATGGCTCGCCCCGATCGTGTGCTCTCGCGTGCGCAACTGCTCGACGGCGTCTGGGGTGATCACGTCGACATCGAGGATCGGACCGTCGACGTGCACATCCGGCGGCTACGCGCCGTGCTCGAGCCGTTCGGCGCCGACGCGCGCATCGAAACCGTTCGTGGCAGCGGTTACCGGTTCCTGTCGTCGTCACCCGCGGATGCGTCGAAGCCGGGCCAGGAGGGCAGGAAGTGAATCCCGTCTGGCGCGGCCTGCAGGCGCCCGCCGTCGTCGGGGGAATCAGCGTCGTGGCGGGATGGGTCGGAGGCGCGAGCGCGGCGCTCGTCGCGCTCGCGCTCGGGGCCCCGGCGATCGTCGCGTTTCACCTGTGGCACCTGCATCTGCTGACGCGATGGGCGCGAGCGTCCGCCGACGCGGACGTGCCGGAAGGGCGCGGCGTGTGGGCGCCTGCTTTCGCCGCCATCTATCGCCGGGTGCGCGCGCGCAACGCCTACGAGCGTGAGCTGCGCAACGTGATCGAGCGCTTCCGTCAGGCGGCCTCGGCGATTCCCGACGGCATCGTCGTGCTCGACGCGGCGAACCGCATCGACTGGGCGAACGCGCGCGCGCTGACGCAGTTCGGCCTCGATCTCGCGAAGGATCGCCGGCGCCCGATCGCGAATCTCGTCCGTCAGCCCGAGTTCCGCCGCTATGTCGAGAGCGGCGATTACGGCGCGTCGGTGGTCGTGACGTCCGAGCGCGAGGCGGGACATACGCTCGGGTTGCAGCTGGTGCCCTTCGCGGCCGACCAGAAGCTTCTGATCGCGCGCGACATCACGGAAATCGAGGCGGTCGCGCGCATGCGCCGCGACTTCATCGCGAGCGTCTCGCACGAGCTCAAGACGCCGCTCACCGTCGTCAGCGGATTCATCGAGACGCTGCAGGAGGCCGACCTCGATGGGCCTCGTCGTGCGCACTTCCTGCGTCTCATGCAGGAGCAGGCGACGAGCATGCAGCGACTTGTGGCGGATCTGCTCACGCTCTCCGCGCTCGAAAGCGACGCGAGTCCAGTGCATGAGACGCGTTTCGCGATCGCACCGCTTCTGTCGGAGCTCCTCGTCGATGCGAAGGCGCTGTCGAAGGACGCGCATCGGGTCGAGGTCGAGGCTCTCGACGACGCCACCGTGTTCGCGGGCCGGGAGGAAATCGCGAGCGCGTTCGGCAATCTCGTGAGCAACGCCATCCGCTATACGGCATCGGGTGGAAGCATCACGCTCGGATGGCGGGTGGATGCCGACGGTAGCGGCGTGTTCACCGTGCGCGACACCGGCATCGGCATTGCACCGGAACACGTTCCGCGACTGACGGAACGGTTCTATCGTGTCGACCGCAGCCGGTCACGCGCGTCGGGTGGAACCGGATTGGGCCTCGCCATCGTCAAGCACGTCCTGCTTCGCCACGGCGCCGAACTCGAAATCGCAAGTGAGCGCGGCCACGGCAGCACGTTCGCGGTGCGATTGCCGGCGAGTCGAGTAGAACGCGACACGCTCATCGCGGCGAGATTTGCCAACAACGACGGCGGCCCTTAATCTCCGCCGCGCCCGCATCGTGCCGTTCCCGTACGATCTGCCCCGGGCATAGTGCGCGACGGCAAACTCGTGTGCATCCTCACGGTCGTGGTCAGGCAGCAGGCGTTCGCGGATCTCCTCGCACGCCAGCAGATTCCCGATGGTTGGGTCTCAGCGATCGAGTCAGCCGAGCAGGCGCTCGAGCCCGGCCGGATCGATGGGCTTGACGATGTGATGGTCGAAACCCGCGGCGCGCGACCGCTCGCGATCGTCCGCCCCGCCGTAGCCGGTGATCGCTGCAAGCTTCACCTTGCAACCCGCTTCGCGCAGCCGCCGCGCGACTTCGTAACCGCTCATGCCCGGCATCGCAATGTCGAGCAGCGCAAGGTCGGGCGCTGTTTTCTCGACGAGCCGCAGGCCTTCCTGTCCGTTCATGGCCACGGAGACGTCGTGCCCGGACAGGCGCAACAACGTCGCGAGCGCTTCGACCGCGTCGCGATTGTCGTCGACGATTACGATCCGCTTTCGTGGAGTCATGGCTTCGGTTGCAGGGCGCAATGGTTGGAGAACCGTCTCGCCGTCGCTCGCGGCCAACGGCAGCGTCACGTCGAAGCGGCTGCCGCAGCCGGATCCCGCGCTTCGCGCGATCACGCGGCCGCCGTGATGCTCCGCGACGGCGCGCACGAGCGTAAGTCCGATGCCCAGGCCCTCGTGCATGCCGGTCGCGGTCTCGCTCTGCACGAAGAGATCGAACACGCGCGGCAACATCTCGCGGGCGATGCCCGCGCCATTGTCCTGGATGCGAATGTCGACCTCGGCGCCGCGGCGAACGACGCGCAGCGCAATACGCCCGCCTGTGGGCGTGTATTTCGCCGCGTTGTTGAGGAGGTTGGTCACCAGTTGGACGAGTCGCGCGAAGTCGCCCACGACGCACATCGGCACGCGCGGAATGCCGACGCGCAATCGCTGCTTGCGCCGCGTGATGAGTGGCCCGGCCGCCTCGACGGCGCGCTGGATGACTGCGGAAAGCTCGACGCGCCGCTTTTCGAACCGGATCGTGCCGCGCGTGATGCGGGTGACGTCCAGCAGGTCGTCGAGGAGACGCGTCATCTGCTCGACCTGACGCTGGAGAATCGCGCAAAGCTCGAGCGCGCGCGGATTGTCGACGAGCGTGCGTTGGAGCACGTCGCTCACGGTGCGAATCGGCGCCAGCGGATTGCGAAGCTCGTGGCCGAGCATCGCGAGGAATTCGTCCTTGCGGCGATCGGCGACGCGCAGTTGCTCCTCGATGCGCTTGCGCTCGCTGATGTCGCGCGCGACCTTCGACGCACCGACGATGCGACCACTGCGATCGCGGATGGGCGAGATCGTGAGCGAGACGTCGACGCGCACCCCGTCCTTGCGCATGCGTACGGTTTCAAAGTGGTCGATGCGTTCGCCGCGCGCAAGCCGACGCAGGATTTCGCGCTCCTCGTCCTGATATTCGTCGGGTACGATGATCAGGATCGGCTTGCCGATCACTTCGTCACGCTCGTAGCCGAAGAGCCGTCTCGCTCCGTCGTTCCACGAGGTGATGCGGCCCTCGAGCGTTTTGCTCACGATGGCGTCATCGGACGATGCGACGATCGACGCGAGCAGGGCGTCCGTCCTGTGCGCATCGGCACGGGCTTCCTCGAGCGCGCGCTCGAAGCGCATTTGCTCGGTCACGTCTCGCGTGAAGCAGCGCGAGTAGACGAAGCCGTCTTCCCAATGCACGTTCGAGGTGACGGTCACGTTGCGGAACGTGCCGTCCTTGCAACGCATTGTCGCTGGCGCCTCGTGCAGCGTCTCGCCGCGCGAGAGCCGCTCGAGCATCGTCGACGCAAACGCGTCCCGGACGTAAATGTCGTCGATGTGCCGCCCCACGTACTCGTCGAGCGAGTAACCAAGCATCGACAGCTCGTAGCGATTGGCCCAGAGGATCCTGCCGTCGGCTCCCACGCTATGGATCGCGTAGCCGGCCTTGTCGAGGAAGTCGGACAGCTCGTTCGCCTTTCGATCGAGCAGCGCCTCCGCCGCCTTGCGCTGCGCGAGCTCGCCGTCGAGCGCGTGCGCCCGCTGCTGCAGGTCGGCGATATACGCGAGCCGGTCGCGTTCGCTGGAAAGCGGGGTATACGCCTCCGCGGGCAGCGTCAGCGTGTGCGCCGTACTGACCTCCGGGAAATGGGAAGTGCCGCCGCCTTCGTTGGCGCGATAGGCGCAGCAGAGCGCGAAGCTATGCCTCGCTGCAAGCTCGTTCCAGTACGCCTCCAGACGGATCGCCTCTTCCTGTCGCATGGTCCGCCACAGCAGTGCGACCAGTTCGTCGAACACCGCGAGGTGCGTGCCCGACGCTGCTGTCCGCACGAGAATGGGTTCGACGGCCTCGACGAAGCGGTCGCGATCGGGCAGGCCGTCGACGAGAATGCGCGCCAGCAACTCGTCGGCGTCGAGCGCGGCATAGCGACCCACCGCGCACATGCCGACGATATCGAGGCCATCGCTCACCCACCGCCGTTCGAACGCGTCGCGATGCGCGCGCGTGGCGATGGCGAGCGCCGAGCCGTTGGACGCGAGCGCGGCACCGATGTAGCCTGTTACGGTGTCGACGAGCGCGTCGTCGTGCTCGTACAGATACGCGAAATGCTCGCACGCGCCGGCGTCGCGCCAATCGGACACCGGCATGCGGACGGGATCGGGCATGACGCGGATTTTATAAAGTACCGAAGCTGCACGCGTGCGCAAATGCAACGCGCAAGTTGTAACCCTTACAATCCCTTGCTCGGAAACAAGTGGTTCCTGCCGGTGCTCTAAGCGCTCTTGGCACCGCTTGCATACCTGTCATGCCTCGCGCGATCTGTCGCTTGTGCGCCCACGTGAATCCGGAAGGCGCCCGGTTCTGTAACGAGTGCGGCTCTCCGTTGACGCTCGTAGCTTGTCCTGAATGCGAGGCCATCAACGGCCTCGACGCGGCGCATTGCCATCAATGTGGGGCATCGCTTGGCACTGACGAGCAGGAGGTCGACGCGCCCATCCCGGCGAGCGAGGCAACCTCCGTGCCGACGCCGCAGAGCGGGCCGTTGTTGGACGGCACGTCGGGCGACAGGACGCCCATTGCGCTCGCCGAGCGTTTCGAGCGCAGACCTGCATCGTCGCGCCGTACGCCGCCGCTTGGTCGCGTCGATGAGCGCGCTGCCGTTTCCGTTTCAGCCGGACCGGCGCATCCCGAACAGGAGCCGCGCCTCGACGAGCACGCAATCGTCGAGGAGCCCGTGGATCTGCGCGGCCGCCCCCAGCCCGCGTTGCCCGTTCGCGCAGCGCCGCAGCGCCGAGTACCGCTTGCGATTCTCGCGCTCGTCGTGATCGGCATTGCTGCCGGCGCTTATTACGGCTGGCTCGACACGACGCATCCGGACGTTGCCGCGCCTGCGACCTCGTCCGAGCAGAACGCGTCGACCGATAATGCCGCGCCGCAGGTGACGCCTGCAGCGCCATCATCTTCTTTACCGGCGAATCGAACCGAACCGCCAACAGTCGCGACGCCGCAGGAGCCCGCGTCCTCGTCAAGCGAGCCGGAACGTTCGGCGCCCGCTGCGTCGCCCGAGCCCGCCTCGTCGCCGAGCGGGGAGCCGCCTTCATCGACGCCCGCTGGCGCGCAATCGCCTGGGAGTCCGCCCGCGAACGCGCGGACAACGACATCTTCATCACGCCCGCTCGCAGAACGACAAGCAACGCGTGCGCGACCTGCCACACGCGCACCGACGGTCGACAAGGATGCGCTCGCGACGCAGCGCCTGATCGAGCGCGATCTCGGCAAATTCCTCCCGCGCACGGATACGAACGGCAGCGCGCAGTAGCTCTACATGAAAACGGCCGCAGAAATGCGGCCGTTTTTCATGGAAAGCAGGGACAGAGCGTGCTTATTGCGATAACGCGTAGATCGTTCCCGCGCGCATGCCGATAAGTGATGTCCGACCCTACTTACCGATGCCCCGGCTTTCTGCTTAGACGCGCCGGCGGTACTCGCCCGTGCGCGTGTCGATTTCGATGTTGTCGCCGGTGTTCACGAAGAGCGGCACCTGCACCTCGAAGCCGCTCGCGAGCTTCGCCGGCTTCAGCACCTTGCCCGACGTGTCGCCCTTGACTGCGGGCTCGGTATAGACGACTTCGCGCACGACGGAGGTGGGCAGCTCGACGGAAATGGCCTTGCCGTCGTAGAACGTGAGCTCGCAGGCGAGGCCGTCGGCAAGGTACGGCAGCGCGTCCTCCATGTTCTCCTTCTCGACGTCGTACTGGTTGAAATCCTCGTCCATGAACACGTACATCGGGTCGTTGAAATACGAGTACGTGACGTCCTTTCGTTCGAGCTGGATGACGTCGAACTTCTCGTCGGCACGGTAGATCGTCTCGGTGCCGTTGCCGGACAGCAGGTTGCGGAGCTTCATCTTGACGACGGATGCGTTGCGGCCGGACTTCGAGAATTCGGCCTTCTGCACGACCATCGGATTGTTGCCGATCATGATCACGTTGCCGGCGCGCACTTCCTGGGCGAGTTTCATGGCGAGTCCTGGAGGCGCCACGCGAAGCGCGTGGTCGCGAAGTAGCGTTTGGGAAACCGACAATTATAGCCGCTCGCGGGCGAATTCAACCAGGCTCGCGCCGAGCTCGGGACCCGAGGCCAGTGTCTGCGCCCATGCCTGCGCATGGCGCACCAGCGCTGGGCGATGCGGCAGCACGCCATCCCAGCCGGTCGCGATCCGCGCTGCGTCCTCGCGGTTGTATGCGAGCGAAAAATCGACGAGCGCCCGCGCGGCGTCCTGCGCGAGACGTTGCGCGTAGCGGTCGAGGAAGGCGCGCAGCTTGACGAGATGCGCTTCGTCCGCCTGGCCATAGGGCTGCCACACGAATGGTCGTGCGGCCCATTGCGCGCGCACGAACGAGTCCTCGCCGCGCACGAGATTCAGGTCGCAATCCCAGAGCATCCGGTCGAAGCCATCCTGCGTGGCAAACGGCACGGCCTCGAGCGTGAGCTGGCCGCGCGTGACGTTGCCCACGAGCGGTGCGCCGAGCCACGACGCGATCGACTGCATGGCCACGCCTTCGGGAACGCTGCACGTCACCGCTTCGCTGCCGTGCGCCCAGCGCTCGAACAACGCGGGCAGCGCGCGGTTCTCGTAGCCGAAAAGCAGCACGCGAAGGACGTCGTCGCGTCGCGCGTGCTGCGCGCGCCATGCATCGCGCCGCGCAAAGAGGTCGCGCTCGCGGATCAATCCGCCCGTGTCGCGCGTGAACCCGGGAAACCAGAAATGCCGCACGAGCGGCAATCGCGGCTGCGGCGACGGCAGTGCGTGCGCGCCGTCGACCCACGGCTCCGCCGACAGGTACTCGAGGTTGATCCAGAGCGGCTTGCGCGCCGCGGTCGCCATCGCCTGCAGCCACGGCTGCGGCAATCGGCAACCGAAAGCCTCGATTACGACATCCGGCAATGACGCCGGCAGGCATTCCCCGTCGAGTCGAGCGATCGTGACGCCCGCGACGCGCTGCCCGGCACGCGTCGCGTCGATGGCCGGTTCGATTCGCGCGAGTACTTCGATCCGGTCGATGCGTAACGTCACCTCGAGACCGTGTTCCGCCACGAGTTCGCGCGCGAGCCGCCAGCACACGCCGGCATCGCCATAGTTGTCGACCACGCGGCAGAACACGTCGAAGCGAAGGCTCGTGTTCACGGCCATTCTGCGCCGCCTATCCCTCGCGCGGCAGTTCGCTTTCGTGCCAGCGCGAAAGCGCAAGCCGCGACAGCCACGCCGTGAGCGCGAACAGCGCGACGCCGGCAAGCGCGATCAGCACCAGCGCGGCGAAGAGACGCGGAATGTCGAGCTGGATGCCGGCGAGCAGGATCTGGTACGCGAGGCCCGCGGCCCGGCCGCCGGTGCCGGCAACGAATTCCGCCACCACCGCGCCAATCAATGCGAGACCGCTCGCGATGCGCATGCCCGCGAGGAAGTACGGCAGCGCCGACGGCACACGTAACCGCCACAATGTCTGCAGTCGCGTTGCGCGGGAGAGCCGGAAGAGGTCGAGCAACCCCGGATCGACGCTGCGCAGGCCCAGCGTGGTGTTCGAGATGATCGGAAAGATCGCCACGACGGCGGCGCACAGCACGAGCGCGACGTGGATGTCGCGCACCCAGATGATGATGAGCGGCGCGATCGATACGATCGGCGTCACCTGCAGCAGAACCGCATAGGGAAAGAGGCTCGCCTCGATCCAGCGGCTTTGCACGAATAACAGTGCGGCGCCGGCGCCGACGATCGTCGCGAGCGCCAGCGCCTCGAGCGCGACGCCGAGCGTGATGCCGAGCGATTGCAGCAGCAGCGTGCGATCGGCGTAGAGCGTGCGCGCGACGAGCAGCGGCGAGGGGACGAGATACGGTGGAATCTTCTCGAGCGTCACCCACAGCTGCCAGGCGCCGAGAACGAACAGCGCGACGACCAACGGTGCGACGAAGCGAGCGATGCGCCAGGCACCGGCATTCACCGCACGGCCTCCGTCGACGCCGGCGCCGCGGTCCCTGCAGCGGCGACGCTCGCCGACACGCGCGCGGCGTATTGCGCGAAGGCCTGCGACACGCGAAACGATTCGTCGCGAGGATAAGGCTCGTCGATGTCGCATGCGTCGACGATCCGCCCCGGATGCGCCGCCATCACGACGATGCGCGTGGACAGGAACACCGCTTCGTGAATGCTGTGCGTGACGAAGGTGACCGTGAAGCGCTGCGACGACCACAGCGCGAGCAGCTCGCCGTCGAGGCGCTGGCGCGTGAATTCGTCGAGCGCGCCGAACGGCTCGTCCATCAGCAGCAGCGACGGTCGAACGACGAGCGCGCGCGCGATCGACGCGCGCATCTGCATGCCGCCGGAGAGCTCGCGCGGCAACCGCGCCTTCGCATCCGCGAGCCCGACGAGCTCGAGCGCCTCTGCAACGTGCGCCTTCGCCTCGGCATGCGGCATGTGCGCGAGATCGAGCGGGAGACGCACGTTGCGTGCGACGTTCGCCCACGGCATCAGCGTCGGCGCCTGGAACACGAAGCCGATGCGCCGCGGTTGCGCGTGCGGATCGTTCTCGCCCCAGCGTCGAATCTCGCCCGTCGTCGGGAGGAGCAGTCCCGCGATGAGACGCAGCAGCGTCGACTTGCCGCAGCCCGACGGCCCGACGAGCGTCAGGAACTCGCGCTCGCGAACGACGAGGTCGAGCGGTGCGAGCGCGCGCACGCCGCCGTCGTACGTCCTGGAAACGCCATGCAGTTCGACGATCGGCGGCGCGGGCACGTGGCTTTGGAGCTCACGGCAGCACGTGCACGCGGTCGACGATGTCGAGCGTGTACGCGCGGCCGTAATCGATGCCGGGCTTCGCAAGCCCTGCCTTGCGCAGGAAGTCGTCGGTGGCCTTCCAGCGCGCATCGGTCATCGTGAGGAGGCCCCGCGTCTTCGCATCGCCGCTTTCGACGATGCCGTACTGGCGCATCTTTCGCACGCCATACGCGAGCAGATCGTCGCTCATCTGCGGGTTCGCGCGCTTGATCAGCGCATTGCCCGGTGCCGGATTGGCGAGGTAGCTCTTCCACCCTTCTGCAGATGCGCGCACGAAGCGCGTGAGCGCGTCGACCCTGCCCGCGAGCGTCTTGCGCGTGACGACCAGCGTCTCGGAATACGGCGGATAGCCGAGATCGGCAAGCAGGAACACCTTCGGATCCACGCCGGCCTTCTCGATCGAAAACGGCTCGGACGTGACGAAGCCCTGCTGCGACAGCGTTGGATCGGCGAGGAACGGCTGCACCGAAAACGCGTACGGACGCTTCTGATCGTCGGTAAAGCCGTAACGCTCGCGAAGCCACGGCCAGAACGTCGTGTTGCTCGCCGATCCGATCGCGATCGGCTTGCCCTCGAGGTCGGCGAGCGCATTCACGTCGGGATGCGCGATGACGACGGTCGGATTCTTCTGGAACGTTGCCGCGATCGCGACGAGCGGCACGTTGCGCTCGACGGCGGAAATGACCTGCAGCGCGTCGCCCATCGCGACATCGAGGCGCCCGGCGGCGAGCAGTTGCAGGCCGTTGACCTGCGGACCGCCTTGACGGATCTCGACGTCGAGCCCGTACTTCCGATACGTGCCCTCCGCCACCGCCTGATAGAAGCCGCCATGTTCCGCTTCGGCGAGCCAGTCCGTCGAGAACACGAGCTTCTCGAGTTTCTGCGCGTGCGATGACGCAGCCATCGCGACGATCGTCATCAGCGCGAGCATCGCCCGCATCAACATTCGCATCATCGGAACTCCTGTCGCCGGGAGATCCGGCGGCGCCTTCGGCGGCGATGCGCATTATGCGACAGCCGCGATCCGCAAGCGTCCCACGCCCCCTCGGACGGCTTCCGGTGGCCGGCGTCACCTCGTGAGACGCGAACAGCCGCGTCGGAAACGCGCCGACATCCGGCGCTTTGAATGCATTCGTCATGCACTTTTGCGTGCGCCTGCTGCCTATCCCTGATGAGGGACGAGCGCGAATCGTGAACGAACGATACGCTCTGGCATTTCGCGCACGAGGGCCTGCCGTTCGGTGGCGTCGGCGAGTCGGGCAGCGGTGCGTACCACGGCGAGTTCGGGTTCGCGCGCTTCTCCAGCCGAAGGCCGGTCTATCGGCAATCGCCGCTCGCCGCGACGCGCTTCCTCGAGCCGCCGTACGGCGCGCTGTACGCGCGCGCGCTGGCGCTCATCCGTCGCCGCTGCGCCTGACGCGCCCCGGTTGCCGCGCTTCGCCGGCGGGCGAATAATCGACGGAGGGGTTTGGTTCGCAAAGGAGTTCGCGATGATCACCGTCGAAGTCAACGGAACGCGGCACGACGTCGACGTCGAGCCACGGATGCCGCTTCTCTGGGTGCTGCGCGATGCGTTGCACATGCGCGGCACGAAGTTCGGATGCGGCGCGGGGTTGTGCGGCGCGTGCACGGTGCACGTCGACGGCAAGGCGATGCGCTCGTGCTCGGTGCCGGTATCGGCGGTGGCGGGCAAGGCGATCACCACGATCGAAGGCCTGTCGTCCGGGGCGTCGCTGCACGCCGTGCAACAGGCGTGGCTCGATCATCAGGTGCCGCAGTGCGGCTATTGCCAGCCCGGCATGATGATGGCCGTCGCAGCGCTGCTCAAGGAAAAGCCGCAGCCCACCGATGCGGACATCGATGCGGCCATCACCAACATCTGCCGCTGCAGCACGTACGCGCGCGTTCGTCCCGCGATCCACAGCGCGGCCCGGAAGCTCGTCGCGAAGGCGTGAAGGAGGCCCGCATGGATACGTCGAACGCGTCGAGGCGTACGTTCCTCAAGGTCGTGGCAGCGAGCGGCGGCGCGCTTTGCCTCGAACTGTCCGTTCCCGGGCTCGCGTCGGCGCAACACGCTTCGGCGCCACACGCCGACACAGGCGAGCTCAACGCATGGGTGGTGATCCATCCCGACGAGCGCGTGATCGTGCGCATCGCGCGGTCCGAGATCGGGCAGGGCAGTTCGACCGGCCTGCCGATGCTCGTGGCCGAGGAGTTGCAATGCGATTGGGCGAACGTCGGCATCGAGTTCGTTTCCGTGTCGGAGAACCTGCGCACGCAGGCGTGGGGCAGCATGTCGACCGGCGGCAGCAGTTCGATTCGTCGCTCGCAGGATTTTCTGCGGCAGGCCGGTGCGACCGCGCGCGTGATGCTCGTCACGGCCGCTGCGAAGACGTGGGGCGTGCCGGCGAACGAATGTACGGTGAGGCAGGGCGTGATCACGCATGCCGCGACCGGAAAGCGTACGACGTTCGGCAGGATGGCGTCGCTCGCGGCCAAGCAGCACGCGCCGCACGACGTGAAGCTCAAGGATCCGAAAGACTGGACGCTGATCGGCAAGGCAAAGGTCGATCGCTTCGACCTGCCCGACAAGATCCGCGGCAAGCCGGTATACGGCATCGACGTCGACCTGCCCGGCATGATGTACGCGTCGCTGGTGCAGTGCCCGGTGTTCGGCGGCCACGTGAAGCGCGTCGACAAGGCGAAGGCCACGGCGATGCGCGGTGTTGCGCGCGTCGTCGAGTTGCCCGACGCCGTCGCCGTGGTCGCCGACAACTGGTGGCGCGCGAACGAGGCGGCGAAGGCGCTCGCGATCGACTGGGACGACGCGGGCCACGGCCACGAATCGAGCGCGACGATCCTCGCGTATCTCGAGGCAGGGCAGACGGAAGCGGCACCCACCGCGCGTAACGACGGCGACGTCGACCAGGCGTTCGCGCAGGCCGCGAAGGTCGTCGAAGCCGAATATTTCACGCCGTACCTCAATCACGCGACGCTCGAGCCCCAGAACTGCACCGCGTGGTTCCGCGACGACGGACGGCTCGACGTGTGGGCGCCCACGCAGAATGGCGAAGCGTCGGCGCACGCGGCCGCCGACGCCGGCGGCGTGCCGATCTCGCGCGTGTCGTTCACCAAGACGCAGGTCGGTGGTGGCTTCGGGCGCCGCGGCGCGTTCCAGGACTTCGTTCGCTACGGCGTTGCCGTCGCGAAGGCGATGCCCGGCGTGCCGGTGAAGACCGTGTGGTCGCGCGAAGAGGACATGCAGCACGACTTCTACCGGCCGATCAGCCTGACGCGCATGAAGGCGAGCCTCGACGCGGCGAACCGCATGACCGGTTGGTACACCAAGATCGCGTGCTCGTCGATCAGCGCGTCGATGTCGCCGTCGCGCGCCGCAGGCGGCGTCGACCGGCAGGCGTGCGCGAGCTTCGTCGACTCGCCGTACGCGGTGGCGAATCAGCGCGTCGACTACGCGCTGCGCAACACGATCGTGCCCGTCGGTTACTGGCGTTCGGTCTACCACTCGCAGAATCCGTTCTTCCGCGAATGCTTCGTCGACGAGGTCGCGCACGCGGCCGGCGTCGATCCGCTTGCGTTTCGTCGCACGCTGCTCGCCGGTGCGAACGCGCGACGCGACCTCGCGATCCTCGAGGTGGCCGCCAACGCCGCGGGATGGGATCGAGCGCCTGCAGCGGGCGTGCATCGCGGCATCGCCGTCGCCGACGCGTATGGCAGCTACACGGCGGGTGTCGTCGAGGCGAGCGTCGATGCAAAGAACCGGATCACGATTCCGCGCGTGGTGATCGCCGTCGATCCGGGCTATGTCGTCGACGTGGATGCCGCGAAGGCGCAAATCGAAGGGGCGATCATCTTTGCGCTCTCCGCCATCGTCTATGGCGAGATCACGGTCGACCAGGGACGGGTGCGCGAGCGCAACTTCAACGACTACAGGATGCTGTACCTGCGCGATGCGCCGGTGATCGAAGCGGTGCTCGCGCCGAGCGGAGGATTCTGGGGCGGCATGGGAGAGCCGCCGATGGCGTGCGTGGCGCCTGCGCTCGTCAACGCCATTGCCGCCGCCACGGGCAAGCGCGTGCGTGCCCTGCCGCTCGTCAACGCCGGCTATTCGTTGGCGACGTCGGCGTAGCCGGGCTTCACGATGCGCACCGCTTCGTGTCGCGCAGGTGGGGGAGGCCGGTAGATCGCGTAGAGCTGGCGCACGCGCGTGACGTAGTTTCGCGTCTCGGCGAACGGCGGAACATGATTCGCATGCAGCGCGACCGCGCCCTCGCCAGCGTTGTAGGCAGCGAGCGCAAGGGCGAGGTCGCCGGCGAAGCGCTCGAGCAGATCGTGCAGGTAGCGCGCTCCAATGCGTACGTTGATCGCCGGATCACGCGGCTTGTCGTCGATCGAGCGCCGGTCGTCGCCGGCGATACCGTAACGCACGGCCGTCCCGGGCAGCACCTGCATCAACCCGATCGCCCCCTTGTCCGAGATCGCGTGCGGATCGAAGCCCGACTCCGCCGCGACCACTGCTTGCACGAGTGCGGGATCGAGATCGTTCTTCGTTGCACTCGCGTCGATCAAC
>JAICKU010000042.1 GCA_025927765.1 Burkholderiales bacterium
GCGCAGGAGGTCGAGACGCGCACCCACGGCGAGGTGAAGTTCCAGATCTATCCCGGCGCGTCGCTGTACAAGCCCACGCAGCAGTTCGATGCCCTCGCCAACGGCTCGCTCGACATGGCGGTGTACCCGCTCGCCTATTCCGGCGGCAAGCTGCCGGCCACGAACCTCACGCTGATGCCGGCGCTGATCGAGAACTACCAGCAGGCGTACGACTGGGAGAAGCAGCCGATCGGCAAGTGGCTCGAGGATTACCTCGACCAGCACGGCGTGAAGATCATCACGTGGATCTGGCAGGGCGGCGGTGTCGCGTCGCGCGACAAGCCGATTCTCGTCCCCGCCGACGTCAAGGGATTGAAGACGCGCGGTGCAGGCAAGGAGATCGAGCTGATGCTGCAGGCCGCGGGCGCGTCGATCGCGACGTTCCCGTCGACGGAAACGTACAACGCGATGCAATCGGGCGTCGTCGATGCGCTGTGGACGTCGAGCGCGTCGCTGATCAGCTTCCGGCTGCAGGAAGTGGCCCATTACGTGACCACGGCGCGCGACCATACGTTCTGGTACATGTTCGAGCCGATGCTGATGTCGAAGGCCGCATACGACAAGCTGACGCCCGAGCAGCAGAAGATCGTGATGGACGTCGGGCATTCGCTCGAGAAGTTCGCGCTCGACGCATGCAAGAAGGACGACCAGCGCGTCGCCGACGTGTTCGCGAAGGCGGGCGACAAGGTCTCCGACATGAACGCTCAGCAGTTCGCGCAATGGAAGGCGCTGGCGCAGAAGAGCGCGTGGAAGGACTTCGAAGAGCACGTCAAGGACGGCAAGCACCTGATCGAGATGGCGACCGCCGTCGACTGATGACGCGCGGGTCGTCGCGGGCCTTCGCCGCGCCGACGGCGAAGGCATCGTCCTAGCGCGGCCTTGCGCACCGTCGTGCGTCGCGCCTGGGCCGCGTTTCGCCGCATCGTGGCGGCCGTCAACGCGCTGACCGTGCTCGTTGGCGGCCTGCTCATCCTCGCCTCGTGCATCGCGATCTCGAACGAGGTCGTGTGGCGCTACTGGCTGCGCGCCCCGCACACCTGGTCGCTCGAGTTCAACATCTTCCTGCTGATCGCCGCGACGTTCCTCGCCGCTGGCGGCACCCAGGCGGTGCGCGGTCACGTCGGCACCGAAGTGCTGCAGGCGTTCATGCCCGCGCGCTGGAATCGCGGGCGCATCCTCGCGGGCGACATCCTGTCGCTGTGGCTCTGCGCATTCATCGCCGTGAAGATCTGGGCGTATGCGTGGCAGGCGTGGAGCGAAGGCTGGACCACCGATTCGGTGTGGGCCCCCAAGCTCTGGATCCCCTACGGGTTGATGGCATTGGGGATGACGCTGCTCGCGATCGAGTACGTCGTGCAGGTGGTGCAGGATCTGGTGCGAGGCACGAGCCACGTCGTGCACGACATCGAGGGACGCGCGGAGGGTCATACGTGACCCCCCACGAGATCGGGATCCTGTTCGTCGTCGTCGCGCTGATTTTGCTGTTGTCCGGCATGCCGGTCGCGTTCGCGCTCGGCTCCGTCTCCGTCACGTTCATGCTCGCGTTCATGCCGCCGGCGAACATCGCCGACCTCGCGGAGACGATCTACCAGGGCATGGACAACTTCACGTTGCTCGCGATACCGCTGTTCATTCTGATGGGGGATGCCGTCGGCAAGACGGGCGCTGCATCGGATCTGTACGAGTCGGCATATCGCTGGCTGTACCGGTTGCCCGGCGGCCTCGGCATTGCAAACGTGATCGGCTGCGCGATCTTCGCGGCGATGTGCGGCTCGAGCACGGCGACCGCTGCAGCGATCGGCGCAATGGGCATTCCCGAGATGCGCAAGCGCGGCTATCCCGCGGGACTCGCGGGCGGGCTCGTCGCAGCGGGGGGCACGCTCGGCATCCTGATCCCGCCGTCGATCACGTTCATCCTGTATGGGATCGTCGTCGAGCAGTCGATCGGGCAGCTCTTCATCGCGGGCATCGTCCCCGGCATCCTGCTCGCGCTGCTGTTCGCGATCTGGGTCGCGTTCAAGTCGCATCGGGGACAACGCCGCGCGGCCATCGATGGCACGGCGGCGGCGCCGCGCGACACGTTCACGCTGCGCGAACGCGTGCAGGCGCTGCCGCGCCTGCTGCCCTTCATCGTGATCATCACCGTCGTGATGGTCACGCTCTACGGCGGCTTCGCCACGCCATCCGAAGTGGCGGGCGTGGGTGCGCTGGCGACGATCATCGTCGTCGCGATCGTCTACCGCGTCTATCACTGGTCGGACGTGAAGCCGATTCTCGTCGGCACCGCGCGCGAGTCGTGCATGCTGATGATGATCATCGCGATGGCGTTCCTGTTCACCTACGTGATGAGCTACCTGCACATCACGCAGGAAGCGACGCAATGGCTGGTTGGCCTGTCGATGTCGCGCTGGGAATACCTGTTCTGGGTCGACGTGCTGGTGCTTCTGCTGGGCTTCTTCCTGCCGCCGGTGGCGATCATCCTGATGATCACGCCGGTGATCATGCCGGGGCTCGTCGCGCACGGCTTCGACCCGGTGTGGTTCGGCGTCAATATGACGATCGTCATGGAGACCGGCCTCATTCATCCGCCGGTGGGCCTCAACCTCTTCGTGATCCAGGGCATCGCGCCCGACATTCACCTGCGCGAGCTCGTGCTCGGCGTGCTGCCGTTCATCGCGATCATCCTCGCGTTCGTGGTGCTGCTGTCGGCGTTCCCGCAGGTCGCGCTGTGGCTGCCGCGCGCGTTCTTTCACTGACCCGGGTGCAGATCAGGCGGCGGTGCCGACCGCACCGCGATCCACGCGCGATGCGGCGCCGTTGATTCATCACGGCGCCGCTTTCCTGGACAGAACGCGCCGCTGCAGTACGGTGCCGACCATGGGTTTCGCGTCGTGCGAACCCACGACGCTCACGTCGCGACACGTCGTCAGAAGGCGGCGCGAACGACGCCTCCGTCCACGCGCAGGGCGGCACCGTTGATGCCCGACGCGAGCGGGCTGCAAACGAATGTCACGAGGCTCGCGATCTCGTCGGGCGTTTCGAAGCGCTTCAGGAGCGACGTCGGCCGCGCGCTGCGAAAGAACTCTTCCTCGAACTGCTCGAACGGCTGGCCTTGGCTCAGTTGCGAGACGAAGTCGGTCACGCCTTCCGAACGCGTGGGTCCCGGGAGCACCGCATTGACCGTCACTTGGGTGCCCGCGCACGTCTCGGCGAGTCCGCGGGAAAGGCCGAGCTGGGCCGTCTTCGTGACGCCGTAGTGGATCATCTCGACGGGAATCTGGATCGCGCTTTCGCTGCTGATGAAGACGATGCGGCCCCAGTTGCGCTGCTTCATGCCGGGCAGGTAAGCGCGCGAGAGGCGCACGCCGCTCATGACGTTGACCTCGAAGATGTGCTGCCACGCCTCGTCCGAAATGTCTTCGAACGGCACCGGCTCGAAAATGCCGACGTTGTTGACGAGCACGTCGACCGATGGATGTTGCCGGAGCAACCGGTCGATTGCCTTTGGTGAAGAGAAGTCGGCGGCGAAGCCTTCGACGTGAGCCGTCGGCGCGTCGCCGCGAAGGCGCGCCAACGCATCGGCGACCGAGGCGTCGGTGCGCCCGTTCACGATCACGCGCGCGCCTTCCTGCACCAATTGCCGCGCGATCGCGAAGCCGATGCCCTTCGTGGACCCGGTCACGAGCGCCTGTTTGCCGTCGAGGTTCAAGTTCATCGCGACCTCCTGTTTCATCTATACACTTTGCGCAACGTCCACCCACTCGGCGTGCACGAGTTGCGCGAGCCGCTCCGGTCGCACTCGGAGTGCAGCATTGGTTGCGCCGGCGGCCGGCAGCACGACGTCGAACTTCTTCAACGTCACGTCCGCGAAGACCTTGACTTCCCGCGGCAAGCCAAACGGGCAGACGCCCCCCACCGGATGACTGGTCCACTCGACGACCTCGTCGGCGCTCAGCATCTTTGCCTTGCCCTTGAACCGAGCCTTGAACTTCCGATTGTCGATTCTCGCGTCGCCGCCCAGCACAAGCAGGATGACCTCGTCCTTGAGCCAGAGTGACAGCGTCTTGGCGATCTGCCCCGGCGCCACCCCGTGTGCCTGGGCTGCCTCGGCCACCGTGGCCGTGCTGCCCTGCTTCTCGATGATTTCGAGTTCCGGCGCGTACTTGGAAAGGTATTCGCGGACCGACTCGATGCTCATCTCGTGTCTCGGCGTGGCGCTTCAGGATTTGAGCCCGGCCATAGGCGGCCGAGATGCTCTGGTCGGGTTAAGCCTCGAAACGATAACGCCAACCAAGCAAACATATGGCAGGGTCACCGTCCGTCGGCACGTCTTGAGCGCCACCGCCCGATCCGGGAACATCGCCATCCCACCGGCGAAGCTGCAGCAGGACGGCGCGCGGCGCTTCGGGAAGAAGCGGCGGCGCGAGCGCCGAATGGCAAACGGCAAGCGGGAAACGCGATGCCGCATGGCTCGTTGAAACCAATCTTGCGCTGCATGGCGCTTGGCGCAACCTGCGCCATTGCATCG
This sequence comes from Burkholderiales bacterium, assembly GCA_025927765.1. GTDB lineage: Bacteria > Pseudomonadota > Gammaproteobacteria > Burkholderiales > Casimicrobiaceae > VBCG01. The sequence continues at coordinate 4,568 of JAICKU010000042.1, forward strand.
CTCGGTGCAGCAACTGCCGCCGGCCAAGTCGCCACGGCGGTCGAGTATTACTACGCCGATTGGGATCATTACTTCGTTACGTCCCTTCCAAGCGAAATCGCGGTCCTCGATGGCGGCGCGTTTGGCGGCGTATGGAAGCGTACCGGCCAATCGTTTACGGTGTGCTCGCAGGCCGTGGGGCAAGCGCTTCCCACTTGCCGGTTCTTGAGTACGTGCGGGGGCAGCGCGAACGACTACTTCTTCGTCGGCGCGAAGCATTGAGCCGCCAAGTCGCCGTCCAGAGGCGACTGCCGGAATGGGGATACAGAGCTTTGCTTGGCCTTGCTGTGGCGGAGAGGGCGGGATTCGAACCCGCGTTAGGGTATTACCCTAAACACGCTTTCCAGGCGTGCGACTTAAACCACTCATCCACCTCTCCGAACCTCGAATTTTACGCGAAGTCCGAGCGGCGCTGGAGCGTTCGCAAGCCCGCTCCAACCCCCCGGACCTCACCATGCGGTTGTCGCGATCATCGCCACCACGGCCACTGCCATCAGTGTCGTCGCGATCCAGCCAAGCCGGTGCAAGCGACGGCGGATCACGAACGGTCCCATGATGTCCGGCCGCACCGCCATGCGCATCATCACCACCATGATCGGCACCGCGATCACGCCGTTCAGCACTGCCGACCAGATCAGTGCACGGATCGGATCGATCGACGTGAAGTCGATGCTGGCGCCGAGCAGCGTCGCCAGCGTGATGATGCTGTAGAAGCCCTTCGCCTCGAGCGGCTCGAGGCCGTGGCCGATCGGCCATTGCATCGCCTCGGCCACTGCATAGGCGGCGGAGCCCGCCAGCACGGGAATCGCGAGCAGGCCGGTGCCGATGATGCCGGCCGCGAACAACTCGAACGCGAAGTCGCCGGCGATGGGTTTCAATGCCTGCGCGGCCTGCCCCGACGTCTGGATGTTGGTGATGCCCGCGTCGTGCAACGTCACTGCCGTGGTCAGCATGATCGCGAACGCGATGCCGTTCGACAGGATCATGCCGAGCCAGGTATCGAGCGTGATCCGGTTGAGGTGCGACCGCGCCCCTCGCGACGAATGCCGCAGCGGCTCGTCGCCGTGCGTCGCACGCTGCTCTTCGACTTCCTGCGACGCCTGCCAGAAGAAGAGATAGGGACTGATCGTCGTGCCGAGCACGCCGACCAGCAGCATCAGGTAGTCGCGCGTCAGCTCGACCGGCGGCAGCAACGTGGCGCTGATGAGTTGCATCCACGGGATGTGCACCGACAGCAGCACCGCGACGTACGCGAAGAGCGAAAGCGTCAGCCACTTCAGGATCGGCGCGAGGTAGCGATACGGGATGAAGATCTGCATCAGCACGGCGAGCACGCCGAAAAGCAGCGCGTGGCCGTGCTGCGGGCCACCGACGACGAGCTGCAACGCCTCGCCCATCGCACCGAGGTCGGCGGCGATGTTGATCGTGTTCGCGACGAGCAGGATCGACACGATGAACCACAGCAGCCACCGCGGATAGTGATCGCGGATGTTGCGTGCGATGCCGTGGCCCGTGACGCGGCCGATGCGCGCGCTCACGACCTGGATGCCGACCATCAGCGGCGTCGTGAGGAACACGCTCCACAGCATGCCGAGGCCGAACTGCGCCCCGGCCTGCGAATACGTCGCGATGCCGCTCGGATCGTCGTCGGCGGCGCCGGTGATGAGGCCGGGACCGAGTCGTTCGAGGAAGCGCTGGAGGGATTTGATCATGGCGCCCTCGCGCGACGTCAGGGTGCCGCCGGCGGGCGCCGGAGTATAGCTGCTCTAACGAAGAGCGACGCGTTCGCGACGACAGGCAGCGCGCAAGTCGCGATCGGGCGTGGCAAGCGGCAGCCGCAGGCGCTGGGCGAGCTCGAGATACGCCGCGTCGGAGAACGTCAGCTTGGAGCGCTTCGCAAGATCCAGCGTTTGGATCGTATCGTGAAAGCGCATCCTCAGTACTGCAACTGCGCCTGCCGCTCCATCGCGCAATCGACGACGGTCAATGCCGTCATGTTCACGATTCTTCGTACCGTCGCCGACGGCGTCAGGATGTTCACCGGCTTGGCGACGCCGAGCAGGATCGGGCCGAGCGTGACGCCTGCGCCCGATGCGACCTTCAGCAGGTTGAACGAGATGTTCGCGGCGTCGAGCGTGGGCATGATCAGCAGGTTCGCGTCGCCCGTGAGGCGCGAGTTCGGGAACGCGGTCGCGCGCACGGTTTCCGACAACGCCGCGTCGCCGTGCATCTCGCCGTCGACCTCGAGGTCGGGCGCACGCTCGCGTATCAGCGCGAGCGCATCGCGCATCCTCTGCGCGGACGGATAGTTGCTCGTGCCGAACGACGAATGCGACAGCAGCGCAGCCTTGGGCGTGATGCCGAAGCGGCGGATCTCGTCGGCCGCCATCATCGTGATCTCGCACAGCTGATGGGCCGTGGGATCGGCATTGACGTACGTGTCGGCGATGAACACCGTGCGATTCGGCAGCAGCACCGCGTTCATCGCCGCATAGATGTCGACGCCCGGTCGCTTGCCGATCACCTGGTCGATGTAATGCAGGTGCAGCGCATGCGTGCCGAACGTGCCGCAGATCATGCCGTCGGCATCGCCACGGTGGATCATCATCGCGCCGATCAGCGTCAGGCGCCGTCGCATCTCGATCTTCGCGTACGTCTGCGAGACGCCCTTGCGCTGGGTGAGCTCGTAATAGTTCATCCAGTAATCGCGGTAGCGCTCGTCGCGCTCCGGGTTGATCGTCTCGAAGTCGATACCGGGCTTGATGCGCAACCCGAAGCGGTCGATCCGTTGCTCGAGGACGGCGGGGCGCGCGACGAGAATCGGCTTCGCCAGCCGCTCGTCCACCACCACCTGCACCGCGCGCAGCACGCGCTCGTCCTCGCCCTCGGCGTACACGATGCGCTTGGGTGCCTGCTTCGCCGCCGCGAAGATGGGCTTCATCAGCAGGCCCGAGTGGTAGACGAAGCTCGTGAGCTTCGTGCGGTAGGCGTCGAAGTCCTCGATCGGCCGCGTCGCCACGCCCGAATCCATCGCCGCCTTCGCGACGGCAGGCGCGATCACGACGATGAGGCGCGGATCGAACGGCCGCGGAATCAGGTAGTCGGGTCCGAAGCGCGGCACGTCGTGGAGGTTGTACGCGGTCGCGACGATGTCCGATTGCTCCATCATCGCGAGGTCGGCGAGCGCGCGTACGCACGCGAGCTTCATCTCCTCGTTGATCGCGGTGGCGCCCACGTCGAGGGCGCCGCGGAAGATGAACGGAAAGCACAGGACGTTGTTGACCTGGTTCGGGAAGTCCGAGCGTCCTGTCGCGATCACCGCGTCCGGTCGCGCCGCCTTCGCGAGGTCGGGCATGATCTCCGGCTCGGGATTGGCGAGCGCGAGAATGAGTGGGCGCGGCGCCATCTGCGCAAGCCATTCCGGCTTCAGGACGCCGCCGGCCGACAAGCCAAGGAACACGTCGGCCCCGGGCAGCAGCTCCTTCAGCGTGCGCGCCGACGTCGGCTGCGCATAACGCGCCTTGTTCTCGTCCATCAATTCGGTGCGCCCTTCGTAGACGACACCGGCGATGTCGGCGACGAAGATGTGATCGCGCCGCGCGCCGAGTCGCACGAGCAGGTCGAGGCACGCGAGCGCGGCCGCGCCGGCGCCCGAGCACACCACCTTCACGTCCTCGAAGCGCTTGCCGACGACGCGCAATCCATTCATCACGGCGGCGGCGACGATGATCGCGGTGCCGTGCTGATCGTCGTGGAACACCGGGATGTTCATCCGCTCGCGGCACTTGCGCTCGATGTAGAAGCACTCGGGCGCCTTGATGTCCTCGAGATTGATGCCGCCGAACGTGGGCTCGAGCGCGCAGATCATGTCGACGAGCTTGTCGGGGTCGCGCTCGGCGAGCTCGATGTCGAAGCAGTCGAGACCCGCGAACTTCTTGAACAGCACCGCCTTGCCTTCCATCACCGGCTTCGCCGCGAGCGGGCCGATCTGCCCGAGACCGAGCACCGCGGTGCCGTTGGTGACGACGCCGACGAGATTCGCGCGCGCCGTCAGCGAAGAGGCTTCGAACGGGTCGCGCACGATCGCGTCGCACGCAGCGGCGACACCCGGTGTGTAGGCGAGCGCGAGGTCGCGCTGGTTGGTGAGCTGCTTTGTCGGCAGCAGCGAGATCTTGCCCGCCGGGGGCCGGCGGTGATACGCGAGCGCGTCGTCGCGAATGTTCTTGTCATGGTCCGACATGGGTGCGGAGCGCAATCGAGGCGGGCACTCATGATAACGCCCGGTCGCGGAAGGCCCCGAGGTAGCCTCGCCACGATGACGGCGGCACGACCGGGGGGCGAACGGGCCTCGTCGCTATAATGCGCACGCCCGGGCGGCCCACGGCGCGCCCGCTCCCCGCCTGTCCCGGCGCTCGACTGCCCCGGACACGTTTCTTCCCGATGCCGCCTGCCCCGCTCTTCTGGCTCGTCGCGTTGCTGCTCGCGGCAGGCAGCGTCGCAGCCATCGTCTGGCCCCTGTTGCGCCGACCCCGCACGACGCGCGACGACGCGGTGGCCGCCGACGTCTATCGCGATCAGAAGCGGCAACTCGACGACGAGCTCGCGGCCGGTGCGATCACGCGCGCCGAGCGCGACGCCCAGCTCGACGAGCTCGCCCACCGGTTGTCGACGGAGCTTGCGCAGCCGGCGCCCGAACCCGCGCGAGCGTCGTCGCGCGCGTCGTACATCGGCGCACTCGTGCTCGTCGCCGCGATTCCCGTATGCGCGCTTGCCCTTTATGCGGTGTTCGGCAGTCCGGCTGCCCTGCGCGTGGAAGCGGAAGCGACGAAAGCGCACATGACGCGCGCCCAGATCGACGAGCTCGTCGACAAGCTCGCCACGCGGATGAAGGAGCATCCCGAGGATCCGACCGGGTGGAAGCTGCTGGCGCGCACGTATGCGTCGCTCGGGCGCTTCGACGAGTCGGTTAGCGCATACAAGGAGGCGGCGGCGCGCGGCACGCCCGACGCTGCGCTCTACGCCGACTGGGCCGACGCGCTCGCGATGCGCAACCAGTCGCTGCAGGGCGAGCCGTCGCAGCTGATTGCGAAGGCGCTCGCGATCGAGCCGAACGCGCCGAAGGCGCTGGCGCTGGCGGCGACGGCCGCCCTCGAGCGCCAGGACTACACGCAGGCGATCGCGGAGTGGCGAAAGCTCAAGGCGCAGTTCCCGCCGGGAAGCGACGAAGCGAAGTCGATCGATGCGATGATCGCGGAGGCCGGCGCGGCCGCGCAGGGCCATGCGCCCATCGGCGCTGCGCCGGGCGCAAGCGCAGTGCCGCCACCGACTGCGTCGGCAGGACAACCGGGCGCGAACGCGACGCCGCCGTCGTCGTCGGCGGCCACCGACGCCACGGCGATCAGCGGTCGCGTCACGCTCGATCCCGCGCTGCGCGACCGCGTGTCGCCCTCCGACACGCTCTTCATCTTCGCGCGCGCCGTCGACGGTCCGCGCATGCCGCTCGCGGTCGTGCGCACGACCGCGAGCGAATTGCCGCGCGACTTTCGCCTCGACGACACGATGGCGATGGCGCCGATCGCGAAGCTGTCCGGCGCGAGCGAGGTCGTGGTCGAGGCGCGCATCGCGAAATCGGGCAGCGCCACCCCCGCGAAGGGCGATCTCGAAGGCATGAGCAAGCCGGTGAAGCCCGGCGCGCGCGGCGTGTCGATCGTCATCGACCGCGTCGTGCCGTAACCGCCGGGGCGACGTGCTCGAAGCACAAAGCCTCGCAGCGCGCCGCGGCTACGCGACGCTCTTTCGCGACGTCAGGTTTTCGCTCCGCCCGGGCGAAGCCCTCGTGGTGACCGGCCCGAACGGCAGCGGCAAGACCACGCTGTTGCGCATGCTCGCAGGACTCACGGCGCCGTTCGAGGGCGAAGTGCGCTGGCGCGGCGAGCCCGTGGCGCCGTTCGCGCAGGCGCTTCGCGACGCGCTGCTCTTCAACGGTCACTCGTCCGCCTTGAAGGACGAGCTTAGCGCCGAGGAAAACCTGGATGCATGGCTGCGCCTCGACGGCGAGCGCGTCGCGAGCGAGGTGATTGCGCAGGCGCTCGCCGATGTCGGCCTCGCGCGCCAGCGCCGGCTGCCGGCGCGGGTGCTGTCGCAGGGCCAGCGGCGACGCATCGCGCTCGCCCGCCTTCGCCTCGCCTCGCGCCCGCTGTGGATCCTCGACGAGCCCGCAACCGCGCTCGACACCGATGGCCTCGCCATGCTCGCCGCCCTCGTCGACGCGCATCTCGACGGCGGTGGACTGTGCGTAGCGGCCACGCACCAGGCCCTGGTCCTGCAATCGACGCGCGCGCAGTCGCTCGTGCTGCACGCCGCCGTGGCGTAGCGCATGGAATCGCCGTCGGCCGTCGACGCCATCGGCTGGGCACTGCGGCGCGACCTCCGCGTCGCGATGCGGTCGAAGGGCGAGCTCAGCGTCGAGCTCCTCTTCTACGTGATCGTCGTCACGCTCTTTCCGCTGGCGACGTCCCCGTCGCGCGACACGCTGGCGACGCTCGGGCCCGGCGTGCTGTGGACGGCGGCGCTGCTCGCGGCGCTGCTGTCGCTTTCGCGCCTTTTCGCCTCCGATTTTCGCGATGGCACGCTCGAGCAGATCGCGCTGTCGCCCGCCCCGCTCGTCGGGCTCGTGTCGGGTAAAATAGCGGCACACTGGCTCACCACCGGATTGCCCGTCGCGGCGATGGCGCCGCTCCTCGGCATTCAGTACGGGCTCGACGCACCGGTCCTCGCGACGCTCGCGCTGTCGCTCCTGCTCGGCACGCCGATCCTCTCGCTCGTGGGTGCGGTCGGCGCGGCGCTGACGCTCGGCGCACGGGGCGGGGGAAGCCTCCTCGCATTGCTCGTGCTGCCGCTCTATGCGCCGGTGCTGATCTTCGGCGCGGGCGCGGTGGACGCCGTGCGTGCTGGCCTGTCGGCCGCGCCGCATCTGTCGCTGCTCGCAGCCGGCTTGCTGCTCGCGATTCTGGCCGCACCTTTTGCCGTCTCCGCCGCCGTGCGCATCGCGCTCGATTGATGTCCGTCAACTGGTTTCGCTTCTCGTCGCCCGTATCTTTCTACCCGCTGGCCGGCGCGTGGTCGTACTGGTTTGCGATCCTCGCGGCGCTGTTGGCGGGCGCGGGACTCGTGGTCGGGCTCGTGATCGCGCCCACCGACGCGACGCAGGGCGACGCCTACCGCATCATCTTCATCCACGTGCCGGCCGCGTGGATGGCCATGTTCATCTATCTCGTCATGGCGGGCTGGAGCGCGCTGGCGCTGGGCTTCAACACGCGGCTGTCGGCAATGATGGCGCAGGCGCTCGCCCCGACCGGCGCGCTGATGGCCGCGATCGCGCTGTGGACCGGGGCGTTCTGGGGCCGGCCGACGTGGGGCACGTACTGGGCGTGGGATGCGCGGATGACGTCGACCTTGATCCTGCTCTTCCTCTACCTCGGCGTGATCGCGCTGCGCTCGGCCATCGAGGATCCGCGCCGCGCCGATCGCGCGTGCGCCGTGCTGGCGCTCGTCGGCGCGGTCAACGTGCCGATCATCTATTTCTCGGTACAGTGGTGGAACACGCTGCATCAGGGATCATCCATTAGCATGACAGCGGCGCCGAAGATGGCGATGACCATGTTCGCGGACATCCTGATCATGACCGCCGCGGCATGGTGCTACACGATCTCGGTCGTGCTGGCGCGGGTGCAGGCGATCATCGTCGAGCGCGAGCGCGGTGCGAGCTGGCTCGAGTCGCTGATCGACCTGCGGCCGAAGGGAACGCATTGATGGCTCAATTCCTCGCGATGGGCGGCTACGCGTGGTACGTCTGGATGGCGTACGGCGCGGCGGCGCTCGTGATCGCTATCGAAATCGTCGCGGTCCGCGCACGGCGGCACCGGGCGCTCGACCAACTGCGCATGAGCGCCGAAGCGTCGCCACCGCCGCCGTCGATGCTGCGGCCGAGGAGCGCACGATGAAGGCACGGCATCGCCGTTTCGCGTGGATCGGCGCGGGACTCGTGGTGCTCGGCGTCGCCGTCGCACTCGTGCTGAACGCGTTCCAGTCGAACCTCGTGTTCTTCTTCACGCCGTCGCAGGTGGCGGCGCACGAAGCGCCGACGTCGCGACCGTTTCGGATCGGCGGCCTCGTCGAGCAGGGCAGCCTCAAGCGCGAACCGAATTCGCTGACCGTGCATTTCCTCGTGACCGACACGGCGAAGACCGTGCCCGTCACCTACACCGGTCTCCTGCCCGACCTCTTCAAGGAAGGCAAGGGCGTGGTCGCGCAAGGCACGCTCGGGCAGGATGGCGCGTTCCACGCGACCGAAGTGCTCGCGAAGCACGACGAGAACTACATGCCGCCGGCGGCGAAGGACGCGATCGACCAGGCGCATCGCAACAAGCCCGAGGCGATGCCGAGCATGCACGAGGCGGCGCAATGATCCCCGAAATCGGGCATTTCGCGCTGATCCTCGCGCTGCTGGTCGCACTCGTGCAGGCCGTCGTGCCGATGCTCGGCGCCGCGCGGCGCGACGCGTCGATGATGGGCGTCGCGGTGCCCGCGGCGCGCACGCAGTTCGTGCTGGTCGCGATCGCGTTCGCGTGCCTCGCCTACGCATTCGTCACGAGCGACTTTTCGGTCGAGAACGTCGCGCAGCACTCGAACTCGCACCTGCCCGCGCATTACCGCTTCGCCGCGACCTGGGGCTCGCACGAAGGATCGCTCTTGCTGTGGTCGCTGATGCTCGCGGGCTGGGGCTTCGCGGTCACGTTGTTCTCGCGCCATCTGCCGCAAACGCTGCGCGCTCGCGTGCTGGCGGTGATGGGTGCGGTGGCCGTCGGCTTCCTGCTGTTCCTGCTCGCGACGTCGAATCCGTTCGCGCGCCTGTTCCCTGCGCCCGCCGAGGGCAGCGATCTCAATCCGCTGCTGCAGGATCCCGGCATGGTCGTGCATCCGCCGATGCTCTACATGGGCTACGTCGGATTCTCGGTCGCATTCGCGTTCGCGATCGCCGCGCTCATCGGCGGGCGCCTCGACGCGGCGTGGGCGCGCTGGTCGCGCCCGTGGACGACGCTCGCTTGGTCGTTCCTGACGCTCGGCATCATGATGGGCAGCGTGTGGGCGTATTACGAGCTCGGCTGGGGCGGCTGGTGGTTCTGGGATCCGGTCGAGAACGCCTCGTTCATGCCGTGGCTCGTCGGCACCGCGCTGATCCATTCGCTGGCGGTCACCGAAAAGCGCGGCATCTTCCGCAGCTGGACGGTGCTGCTCGCGATCGTCGCGTTCTCGCTGTCGCTCATCGGCACGTTCCTCGTGCGCTCGGGCGTGCTGACGTCGGTGCACGCGTTCGCCACCGACCCCGCCCGCGGGGTGTTCATCCTCGCGTTCCTCGCGGTGGTCATCGGCGGCTCGCTCGTGCTGTACGCGATTCGCGCGGGTACCGTGGGTGCGGGCGGCGGCTTCGCAATGGTGTCGCGCGAATCGATGCTGCTCGGCAACAACATCCTGCTCGTCGTCGCGATGGCGAGCGTGCTGCTCGGCACGCTCTACCCGTTGATGATCGACGCGCTGCACCTCGGCAAGATCTCCGTCGGCCCCCCCTACTTCAACGCGGTGTTCTATCCGCTGATGGTGCCGCTCGTGTTCCTGCTCGGCATCGGGCCGATCGCCGCGTGGCGACAGGCGCGCATTCCCGATCTGTGGACGAAGCTGCAATGGGCGCTCTATGTCGCGCTCGCCGCTGCAGTGATCGTCCCGTTCGCGATGGGGCAATGGAAGCCGCTCGTGGCGCTCGGCCTGTTGATGGCAGCATGGGTCGCCGCCGCGACGGCTGCTGCGTTCATTCAGCGCGTACGCAGCGCGCCGCAGCGCGGCTTCGTCGACAAGCTGCGCGCGAATGCGCCGGCGTGGTACGGCATGCTGCTCGCGCATCTCGGCGTGGCGGTGTTCATCGCCGGCGTCACGCTGGTGAAGGGCTACGAGATCGAGCGCGACGTGCCGCTCGCCGTCGGCCAGAGCGTCGACGTCGGCGGCGAGACGTACACGTTCAAGGGCGTCACGCAGCGCGCGGGGCCGAATTACGACGCCACCGTGGCCACGATCGACGTGTCGCGCGACGGCCGGCACCTGATGACGTTCACGCCGCAGAAGCGCACGTATCGCGCGTCGGGCCAGTCGATGACCGAGGCGTCGATCGACTGGAACGTGCTCGGCGACCGCTACGTATCGCTCGGCGAGCCGCTGGGGGACAAGGGCGCCGCGGGTTCATGGGGCGTGCGCATCTACGTGAAGCCGTTCGTCGACTGGATCTGGTGGGGCTGCCTGCTGATGGCGATCGGCGGCTTCTGCGCAGTGTCCGATCGCCGCTACCGCATCGCCGTGCGTCAGCGCTTCGGCGCGGCGGTGGCGGCGATGGCGCGAGCCTAGGTACGGTCATGGCGACGCTTCCCGCCGCGAATCCGCCGTCGCGCAACCGGACCAAAGTGCTGCGCTGGACGCTGCCGCTCGCGGTGTTCCTCGTGATCGTCGCGTTCCTGTTCGTCGGCCTGTTTCGCGATCCGCGCGAAGTGCCCTCGCCGCTGATCGGCAAGCCGGCGCCCGCATTCGCGCTGCCGAAGCTGCACGAGCCGCAGCAAAAGCTCACCACCGCCGACATGCGCGGACAGGTGTGGCTGCTCAACGTCTGGGCGTCGTGGTGCGTGTCGTGCCGCGTCGAGCACCCGCTGCTCGTCGATCTGGCGAAGGCCAACCTCGTTACCGTCGTCGGCCTGAACTACAAGGACGAGCCCAAGGACGGCCTCGCCTGGCTCGCCGAGCGCGGCGATCCGTACAAGACGTCGATCGTCGACCGCGATGGCCGCGTGGGCATCGACTTCGGCGTGTACGGAGTGCCCGAGACGTTCGTCATCGACAAGACCGGCGTCATCCGCTACAAGCAGATCGGCCCGCTCACGGCCGAAGCGCTGAACGACACGATCCTCCCGCTCGTGCGCAAGCTGCAGGCGTCATGAGCGCTGCCGGTCCTGCCCGGCGCGAAGCGCGGCGGGTCGCCCGAATGATGGGCATGCTCGTCGCGCTGCTGTTCGCAGCGTCGACGGCGTTCGCCGCGACGGCCGATCCTGCGCTCGACGCGCGCCTCAAATCGCTCGAATCCGAACTGCGCTGCCTCGTCTGCCAGAACCAGACGCTCGCCGAGAGCAACGCGCCCCTCGCCGAGGACCTGCGCCGCGAAGTGCGCGAGCTGGCGCTCTCGGGCAAGAACGACGACGAGATCCGTGCGTATCTCGTGGCGCGCTACGGCGACTTCGTCCTCTACAAGCCGCCGGTCGAGCCCGTCACGTACCTGCTATGGTTCGGCCCGTTCCTGCTGCTCGCCGCCGGCGCCGCGATCTGGTTCGCGCTGCTGCGCCGTCGCGCCGCGATGGCCGAGTCGACGCGCGAGCCCCCGGATGCGACCACCACGCCGGCCGGCGAGCTTGCACGCGCGCGGGCGATCCTCGACGAATAGCTTCCTCCTCCGACCGGGCACTCCGTTGAAATACCAGCAACTCTCCGACTTCCTCGACTACGTCCGCGCACGCGATCCCCAGCAACCCGAATTCCTCCAGGCCGTCCACGAGGTCATGTCGAGCCTGTGGCCGTTCATCGCGTCGCATCCACGTTACGCGGAAGCGGGCCTGCTCGAGCGATTGGTCGAACCGGAGCGCGTGATCCAGTTTCGCATTTGCTGGACCGACGATCACGGCGCGCCGCACACGAACCGCGGCTTTCGCGTGCAGCACAGCAGCGCGATCGGGCCGTTCAAGGGCGGCATGCGCTTTCACCCGTCGGTGAACCTGTCGATCCTCAAGTTCCTCGGCTTCGAGCAGACCTTCAAGAACGCGCTCACCACGCTGCCGATGGGCGGCGGCAAGGGCGGTTCCGATTTCGATCCCAAGGGCAGGAGCCGCGGCGAAGTGATGCGCTTTTGCCAGGCGCTGATGAGCGAGCTCTATCGTCACCTCGGCCCGGACACCGACGTGCCCGCGGGCGACATCGGCGTCGGCGCGCGCGAAGTGGGCTTCATGGCGGGCACGTACAAGAAGCTCGCGAACAGCAGCGCGTGCGTGTTCACCGGGAAGGGCCTGTCGTTCGGCGGCAGCCTGATCCGTCCGGAGGCGACGGGCTACGGCCTCGTTTATTTCGTCGCCGATATGCTGAAGACGCGCGCGCTGTCGCTCACGGGGTTGCGCGTGTCGGTGTCCGGCTCGGGCAACGTCGCGCAATACGCGATCGAGAAGGCGATCGAGCACGGCGCGAAGGTGGTCACGGTCTCCGACTCGGGCGGCACATTGATCGACGAAGCAGGCTTCGACGAGGACAAGCTCGCGGCGCTGATGCACCACAAGAACGAGCGCTACGGCCGCCTCGAGGACTTCGCGCGCGAGCACAAGCTGCCGTTCGAGCGCAATGCGTCGCCGTGGATCGTGCCCGTCGACGTGGCGTTGCCGTGCGCGACGCAAAACGAACTGACCGCCGGCGACGCGCGTCGCCTCGTGGCGAGCGGCGTGAAGTGTGTCGCGGAAGGGGCGAACATGCCGTGCACGCTCGAAGCGGTGGAGGTGTTCCGCGGGGCGCGCGTGCTGTACGCGCCGGGCAAGGCGGCGAACGCCGGCGGCGTCGCGACGTCGGGCCTCGAGATGACGCAGAACGCGCAGCGGCTGCCGTGGGAGCGCGAGGAAGTCGACGAGCGCCTGCGAATGATCATGCACGACATCCACGAGCACTGCGTGGCATTCGGCGGGCGCGAGAATGGCGACGTCGATTACCTCGACGGCGCGAACATCGCGGGCTTCGTCAAGGTGGCCGACGCGATGATCGCGCAGGGCTTCTACTGAAGAAAAATCGCGGCCCGCGATTCATTGGGGTACGCTCGTAACCTCAGAAGTCGAGGCCGAGCCACTGGCGCACCTGCTCGTGCAGGTCGCCTTCGAAATCGCGCTTCGTGCCCGCCGCCGTGATGCGCCCGAGGCTCAGTACGTAGATGCGATCGGACATGGCCACCACGCGGCGTACGTTGTGGTCGACGAGCAGGATGCCCATGCCGCTTCGCGCGAAGCGCTCGATCCACGTGAACACCTCCTCGGCGAGCATCGGCGACAACCCGATGGAAGGTTCGTCGACCAGGCACAACAGCGGCTTCTGCAGCCACGCCTTCGCGAACTCGAGCTGCTTCTGCTGGCCGCCCGACAGGTCGCCGGCCGCGTTGCGCCGCTTGTCCTTCAATGCCGGAAAGATCTCGAGCACCTCGCGATAGCGCGCGTCCACGTCGGTGAACTTGCGCGCGCGCCCCTGCAGCGGCAGCAGCAGGTTCTCCTCGACGCTGAGGTACGGAAAAAGACTCGACTCCTGCGGAATGCAGCAGATGCCGCGGTCGATCAGCCGATGCGTCGCAATGCCGGCAATCGATTCGCCCTGGAACTCGATCGTGCCCGCTTTCGGGGCCAGCAATCCGCAGATCGTCTTGACGAGCGTCGACTTGCCCGCGCCGTTCAGCCCGATCAGGCCGCTCACCTGCCCTGCGTGCACGGCGAGCGAGACGTCGCGCAGCACGTCGATGTCCTGCGCGTAGCCGGCGGTCACGTTCTCCATGTCGAGCAACGCGCTAGACATGGCTTTCGCTGCCGAGGTACGCCTCGATCACCACCGGATCCTGCAGCACGTCGCGCGTCGCGCCGATCGCGATCAGCCGTCCCGCATTCATGCACGCCGCGCGATCGCATAGCTCGACGACGATCGGCATGTCGTGGCTCACGACGAGGAACGTATGGCCCTCTTCGTTGCGTCGCCGGATGAAGCGCGCCATCGTCTCGCGCATGACCGGATGCACGGCGGCGAACGGCTCGTCGAGAAGTGCGAGGCGCGGCGGCGCAATGAAGCACATGCCGAACTCGAGCAGCTTGCGCTGGCCGCCGGACAGCTGACCCGCGTCGAGGTACATCACGGGCGTCAGCGTGAGTTCCTCGAGCAGCACCCGCGCGCGCTCCCGCGCCTCGGCCTCGTCCAGCCCGCGGGCGAGTCCCGCCGTCAGCAGGTTGTCGAATGCCGAGATGCGCACGAACACGCGCGTCGTCTGGAACATCCGCAACAGGCCGCGACGGGCGAGCGCCACCGGCTTTTTCCCCGTCACGTTCTCGTCCGCAAACCAGACGCTCCCTCGATCGGGCACGAGGAAGCCGGACAGCATGTTGAGCGCCGTCGTCTTGCCGGAACCGTTGGGACCGATCAGGCCGAGGATCTCGCCTTCCTCGACAGCGAGCGCAAGATCGTCGACCGCCGCGACGCCGCCGAAATGCTTGGCGAGGCCTTCGGTGCGAAGCAAAGTCATCGTGCACCCGCCGCGGCGCGGGGCAGCGCACGTACGCGCCGGCGTGCCACGAGTCCCCAGAGGCCCTCACGGAAGAAGCGCGCGAAGATGATCACGAGTGCGGAAAACACGATCATCTGCACGTTGCCGAGGCCGCGCATCCATTCCGAGGCGAGGTACACGAGCAGCGCGCCGACGAGCGGGCCGGTGAGCGTGCCGATGCCGCCGATGACGACCATCGCGATCACGATGCCGGTCTGCAGCAGCAGGCCGAGTTCGGGGCTCACGAGCTGGCTGAACGTGCCGTACAGCGCGCCGGCGAGCCCGCAGATCGCGCACGACAGCGCGAACGCGAGCGTCTTGTAGCGCACGACATCGATGCCGCGGCTTTCCGCGCCGGTTTCGTCGTCGCGAATCGCGAGCCAGAAGCGGCCGATTGCGCTGCGCATCACGAAGAAGAGACCGGCGAGCACCACGAGCACGACCGCGACGAACAGGTAGTAGTAGCCGACGCGGCTTTGCATCAGCGTCGGCACGTTGAGGCCCTGCGCGCCGCGCGTGAAGTCGTACGAATTCGAGATGACCACGCGCGCGATCTCGGCGAACGAAAGTGTCGTCAGCGCGAGATAGGGCCCGCGCAGGCGCAGCACGACGCGCCCAAGCAGCCAGCCCACGATGGCAGTGCCGACGATGCCTGCCGGAATGCCGACGGCAAGCGACACGTGCCAGTGATAATCGAGCAGGCCCGGCACGTAGGCGCCGAGCATCGCGAACGCCGCCGGCGCGAGCGAGAACTGACCCGCGAAGCCGGCGAGCAGGTTCCAGCCCATCGCGAGCAGCGCGAAATACATGCTCACGATCAGGATGCCGAGCGTGTACGGCGAGGTGACGACGATCGGCGCGGCCGCGAGCACCGCGACGACGACGAGCGCTGCGCGGAAATCGACCGCGAGGCGATGGCTCCAGAGGTTGCGCGCGTCACTCATCGAGGCTCACAGCTCGCGCACCTTCTCGCCGAGCAGCCCCTGCGGGCGGAAGATCAGCACGAGCATCAGGATCAGGAGCCCGAACGCGTCGCGGTAGTCGTACGACACGTACACGGCGAAGAACGACTCGAGCACGCCGAGCAGAAGCGACGCGATCATCGCGCCCCACACCGACCCCATGCCGCCGAGCACGACGATCACGTACGACTTGACCGCCGGAAAGCCGCCGACGTCGGGCGATGGATTGATCACCGGCGCGAGCAGCGCGCCCGAGAGCGCCGCGAGCAGGCCCGAGATCGCGAAGATCAGGCTCGTCGTGCGCGTGGCGTCGATGCCTGCGAGCGATGCGCCGAGCCGGTTCTGTGCGACCGCCTGGATCTGCCGTCCCCAGAGCGACCGCTTGATGAAGAGCGCGAGCCCGATCAGCAGTGCCGCGGAAACGCCGGCGGCGATGAGCTTCTGCCCGTTCAACATCACCGGGCCGATCGCGAAGCGCGACGTTTCGACGAGCGCCGGGCCGCGATACGGATACGGACCGACGACCTTGTCGACGAGGTTGATCAGGAACAGCGACAGGCCGAACGTGACGACGACCGCGTATTCGTCCTTCATGATGCTCCAGCTGCCGTAGCCGGCGTACAGCGGACGCATGAGCGAGCGCTCGACGAGCCAGCCCACGAGCGCGCCGGCGATCGCCGCGAGGGGCAGCGCGGCCCACGGCGATACGCCGAGCTTCAGTGCGACGAGCACGTACGTGTACGCACCGATCATGTAGAACTCGCCGTGCGCGAAGTTCACGATCTTCAGCACGCCGAAGATCATCGCGAGGCCGACGGCCATCAGCGCATAGAAGAGCCCGACGATGAGGCCGTTGACGAAGAGATCGACGACCAGCACGGTCAGCTGCGCACGGCGTCCGTTCGCGAGGGCGCGAGCGCCTGCAGGCGCTGCGCCGCGGCGAGCACGCGCCAGTCGTCGCCGCGCCGGCCGACGAGCTGCAGCGAGATCGGCACGCCGTCGTGCGATCGCGACCACGGCAGCGCAATCGCCGGCAATCCCGCGAGGTTGAACGGCAGCGTGAGCTGCGTCATCGCCGTGTGCAGCGGATATGCGCGTCCTTCGATGTCGATGCGCGTTTGGCCGACGCGTGGCGCGGGCGTTCTCAGCGTCGCGCATAGCAGCAAGTCGGCGTGCTCGAAGGCACGTTCGATCGCGCGCACGAGCACCGTGCGCAGCCGCTGCGCCTTGACGTACCATGCGCCGGGCAGGAAGAGACCCATTTCGAGGCGTACGCGCACGTCCTCGCCGAGCACGCCGCCATGCTGCGCCAGCCGTTCGAGATGAACCGCCGTGGCTTCCGGCGAGATCGTGTTGAGTTGGATCGTGGGGGCGAGCTCGATGCCGGTGATGTGGGCGTCGTCGATGGATGCGCCGTCGTTGGCGAGTTGACGCGCTGCGGTGTCGACTGCGGCCCGCACGTCCGCATCGAGCGGCGCGTCCAAGTAGCCGCGCAGCCGTGCGATGCGCACGTCCTGCATGTCGCGCCGCATCCACGGCGGCATGCTGGGCAGATCGAGCATCGCGGCAAACAGTGCCGCGCAATCCTCGACGTCGCGACCCATCGGGCCCACGTGATCGAGGCTCGGCGCGAGATCGAGCACGCCTTCGCGCGGCAATGCGTCGTAGCTCGGCTTGAAGCCGACGATGCCGCAACACGCGGCGGGAATGCGAATCGATCCTGCGGTATCGGTGCCAACCGCAGCGCGCACCACACCGGCTGCGATCGCCGCGGCCGACCCTCCGCTCGAGCCACCGGGAATGCGATCGCGCGCGACCGGATTGACGACGCGTCCGAAATTCGGGTTGTCGCTCGTAATGCCGTACGCGAGCTCGTGGAGGTTCGTAAGCCCGATCACCGCCGCGCCGTGGCGCCTGAGCCGCGCCACCACTTCGGCATCTTCCTGCGACGTCATCGCCTCGAACGTGCGGCTGCCCGCGGTGAACGGCGCAGACGTGACCTTCATCAGGTCCTTGACGGCGATCGGCAGGCGATGAAGAAAGCCCGGCTGCGCAGCCAACGGCGTGTCGGCGAGCCACGTGAACGCATTGAGCCCGTGCGACGATCGCGCCCGTGCAAGTGCCGTGTCGGCGTCGGCGCCAGCGAGCTTCGACGGCGTGTGCGCCAATGCGTGCGCGGCCGGCGTTGCGACATCGGCTGCGCGCGGCACGTACGGTTGCGCGTCCGGTGAAGGTGCGGCCCGGAAGGCGTCGAGCTCCGGACGATTGACATCGAGCCGCGCGAGCCAGGCATCGGCCCGCTCCGCGTGCCCGTACGAAAGCCAGTCGGCATAGCCGACCAGCGCGTCGCGTCGATCAGGCATCGAACGAACGAAGGTGGCGCGCGCCCTTGTGCGAGGGCGCGCTAACGTGAAATTACTTCGCGGGCTTCTGCAGCTTCGACACGTCGAGCGGCTGGCCCGGCCCCTGGATCAGGTGCGATTGCGAAATCGGCTGGTTCACCGCAGTGAGCTGGTAATTCACGTACGGAATGTCCACCCACTGCTGGTACGTGTAGCCCGGTTCCTGGCTGAACTTGAACGTGCCGCGCGTGCCGGTGAAGTTCATCGTGCGCAGCGCCGCTTCGATTGCCTTCGGGTCGGTGCTCTTCGCCTGCTTGATCGCGTCGACGATCAGCAGCAGCGAATCGGCCGCCTGGAAGATGAGCCGGTTGGGCTCCGCCTTCGCGCGCTTCGTATATTCCTCGGCTACCTGCTTGCCGAGCGGGGGGATGTTCATCTTCGGATGGTAGAGCGCGAAGCAGATCATGTCCTTGCCCGCGTCCTTCACGTTCTGCCAGAAGTCGGGATAGTCGGCGAGCCCGGCGCCGTCGTAGCTCCACGTTTTCGCCGTGGGCGCCACGCCCTGCTCGTAGAGCTGGTTCATCAGGATGTACGCGGCCGGCGGCAGCATGATGTTGATCACCATGTCCGGCGGATTCGCGCGGAGCGCGAGCACCGCGGGCGTGAAATCCTTGCTCGCGCGGTCGAGCGTCTCGTAGCGGAACTTGGTTCCCGGCGACTTCTCCTTGATGAACTTGTCGAGGAGCTTCGCCTGACCGATGCCGTAGTCGGTGTTCTCGGCGAACGCGACGACGTTCTTGAGCTTCATCGCGGCGATCGTCTCCGCCATCGCCATCGACACGCGCGTGTTGTAGTTGCCCGGGTTGAACACTTCCGGGTAGTGCTTGGTGCGCACGTCGTCCGACCAGCAGTTCGTGTTGACGTACGGCACGCCGTAGCGGTGCGCAACCTCGATTTCCGCGAGGCATACCGAGCTCTGGTGGCCGCCGGTGATCGCGACGACCTTGTCCTTGGTGATGAGCTTCTCGCTCGCGGCGCGCCCCTTCTCGGGAATGCCCTGGTTGTCCTCGTAGACGAGCTCGATCGGACGGCCGAGCACGCCGCCCTGCTTGTTCACGATGTCCTTGACGATCTCGAGGCCATCCTTGACCTGCGTGCCCTGCACCACGGAGCCGGGCGGCGATTGCGCGATGCTGATGCCGACCTTGATCGGCTCGGCCGCGAAGACGACGCCGGCGGCGAACACGGCGACGGACGCAACGAGCGGAATGCGGAACATGTCTTCTCCTCCTGTTGTTCTCGTGGGCTGGCCTTGCGACGGCGACTATACCCCTGCTGTGGTTGCGGAACCAAGCCGCTCCTCGGCCCCATTTGTCGGCCTCGCGCGCGGCTTGGATAATCGGGACGATCGAACGCGTGCATCGCACGAACCCTGGGACGATGTGGAACTGGCTCGGACGACGCAAACCGAATGGCGCAACGCGCCCCGCACGCTTCAGCCCGCGGCAGGTATCGCGTGTTCTCGCCGAATGTGTGAACGAGGCCGGCGGCGAAGCGTCGGCGCGCTCGCGCATGGCGACGCTCGCGTCGACCTACGTGCGCCTCGACGACGGCGGCAAGCACGATTTCCTGGAGCTCCTGGCGAGCCAGGGCGAGGATGACGAGGCGAAGACGCGTCCGCTGGTCGACGCGTACGTGAAGAGCTCGGGGAGCGCTCGTCAGCTCGCGGCACTCCACCTGCGCGACACGCTCGCCGGCACGTCGCTGCGCATCCTGCGGCAGTTCAATCTGCTCGAGGACGGCGTCAAGTTCCTCGTCGACCTGCGCGCCGACGCACTGCGCCTCGCGAACGGCAACGTGAGCCTGCAGGTGATCGAGCTCGAGCTGCTGTCGCTCTTCCGCGACTGGTTCGCGCTCGGCAACCTCGAGCTTCGGCGCATCACGTGGAATTCGCCGGCGGCACTACTCGAACGGCTGATGGCGTACGAGGCGGTGCACGCGATCCGCTCGTGGGCCGACCTCAAGCATCGCCTCGAATCCGACCGCCGCTGCTACGCGTTCTTCCATCCGCGCATGCCCGGCGAGCCGCTCGTCTTCGTCGAGGTCGCACTCATGGACCGCGTCGCGTCGATCATCGATGCGCTGCTCGACGAATCGGCGCCGGCGACCGACCCGCGGGAAGCGCAAGCCGCGGTGTTCTATTCGATCTCGAGCACGCAGCCGGGATTGCGTGGCGTGTCGTTCGGCGGCTTTCTGATCAAGCGCGTCGTGGAGAACCTGCTCGGCGAGTTTCCGCGGCTCGAGACGTTCGCAACGCTGTCACCGGTGCCGGGCTTTCGCCGCTGGCTCGACGAGCGGCTGGCGTCGGCAACGAGCGCGCTCGTGAGCGAGCGCGGCCGCGCGGCGTTCATGCGGCTTGCGGAAAGGCGCGATCCCGAAGGCGAACTGCGCACTGCGCTCGGCGGCAACGCGCCGGCCGATCGCGCGACGAGCGAGGCCCTCGAAGCGGTGCTCGTGCCGCTATGCGCGCGCTATCTCGTCGACGAGAAGAACGACGGATTGCCCGCCGACCCCGTCGCGCGCTTTCACTTCGGCAACGGCGCGCGCCTCGATCGCATCGACTGGCTCGCGAACACGTCCGGGCGCGGCTTGCACGAGTCGCTCGGCATCATGGTGAATTACGTGTACGAACCCTCGGAGATCGAGGCGAACCACGAGGCGTATTTCCGCGACGGCAAGCTCGCGATCTCGCCTGCCGTGCGGAAGCTGCTCGCAAAGTGACCGGCATCACACGCGCGGCTGGCCCGTCTCGTCGACGAGGATCGTGCGCCCGGGTGGGGACGAAAGCTGCGCGCGGTGCGTCCGGCCGCGGAAGCGGTAGCTGATTTCCCAGTACGCGGGACGCGCATTCCGCGTAACGGTACGACAACGCTGCATGTCGCGCGTGACCACCTGTCCTCCGTCACGACCGACGTTCGCACCGATCGCCCCGCCTGCGACTGCGCCGCCGATCGTGGCGATGTCCTTGCCGCGGCCACCCCCGATCTGGTGACCGAGCACGCCGCCGATCACGGCGCCTGCGATGGCGCCGGGCACGTTGACGTCGCCGCGGTCCTCGACGACCTGCTGCCGCTCGACCCAGCAACGCTGTTCGGGCGGGCCCACGACTGCGTGCACCGACGACACGGGGACGGTGTACAGGCGCTCGCGCGGCGGCTCCGCGTAAACCGGTGCCGGCGCTGCGTACGCCGGCGCGGGCGCAGCGTAGACGGGCGCCGCCTCGGCGACGCGATGGCCGCCGCGATAGCGCGGCACGTACACGTCGTTGTACCAGGTGTCCGAGACGAAATACACCGGCCGCCCGCACGCGTCGTACTGCATGCAGTGCTTCTTCCAGTGCTTCGCATGACCGGGCGGCACGCGCAGGTAGATCGGTTGCTCGACGACCACACCGCGGGGCGCAGGCGTGACGATCGTCGGTTGCGCATACACGAGGCGCGGCGGCGGCATGCCGCCGATGTCGATGCGGCCGTAGAACCCGGGCTGGCCGACGCTGACGGATACGCCGACGTCGGCAGCAAAGACGGGGGCGGCGACGAGCAGTGCGGCGAGCGTGGCGACGAATCGTTTCATGAAATGATCCTCCTTGTCATCGTGTTCGAGCAAACGCGTGACGACAATCGCGCGATGACCTGAAGTCGTAACGGGCTATTGCACGCTATGACAATAGCATGAAACGGCGATGTCGCCGCGACGGGGAGGCACTCGGGAGCTTTCCCGGGCGATTGCGATGCAGATCTGCAACGGCGGGCTCGGGCGCTACCCGATGGCCGCGCCGCAGTTCCAGCAGAGCTCGAAGTTGCCCGGGGACTGCTCGCCGCAGTGTCGACAGTAGAGCGGGGTCGTGCGTTGCGCATCCGCTTCCATCGACCGCAGCAGCGCCTGGGCGCGCGGCACGTCGTTGTCGTCTGCGAGCCACACCTGCGGTTGCACGACGTCCGGCGGCAGGTCGCCCGCGATGCTCGACGCATGCTCGTTGAACACGTGTGCGCGGATGCCGGCCTGGTTCATCCGGTCGGCGACGAGATACGCGTCGTAGCGCTGGCGCGCGACATAGATGCAGATCATGCCGGCCTCCCTTGACCTCGGGCGTGGTCAGGCCCACGTTGGAACCGATGCGCGCACGCCGTGTCGGACGTGCGCTTACACCGCCAACTCGTCGCCCCCCGCTCCATGAATTCGCTTCGCGCCATCATCGCCGCCTGCTCGGGCATCCTCGCCTTGTCCCTGCCGCTCGCAGCGCTCGCAACGCCCGGCCCCGCCGCCCAGGACGAAATCGACCATCTGCTGTCGTACGTCGCGTCGTCGTCTTGCACGTTCGTGCGCAACGGCAGCGAATACGGCCCGGTCAAGGCGCGCGACCACCTCGCCGACAAGTATCGATTCGCGGGCAATCGGATCTCGACCGCCGAGGAGTTCATCGAATACCTCGCGACGAAGAGCAGCTTCTCGGGTGCACCGTACCACGTTCACTGCGGGAAGGACGACCAGCTGTCCGGCGCGTGGCTCACCGCCGAGCTGAAGCGCTACCGCAGCGCACCGCACCTGACGCCGATCTCGCACGAAAACGGCGTGAAATAGTTAGGGTCGCGTCGATAGGTAGCGATAAGCAGAGTCGGACTCTACTTTCCCGCAAGTCGCCGGAACGAAAAGTGGTGTATGACCCTGCTTGGGTGTCTGACCCTGCTTATCGGTCAGTAGCGTGCGCCGTTCTTCTGCCAGCGCCACGCGTCGGCACAGATCGCGTCGAGTCCGCGCGTCGGCCGCCAGCCGAGCAATTGCTCGGTGTGCGCGATGTCGGCGCAGCTTGCCCCGATATCGCCGGGGCCGCGCGGCGCCATCGTGCGCGCGATCGAGCGGCCGCACGCGCGCTCGAAGGCGGCGACGACATCGAGCACCGAATGTGCGGTTCCACTGCCGATGTTGACTGCGATCAATCCCGGCTGCGCCGCCACGTGGCGAAGCGCCCGCACGAATCCTTCGGCGACATCCTGCACGTGCACGTAATCGCGGAGCGCGGTGCCGTCGGGCGTGGGCCAGTCGTGGCCGCGGATCACGATCTCGCTCGCCTCGCCCGCAGCGACGCGGCACAGCTGCGGCAGCAGGTGCGTCGAGCGTGCGCGCGGCGCCTCGCCCATCATGGCCGACGAGTGCGCGCCCGCGACGTTGAACTTGCGCACGATCGCGAGGCGCCAGTTCGCATTCGCCGCATGCAGATCGCGCGCGAAATCCTCGACGATGCGCTTCGTGCGCCCGTAGACGCTCGCCGGCGTGCGCGTCCCGTCCTCCCGCGCGCGGCCGCTGCCGGTGTCGCCGTACACGCTTGCCGTCGAGCTGAAGACGAGCGTCGCGACGCCCGCCTCGCCCATCACTTCGACGAGCGACAGCGAGCCGCAGACGTTGACGTCGTAGTACGCAAGCGGCCGCGCTTCCGACTCGGCGACGTTCTTGAGGCCCGCGCAATGCACGACGGCGGCGATCGGATGATCGTGGAAGGCATTGCGCAACGCCACCGTGTCGCGCACGTCGGCCGTGACGCAAGGAATCGGCCGGCCGGCGAGCGCTTCGAGGCGCGTGCGGATCGCCGGCGTGCTGTTGCTGAAGTTGTCGAGGATCACCGGCGCGTAGCCGTTCCGCGCAAGCTCGACGACGACGTGCGAGCCGACGAAGCCGGCGCCTCCGGTGACGAGAACGGTTTCGGGCATGGGGCGGATGCTACACGACCCAAAAAAAAGCCGGACGACGTCCGGCTTTCTTGTGCGCGCTGCGCGCGAGGCGTCCGTTACGCGGCGGCCTCGTCCGTGGCCGACGCCGGGCGATCGACGAGCTCGACGAGCGCCATCGGGGCGGCGTCGCCCTGGCGATAGCCGAACTTGAGGATGCGCAGATAGCCGCCGGGACGCGCAGCGAAGCGCGGGCCGAGCTCGTTGAAGAGCTTGGTGACGACGTCGCGGTCCCGCAGCCGATCGAACGCGAGGCGGCGGTTCGCGAGCGTGGGCGTCTTGCCGAGCGTGATCAGCGGCTCGGCGACGCGGCGCAGCTCCTTCGCCTTCGGCAGCGTGGTACGGATCGCCTCGTGCGTGAAGAGCGAGTTCGTCATGTTGCGCAGCATGGCGAGGCGGTGCGCGCTCGTCCGATTGAGTTTCCTGAGTCCGTGCCGGTGTCTCATGTTTTTTCCTAGCAGTTTCCGCTGAAAATCGTCGGGCTCCGCCCGCGATTTTCAGGTAGCCCTACCCGTGAAAAGTAGGGGTTCACTTTTCACGGCCTGTCTAGCCCCGCCGGCGGCCAGTTTTCGAGGCGCATGCCGAGCGAAAGGCCGCGCGACGCAAGCACTTCCTTGATCTCGTTCAGCGACTTGCGGCCGAGGTTCGGCGTCTTCAGCAGCTCCGTCTCCGTGCGCTGGATCAGGTCGCCGATGTAGTAGATGTTCTCGGCCTTCAGGCAATTCGCCGAACGCACGGTGAGCTCGAGGTCGTCGACCGGGCGCAGCAGGATCGGGTCGACCTGCGGCGAGGCGCGTTCGGCCGACGGCTGGTCGGTTCCCTTCAGGTCGGCGAACACCGACAGCTGCTCGACGAGCACGCTCGCCGCATAACGCACCGCCTGCTCGGGCTCGACGACGCCGTTGGTCTCGATGTCGAGGACGAGCTTGTCGAGGTCCGTGCGCTGCTCGACGCGCGCCGATTCGACGGCATAGCTCACGCGGCGCACCGGCGAGAACGACGCGTCGAGCAGGATGCTGCCGATCGTGCGCCCGCCTTCGGGCTTGGTGCGCGCCGTCGCGGGCTGGTAGCCGCGGCCGCGTTCGACCTTGATCTCCATCTCGATCTTGCCGCCGGCGGTGAGATGCGCGATCACGTGCTCGGGATTGATGATCTCGACGTCGTGATTGGGCTCGATGTCGGCGGCGGTGACCGGGCCCTCGCCGGTCTTGGCGAGCTTCAGCATCACGCTGTCGCGGTTGTGCAGCTTCAGCACGACGCCCTTCAGGTTGAGCAGGACGTCGACCACGTCCTCCTGGACGCCGTCGAGCGCCGAGTACTCGTGCAGCACGCCGGTGATCTTCACTTCCGTCGGCGCGTAGCCGGGCATCGACGAGAGCAGTACGCGCCGCAGCGCGTTGCCCAACGTATGCCCGTACCCGCGCTCGAACGGTTCCATCACCACCTTGGCGTGGAACGGCGACATGCTCTGCACGTCGATGATGCGGGGCTTCAAGAGAACGTTGCTCTGCATGCGGTCCTCGGAAAACTTCTGATGGACACGACGGCGAGCGGTCTCCCGCCGCCGTCGAACATAAACTCGATTACTTCGAATACAGCTCGACGACCAGGCTCTCGTTGATGTCCTGCCCGAACTCGGAGCGGTCGGGCGCACCCTTGAACGTGCCCGTCATCTTCTTGGGATCGACCTCGACCCACGACGGGAAGCCGACCTTCTCGGCGAGCTGCAATGCATCCTGGATGCGAAGCTGCCCCTTGGCGCGCTCGGTCGTCGACACGACGTCGCCCGAGCGCAGCAGCGCCGACGGCACGTTCAAGACCTTGCCGTTGACCATGATCGCGCGGTGCGACACGAGCTGCCGCGCTTCGGCGCGCGTGGAGCCGAGGCCCATGCGGTACACGACGTTGTCGAGCCGCGATTCGAGAAGCTGCAGCAGGTTCGTGCCTGTCGAGCTCGTGCCCTTCGTGGCTTCGGCGAAGTAGCGGCGGAACTGCCGCTCGAGCACGCCGTAGATGCGGCGCAGCTTCTGCTTCTCGCGCAGCTGGTGACCATAGTCCGACGTCCGCGCGCCCGAACGCACGCCGTGCTGGCCGGGCTTCGTGTCGAGCTTGCACTTCGAATCGAGCGAGCGGCGCGCGCTCTTCAGGAACAGGTCGGTTCCTTCGCGACGCGCGAGCTTGCACTTGGGTCCGGTATAACGAGCCATTCGCTTTTTCCTTGTCTCTCCTGCTCAGAGTCGTCGGGCTTCGCCCGCGATTCTCAGCCAATCGATCCGGACAAAAGTAGGGGTTTACTCTTGTCCGTCAAATCCTGCGGCGCTTCGGCGGGCGGCAACCGTTGTGCGGCACCGGCGTCACGTCGGAGATGCTGCTGATCTTCAGCCCGAGCGCGTTCAACGCGCGCACCGCCGATTCGCGGCCGGGCCCGGGGCCCTTGATGCGCACTTCCAGGTTGCGCACGCCGCATTCCTGCGCGGCGCGACCCGCCGATTCCGCAGCGACCTGCGCGGCGAACGGCGTCGACTTGCGCGAGCCCTTGAAGCCCGCGCCACCCGACGTCGCCCACGACAGCGCGTTGCCCTGCCGGTCGGTGATCGTGATGATCGTGTTGTTGAACGACGCGTGAATGTGCGCGATGCCCTCGGACACGTTCTTCTTGACCTTCTTGCGTGTCCGCGCGGCGGCGGCCTTCTGCGACGGTTGCTGTGCCATCTATCGTCCTTGCGCTATGCCTCGCAATGATGCGAGGCGTGAATCTTTCGTTCTCGCCGTTACTTCGTGACGCCCTTCGACAGCGCCACCGTGCGGCCCTTCTTCGGGCCCTTGCGCGTGCGCGCGTTCGTGCGCGTGCGCTGGCCGCGCACCGGCAGGCCCTTGCGATGGCGCACGCCGCGGTAGCAGCCGAGGTCCATCAGCCGCTTGATGCTCATCGTCACTTCGCGGCGCAGGTCGCCCTCGACCGTGAACTTGCCGATGTTCTCGCGCAGCTTGTCCATCTGCGCGTCGGTCAGGTCCTTGATCTTCGTGCCGGACGCGATGCCGGCGGCTTCGACGATCGCCTTCGCGCGCGGCCGGCCGATGCCGTAGATCGCCGTCAGCGCGATCTCCGCGTGCTGATGATTCGGAATGTTGACGCCTGCAATACGGGCCATGGTTTACCTGTGTTCGTGAACGCCGGAAGCCGGCGCGATTACCCTTGCCGCTGCTTGTGGCGCGCATCGGCCGTGCAGATGACGCGCACGACGCCGTTGCGGCGAATGATCTTGCACTTGCGGCAGATTTTCTTGACGGAGGCCAGAACTTTCATTTTTTCCTCAAAAGCGGGACGAGGGACGAGCATGCCTGGGTGGCGCTCTTACGCCATCCCGATGCCCCTTCCGCCATTGCCCGCCGTTATCGTTTCCGCTTCGAATCCTTCAGAACCGAGGCCAAGGCACTCTCGTCCCTCGGCCCTCTTCCCTTGTCCGCCCCTTACTTGGCGCGAAACGTAATCCTCGCCCTCGACAAGTCGTACGGCGTCAATTCCACCGTCACCTTGTCGCCCGGCAGGATCTTGATGTAGTGCATGCGCATCTTTCCGGAGATGTGCGCCAGCACGACGTGGCCATTCTCGAGCTTCACGCGAAACGTGGCGTTCGGAAGCATTTCCGTCACCTCGCCCTGCATCGCGATCGTTTCCTCCTTCGCCATGTCGGTCAGCGCGTCGGCACTCCCGCCTTGAAGTTCGCCTTGCGCAGGAGGCTTTCGTACTGCTGCGACATCAGGTACGCCTGCACCTGCGTCATGAAGTCCATCGTCACCACCACGATGATCAGCAGCGATGTGCCGCCGAAATAGAACGGCACGTTCTTCCACGCGATCAGGAAGTTCGGGATGAAGCACACCACCACGAGGTAGATCGACCCGATCAGCGTCAGCCGCAGCGTGATCTTCTCCAGGTACTTCGCCGTCTGCTCGCCCGGCCGGTAGCCCGGGATGAACGCGCCGCTCTTCTTCAGGTTGTCCGCGGTTTCCTTCGGGTTGTACTGAAGGGCCGTGTAGAAGAAGCAGAAGAAGATGATCGCCGCCGCATACAGGATCTCGTGCACCGGCTGTCCCGGCGCCAGCGTCGCCGCGAGGTCGCGGATCCAGATCGTGTTCTCGCCCGTCCCGGCCCACTGCGCGAGCGTGGCCGGGAACAGGATGATCGACGACGCGAAGATCGGCGGGATCACGCCCGCCATGTTGATCTTCAGCGGCAGGTGCGAGCTCTGTCCCTGGTACACGCGGTTGCCGACCTGTCGCTTCGCGTAGTTCACGAGGATCTTGCGCAGCGCACGCTCCATGAACACGACGAACGCGGTCACCACGACGACGAGCGCCACGATGCCGATGATGAGGAGCCACGAGTACGCCCCCGTGCGGCCCTGCTCGAGCGTCTGCCCGATCGCGCGCGGCAGCCCCGCGGCAATGCCGGCGAAGATGATGAGCGAGATGCCGTTGCCGAGGCCCCGCTCGGTGATCTGCTCGCCGAGCCACATCAGGAACATCGTGCCGGTCACGAGCGTGACCGCCGACACGAGGCGAAACGACAGGCCCGGATCGAGCACGAGCCCCGGCTGCGCCTCGAGCGCGGTGGAGATCGCGAGCGCCTGGAAGAACGACAACCCGAGCGTGGCGTAGCGCGTGTATTGCGTGATCTTGCGCTGGCCCGCCTGCCCTTCCTTCTTCAGCGCCTCGAGCGACGGCACGATCGTCGTGCAGAGCTGCATGATGATCGACGCCGAGATGTACGGCATGATCCCGAGCGCGAAGATCGAGAAGCGCGACAGCGCGCCGCCCGAGAACACGTTCAGGAGCCCGAGGATGCCGCCCTGCTGGCCGCGGAACAGCTCGTCCAGCACGCTCGCATTGATGCCCGGCACCGGAATGTGCGTGCCGATGCGATAGACGACCATCGCGCCGAGCAGGAACCAGAGCCGGCGCTTCAGGTCGCCGTACTTGGCGCCGGTCTTCAGCGCGGGGTTTGCGATTGCCACGTGGAATGTCCTGTGCGTTGACGCGCGTTACGCGACGCTGCCGCCTGCTGCCTCGATGACGGCCTTCGCGCCCTTGGTAGCCGCGATGCCCGTGAGCTTCACCGCCTTGTCGAGCGTGCCCGTGCGGATCACCTTCGCCGACTTCGCGATCGACGGCACGAGACCTGCAGCCTTCAGCGCGAGGAGATCGATCTCCGCAACGGGCAGCCGCGCGAGATCGGACAACCGCACCTGCGCAACGTCGTCGCGCGAGCGCGACACGAAGCCGCGCTTCGGCAAGCGGCGCTGCAGCGGCATCTGGCCGCCTTCGAACCCGACCTTGTGGAAGCCGCCCGAACGCGACTTCTGACCCTTGTGACCGCGCCCGGCCGTCTTGCCGAGCCCCGACCCGATGCCGCGGCCCACACGGCGCTTCGCCTTGTGGCTGCCCGCGGCGGGCTTCATCGTATTGAGACGCATCGCGTGCTCCGAAATTTCACTCGCCCGCGACCGAAACGAGGTAGCGGACCTTGTTGATCATGCCGCGCAC
>JAICKU010000134.1 GCA_025927765.1 Burkholderiales bacterium
GTCGTCTTGCCCTGGATGATCTCCAGTACCAGCGCGGCCTTGCGCCGCGCCGTCCACCGCTTAATCTCTTCTTCCATCACTGCGCTCATGTCATCGTCCTTTCGGATTGTGACCTGAGCAGGAAATCAGTGGGTCACTACAGGTGCTGGATCTCCTGCAAAAACTTCGTTGCCACCTGGCGAAACGCGCGGTTGGGTCAAACACGGAATACCGAGGCTTGCCGGGCCTCTTCGAGCCTCCTCGTTAAGTACTCCTACGCTTTCGCGAGGTCGCGCTCGCCAGTGCTTTCTCGAATGTGGCAACCCGATTACATCGGCCGTCCGGAACGGCTCTCTGCGCACGTGGAACGACGATCCTGGCATCTGCTCGGCTCGACGATGACGATCGATACCGACGAAGGTCAAGGACAGCGCGTCGATTCACGGTTACATCTTGGCGGCCAGATGCTCGGGATTCCGCTTTATGCGGACGCAGTCATCGTTGCGCGAAGCGCTGACCCGCAAGGTTTGGGGGACGCTCCGCGAGTCCCATCTGCCCGTCATCGGCGCGTACCGGATGCAGATGGCGATTACGGAGCGCTGGCAGGGTTGCCGGGTAACCGTTGGCATTGACCACGCGCTTCCTCGGCCCGAGCGGTGGGTTGCCCGACTGCTCGGCCCGGCCGATGCCCCGTGGTGGGTGCGGGAAATGGTTGGAGATGTTGAGCGCACGTTCGCGGACCAGCAAAATCGGCATTCCGCCCGCGGATCCAATCGGAGCATGAAGCGATGAACCAATCGATCGGCAAGCATCATCACGCGCACCAACATGGCTCCGAAGTCATGACCATCGACCCCGTGTGCGGCATGCGCGTGGCGCCGGATTCGCTACATCGCTATGCATGGCAGGGTCGCGATTGGGCGTTCTGCAGTGCTCGGTGCCGCGACCGATTCGTCGCCGAGCCAACCAGGTTCGCCAAGCAGGAGGCTGAGTCGCCCGCACCGGCGGTCGCAGAGCGAGCTCAGGCACGCGAGCATGCGCATGCGACCGCTCCTGCCTCGCTTCC
This sequence comes from Burkholderiales bacterium, assembly GCA_025927765.1. Lineage (GTDB taxonomy): Bacteria > Pseudomonadota > Gammaproteobacteria > Burkholderiales > Casimicrobiaceae > VBCG01. Next base: position 1,046 of record JAICKU010000134.1, read on the forward strand.
AGTGACGCCGTCCCCCGCGCCCACCGGGACCATCTACGTCTGCCCGATGCATCCTCAGATTCGGCGGCCGGCGCCTGGCTTCTGTCCGATCTGCGGCATGGCGCTCGAGCCGGAAATGCCCTCACTTGAAGAGGAGCGCAATCCCGAGCTCGAGGATTTCAGCCGACGCTTCTGGTGGACGTTGCCGCTCAGCGTGATCGGTGTCGTGCTGGCGATGGGCGCGCATCGTTTTGTCCCCATTGCGCCGCAAACGATGTCATGGCTGGAACTCACGCTGTCGGCGCCCGTCGTGCTGTGGGCCGGCTTTCCGTTCTTCGTGCGTTGTGTCGCCTCGATTCGTAGCCGCAATCCGAATATGTGGACGCTCATCGGCATCGGCGTCTCAGCGGGGTTCACGTACAGCGTGCTCGCGACCCTCGTGCCGCAACTGTTCCCCGAGGCCTTCTACGAAGGCGGCCGGGTCGCGGTGTATTTCGAGGCGGCCTCCGTCATCGTGTCTCTGACGCTGCTTGGGCAAATGCTCGAGTTGCGCGCGCGTTCGCAAACGTCGGCCGCGATCCGGGCGCTGCTCGGACTGCAGGCGAAGACCGCCCGCCGCATCCTGCCCGACGGAACCGAAGAGGACGTTCCGCTCGTCAACGTGCACATCGGCGACGTGTTGCGCGTACGTCCCGGCGAAAAGGTGCCGGTCGACGGCCTCGTCGTCGAGGGCCGCTCGAGCGTCGACGAATCGATGCTGACCGGTGAGCCGATTCCGGTCGAGAAGACGGCCGGCGCGCGCGTGATTGGCGCTACGATCAACGGCACCGGCAGCCTCGTCATGCGCGCGGAGAAGATCGGCTCGCAAACGGTGCTGTCGCAAATCGTGCAGATGGTCGTGCAGGCGCAACGCAGCCGCGCCCCGATGCAGCGGCTTGCCGACGTGGTCGCCCGCTACTTCGTGCTCGCCGTGCTGACGATCGCCGTCGCCACGGCGATCGTCTGGGGCCTCCTTGGCCCCGAACCCCGCGGCGCCTACGCCGTGCTCAACGCGGTCTCCGTGCTGATCATCGCGTGCCCGTGCGCGCTGGGCCTCGCCACCCCGATGTCGATCATGGTGGCGAGTGGACGGGCGGCGACGAGTGGCGTGCTCTTTCGAGATGCCGAGGCGCTCGAAACGCTTCGCCGCGTCGACACGTTGATCGTCGACAAGACCGGCACGCTTACGTTGGGACGGCCCGTGTTCTCGCAGTCCATGGCGATCGCGCCGTTCACAGAGGACGAGGTGTTGCGCGTTGCGGCAAGCGTCGACCAGGGCAGCGAACATTCGCTCGCGAACGCAATCGTCGAGGCTGCACGCAGCCGCGGCTTGGCGCTCGCAAAAACGGAGGACTTCGAATCGGCAACGGGCGTAGGCGTGCGCGGCCTCGTCGAAGGTCGCAAGGTCGTCCTTGGGAACATGGCCCTCATGCGGGAAGCCGGCATCGACGCCACGCCACTCGTCGAGAGGGCGGAGGCGCTGCGGTCCGACGGCTCCAGCGTCATCTTCCTCGGCATCGATGGTCGTCTTGCCGGCGCGCTCGCCGTGGACGATCCGCTCAAGAATTCGACGCCTGCGGCGATCGAGGCGTTGCACAAGGCGGGAATCCGGATCGTAATGGCGACCGGCGACGGTCCGACGACGGCGAACGCCGTGGCTCGGCGCCTCGGCATCGATGAGGTGTACGGCGAGGTGCGTCCGCAGGACAAGCTCGATCTCGTCGCGCGCCTGCAGTCGGAAGGTCACCGAGTGGCGATGGCGGGCGACGGTATCAACGACGCGCCGGCGCTCGCCCGAGCCAATGTCGGCATCGCGATGGGTACGGGTACCGATGTGGCGATGAGCAGCGCGCACGTCACGCTCGTGAAGGGTGATCTCCGCGGAATCGCACGGGCGCGTCAGCTTTCGGAAGCAACGGTGCGCAACATGTACGAGAACCTTCTGTTCGCGCTTGTTTACAACGCGCTCGGCGTGCCGGTGGCAGCAGGCGTGCTCTATCCGTTCTTCGGCGTGCTGCTGTCGCCGCTGATCGCCGCGCTGGCGATGTCGCTCAGTTCCGTGTCAGTCGTGGGCAATGCACTCCGATTGCGGAATGCATGAGTGCTTTTTTGAAGTGCACGTCACCGGTGACCGAACGCGGCAATTTCTCTGTCGAGAATGGGAATGCGGGGGTGTCTCGGGATTCGACAATGTGGCTGCATCGCCGCGGCCCGGTACTTCGCGCAGCATCACGCCGGTTTGATCTGCATCAGGTCTGTCTTTGTCCAGACTTCGCTCCACCCGGCCGTCATCGCGTCGACTGCAGTTCGCGCAGTGGATCGCGTTTCATCCGGAGACGTTCGCGTACCTCGAGCATTGTCGGGCCATGCCGGCGGGATTAACGGTGGCCGTGGAGTTCAGGAACAAGACGTGGTTCAACTCGAGAAGCACGTCGAACGCTCGCTTCGATTCGAGCGGCAGACCGGTTTCGGGAGATAGGCAATGATCGTCTTTTGGGATGCCAAAGCCGCGCGGGTCACACTCACCGTCGTAATCGTCGCTGCGCTCTTGTACGGTGTCTACGTGATCAGGCGCACTCTGTTCGTATTTCTCCTTGCCATTTTCTTTGCCTACATGGTGTACCCGCTGGTGCTGTTATTGGATCGTTTTCGCCCGCGGCGGGCACCGCCCTGGGCATCGCCGGTAGCTGCATTGGTTCTCGTCCTGACGATCGCGGTATTGGTCGGGACACTGATCGGACCGTCGATCGGGGACGAGGCGAACCGTCTCGGCGAGCAATTGCCGGCACTGTTGCAGCGCGGCAATGGCATCACGACCGACCGGTGGCCGCGCTTCCTGCAGCCTTATGCCCAGCGAATCGTTGCGTTCATCCAGGCCGAGCTTCTCGGCGGTGCTGCCGAGGCGCTCCCTTTGGCCCGGCGCGTTGGCGCGGGGGTGTTGCAGATCGCGGGCGATCTCTTATTGGTCGTGCTCGTTCCCATCCTGTCCTTTCTGTTCATACTCAGCGGCCCTCGGATACGCAGCGCGCTGGAACGGATCTTTGCGCGCCAGCCCGTAGCGCAAGACATCGTTGACGATCTGGATCATCTATTCGGCCGCTATATCCGGGCGCTCCTCTTGCTGTCGGCGGCAGCGTTGGCGGCCTACGCGCTGTTTCTTGGAACCATGGGCGTCCCTTATGCGTTGCTGCTCGCTGCCGTGGCGGCGCTACTCGAGTTCATCCCCGTATTCGGGCCACTGCTTGCGGCGCTTGTCATCATCATCGTGGCCGTGGTGGCGGGATATCAGCATCTGCTGTGGATATTGCTGTTCATTGCCGGCTATCGCATCTTCCAGGATTACGTTCTTGGTCCCAGATTGATGGGGGCGGGGGTCGGCGTGCACCCGATCCTGGTTCTGTTCGGATTGCTGGCCGGCGCCGAGGTGGCGGGCGTCCCGGGCATATTCCTGTCGGTTCCCGCCATCGCGGCTGTCTTGATCATAGGCCGCCATTTCATCAGAGGTGACGCCCGGAAATCGGACAGCCCGATGAGTCGGTAGCTCATCGGCGTGCTGCAACGCCGCGAGTTCTACATCCAGTGGCCGATCGTTGGCCACACTTCGGCCAGCGTCTTCGAGCCCATGAACAGGCCGATATGGCCTCCAGGCGTCCCACTCGGGCAGCGGCGGCGCATTGATGACCTGCGCTTGCACGACGAAGTCGAGGTTGCGCTGGAACAGGCGCATCCCTTCGTCGCCGAGCTCGATGGCCGCGGCCAGCGGCCAGAACCACGGAGTGTTCCTGGTGCGCCTTGTGGATCGGATGCAGCGTTGCCATTTTTTGGTTCCTCGTGAATCGACCTGTCCGCTACGGTTTCGCCAGCGGTCAAACAAGAATGCCTGACTCGCGGCGTGGAGATTTTCCTATTCCTGGATCCGGCATGCGCGCCTAGTGTCGAAGCTTGGGGTCGGGGCGTCGAGAAGCTTCAGCCGGGCTGTGCGAGTCGCCGCACGCGTGACGGGGTGGGGAACA
>JAICKU010000064.1 GCA_025927765.1 Burkholderiales bacterium
GGTGCTATTCCTGCGCGAAGTTGAAATCGACCCGCTCGCGCAACTCCTTCCCCGCCTTGAAGTGGGGCACGTACTTCTCGGGCACCTGCACTTTCTCGCCCGATTTGGGATTGCGGCCCGTGCGCGGAGGACGGTAGTTGAGCCCGAAGCTGCCGAAGCCGCGGATCTCGATGCGCTCGCCTTTCGCGAGGCTTTCCGCCATCGCATCGAGCACCATCTTGACCGCGAGTTCGGCATCCTTCGCAACCAGTTGCGGAAACTGCGCCGCGAGGCGGTCGATCAGCTCCGATTTGGTCATGTGAGTGGCGCCGGGCCGCCCCAAGCCGCTGACAGCGCCCCGTGAGGGGACAGCGAGCGGAGCGGGCATGGGGGTTGTTTCATGCGCGAGATCAGCCGTTGGCCTTGTTGTCGAGCTTCGCCTTGAGCAGCGCACCGAGGTTCGTGGTGCCCGTGCTCGTGCCCGCGTTCTCCGCCGTCATCCGCTGCATCGCCTCGTTCTCGTCGGCGCTGTCCTTTGCCTTGATCGAGAGGTTGATGCTGCGGTTCTTGCGATCGATGTTGATGATCATCGACTTGACCGTCTCGCCTTCCTTGAGGCGCGTGCGAATGTCCTCGACGCGGTCGCGCGACACTTCCGAGGCGCGGAGGTAGCCCTCGATTTCGCCGCCGAGCGAGATCACCGCGCCCTTGGCGTCGAGGCTCTTCACCGTGCCGGTGACCATGCTGCCCTTGTCGTGCGTCGCGACGAAGTTGCTGAACGGATCGCCTTCGAGCTGCTTGATGCCGAGCGAGATGCGCTCGCGCTCGACGTCGATCGCGAGCACCACGGCCTCGACCTCCTGGCCCTTCTTGTAGTCGCGCACCGCGACTTCGCCCGGGTTCGCCCACGACAGATCGGAGAGGTGCACGAGGCCGTCGATGCCGCCGGGGAGACCGACGAACACGCCGAAGTCGGTAATCGACTTGATCTGCCCCGAGACGCGATCGCCCTTCTTGTGGTTCATCGCGAACTCGTCCCACGGGTTCGGCATGCACTGCTTCATGCCGAGCGAGATGCGGCGGCGGTCCTCGTCGATCTCGAGGATCATCACCTCGACTTCGTCGCCCAGTTGCACGACCTTCGTCGGATGGATGTTCTTGTTCGTCCAGTCCATTTCGGACACGTGCACGAGGCCCTCGATGCCCGACTCGATCTCGACGAACGCGCCGTAATCGGTGATGTTCGTGACCTTGCCGAAGAGGCGCGTGCCCGGCGGATAGCGGCGCGACAGGCCGACCCAGGGGTCGTCGCCGAGCTGCTTCAAGCCGAGCGAGACGCGGTTCTTCTCCTGGTCGAACTTCAGCACCTTCGCGGTGACCTCGTCGCCGACGGACAGCACTTCCGACGGATGCTTGACGCGCCGCCATGCGAGGTCGGTGATGTGCAAAAGACCATCGATGCCGCCGAGGTCGACGAACGCGCCGTAATCGGTGATGTTCTTGACGATGCCCTTGACGATCGCGCCCTCCGACAGCGTCGCGAGAAGCTTCTCGCGCTCTTCGCCGAGGCTTTCCTCCAGCACCGCGCGGCGCGACACGACGACGTTGTTGCGCTTGCGGTCGAGCTTGATGACCTTGAAGTCGAGCTGCTTGCCTTCGTACGGCGACGTGTCCTTGACCGGGCGGATGTCGACGAGCGACCCCGGCAGGAACGCGCGGATGCCGTTGATCATGACGGTCAGGCCGCCCTTGACCTTGGAGGTCACGAGCCCCTGCACGACGGAGCCCTGCTCCATCGACGCCTCGAGATCGTGCCAGGCCTTGAGGCGCTTCGCCTTGTCGCGCGACAGGCGCGTTTCGCCGTAGCCGTTTTCGAGGCTCTCGATCGCGACCGTGACGAAATCGCCCGGCTTGACCTCGACCTCGCCCTTGTCGTCGCGGAACTCCTCGATCGGAATGAAGCTCTCGGACTTCAATCCGGCATTGACGACGACGATGTTGTAATCGACGCGGATCACTTCCGCGGTGATGAGCTCGCCCTGGCGCATCTCCTGGCGCGCGAGCGATTCTTCGAACAGCGCGGCGAAGTTCTCGCCGCCTTGCGTGGGTGTTGCGATTTGCGTGGCTGTAGCCATGAAGGGTTGGTTCCTTTCGATTGCCGCTTCATTCACGAGAACCCGTTGTCTCGTGCGGAGCGGGCAGGTTGATGAAATCCGAAGCGTCGCGCCGGCCATGAAAAGCGCGGCACCTCGGCCCTTTGCGTGAAGCCGGTCGATGAGGCGCATGCTGCGCGCCTTGCACGGCGCGATGCCGAAGCGCGCCTACGCGGGGTCGTGCCGCACGCAATGGAGGGCAAGGACCGCGTCGGTGACTTCGGCAATCGTGAGATCGGTCGTATCCAGCAGCACGGCGTCGGGCGCCGGCACGAGCGGGGCTGCCGCCCGCGTCGAGTCCCGGAGGTCGCGCTCGCGGATATCGCGCAAAAGACCGTCAATGTTAGCGGGTATTCCTTTGTCGATCAACTGCTTATACCGCCGCTCCGCCCGGGCTTCGGCCGTCGCGGTCAGGAATACCTTGAGCGATGCGTCGGGAAACACGACGGTGCCCATGTCGCGGCCTTCGGCGACGAGGCCCGGCGGCGTGCGAAAGGCGCGCTGGCGGGCGAGGAGCGCAGCGCGCACGGCCGGGTGAATCGCGATCCGCGACGCCGCGGCCGATACCGCTTCCGTGCGCAGTGCGTCGCCGACGCTGCGGCCGCCGAGCAGCGCGCGGCCCGCGCGAAACGACACGTCGACGTCCAGCGCGAGCGTCGCGAGCGCGGCGGCGTCACCGGCGCCCACGTCGTGCTCGAGCGCGCGCAGCGCCACCACGCGGTAGAGCGCACCGCTGTCGAGGTAGTGGTAGCCGAGCGTCGTCGCGATGTTGTAGGCGATCGTGCCCTTCCCCGACGCCGCCGGGCCGTCGATCGCGATCACCGGCGGTTGCGCGGCGCTCGTCGTCACTTCGAGATCGACCGCAGTGCGTCGAAGTAGCCGGGAAAGGTCTTCCGCACGCATCCCGGATCGTTGATCGTCACCCCCGCGCCGCCCAGCGCCACGAGGGCGAAGCACATCGCCATCCGGTGATCGTCGTAGGTGTCGATCGCCGCGTGGCGGAACGTCGCGAGCGGCGCGACCTCGAGCCAGTCGCTGCCGGCCACGAGCGTCGCGCCGAGCTTCGCCAGTTCGCTCGCCATCGCCGCGATACGGTCGGTCTCCTTGACGCGCCAGCTGCCGATGTTGACGAGGCGGATCGGCGCGCGCGCGAAGAGCGCGACGATCGCGAGCGTCATCGCGGCGTCGGGAATGGCGATGCAGTCGATCGTGCCGCCGTCGAGACCGCGGCCGCTGCGCGCCTCGATGAAGTCGTTGCCGATGCGAATGTCGGCGCCAAGACCCGAGAGCACGCCGGCGAACGCGACGTCGCCCTGGATCGAATCGCCGCCGACACCGGTCACGCGCACCGGTCCGCCGCCGATCGCACCCGCGGCGAGGAAGTACGACGCGGACGACGCGTCGCCTTCGACGTGCAGCGTGCCGGGCGACCGATAACGCGCGCCTGCAGGCACTTCGAACGTGCCGTCGCCGGTGGCGACGTCGACGCCGAAGCGGCGCATCAGCCGCGTGGTGATGTCGACGTACGGTCGCGAAATCAGCGGCGACGTGAGTTCGACCACCGTCGACGTGCGATCGGAGCCGGCACCGAGCGGCAACGCCATCAGGAGCGCCGACAGAAATTGGCTCGACACGTCGCCGCGGATCGGCACGCGACCGCCCGCACGGCCGCCGGCGTCGCCGATCGCGAGCGGCGGATAGCCGTCGTTGCCGAGATAGCGCACGTCGCAACCCAGATGGCGCAGCGCGTCGACGAGATCGCCGATGGGCCGCTCGTGCATCCGCGGCACGCCGCCGACCCGATATTCGCCGCCCTGCATGGCGAGCGCCGCGACGAGCGGCCGCACCGCCGTGCCGGCGTTGCCGAGGAAAAGCTCGGCACGTTTTTTCGGAAACGCGCCGCCGGTGCCTTCGACGCGGCACTCCGCGCCGTTCGCGTCGAGCCTGACGCCGAGCAGGGCCAGCGCTTCGCGCATGCGCGCGGTATCGTCGGCCTCGAGCAGGCCTTCGAGCGTGGTCGTGCCGTCGGCGAGCGCCGCGAGCAGCAGCGTGCGATTCGAGATGCTCTTCGATCCGGGCAACGCCACCGTTCCGCACATCGCGGCAATCGGTGGAATGTCGAGGCCTATGGCCATGCGCTTTACGCTTCGCGCTCGCGCGAAGTCAGCGCGGGGTGCCGACTCCGGGCGCGGTGTTGCCCCAGCTGCGCCGCGTCGTCGCAGCGCGCTCGAGCATCGTATCGAGCGCTGCGGAATCGGCGTGCTCGATCGACAGGATCAGCGCGTCGATCGCGCTTCGAAACGCGGCGAGCTCGACGAGCAGCGCATCGCGGTTGGCGAGTGCGACGTCGCGCCACATCTCCGGCGAACTGCCGGCAATGCGCGTGAAGTCGCGAAAGCCGCTGCCTGCGTTGCCCAGGTATTCGGCGCTGTCGGCGCGCGATGCGATCTCGGCGACGAGCGCGAACGCGATGAGATGCGGCAGATGCGACACCGCGGCGAGGATGCGGTCGTGGCGTGCGGCGTCGAGCCGAGCCACGCGCGCGCCGCACATGGTCCAGAAGCGCTCGACGTGCTGCAATGCGGGCGACGACGTTTCGGGCAGCGGCGTCAGGATCACCTGCCGGCCCACGAAGAGGCTTGCATCGGCGGCGTCGGCGCCCGAGCGCTCGCTGCCCGCGACCGGGTGGGCCGGCACGAAATGGTCAAGGCGCTTGCCGAGCATTTCGCGCGCGGCAGCCACGACGTCCTGCTTGGTGCTGCCCGCGTCGGTGACGACCGTGTCGGGGGAAAGCACGGGCGCGAGCGCCGCGAACGTGTCGCGGTATTGCGCGACGGGAATGGCGATCAGCACGAAATCGGCGTTGCGAACTTCGCGCGTCCAGTCATCGGTCAGCAACAACGCGCGGTCGATGGCGCCCTTCGCGAGCGCGCGTTCGAGGTTCTCGCGCGAGCGCCCGACCCCGACGATTTCGCGCGCGGCCCCCACCCGCCGCGTGGCGAGTGCGGCAGATGCGCCGATCAGTCCGACGCCGATGACCACGAGCTTGTCAACGTGCACGCGTTTTCGCCCCGACGACGGCGGCGAGCGCCGACAGAAAGCGCTCGTTCTCGCTTGGCGTGCCCACGGTCACACGCAGCCACGCCGGAAGACCGTAATTGCCGACGGGACGCACGATGACGCCGCTCCGCAGCAGGGCTTCGTACACGCGCATCGCATCGCCGACCTCGATCAGCACGAAATTGCCGTGCGACGGCAGGTGGCGCAGACCGATCGCGTCGAGACCGCGCGCGAGCGTACGCAGCCCCTCGCGATTGAGGCGCCGGCTCTCGTCGACATACTCGGTGTCGGCGAGCGCCGCGAGCGCCGCGGCTTGCGCGAGCGAGTTCACGTTGAACGGCTGGCGCACGCGATTGAGGAGATCGGCCACCTCCGCCGACGCCACGCCGTAGCCGACGCGCAATGCAGCGAGGCCGTGCGCTTTCGAGAACGTGTGCGACACGATCAGGTTCGGGTGGCGCGAAACCCACGCGATGGACCGCGAGCGATCGGCAGGTTCCAGGAACTCATCGTAGGCTTCGTCGAGCACGACGATCACGTCGCGCGGCACGCTTGCAACGAACGCTTCGACAACGCTCCCGGGAAGCCAGGTTCCCGTGGGGTTGTTGGGATTGGCGACGAACACGATGCGCGTCTTCGGCGAGATCGCCGCGCGCATCGCGTCGAGGTCGTGGCCGTAGTCGCGCGCCGGCACCTCGATGCCGATCGCCCCGCGCGCCTGCGTCGCGAGCGGGTACACGATGAAGCCGTATTGCGAATACACCGCTTCGTCGCCCGGACGCAGGAACGCCTGCGACGCGAGCTCGAGCACGTCGTTGCTGCCGTTGCCGAGCACGAGCTGGTCGGGCGCGACGCGAAGCTTCGCCGCCAGCGCGTACCTCAGCGCATACGCGTTGCCGTCCGGATAACGCGTCGCATCCTGCGCGGCAGCGGCAATCGCCGCGAGCGCCTTCGGGCTCGGCCCGCGCGGATTTTCGTTCGACGCGAGCTTGATGATCGTCGCCGGATCGAGATTCAACTCGCGCGCGACCTCCTCGATCGGCTTGCCGCCGACGTAGGGCGCAATGTCGCGCACGTAGTGCGGCGCGCGCGACGCGACCGCGGCACCGGACGATGCGTGTTCGTCGGGCACACAAGCGCGCAGCGGATGACGGCGAAGCTTCACGTGACGTCGGCGGGATAGGAACCGAGCAGCTTCAGGAAAGGTGCCTTGGCGGCGAGCTCGTCGAGGGCCGCCTTCACCGGCGCATCGTCGCGGTGACCGACGAGATCGACGTAGAACAGATACTCCCACAATCCGGTACGCGCCGGTCGCGACTCGATGCGCGACATCGACACGCCGTGGCGCGCGAGCGGCTCGAGCAGCGCATGCATGGCACCGGGGCGATTCGCGGCGGACATCACGATCGACGTCTCGTCGCACCCCGAGCGCGGCACGCTCTGCCGGCCGAGCACCCAGAAGCGCGTCGTGTTGTTCGGCTCGTCCTCGATGTGCGGGACCAGGATCGCGAGGCCGTAGATCGATGCGGCGATCTCGCCGGCGATGGCCGCCGTACCGGGCTGCGCCGCGGCGAGCCGCGCCGCTTCCGCGTTGCTCGACACCGGCACGCGTTCCGCGCGCGGCAGGTTGCGCGCAAGCCACTGCGCGCATTGCGCGAGCGATTGCGCGTGCGAATACACCTTCGCGACGCCCTCCAGCGACGGCTCGTGGGTGAGCAGGTTCTGCTGCACGCGCAGCTTGATCTCGCCGCAGATCGAAAGGTCGGTTGCGTACATGAGGTCGAGCGTGCGCCCGACGGTGCCCTCGGTCGAATTCTCGACCGGCACCACCGCGAAGTCGGCGCGCCCCGCTTCGCCGGCGCGAAAGATCTCGTCGATGGTCGCGCACGCGATGGCGTCGACGAGTGTGCCGAAGCGGCGCCAGACCGCAGCGTGGCTGAACGTACCGGCAGGGCCGAGGTACGCGATGCGAAGCTTCTGCTCGAGTGCGAGGCAGCCGGCCATCACCTGCCGGAACACGGCGATCACCGCCTCGTCCGAAAGCGGTCCGTCGTTCAGTTCGCGCAGTCGCGTCAGGACCTGCACTTCGCGATCGGGACGGTACGCGGGTGCGCCCGTCCCCGCCTTCAGTTCCCCGATCGCCTTCGCGTGCACCGCGCGCTCCGACAGCTTGGTGAGAATGTCGCGGTCGAGCACGTCGATGGCGTCGCGATGCACGCGCAGCCGGTCGTCGAGGCCTTCGTCGTCCGGAGGAGATGAATCAGCCATGGTCGCGCTCGAACTCGCGCATCCACTCGACGAGCGCGAGAACGCCCGCAAGCGGCATGGCATTGTAGATCGACGCGCGCACGCCGCCCACGGCGCGATGGCCCTTCAACTGCACGAGGCCGCGCGCAGCGGCACCGTCGAGGAACGGTGCGGTCAGCCGCTCGTCGTGCAGGAAGAACGGTACGTTCATCCGCGAGCGGTCGCTTCGCCGCACGTCGTTGCGATAGAACCCGCTGCGGTCGATCTGCGCGTAGAGCGCGCCGGCCTTCGCGATGTTCTGCTGCTCGATGCCGGCGAGGCCGCCCTGCTCGCGCAGCCATTCGAACGTGAGGCCGGCAAGGTAGATGCCGAACGTGGCCGGCGTGTTGAACATCGAGGCCGCCTTCGCCTGCACGGCATAGTCGAGCACGCTCGGGCATTCACGCCGTGCGCGGCCGACGAGGTCGTCGCGTACGATCACGAGCGTAAGACCCGCGGGCCCGATGTTCTTCTGCGCGCCGGCGTAGATCACGCCGTACTTCGCGACGTCGAACGGACGCGACAGCAGATGCGACGACGCATCGGCGACCAGCGGAACGCCGCCGGTGTCCGGCGTCCAGAAATACTCGACGCCGCCGATCGTCTCGTTGGTCGTGACGTGCACGTACGACGCATTCGGCGTGAGGCGCCACGTCGCTTCGTCGGGAATGTACGTGTAGTCGCGATCGGCGCTCGATGCCGCGACGTTCACCTCGCCGTACTTGCGCGCTTCGGCGATCGACTTCTGCGACCAGTGGCCGGTGTCGACGTAATCGGCGACGCCGTTCGGCGCGAGCAGGTTGAGCGGGACGCCGGCGTTCTGCGCGAGCGCGCCGCCCTGCAGGAACAGCACGCGGTAGTCGTCGGGCAGCGCGAGCAGATCGCGCAGATCGCGCTCCGCCTTGGCGATGATCGACATGAATTCGGCGCCGCGATGGCTCATTTCCATCACCGACATGCCGCTGCCGCGCCAGTCGAGCAGTTCGCTTCTCGCGCGCTCGAGCACCGGCAGCGGCATCGCCGCCGGGCCGGCGCTGAAGTTGTAAACCCTCACACTTCGTCGTCGTCGTGCTCGACGACCTTCTCGAGGCCCGCGAGCTTCTCGCCCTTGTCGAGATGAATCAGCGTGACGCCCTGCGTCGAGCGGCTCATCTCGCGGATCGACTTGACGCCCATGCGGATCAGCACGCCGCCGGTCGAGATCAGCACGATCTCGTCGTCGGGGCGCACGAGCACCGCACCCACCACCTGGCCGTTGCGGCTCGATTGCTGGATCGCGATCATGCCCTTCGTGCCACGGCCGTGGCGCGTGTACTCGACGATCGGCGTGCGCTTGCCGTAGCCGTGCTCCGTCGCGGTCAGCACCGATTGCTCCTCGTCTTCGGCGACGAGCATCGAAATGACCTTCTGTCCCTTCTCGAGCATCATGCCGCGCACGCCGTGCGCGTTGCGCCCCATCGGCCGCACGTCGTTCTCGTCGAACCGCACGGCCTTGCCGCCCGAGCTGAACAGCATCACGTCGTGCTTGCCGTCGGTGAGTGCGGCACCGATCAGGCGGTCGCCGTCGGCCAGGTCGACCGCGATGATCCCCGACGGACGCGGGCGCGAGAAATCGGCGAGCGAAGTCTTCTTGACCGTGCCCATCTGCGTGGCCATGAACACGTAGTGGCCTTCGGAGAATTCCTTGACGGGCAGGATCGCCGTGACCTTCTCGTGGTCGACGAGCGGCACGAGGTTGACGATGGGCTTGCCGCGCGCGTTGCGCTGTCCCTGCGGCACGTTGTAGACCTTGAGCCAGTACACGCGGCCGCGATTGGAGAAGCACAGGATGTAGTCGTGCGTGTTCGCGATGAACATGCGGTCGACGAAATCGTCTTCCTTCGTCGCCGTCGCCTGCTTGCCGCGGCCGCCGCGACGCTGCGCGCGGTATTCGGCGACCGGCTGCGCCTTCATGTAGCCGCCGTGCGACAGCGTGACGACCATGTCTTCCGGCGCGATCAGGTCCTCGATCGCGAGGTCGACGCCCTGCGCGACGATCTCGCTCTTGCGCGCGTCGCCGAACTGGTCGCGGATCGCCGTCAGCTCGTCGCGGATGATCTGCGTCACGCGTGCCGGCTTCGCGAGGATGTCGAGGAGATCGGTGATGAGATCCATCACTTCGCGATAATCGCCGGTGATCTTGTCCTGCTCGAGGCCGGTCAGGCGCTGCAGCCGCAGATCGAGGATCGCCTGCGCCTGCACGTCGGAAAGCTTGTAGCCCGCGTTGGGGCCGTGCCAGCCAAATTCCGGCGCGAGGCCGTCGGGCCGCGCGACGTCGGCGGATGCACGCCGCAGCATGTCCTCGACGAGCGACGAGCGCCACGCGCGCGCCATCAACGCGGCCTTCGCCTCCGCCGGCGACGCCGACGCCTTGATGAGCGCGATGATCTCGTCGACGTTGGACAGCGCCACCGCGAGGCCTTCGAGCACGTGGCCGCGCTCGCGCGCCTTGCGGAGGTCGAAGCGCGTGCGGCGCACGACCACTTCGCGGCGGTGCGTGATGAAATGCTCGAGGAACTGCTTGAGGGTCAGCAGTCGCGGCTGGCCGTCGACCAGCGCGACCATGTTCATGCCGAAGCTGTCCTGCAGTTGCGTCAGCTTGAAGAGGTTGTTCTGGACGATCTCCGGGACTTCGCCGCGCTTCAGTTCAATGACGACGCGCATGCCCGACTTGTCGGACTCGTCGCGCAGGTCCGAAATGCCGTCGATCTTCTTCTCGCGCACGAGCTCGCCGATGCGAACGAGCAGGTTCGCCTTGTTCACCTGGTACGGGATCTCGTCGACGATGATCGCCTGCCGGTTGCCCTTGTCGAGATCCTCGAAGTGCGTGCGTGCACGGATGACGACGCGGCCGCGCCCGGTGCGATAACCCTCGCGCACGCCCTCGAGACCGTAGATGATCCCGGCGGTCGGGAAGTCGGGCGCCGGCACGATCTCCATCAGCTCGTCGACGCTGATTGCGGGCGAGGCGAGCAGCGCGAGGCAGCCGTTGATCGTCTCGGTGAGGTTATGCGGCGGGATGTTCGTGGCCATGCCGACCGCAATGCCCGACGAGCCGTTGACGAGCAGGTTGGGCAGACGCGACGGCAACACCGACGGCTCGAGCTCCTTGCCGTCGTAATTCGGGACGAAATCGACGGTTTCCTTGTCGATGTCGGCGAGAAGCTCGTTCGCGATGCGTTCGAGGCGGCACTCGGTGTAGCGCATCGCCGCCGGGTTGTCGCCGTCGACCGAGCCGAAATTGCCCTGCCCGTCGATCAGCGGGTAACGCAGCGAAAAGTCCTGCGCCATCCGCACCAGCGCGTCGTAGATCGCCATGTCGCCGTGCGGGTGGTACTTCCCCATCACGTCGCCCACGACCCGGGCACACTTCACGTACGGCCGGTTGTAGACGATGTTCGACTCGTGCATCGCGTACAGCACGCGCCTGTGCACGGGTTTGAGCCCGTCGCGCGCGTCGGGGAGCGCCCGGCCCACGATCACGCTCATCGCGTAATCGAGGTACGAATGGCGCATTTCGGCTTCGAGGCTTACCGGCAGGGTTTCTTTGGCGAACTGCTCCATGGCGCGTGACGAATCCTTGCGATCGGGGTCGGATCAGTTGAAAAAATGACAAAAACGGCACGCTTGCGAACAGTTTTGCCGTATCGCCATGCTGCGGAAGCTTTACCGACGCGCGCGATGGCGCGTCGAGCGCGTGTTCCGGAGGTCTTTGAATCCATGCGATTTTAGCATGACGTTGTATCGCTGCGACAGTCCGAATCGGGACGTTCGTACGGCGGGCATTTTCGTTGCTCGCTAAAAAATGTGCGTGCTATAGTGGTTCGGAGCACAAACGGCCCGACTCGTCAGGGAAATGTCGCCTTGGCGCCATGCCGCGTCGTTCGAACAAAACCTGTTGAAAACAAAGTCAAAGGGGTAGAAGAAATGACTCGACGTCTCGTGTCCGGAGTTGCTGCCGCCATCCTTGCGGCCGCGTTTGCCGGCGGCGTTGCCGCGCAGGGGGTGAAGGCCGACCCACGCGGCTACGTGGCCGGCCCCGCCAAATGCGATCGCCAGAACTGCGCGTATGTGTTGATGGGCTACGACACGCCCGACAACAACGTGGTCCGCAGCGGCACGTACAACGGAGCGTTGGGTATCGCCGGCAACCTGTGCTGGCGCACCGGCTACTGGACGCCGCAGATGGCGATCGCGCAGTGCGAGCCCGAGCTCGTGCCGAAGCCCGCCCCGCCGCCGCCGCCCGCCGCTGCTCCCGCGCCGCCGCCGCCGCCGGCCCCTGCTCCCGCCCCGGCTCCGGCGCCTGCACCGCAAGTGCAGAAGATCACGCTCTCGTCGAAGGCGCTGTTCGACTTCGACAAGGCCGTGCTGAAGCCCGAAGGCAAGGCCGCGATCGACAGCCAGATCATCTCGAAGCTGCCGAACGTGCAGAAGCTCGATCTCGTGCTCGTCACCGGCCACACCGATCGCATCGGCACGCAGCGCTACAACCAGCGCCTGTCCGAGCGTCGTGCCGACGCGGTTCGCGACTACCTCGTGAGCCGTGGCGTTCCGCGCGACAAGATCGAGACTCTCGGCATGGGCAAGACGCAGCCGGTCCCGGGCGTGGTCTGCAACCAGAAGCAGCTGAAGGCGCTGATCGCGTGTCTCGCGCCGAACCGCCGCGTCGAAATCGAGGTGAAGGGCGAAGGCGTCTCTCGCTAAGTCCCCTCGCTTCAACGAAAAACCCCGCGCAGCCCGCGGGGTTTTTTGTTGCCGCTGCTACACTCGATCAATGTTTGCGAAACCACGCGACGTCGACCTGCGCATCGACGCGCGTTACGTGATGCCCGTCGAGCCCGCGGGCGTGCTCGAGGATCACGCGCTCGTCGTCGATGCCGGGAAGATCGCCGCGATCGTCCCGCGCGCCGACGCGGAGCGCGACTATCGGCCCGCGCAGCACGTCGAACTCGCCGACCACGCGCTGATCCCGGGCCTCGTCAACGCGCACACGCACGCGGCGATGACGCTGCTGCGCGGCATCGCCGACGACCTGCCGCTCGCCGCGTGGCTCGAAACGCACATCTGGCCGCGCGAGCGCCGCTTCGTGTCGCCGGAGTTCGTGCACGACGGCACGCTGCTCGGCGCTGCGGAAATGCTGCTGTCCGGCATCACGTGCTGCAACGACATGTACTTCCACCCGGAAGACGCGGCGCGCGCGTACGAGCAGGCCGGCATGCGCGCGATGCTCGGCAGGCCCATCCTCGACGTGCCGACGCCCTATGCTGCGGATGCCGATGCGTACCTCGCGCGCGGCTTTGCCGCGCGCGATGCGTTCAAGCAGTCGCCGCGGCTTTCATTCTCGCTCGCGCCGCATGCGCCCTACACCGTTGGCGACGCGACGTGGGAGCGCGTCGTCGTCTACGCGCGGCAGCTCGATCTGTCGATCCAGACGCACGTGGCCGAGACGCGCCGCGAAGTCGACGAATCGCTGGCGACGCACCACCAGACGCCGCTCGCGCGCCTCGACCGCCTCGGCGCGACCGGCCCGAACTTCATCGCCATCCATGCCGTGCATCTCGACGCGCACGACATCGACCTGCTGGTCGCGCAGGGTTGCCACGTCGTCCATTGCGCAGGCTCGAACATGAAGCTCGCGAGCGGCATCGCCCCGGTGTCCGCGCTGCTCGAGCGCGGCGTGAACGTCGCGCTCGGTACCGATGGCGCCGCGTCGAACAACCGCCTCGACGTGCTCGACGAAATGCGTCTCGCGGGCCTGCTCGCCAAGGTCGCAACCGGCGATGCTGCGACGTTGCCTGCGCACACGTTGCTTCGCTTGGCAACGCTCGGCGGCGCACAAGCGCTCGGGCTCGACGCACACATCGGCTCGCTGCAATCGGGCAAGGACGCCGACATCACGGCGCTGCGACTCGCCGACGTCGAAACGCTGCCGCTGTACGATCCGGTGTCGCAATTGCCGAATGCCGCGGGGCGCGAGCACGTGACGGACGTCTGGATCGCGGGGGAACGCGTCGTCGAGTCGCGGCGTCTCACCCGCATCGACTCGCCGTCGCTGCTCGCGCGCACGAAGGCGTGGCAGGCGCGGCTCGCCTGAATGCGCACGACATATCGCCGATGAGCATCCTCGTCATGGAATCGACATTCGACACGAATGCAGCCGCGGGCGCGCGCCGCAACGCGGATCCCGCCGAGCTCGCGAAGTTCTCGGCACTCGCCCATCGCTGGTGGGATCCGGAAAGCGAATTCAAGCCGTTGCACGACATCAATCCGCTGCGCGTCGGCTGGGTCGAATCGCTCGCCGGCGGCCTCGCCGGGAAGCGCGTGGTGGACGTCGGCTGCGGCGGCGGCATCTTCGCCGAAGCGCTCGCGCACCTCGGCGCGGACGTGACCGGCATCGATCTCTCCCAGAAGGGCATCGGCGTCGCGCGCCTGCATCAGTACGAATCGGGCGCCAACGTCGATTACCGTCTCGAATCGGCAGAGGCGCTCGCCAACGCCATGCCGGGCGCGTTCGACGTGGTGACGTGCCTCGAACTGCTCGAGCACGTGCCCGAGCCCGCCTCGACGGTCGCAGCGTGTGCGCGGCTCGCGAAGCCAGGCGGACTCGTCGTGTTCTCGACGATCAGCCGCAATCCCAAGTCGTACGTGCAGGCGATTCTCGGCGCCGAATACGCGTTGAAGCTTCTGCCGCGCGGCACGCACGACTGGGCGCGCTTCATCCGCCCCTCCGAGCTCGCCGCGTTCGCGCGTCACGCGCGTCTCGACCTCGTGGCGATGAAGGGCCTTGCCTACAACCCGCTGACGCGCACGTACCGCCTGACCGACGACCCGTCGGTCAATTACCTCGCCGCGTTCACGAAATGAGCGCCGGACGCACGCCGCTGGCACTCGCGCGTCCTGCGCCGCGGCCGCTCGACATCGACGCCGTGCTGTTCGATCTCGACGGTACGCTCGCCGATTCGGCCGGCGACCTCGCGGCCGCGTTGAACCGCATGCGCGCCGAGCGCGGGCTGGCGCCGGTGCCCGTCGACGTGCTGCGGCCGCACGCATCGACCGGTGCGCGCGGCCTGCTCGGCGCCGGCATGGGCATCGCGCCCGAGGACGCCGACTACAAGGCGCTGCGGCACACGTTCCTCGATTACTACGAAGCCGCGCTCGACGTGCACACGCGGCTGTTCGATGGCGTCGATCGACTGCTCGATGCGCTGGCGCAGCGCGCGCTCGCGATCGGCATCGTCACGAACAAGGTCGAGCGCTTCACCACGCCCGTGGTTGCAGCACTCGGTCTCGACCGGCGCGCCGGCGCCGTCGTTTCGGGCGACACCACGCCGAGCCCGAAGCCGCATCCTGCACCGCTGTTGCACGCGGCCGAATGCCTCGGCATCGCGCCCGAGCGCTGCGTGTACGTCGGCGACGACCTGCGCGACGTGACGGCCGGCAACGCGGCCGGCATGGCAACGATCGTCGCGGAGTACGGCTATCTCGGGGAAACGGGCTGCGCCGACGACTGGCCGGCCACCGGATGGATCGACCGGCCGCTGGCACTCCTCGACTGGATGCCGCCGCGCCGCGCGTGACGGCGCAGTAACTTCGCGCTACGTCGGCTGCCCCGGCACGGTACCGCTCACGGGCGTCAGCCGCTTCGGCGTACGCTGCTGGCTCAGCAGGTTCGCGAGCGCGGCCTGCGGCCGTGCGAACGCCTGCTTGCCATAGAGGTTGACGAGCTCAGTTCGGACGATTGCCCCTGCCGGCCTTCTCGTTGCCGGCCGCGGCAGCGGACGCCGTCGCCGTGACTGCCGGGAGGCTGAGTGCGCCGAGCGTCGCGGCGGTGGATGCGAGGAAATCGCGCCGCGCCGGGCGCTTGGGATCGTCGTCGTGCCGGTCCATGCGGGTACGATGGCAGGCGCGTGTGCCGGAACGGATCGGAGGCGCTTTGACGATCGTATCGAGCGGGCGACGAGCATCGACGCGGCGACGCGCCGCCGCGGCGCTCGCATCCCTCGCTTTCGTGAGCATCGTGCCGGCGCTCGCCGTGCCGAACGAGCTCGCCGCGAATTTCGCGCGACTCGAGAAAGCGGACGCGGTCGTCGAGGGGGCGACGCATCCAAAGTTCGTGCTGTACGTGCTCTTCGACGCGAACTGCCTGTATTGCCATCTCACGTGGAAAGCCGTGCAGCCGTACGAGCAGGTCGGCCTGCAGGTGCGGTGGATTCCCGTGGCCTATCAGCAGCCGAGTTCGGTGGGACGTGCCGCCGCGATCATGCAGGCGCCCGATCGCGTCGCAGCGATGCGCATCGACGAGACGCGCTACGACGCGAAGCGCTTCAACGGCGGCATCGAGCCCGCGAAGAGCGTTCCGAAAGAACTCGCAGCAGAGTTTGCGCAGAACACGCAACTCATGAAGGCGTTCGGCGCACCCGGCACGCCCGTCGTCGCATGGAAGGATTCCGGGGGTGCCATCCGCGTCAGGGTGGGCATGCTGCGCCTGTCCGAGTTGCCGACGATCACCGGCCTGCCGGCGCAGCGCAACGACGATCCCGACCTCGCCGAGTTCAGGTAGCGCCTGCGAGCAACGTCGAGGTCGCGCCGACGGGCGCTCAGCCCGCGCATGCGATGTTCGCGAGCCAGACCTCGCGGCGCATGCCGGCGCGCGACCCGACGAGGCGCACCCCCTGATTCGCGACCAGCGGCCGGATGACCGCGGATGCGACGTCGTCGGGAACGCGCAGCGCAATGCCGTTCGCTTGCGCGATGCGATCGCCTGCCTGCAAGCCGAGCATCGGTCCAAAGCCGCTGCCGTCGCGCACGACGAGGCCGCCGTCGGCAGCGGCGAGCAGCGTGCGCCACGGGCCCGCGTCGCTGGACAGGCCGCCCAGCAATTCGGTGTTGAGTCGAACGACGTTGCCGCCGAAACCGGGTGGCGGCGCGCACGAGCGATCGCCGCGCGCCGCGACGTTCGATGCGACGCTGACGTTCGCCGTTCGTGTCGATGCAGCGGGCGCTGAGGATGGGGCGGCATGAAAGGTACGCAGCGCGAACGTCCGCTCGCCGCGCGCATCGCGAAGCGTGACGCTTTCGGGCGCGATCGCCACGAGGCGCACGCCGCCGACGATCTCCTGCCCCTGCGCCACGAGGCGCGGCCCCGACGCGAGGCGAAAGAGCGCGTAGCCTTGCGCATCGCGCGAAGCGATGATGCCGAGGAGGCGCGCATCCGCCGGCATTGCCGCGTCGATCGCCGGCCCGGCACCTGCGGCGCCACCACGGCCGAAGAGATGCGCGTCGACGATCGCGCGCGCCGGATCGGAAGGCGCGGCGGCGACGATGCGCGCGGGCGCAGGGCCGAACAGTTGCCAGCCCCAATACGCGATCACGAGCGCGAGCGCCGCAGCGGCCGCGAGCGTCGCGACGAGCGATGCCGCCCTCATCCGCGAGATCCGTCACGGATCGCGTCGATATAATCGCGGTCGCGTTTGCCCAAGGACATTCCGATGAATCCGCTGCTGCAGCGATTGCAGCCCTACCCGTTCGAGCGCCTGCGCGCGTTGCTCGCCGATGCGAGGCCCGCGCAGAAGCCCCCGATCAACCTGTCGATCGGCGAGCCCAAGCACGAAACGCCGGGGTTCATCATCGACGCGCTCGCGCGCGGCGCCCGCCGCGGGCTCGCGAATTATCCCACGACGAAAGGCTCGCCGGCGCTGCGCGAAGCGATCGCGACGTGGCTCGTGCGCCGCCATCGGCTGCGCGCGCTCGAGGCCGATACGCAGGTGCTGCCGGTGCTCGGCAGCCGAGAGGCGCTGTTCGCGTTCGGGCAGACCGTCATCGACGGCAGCCGTCCCGGCGCCACGGTCGTCGTACCCAATCCGTTCTACCAGATCTACGAAGGCGCGGCGCTCCTCGCCGGCGCCAACACGTGGTGCGTCATTGCGGACGAAACGCGGGGCTTCGCACATCCGTTCGCCGACGTTCCGGCCGACGTGTGGAATCGCACGGCGCTTCTCTACGTGTGCTCGCCGGACAATCCGACCGGCCGCGTGCTGACGCAGCACGAATGGCGCGAGCTGTTCGCGCGCGCCGATCGTCACGGCTTCGTGATCGCGTCCGACGAATGCTATTCGGAAATCTATTTCGACGAAGCGCGGCCGCCGCTCGGAGCGCTCGCCGCTGCAGAGGTCGAAGGCCGCGGCGACTATCGCAACCTCGTGGTATTCGGCAGCCTGTCCAAGCGCTCCAACGCACCTGGGCTGCGCTCGGGCTTCGTCGCGGGTGACGCCGGGCTCATCGCGAGCTTCCTGCGCTACCGCACGTATCACGGCAGCGCGATGTCGGATGCGGTCGCGGAAGCTTCGATCGCCGCGTGGAACGACGAGGCGCACGTGATCGACAACCGCGCGCGCTACGCGGAAAAGTTCGCCTCGCTCGCGCCGCGCCTGGCGCGCGTGCTGCCGTGCGCAATGCCGGATGCCGCGTTCTACCTGTGGGCGAAGACGCCCGGCGACGACGCCGCGTTCGCGAGGCGGCTCGTCGAAGAGGAGAACGTGCTCGTGCTGCCGGGAAGCTTCCTCGGCCGCGACGTCGGCGGTGTGAATCCGGGGGCGGGGCGCATTCGCATCGCGCTCGTCCCCGATCTCGCAACGTGCGCCGAAGGCATCGAGCGAATCGTTGCGTGCGCGACGCGGCAACCGGCGCCTGCCTAGCGCTGCACCGTTCGGGGGCATTTCGTCGCCTCCCGTCACGTCCCGTCCGGGCCGGCGGCGACTCGTCCAAGAGCGGCGTTGCCGGCACGCAAACGTCCCTAGAATGCGCGGCATGAGCGATCTCGTTGGCCGCATCGTCGCCGCGCTTCGCGCCGGCCTGCGCTTCAACCTCACCACGCTCGGGCTGATCTTCGCGATCGACACCGGCATTGCGCTGCTGCTTTGGATCAACGAGCACCAGCCGTTCTGGCAGCCCTTCGTGTCGGTGCAACTGCACGGCTTGACGATGGCGTATTGCATCAACGTCGCCGCCGCGTGGGATCACGATCGCCCGTTGCGAAGGCTGACGATCGCGACGCTCGCCGGCGCATTCATCGGCCTCGTGCTGGTGATCGTCGTCAAGCGCTACACGCTCGAGTCGATCCGCGAGATGCCGGGTTCGTTCGTGTTCAACCTGCTCGCGGCCTTCATCACCGGTTATGCGCTCGGCCTCATGTTCTATGTGAAGCGGCGCGAGACGCGCGCGGCCGCCGCGATGCACAAGGCCGAGGCCGAGCGACACCTGCTGTCGAAGCAGGCGGTCGAGGCCGAACTGAAGCTGATGCAGGCGCAGGTCGAGCCGCACTTCCTGTTCAACACGCTCGCGTCGGTGCACTACCTGACCGAAACCGAGCCGCCGAAGGCGACCGCGCTGCTCGGCCACCTGATCGACTACCTGCGCGCGGCACTTCCCGAACTGCGCGCGCGCTCGTCGACCCTCGGACGCGAATTCGCGCTCGCCAACGCTTACCTGCGCATCCTCGAGATGCGGCTGCGGCCGCGCCTTCGCTTCGCGATCGACCTGCCGCCGGAACTGTCCGACCATCCGTTTCCGCCGAACCTCGTGATTTCGCTCGTCGAGAATGCGATCCGCCATGGCATCGAGCCTGCACGCGACGGGGGCAGCGTGACGCTCTCGGCATCGCGCGAAGGCGAAGCGCTCGTCGTGTGCGTCACCGATACCGGTTGCGGCCTCGGCGCGTCGAGCAATCCGGGACAGGGCGTAGGCCTCGCGAACCTGCGCGAGCGCCTCGCTGCGCTTTATGGCGAGCGCGCGCATTTCGAGATTCGCCCGGCCGAGACGCGCGGCACGCGCGCGACGATCACGATTCCCTACGAGACGCGGCCTCAGGCCGCCACCCAACCCGCATGACGCGCGCGCTGATCGCCGAAGACGAGCCGATGCTGCGCGCACAGCTTCGCGCGCGCCTGCTCGAGGCATGGCCGGATCTCACCGAGGTGATCGAAGCCGCGGACGGCGTGCAGGCGCAGGAGCTCGTCGCCGAGCGCCGGCCCGACGTTGCGTTCCTGGACATCCGGATGCCGGGCCGCTCGGGGCTCGACGTCGCGCGGGAGATCGGTGCGCTGTGCCACGTCGTGTTCGTGACGGCGTACGACGAATATGCGATCGCGGCGTTCGAGGAAGGCGTCGTCGACTACGTGCTGAAGCCGGTGACGGCGCCACGCATCGAGAAGGTGGTGGCTCGCGTGAAGGCGCGGCTGGCGAGCGCGCCGCTCGACCTTCGTGCCCTGCTCGCGCGGCTCGGCACGCGCGAGTCGACAACGCCGCTCAAGTGGATCCGCGCGTCGCTCGGCAATGCGATGCAGTTGATCCCGATCGCGGACGTCGTCTACTTCCGCGCGGAAGACAAGTACACGAAGGTCGTGACGCGGGATGCGGAAGCGCTGATCCGCACGCCCATCAAGGAGCTGTTCGCCGATCTCGACCCCGACGCGTTCTGGCAGATCCACCGCGCGACGATCGTGAACCTGAACGCGATCGCGCGCGTCGAGCGCGACTTCCGCGACCAGCCGGTGATCACGCTGAAGGCGCGGCCCGAGAAGCTCGTCGTGTCGCGCACGTTCGCGCACCGCTTCAAGTCGATGTAGGTCGGGGTCGGAGCAAAACCGCCGACCGGGCAATGCGGGTCAGGGGGAAATGCGGGTCAGAGATGTATTTCGCGGGGCAACGCTCGGGCCGGTCGAGGGTCTCGGAGGCGAAATACATCTCTGACCCGCATTTCCCCCTGACCCGCATTGCCCGATCGGCGGTTTTTGCTCCGATCCCAGCGTGTAAGATCGGGGGTTTTGGCCGGCCATGGACAAGCTCCAATCGACGATCGACGCCGCGTGGGAGACGCGCAGCGATCTTTCCCCCACCAGCGCGCCTGCCGCGATCCGCGATGCCGTGGCGAAGGTGATCGAAGGCCTCGATGCCGGCCGCGTGCGGGTCGCCGAGAAGATCGACGGCCAGTGGATCACGCACCAGTGGATCAAGAAGGCGGTGCTGCTGTCGTTTCGCCTGTCCGACAACGTGCCGATGGGTGCGCAGAACGCGAGCGCGCTCCGCTTCTACGACAAGGTGCCCACGAAGTTCGCCTCGTTCGACGCGCAGGCGTTCGCGGCGTCGGGCATTCGCGTCGTCCCGCCGGCGGTGGCGCGCCACGGCGCCTACATCGCGAAGAACGTCGTGCTGATGCCTTCCTATGTGAACATCGGCGCGCACGTCGGCGAAGGTACGATGGTCGATACATGGGCGACCGTCGGCTCCTGTGCGCAGATCGGCCGCAACGTGCACCTGTCGGGTGGCGTGGGCATCGGCGGCGTGCTTGAACCGTTGCAGGCCAACCCCACCATCATCGAGGACAACTGCTTCATCGGCGCGCGCTCCGAGGTGGTCGAAGGCGTGATCGTCGAAGAGAACTCGGTGCTCGGCATGGGCGTCTTCCTCGGGCAAAGCACGAAAATCCTCGATCGTTCGAATGGCTCGGTGACTTACGGCCGCGTGCCGGCCGGGTCGGTCGTCGTCGCGGGCAGCCTGCCCGCCACCGACGGCAGCCATTCGCTCTACTGCGCCGTGGTCGTCAAGCGTGTAGATGCCAAGACGCGCGCGAAGACCAGCATCAACGAATTGCTGCGCGCCGGATGATGATCCCCCCACGCTCGCTCCGCTCGCGGCCCCCCAGGGGGCGCAGTCAGCCGCTCGGGGCGGCCCTTCGCGTCTGACGGATGATGATCCCCCCA
>JAICKU010000108.1 GCA_025927765.1 Burkholderiales bacterium
CATCATCAACGTCGCACAGGGCGAGCTCGTCATGGTGGGCGGCTACATCGTGTTCTACCTCGAAGGGTTTGGCGTCAACCCGTGGCTCGGCATCCCCATCGCGGCCGTCGTGATGTACGTCCTCGGGCTGCTGCTGTATCGCGGCGTCATTTGTCGCCTGGTCGACCGCGACATGTTCGTGTCGATCCTCGCGACGTTCGGCATCAGCATCCTGCTGCAGCAGCTCGCGAATCAGCTCTTCGGCGCCGACATCCGTACGCTGCCGACGAACCTGCCCAGCCTGTCGTTCGCCGACGGCATGGTGTCGATCGCGTCGATCCGCATCGTCGCGTTCCTGGCCGCGCTGGTCGTCGGCCTGGCACTCGTGCTGTTCCTCCGTAAGGCGCGCATTGGCCAGGCGATCCGCGCGACCGCGCAGAACGCGCGTGCCGCGCGCGTGCTCGGCATCGACACCGATCGCGTGTACGCCACGACATTCGCGCTCAACTGCGCGATCTGCGGTGCTGCCGGCGGCATCGTTGCCATGACGTGGTTCGTGCAGCCGTACCTCGGGCTCACTTACACGCTGCGCTCGTTCATGATCGTCGTGGCCGCGGGACTCGGCAATCTGTCGGGCGTCATCGTCGCCGGCTGCGGCCTCGGCGTACTCGAGGAGTTCGCGGGCTTCGTGCTCGGCGCCGAATACCAGACCGCGTTCGTGTTCCTCGTGCTGGTTGCGCTGTTGGTCGGCCGCAACCTGATGCTGGCGCGGCAGAGAAGGTATCTGGCATGAGCGGGACGGCCCCAGCGTGAGTCGAAGCGGCCGCTCCGCACTCCTTTTGGTGCCCATCGCGGCGCTCGGCATCGCCGCACCGTTCCTCCTGCCGACGATCGTCACGCAGCTCGCTTTCCTTTGGCTGATGATCCTGTTCGCCGTAACCTGGGATGTGAACGGCGGGCAGATGGGTTACAACTCGTTCGGCAACGTCCTGTTCTTCGGCGTCGGCGTCTATGCCTGCGCGGTCATTCAGCGCGATTCGGGTCTTGGCTATTACACGGCGCTCTTCCTCGGCACCGGTGCCGGCGCGGTTTGCGCGGCGCTTGCAGCGCTCGTGCTCGGACCACCGCTTCTCGGCATCCGCGGTCACTACTTCGCGATCGCCACACTCGGGTTGTCGATCGTCGCCGCCGACATTGCCTCCGCGTGGGAGTACATCGGCGCGGCATCGGGCATTGCGCTGCCGGTGTACCCGGGTGCGATCGAAGGGCGCGCGCGCTTCTTCTACTACCTGCTGTTCGCGCTCGCAGCGTTGACGTGGCTGGCGGCACGCGCGCTTTACCGCACGCGCCTCGGGCTGGCCATGAATGCGATCCGCGACAACGAGGACAAGGCCGAGGCGATGGGTGTGCATACCACGCGCTGCAAGGTGTTCGCGTGGAGCGTAGCCGCGTTCTTCCTTGGGGCGGCCGGCGGGCCCGTTGGCAATCTCGTCGGCTTCGTCGACCCGCGCGACCTCGCGTTCGCCGGCGCGACGTTCGGCGTGTGGATGGTGCTGATGGCCGTGCTGGGCGGACGCGGCACGCTGTGGGGGCCCGTGATCGGTGCCGTCATCTTTCACGTGACGCAGGAAGTGTTCTGGACCTATCTGCTCGGCTGGCAGCGCGTGGCGATGGGCCTTTTGATCGTCGTGATCGTCGTCTTCTTCCCGACCGGCATTCTTGGCTGGGTGTCGCGCGTGCGCCGCCGCGGCGACGCTGCACAGGCGTCGAGCGCCTGATGGAGTACACGGAGCAGCTGCCGAAGGCGGAGCAGCCGCCGCGCACGAGCACCGGCTCGGATGCGACGCGTGCGCCCACCGAGCGCCAGCGGCCGCTGCTCGAAGTGCGCGGCGTGTGGAAGCGCTTCGGCGGCCTCGTCGCGAACCACGACGTTTCGCTCGACGTGCCAGCCGGGCGCATCACCGGGTTGATCGGCCCGAACGGTTCGGGCAAGACGACGCTCTTCAACGCCATCGCCGGTCATCATCCGATCGACGAGGGCTCGATCCGCTTCGAGGGCCGCGAGATCTCGCGCCTGCGCACGGCGAGGATCGCGCGCCTCGGCATCATCCGCACGTTCCAGCAAACCCGCGTCTACCGCGGCATGACGTGCGTCCAGAACATGCAGATCAGCGTTCCGCAGGCGCACGAGACGCTTGCGTCGATGCTGCATCGGCCGACCGCCGCCAGCACCGAACGCGCCGACGAGTTGCTCGAGTTCACGGGGCTGTACGGCAAGCGATTCATGCCGGCGGGCGAGCTTTCGTTCGGCCAGCAGAAGCTGCTGGAATTCGCGATGGCGCTGATGAGCGAGCCGCGATTGCTGCTGCTCGACGAGCCGACGGCGGGGATCAATCCCGTGCTGATCAACGGGCTCGTCGATCGGCTGCGACGCGCGAATGCCGAACTCGGCATCACGCTTTTCGTGATCGAGCACAACATGCGCGTCATCATGAACCTCGCAAGCCACATCTACTGTATGGCGCACGGCGAGATGCTCGCGGAAGGCGCTCCCGAAGAGATCCGCAACGATCCGCGCGTGATCGAAGCGTACCTCGGGGGACGCTGATGCGGAGACACGAGCGCGGATGATGGCCACGACGGAAGCGACACGCGGACAACGCACGAGCGGCTATGGCTTCGGCTCGACCGATGTGCTGCTGTCGGTCGACGAGGTCGAGCAGGCGGCGGGCGAACTCGCGGCGGGTGCGCCGGATCGCGACGCGCTCGCGGCGCTCGCGGGCGCTCCTGCGTACGTCGCCATCGACGGCCTCGTCGCCGGCTACGGCAACATGGAAGTGCTCCACGGCATCGACCTGAGGCTGCCGCGCGCGCGTTCGCTTTGCCTCATCGGTCCGAACGGCGCGGGCAAGTCGACCGTGTTGCACTCGATCCAGGGCTTCACGCGCATCACCGGCGGCACCATCACCATCGACGGCCGCGATGTTACGCATCTCGCTGCGCATCGTAAGCTGCGCGAGGTGGGCGTGGCGTACGTGCTGCAGGACAACTCGGTGTTCCCCGACATGAGCGTCGAGGAGAACCTGCTGATGGGCGCATTCCTGATGCCGCGTAATGAAGTACGCCGGGCGGTGGAGGGTGTGTTCGACCGCTATCCGCGGCTGGCGGAGCGTCGACGCCAACGGGCGGGCGTGCTTTCCGGTGGCGAGCGGAGACTGTTGGAGGTTTCGCGCGCGCTCGTGCTCGACCCCAAGGTCCTGCTCGTCGACGAGCCGTCGATCGGTCTCGAGCCGCGCTACATCGACATGGTGTTCGAGATCCTGTCGCGTCTTTCAGGTGAGGAGGGCCGCACGATCGTGATGGTCGAGCAGAACGCGCGCAAGGGGCTCGAGTTCGCGGATTTCGGTTACGTGCTGGTCGCGGGGCGGATCGCCCTTGCGGGGACGGGGCGCGAGCTGCTGGACAACCCCGACGTGGGGCGATTGTTCCTGGGCGATTGAATGTTCAAGCGCGCGAAAGGGTGATCGGATCGCATACTTGATTGCGAGTGCGACGACAATCGCCAACAGCATGAGGCAGGGCTGCAGTATCAGCCAGAGCCGATATCGCGCGGCGAAATAGGTTGCCTGTTCCGAGCCGAAGTACTGGCCAGGCTCGTTGTCTTTGTCGATCTCCTTGCAAGGTCGCCAGAACCGTGGCGGCCTCTACGTTCCTCAACGAGAGAAAGACGAGGCCATTCAGGAGCACAACGCAGACGCAGGAGGTGCGGGCACGAGACCGTACCGAGCCATGACCGCAATCAGGGCCGCCTTGTCCGGCGGATGTCCTGAATTGATGACAGCCGCGACGTCCGCAAAGTACTGGGCTCCAATGTCGGGCGACAAAACGATCAGCGCTCGAGCGACGGAATCGGACGGGTTGGAGAAAGCGTGCACGACGCCGCGCGGAGTGTGCATGCTGTCGCCGGCGGTGAGGTCGCGTACCTCGTTGCCGACTCGGTAACGCAAGGTACCTTCCAGTACATAAACGAGCTCTTCGTTGTTCGAATGGCTATGCGGAGGGGGAACGTTCGAGTTCGCCGGCACGGTGAGTTCGAACATTCCGAGGCTGCCGCTTTGAGAACCGTCGACGAGATAGCGGATGCCCAGTTGACCGGCCTGGATTTGGGTCGAGCTCATGGATTGGCCTCGCAGCAGGGTGGGCGGCGCATCAGTCGACGACCGACGTTGAGTGTGCCCGGCGCCGCCGCGATGATACGAACGCCTTGACGAAGGATTTCTCGCCGATCTCGCATGATGATGCCATGTTTGAGCATGAGCCAAGGCACCCGAACGAGCCTGATCGTGAAGCGCTGAATGAGGATGTGAGCCCGCTCCAGATGTTGAAACGCCCGCGAGTAGTCGTCACGCCCGGTCGCTTCGACGGCGCCCGCAGCCATACCACTTAACCTCATAGGTTTACTGTTGCTTGACGATATCGACCGAGATCTCCACGGCGGGAACGGTTCCCCTGTTCTCCAGCCAGTGAGTGGTGTTCCGATCCTCGGGCCAGCCCACTCCGGGACCATAGTCGGTGGCGACTCCATCTCGATGATCTGTGATGGTCCCTTCCAGGATGTAGACGGTCCCTGGTCTGTCTATATGGTCGTGGAGCGGTCCGAAGACGCCTCCAGGCTCGATGGTCACCATGCGCATGCGAAGTTCACGCCCCGTCATGCCCTCGATCTCCGGGCCGAGGTCGACCGTTGCAAGTAGCTTCACCGAAACACCCTTTGTCGCAGGTGATGGCTGTTCGTTGCTCATCGGGCTCTCCCTTCCGTGTACCTGACGACCGACCGCGTTGACATGTTCCGCGATACCGTTGGCGCGGCGGAGGATGAGCGGCTCGATGGCTCCGGATTGTGGACGGACCAAGCGCAGCCGCTGAAACGCCGCACGCAGTAGTGTGCGAATGGAGCGCTCGTTGCCGACATCCTCGCTCGAGCAACAGGTGGCATGACCGGTGGAACGAAACGCCGTGCATTGACGACCTGCTGCCGGCGTCTTCGCGCCCGCGCAGTGGCAAAAACGCGAACGCGAGGACGAAGGTTGTCGCAGCGAACGGCGGTCAGCCGCCTGGCGCGCGGTAGGAAACCGACGTCTTCGTAGCCTTGTCGACGTCCTCCGGTGAGATCAGCTTGATGGTGCGCGAATTGACGCGTCCAGTGGCATTGACCGCCAGTTCGAGCGCAATCACGCTGGCATCATCGGGCAGGTCGGCGATGACGTACGCGTCGATTTCACCGAGCGCGAAGTAAAACGCCTCCAGTCTTCCGCCCACGCTCGCAATTGCCTTTTCGGTCGCCGTGCGGCGCGCGGTTCCGCCGTCAGTCAGCAATGCCTTTGCTCCGTCGGCCGTGTAACGCACCTGAACCAAGTATTTGTCCATTGCAATTCTCCTCGGGTAGAGTGAATTGATACCGGCACCACGCCTGTCCGGTTCGCCATTGTGCGCTCGTTAGGAGACCGCCTGTTCACGCGCCCCCGACGACTGGCCTCGAGACGCCGCAGTCGAGGGTCGTCATTGCAGGGGGCATCGGGTTTAGCCTATTGCCTTCTTCACCAACGCGCGGATTCTCGCCTCGTCGTCGGCGATGAGCTCCTTCAATGCGAACGAGGTCGGCCACATCGCACCCTCGTCGAGATTGGCCTGATCGCTGAAGCCGAGTGTTGCGTACCTCGATTTGAACTTCTGGGCGCTCTGGAAGAAACAGACGACCTTGCCGTCCTTGGCGTACGCCGGCATGCCGTACCAAGTTTTCGCCGCAAGGCTCGGCGAAATGCTTGTGATGATCGCGTGCAGCCGCCGAGCCATGCTGCGGTCGGGTTCCGTCATCTCTGCGATCTTGGCGAGCGCATCGGCTTCGCCGTCGGCCGGGGCCGTCGAACCACGCCGGCCTTGCGCCTTCAGTTCGCGGGCGCGCTCCTTCATCGCAGCCCGTTCCTCGTCCGTAAACCCCTCGGATCGAGTTTTGGCGAGGCTCCCGTCAGATTCCTGCGTTTCCTTCTTCGGTCTCAAAGCAGCCTCATGGACCCTTGCGATATGTTCGCAGCCGCTTCGAATTGCTCACGGCGCGGCGATGAACGGGGGCGACGCCACTCGAAAGTATATCGAGCGCCGCACGTTGTAATGTTGCACTCACGGCTCGGTGACCCTGGCCGCGCCAGACGCTCGACCACGTGGGTGCCGACAGGAACCAGTGCAGATTCGCGCGATACATGGCGAGGAAGATGCCATTCCACGACTCGTAGAAGGCGGAAACTTTTTCGCCGCTCATGCGCAAGAACTCTTCCCGATCGGACGCGGATGGAGACGAGCCGGCCAAAGCCATGCGGAGGAGTCTTTGTGCGATTACCTCAGGAACCGCAAGGCCGAGTTCCATGGCTTGAGTGGTGAGGCGGGTGGCGGGATGTCGATGGCGTGGCATGAAGTGTCCGGCAAGGTTAGGCTGCGGTCAGCGAGAGAAACATAACGTACGCGTCGACATACCCCTTCTCGGGGTGCCGAAACGCAGCAGGCAGAGTACCGACAATTTCGAAGCCGAGCTATCGCCACAGACGAATCGCCGGTTCATTCGTCGAAACCGCGAAGTTGAACTGTAGCTCGAAATCCCATGCGGCGCGCCTCAACCAACGAATGCGTGCACACTCGACGCGGTGAACGCGAGTCACGTCGAACATGGGCACTGGGACCTTCCTGGCGGAAGTTCCGTCAAGTTGTAGCCGAGCTTTCGAGCGCCAATGCTTGCACTGAACAGAGCTCGCCTTGACGTGTAGTACCCGGTGTCCTCGAGGAGAACAACGCCACTAGCAAGTGACAAGGTCCGTGTGTCCGAAACCCTTGGAGTAGTCGAGCACCGAAATGACCACCGGCGTTACGCGAAACAGGCGGACCTCATCCGCGCTAGGCATCCTCATCGGCAAGGGGGGTGCATCAGGGTACTTTAACGGAAGCATGCGCAAGACTCTGTCCGCTTCGGAGCGATCAGTGATTGGGTGCGCATGTGCCGCCATCGACAAACCAGTGATCGACATCAGATCCGCCGTGTCGTGATCGATCGTTAGCGAGATTCGATCGTCTCCGTCCAAATTTCTCGCCTTCTGACTATCGAGGCCGCAGAGAAAATATAGCGTCATGCCCTCATTCACATAGCCGACGGTCGTTGCCTGAGGCCAACCGTCCGGGCGAAGGGTCGCAACCGTCATGATCCGGTGTTGATCCAGCAGCGTCAGAATCTTGCTTCTGATTTCATCGTCCATCACTCGTCTCCCCGCTCGCGAATAGAAGAGCGTGCTTGCCATTGTAGGTCTGCGCTCGACGACTATTGCTCTGACGCCGCCGGTCAACAAAAAGCTCGAGAAAGGGGTAGGGCAAATGGCCTTTCGCGCTGCCGAAACCGCTGCGCGCCTAACGTCGGGGGAAACCGGCGCACCGACGAGTCGAGCGCCAAGTTGAAAGCATGAACCGGCGCGTCGGGTTGACCGTGAGGTTAGGCCGCGATGTCGACGTATCTGACGGCACTAGACGGCGGGGGAACTGGCAGGCCGTCCTCGCGCAGGCCCTCAATGTGAAACCCGATGGCCTCGCGGATTTCGCGCTCCGCCTCCTCGGGCGTCGCACCGGTAGCGACGCAGCCGGGAAGGTCGGGCACGTAAGCACAATAGTTCGTTCCGGCGTGTTCGATCACGATCGCGTAGCCATCTAGTCCTTACTTCCAACCGGCTTGCTTCCGGGATACCGTTCAACGTTGCGGAAGCGAGTTCGTCACTGGCTTTGCCTGGAACCGTCACTCGGCCGCGCTTCGTCGGGTGCTTGTACTGGCGATGGCTCCCGCCGCTGGAGATCAATATCCATCCATCGTCGGCAAGTAGTTGAAGGATCTCGCTGACCTTCACGCTGGCAATTATGCGGCCAGTGATCGCTGCGCATCGAACCGCGGCCTAACGTACCAGGGCAACCGGCGTCCACCAAGCGCGAAGCGCCGCCGGTGGGCGTCGGTGTCGACCGAACGGTCAGGCGTCGCCCGCCTCAACCGCAGCTGCCTCGCACATACGAGACACCGTGCTAGTGGGCGGGTGCAGGCACAGCAGACGAGTGGTGATCAACAATCAGCCAGCGCCCACCACGATTCCGGTACACGAAACTGAACCGCGCTGGGCGAAGGACCTCCTTCCCATTGTCCACCTGGGAAAAAGTGTATGTCCCGGTGTTGATCGCCATATCGCCATAGACACGAATTCGCTGCTCACCAAGGACAGCTTTGTATGACGGTGGAACCGTGGACAGTATTTTGAAGTAGTCGCGAACCATTGACGGATTGTCGCGCAGCGTGGGAGACCGAGTGCCCCACAATACGGCATCAGAATCATAGAGCGACATAACTCGCTCTGCATCGTGACTCGTCATGGCGTCAATCCATGCCTGCGTGGCTGCAGCCACGTCTTCCTTGGGTGTGGCCCGGGTTACCGCTGGGGTGGCAAGAAACAGCAATGACATGACTAGGCAAAGAATTCGGCTCATGGGGTGTCCTCGTTGTGCGCTGAGACCATCTCAGCCAACGTCACGTTACGCCAGGTCTCGCCACTTCGCTACTACAAGAGCTTAAGGCAAGGCTCACGTGTAGTGACCCACTGATTTCCTGCTCAGGTCACAATCCGAAAGGACGATGACATGAGCGCAGTGATGGAAGAAGAGATTAAGCGGTGGACGGCGCGGCGCAAGGCCGCGCTGGTACTGGAGATCATCCAGGGCAAGACGAC
>JAICKU010000070.1 GCA_025927765.1 Burkholderiales bacterium
AGAGGCCGATGTCGCCGGTGCGCGAGACATGCGTGCCACCGCACAGTTCGCGCGAGCTGCCGATGTCGAGCACGCGCACCTCGTCGCCGTACTTCTCGCCGAAGAGCATCATCGCGCCGGATTTCTGCGCGTCGGCGATGGGCATCACGCGCGCGTTCACGCCCGCGTTGTCGAGGATCTCGGCGTTGACGATCGCCTCGACGCGCCGGATCTCGTCGTCGGAGAGCGGCGCGTTATGCGCGAAGTCGAAGCGCGTCTTCGAAGGATCGACGAGCGAGCCCTTCTGCTGCACGTGCTCACCCAGCACTTCGCGCAGCGCCTTGTGCATGAGGTGCGTCGCCGAGTGGTTGCGCATCGTGCGCGCTCGCGCGTCCTCGTCGACGATCGCGGCGACGCGATCGCCTTCGCGCAGTTCGCCGGTCTTCATCTCGCCGACGTGGCCGACGACGTCGGGCTGGATCTTCTGCGTGTCGCTCACGTTGAAGAGCGTCAGGCACGCACCGCCCTTCGACAGCTCGCCGCGATCGCCGACCTGCCCGCCCGACTCCGCGTAGAACGGCGTGCGGTCGAGCACGACGACGCCGCGCTCGCCGGTCGACAGCGAATCGACGCGCTGGTTGTCGCGATACAACGCGACCACGCGCCCTTCCTCGGATAGCGATTCGTAGCCGCGAAACGCCGTCTTGGGCCCGCTGTATGCCAGCGCTTCGCCGGCCCTGAACTGCGACGCGGCCCGCGCGCGCTCGCGCTGCGCCTGCATCGCACGCTCGAAACCTTCCTCGTCGATCGCGATGCCGCGCTCACGGGCGATGTCCGCGGTGAGGTCGAGCGGGAAGCCGAACGTGTCGTAGAGCGTGAATGCGGTCTGGCCGTCGAGCACCTTCGCGCCCTGCGCGAGCGCGGTCTCGAGGATTCTCATGCCGTTCTCGAGGGTCTCGCCGAAGCGCTCCTCCTCGGCCTTCAGCACGCGTGCCACGCGGGCCTTCTCGCGCGTCAGCTCCGGATACGCCTCGCCCATCTCGCGCGCGAGGTCGTCGACGAGCTCGTAGAAGAACGGCTGCTTCCGGCCGAGCTTGTAGCCGTGGCGGATGGCGCGGCGGATGATCCGGCGCAGCACGTAGCCGCGGCCGTCGCTCGCCGGCAGCACGCCGTCGGCGATGAGGAACGCGCACGCGCGGATGTGATCGGCGATGACCTTGAGCGACGGGCTATCGAGGTCCGACGCGCCCGTCACGCGCGCCGCAGCCCTGATCAGGTCGACGAAGAGGTCGATCTCGTAGTTCGAATGCACGTGCTGCAGCACGGCGGCGAGGCGCTCGAGGCCCATGCCGGTGTCGACGCAGGGCGCGGGCAGCGGCGTCATGGTGAAGCCGTCGCCGCTCTTCTGCCGGTCGAACTGCATGAATACGAGGTTCCAGATCTCGATGTAGCGGTCGCCCTCGGCGTCGGCCGATCCCGGCGGCCCGCCGAAGACGTCGGGACCGTGGTCGTAGAAGATCTCCGAGCACGGGCCGCAGGGACCGGTGTCGGCCATCTGCCAGAAGTTGTCGCTCGCGTACGGCGCGCCCTTGTTGTCGCCGATGCGGATGCAGCGCTCGGCGGGAACGCCGATGTCGCGCGTCCACAGGTCGTAGGCCTCGTCGTCGTCGATGTAGACGGTCACCCACAGCCGCTCCGGCGGCAGCCCGTAGTGCTTCGTCAAGAGCTCCCACGCGTAGCGGATCGCGTCGCGCTTGAAGTAGTTGCCGAAGCTGAAGTTGCCGAGCATCTCGAAGAACGTGTGATGCCGGGCCGTGTACCCGACGTTCTCGAGGTCGTTGTGCTTGCCGCCGGCGCGCACGCAGCGCTGCGCGGTGGTCGCACGCTTGTAGGGCCGGGTCTCGACGCCGGTGAACACGTCCTTGAACTGGACCATGCCGGCGTTGGTGAAGAGCAGCGTCGGGTCGTTCGCCGGCACGAGCGACGAGCTCGGGACGTGCGTATGCCCCTTCGAAACGAAGTAATCGATGAACTGGCGGCGGATGTCGGCGACTTTCATGCAGCGCTCTTGAGCGGGACGCCGAGGGGCCGGAACGCCCGGAACCTTGGCGAAATCAAAACCTTAGAGTATATCGTCATCCCTGCCCGCCGCGAAGCTCGCACGCGATGGCGATGCGTTCGCAAACCCTCGTTACAAAACGGCTGCGTGACAGCCGGGCGCGACGGTGGTCAACTCTCGCCTGCCCGAATTCGTGGAGGCTTTTCGATGCGGCCTCGATCGCGGGGCGAATGCCCGCTCGTCCATCTCGTGAACCCGCTGTGGGACGGCAACGGCGGCGCCGACCGGCGCACCATCGATACGTGGCGGCTGCTATCGCCCCACGCCGACGCCCGGCTGTGGAGCGAATACCCGCCGGCACCCGCGTTTGCCGCCTATCCGGTGCGACGCCTCCAGCCGTACCGCCTGCGCGTGCCGCGCGGCGGCAACCTGGTGTTCATGGGCACGTACTTTCGCATCGGCCACTGGACGCGGCTCGCGTCGTTCGATCGCGTGATCGTCGTCTACAACACCGATCAGGTCGACCGGCTCGCGAAGAACGTGCGCCGGCTGCGCAACGCCGGGCATCGCGTGGACATCGTGTACACGTCGCGGGAGCTGCGCCGGCGGCATGGCGGCGACGGCGCGGTGCTCGAAAGCCCGATCGACGTCGAGCGATTCCATCCGGCGCCGCACCGCGCGCCCGGTCATCCGTTCACCGTCGGCCGGCTGTCGCGCGACATCGCATCGAAGCACCACGAGGAGGACGTCGAGCTGTGGCGTACGCTCGTGCGCGCGGGCTGCCGCGTGCGCCTGATGGGCGCGACCTGCCTCGCGCGCGCGCTGGCCGGCGTCGACAACGTCGAACTGCTGCCGGCGGGCGCCGAGGACGCGGCCGGGTTCCTGCGCTCGCTCGACGCCTTCGTCTACCGCACGAGTTCGGGCTGGTTCGAGGCGTACGGCCGCGTGGTGATCGAGGCGATGGCCTGCGGCCTCGCGATCGTCGCCGGACGCCGCGGCGGCTACACCGATCAACTGCGTGACGGCGAAAACGCGCTGCTCGCGGCGTCGACGGCCGAACTGGTGCAGCACGTGCTGGCGCTCGCGAACGACCCCGCGCTCGCGGCGCGCCTCGGCGACACCGCCCGGCGCAACGCCGTCGAGCTCAACCTGCGCGACCTGCCGCGGCGCACGCTCGCCGTGCTCGCCGCGTCCCAGGGTCAGCCCGCGTCGCTCGTCGACGATCTCGTGCCGGACACCGCTTCGCGCGCCACGGCCACGCCGTAGCCGCGCGCGATCAGGAAGCGAATCCGCCGCGCGCGCTCCCGCTCGTCGCGAGGCGCGGCAGCGAAACGGCGCGCGACGAGCGCGCGTGCCTCGGACAATTCATCCGTGCCGCGCAGCGCATCGAGCGCTTCGCGCGCCGCGTCGGCAGCGACGCCGCGCTCGCGCAGCGCGTGGGCGATCGCGCGCTTGCCGTAGCGGCCCGCCTTGTGCGTGACCAGCATCTGCGCGTAGCGCGCGTCGGACAAATAGCCGTCGCGCTCGAGCGAATCGAGCACGCGCGCGATGTCGGCGGGCTCGGCGCCGCGACGGGCAAGGCGCAGCTCGAGCTCGGCACGCGCATATTCGCGCCGCGCCAGCAGGCGCAGCGCCGCGGCGCGTACGTCAGTTGCGCCCGGCCGCCGCAAGCAACCGGTCAGGCGCCGTTGCCGTTGGCCGCGCCATTGCCGTTGGCGCCGGCCGGCCGCGCGACGCCGACCGCGTCGCGGATCTTGCCTTCGATTTCCTGCGCGATCTCCGGATGCTCGCGCAGGTATTCGCGCGCGTTGTCCTTGCCCTGCCCGATGCGATCGCCGCCGTACGAATACCAGGCGCCGGACTTCTCGACGATGCGCTGGTTGACGCCGAGCTCGATGATCTCGCCTTCGCGGCTGATGCCTTCGCCGTACAGGATGTCGAACAGCGCTTCCCGGAACGGCGGCGACACCTTGTTCTTCACGACCTTGACGCGCGTTTCGTTGCCGACGACCTCGTCGCCCTTCTTGATCGAGCCGATGCGGCGGATGTCGAGGCGCACCGACGCGTAGAACTTGAGCGCGTTGCCGCCGGTGGTGGTTTCGGGATTGCCGAACATGACGCCGATCTTCATGCGGATCTGGTTGATGAAGATCACGAGCACGTTGGCGCGCTTGATGTTCGCGGTGAGCTTGCGCAGCGCCTGGCTCATGAGGCGTGCCTGCAGGCCCGGCAACTGGTCGCCCATCTCGCCCTCGATCTCCGCCTTGGGCACGAGCGCGGCGACCGAATCGATGACGATGATGTCGACGCCGCCCGAGCGCACGAGCATGTCGGCGATTTCGAGCGCCTGCTCGCCGGTGTCGGGCTGCGAAATCAAAAGGTTGCCGACGTCGACGCCGAGCTTTTGCGCGTAGCTCGGATCGAGCGCGTTCTCGGCGTCGATGTACGCGGCCGTGCCGCCTGCCTTCTGCACCTCGGCGACGACCTGCAGGCACAGCGTGGTCTTGCCCGACGACTCGGGCCCGTAGATCTCGACCACGCGGCCGCGCGGCAGCCCGCCCACGCCGAGCGCGATGTCGAGCCCGAGCGACCCGGTGGACACGACGGTGAGATCGCTCTGGATCTGCGCGTCGCCCATTTTCATGATCGAGCCCTTGCCGAACTGCTTCTCGATCTGCGCGAGCGCCGCCGCGAGCGCCTTGCCCTTGTTCTCGTCCATCGCCTGTCCCGGAGTCATCGCGTTTCCCTTCGTGGAGTGGGCGCGATTATGGCACGAACGATCGTTCGACGGAAGCGTCCGAAAGACCTAAATCGCACGGACGATTGACGCAAATGCAACGCCTCGGACGAGCGTGGCCGAAACCGGCCAAGACACGCTCAATCCGGCGCGGTGCGCGCGCCCAGGATGTCGACGAAACCCTGCATGGCGGCACGCGCGGCCGCTTCGCGCACGGCCTGCCGGTCGCCGTCGAAGCGCTTCGTCGTGGTCACCGCGGGCTCGCCCGGAAACGCCCAGCCGAAGCACACCAGCCCGACGGGCTTGTCGTCCGTGCCGCCGTCGGGCCCGGCGATGCCCGTGATCGACAGCGCGCATTGCGCGCGGCTGTGCGCCACCGCGCCTTCGGCCATCGCGCGCGCCACCGGCTCCGACACCGCGCCGTTGGCCGCGATCGTCTCGCGCGGCACGCCCAGCAGTTCCGCCTTGGCGTCGTTCGAATAGGTGACGAAGCCGCGCTCGAACCATTCCGAGCTGCCCGGCACGGACGTGATCGCCGCCGCGACGAGGCCTCCGGTGCACGATTCCGCCGTGGCGATGCGAAAGCCGCGTGCGCGCAGCAGGCGCCCGAGTTCTGCCGCGAGCGCGTGATCGGACATGGCGTTCATGCAGTCTCCATCGGTCGATCAGCCCACGATGCGCGCCACGATCGCGAGCACGATCAGCGCATAGCCGGCGGCGAGGAAATCGTCGGCCATCACGCCGGTTGCGTTCTTCATTCCACGGTCGACCTGCCGGATCGGCGGTGGTTTCACGATGTCGAAGAAACGGAACAGCACGAAGCCCAGCGCCTGGCGCCACGGCGCGTCGCCGGCGAAGAACAGCACGAGCAGGAACGCCGCGATCTCGTCGATCACGATGCTGCCGTGGTCATCGACGCCGAGGTCGCGGGTGGTGATGCGCGCCGCCCAGATCCCCGCGAGCGTGACGACGACGATCGCGGCGATCCACGCGGCGGTGCCGGCGTACGAATCGAGGAGCCACGCGATCGGCCACGCGACGAGCGTACCGACGGTGCCCGGCACGATCGGCGAGAGTCCGGTGCCGAAGCCTTGCGCGATCAAATGCGCCGGGTGCGCGACCAGAAACGCCGCGTTGGGACGGACGTTCGGCGCAGCGTCGAAGTCGCCTTCGCCGCGCGCGATCATCGAAAGTGATCGAATGCGCGCGGCAGCTCACGCATCGGATCGCCGCGTTCGTCGCGGACCACGAGCCCCGGCGTTTGCGTGATCGCGCCGATCGCCGTGATCGGCAGGCCGAGCGACTGCGCGATCGCGTCGATCTGCCGCCGGGTCGCCGCGGGCGCCGTGAAGCAGAGCTCGTAATCGTCGCCGCCGGCGAGCAGGCATGCGAGCGCGAGCTCTCGTTGCGGTCCGCCCAGCAGGTCGCGCAGCACGTCGCTCGCCGGCATCCCCGCGACGTCCACGACGGCCCCGACGTGCGACGCGTCGAGAATGTGCGCGAGATCGCCCACGATGCCGTCGGACACGTCGAGCGCCGCCGAGGCGATGCCGCGCAGCGCGATGCCGAGTGCGACGCGCGGCTCGGGCCGCTCGAGACGCTGCAGCAGTTCGCCGATCATCGCGTCGTCGATACGAATGCGTCCGCCGCGAGACGCGAGGCCGAGGGCCGCGTCGCCCACGCGTCCCGACACGTAGATCGTGTCGCCGGCCGCGGCACCCGCGCGGGTGATCGCCTGCCCGGCCGGCACTTCACCGATGACCGTCACGCACAGGTTGCGCGGCCCGCGCGTCGTGTCGCCGCCGATCAGCTCGACGTCGTAGCGTTCGGCCAGGGCGTCGAAGCCGCGCATGAACGCGGACAGCCAAGCATCGTCCGCGACGGGCAGGGCGCCGGCGAGCAGCGCGAAGCGCGGCACGGCGCCCATGGCAGCCATGTCGGACAGGTTGACCGCGAGCGCCTTGTGGCCGAGGTTCTCGGGATTCGTGCCCGCCGCAAAGTGACGGCCTTCGACCAGCATGTCGACCGACACCGCGTATTCGACGCCGGGCGCCGGCGCCACGATCGCCGCGTCGTCGCCGACGCCGAGCTTCACGTCGCCGTGACGCGGTGCGCGCGCGAAGTGGCGTCCGATGAGCTCGAACTCGTTCACGTCCGCGCGGATGGCCGAATTACCCGCGGCGTTGTGCGCGGATTTCGTCGGCGCGAAGACGGGCGGCGACGCGATCGAGCACCCCGTTCACGAAGCGATGCCCGTCGGTGCCGCCGTAGCGCTTCGCGAGCTCCACCGCCTCGTTGATCACGACGCGGTACGGAATGTCGACGCGATACCGCAGCTCCCACGCGCCGATCGCGAGCAGTGCGCGCTCGATGGGCGCAAGCGCGTGCATGCCGCGCGTCACGTCGGGGGCAACGTCCGCGAGCAACGTGTCGTAGCCGCGCGTGACGCCGCGCCACAGCTCGCGAAAGTACTCGCGATCGGCATCGGCGAATTCGTCGCTCGCCTCCAACGACGCGGCGATCGCCGCGTCGTCGCCGTTCGCGAGCTGCCGCTCGTAGAGTCCCTGCAGCACGCGCTCGCGTGCGGCGTGACGGCGTGGATTCGTCCGGCCGGTGGCGTCAGGCTTCATCGATCGCGTCGAGCAGGTTCGCGAGCTCCAGCGCCGCGAGCGCGGCCTCCGCACCCTTGCTGTCCATGCGCGCGTGCGCCTGCGCGTCGGTATCGCATGTGAGGATGCCGTTGCCGATCGGCACGCCGAACTCCAGTGCAACGCTCGCAACACCCGACGCCGATTCATTCGCGACGATGTCGAAGTGATACGTCTCGCCGCGGATCACGGCGCCGAGCGCAACGAGTGCGTCGTAGTCACCGCTTTGCGCGAGGCGCTGCAGCGCCAGCGGAATCTCGAGCGCGCCGGGCACCGTCATCACGGTGATCGCGTCGTCGGCCACGCCGGCTTCGGCGAGCGCGCGCACTGCGCCGGCGAGCAGCCCGGCACCGATCTCGGGATTGAAGCGCGATTGCACGATCGCGACGCGGCGCTCGTGGCCGCGCAGGTTCGGTTCGATCTTGACGATGGGCATGGGGTAAGCAAAAGCGTGCGCACCACGCGCACGGCGGATCACGAAGCGCGACGCTCGGGCGCCTCCTCGTAGCCGGTAACCTCGAGATCGAAGCCGGCCATGCTCGGCATCTTCCGCTGGCGCGCGAGCAGGCGCATCTTGCCGACGTGGAGGTCGCGCAGGATCTGCGCACCGATGCCGTAGTTGCGCAGGTCGACCTTGGGGGGCGCCACCGGTTCCACGGCGAGCGCACGCCGGCGCAATTCCTGCGCGCTTTCCGGGCGGTGCAGCAGCACGATCACGCCCCGCCCCGCCGCGGCGATCGCGTGTTCCGCTTCGAGGATGTTCCAGGCGTGCGATTCGCTCTCGGCATCGAGCAGGTCGATGATCGACAGCGGCTCGTGCACGCGCACGAGCGTTTCGGCGTCGGGCGAGATCGGTCCGCGCACGAGCGCGAGATGCGTGGCGTCGGACAGCTTGTCGCGATAGACGACGAGGCGAAACGCGCCGGCGGG
This sequence comes from Burkholderiales bacterium, assembly GCA_025927765.1. GTDB lineage: Bacteria > Pseudomonadota > Gammaproteobacteria > Burkholderiales > Casimicrobiaceae > VBCG01. The sequence goes on from JAICKU010000070.1 coordinate 8,354, forward strand.
CGTCATCAGCGGCCGTTCGGCGACGCGCTCGACGAGACGCTCGGTGCGCGCGCGATGGTGGATGAGGTCGGCGATCGCGCCGATCTTGAGGTCGTGGGTACGCGCGAATACCTCGAGATCGGGCAAGCGCGCCATCGTCCCGTCGTCGTTCAGGATCTCACACAGCACCGCCGCCGGCGTCATGCCGGCGAGCCGCGCGAGATCGCAACAGGCTTCCGTATGGCCGGCGCGCGCGAGCACGCCACCGGGCTGCGCGATCAGCGGGAACACGTGACCGGGCTGCACGACGTCGTCGGGCGTTGCGTGCGGCGCCGCGGCGACGCGGATCGTATGCGCGCGGTCGTGCGCGGAAATGCCGGTGCTGACGCCGCTCGCCGCCTCGATCGATACCGTGAAGTTCGTGCCGTGCACCGAGCGGTTCGTCGGCGTCATGGGCGCGAGGTCGAGCTGGTGCGCGCGCTCCTGCGTGATCGCCATGCACACCAGTCCGCGCCCGTAGCGCGCCATGAAGTTGATCGCTTCGGGCGTCACGTGATCGGCGGCGAGCACGAGGTCGCCTTCGTTCTCGCGATCCTCCTCGTCGACGAGGATCACCATGCGGCCGGCCTTGAGATCGGCGACGATGTCGGTGACGGGCGAAAGCGGCATGGTGGGCAGGCTCCCTTTCGGACGGGCGTCAAGCGCCGAAGAGCGCGAGCGTCTGGCGCGTGAGCGCGCTCGCCGGATCGTCGTAGTCGAGCACGACGTTGTAATGGTTGCGGCCGGCGACGTGCATCGGCGCATGCATGCCACGCGGCCGATTCGCCGGCCACGCATCCCACATGAGATCGGTCTGCCGTACGAACTCCGACGTTTCGTCGGCACCGACGGCGAGTGCGAGCGGCGCGTGAGTGCGCGGCGCCATCAGCGCCGGGGAAAGCGCGGTGGCGAGCGCGACGTCGAGGCGGAAATCGACGTTGTGCGAGAACTGCACAAGCGGCGTCAAGTCGTGCACGCCGGAGAGCGACAGGCCGCCCACCAGCGGCGCCTGCGCGAATCCTTCCGCGCGCCAGTCGATCGTGTACATCATCGCCGTCAGGTGTCCGCCCGCCGAATGGCCGGCGACGACGAGCGGCGCCGGGGCGTTCCGCGCCGGACCTTCGTGCGCGATGAAGCGCACCGCGCGCCGACACTGCTCGACGATCGTCGCGATCGGCGCTTCGGGACACAGCGTGTAATCGACCATCGCCACCGCATACCCGGCGGCGACGAACGCGGGCGCGACGAACGCGTAGTCGGCCTTGTCGAGCGAGCGCCACCAGCCGCCATGGATGAACAGCAGCGTGCCGAGCGCGGGTGCTGCCGGCGTGTAGAGATCGAGCGTCTCCTTCGCCGCGCTGCCGTAACGCACGTCGAGCGCCGGCTGCAGCGCCTGCTGCGCGCGCTTCGACCGCAACACCCACTCGTCGAGCCAGCGTTGATGGTCTCGGACCGCGGCGCGATTGTTGTAGCCGCGCTCGACGGCGTCGGGTGCGAGGTCGATCGTCATCATCGCCGTGTCACGCGGCAGGCTCGGTGATCTCGACGACGAGCGGCGTCAGGCCTTCGATGCGGCCTTCCAGCCGGTCGCCGGCGACGACGGGACCCACGCCGGAGGGCGTGCCCGTGAAGATCAGGTCGCCGGGCTCGAGCCGGTAGAGGCGCGTCAGGAATTCGATCATGTGCGGCACGTCCCAGATCATCTGCGACAAGTCCCCGTGCTGCCGCGTTTCGCCGTTGACGAGCAGCGTGATCTCGCCTTTCGCCAGCTCGCCGGTCTGCTCGACCGGCGTGATCGGGGCGATCGGCGCCGCCTGCGCGAACGATTTGCCGATGTCCCACGGCCGCTTCTTCTCGCGCATGTCGTTCTGCAGGTCACGCCGCGTCATGTCGAGGCCGACCGCGTAGCCGAACACGAGCGACTGCGCTTCGGCGGCCTTCACGTTCGCGCCGCTCTTGCCGATCGCGACGACGAGTTCGAGTTCGTAATGCAGGTTCTGGGTTGCCATCGGGTACGCGATGCGCGCGACTTCCGGCGGCCGCGCGGGCACGATCGCATCGGCCGCCTTGGTGAAGAAGAACGGCGGCTCCTTCGTCGCGTCGCCGCCCATCTCCTTCGCGTGCTCGGCGTAGTTGCGGCCCACGCAGTAGATGTGGCGCACGGGGAACGGCAGTCCGCCGGCGACCACCGGCACGACCGGCAGGTCCCAGGCGGGAATCGCGTATTGCATCGGCTTCGACTCCTTACTCGGCATCGGGTTGTTTGGCGGGCGCAGCGTCGGCGAACGCCGGCAGCGCATTGCACGCGGCCTCGATGCGCCGCAGCGTCGGGTAGGGGGAAAGATCGATCGAGAAGCGGCGCGCGTTCGCCATCTGCGGCACGAGGCAGACGTCGGCGAGCGTCGGCGCGTCGCCGTGACAGTACGTTCCCGTCGCGGCATCGCGCGCGAGGCTTTTCTCGAGCGCCTCGAAACCGACGTCGATCCAGTAGCGGTACCAGCCGTCCTTCTGCTCGCGCGACACGCCGAGCGTACCGATCAGGTAGTTCAGCACGCGCAGGTTGTCGAGCGGGTGGATGTCGCACGCGATCTGCAATGCGATGCCGCGCACGCGCGCACGACCCTCCGCGTCGGCCGGCAACAGCGGCGACTTCGGATGCGTTTCGTCGAGATACTCGATGATCGCGAGCGACTGCGTGAGCACGCGGCCGTCGTCGAGCGCGAGCGCGGGCACGAGGCCCTGCGGGTTCAGCGCGAGGTAGTCCTGCGCGCGCTGGTTGCCCATGCGCAGGTGCACGTAGGTGCGCTCGCCGGGCGCCACGCCCTTGAGATTCAGCGCGATGCGGACGCGATAGGCCGCCGACGATCGGAAGTAGTCGTAGAGGCGCATCCTGCGCAGTATGTCAGAACCGCCCGATGCGGTCCCGGCTCGTCGCGTGGTTGCGCCGTCCGCCGTGGTGCGCCGGTACGCGCCGCGACTAGAACGCGGAGATGCCGGTCTGCGCGCGCCCGAGGATCAGCGCGTGGATGTCGTGCGTGCCCTCGTACGTGTTCACCGTCTCGAGGTTCAGCATGTGCCGGATCACGTGGAACTCGTCGACGATGCCGTTGCCGCCATGCATGTCGCGCGCCATGCGCGCGATCTCGAGCGCCTTGCCGCAGCTGTTGCGCTTCATGATCGACGTGATCTCGGGCGCCGCCTGCCCCTCGTCCTTGAGCCGGCCGAGCCGCAGGCAGCCCTGCAACGCGAGCGCGATCTCCGTCTGCATGTCGGCGAGCTTTCGCTGGATCAGTTGATTGGCCGCGAGCGGACGGCCGAACTGCTTGCGGTCGAGCGCGTATTGCCGCGCCGCGTGCCAGCAGAATTCCGCCGCGCCGAGCGCGCCCCACGCAATGCCGTAGCGCGCGCTGTCGAGGCACCCCATCGGCCCTTTCAGGCCCTTGACGTTCGGCAGCAGGTTCTCCCGCGGCACGAACACGTCGTCCATCACGATCTCACCGGTGATCGACGCACGCAGCGAAAACTTGCCTTCGATCTTCGGCGCCGACAGCCCGGCCATCCCCTTCTCGAGGATGAACCCGCGCACGACGTCGTCGAGCTTCGCCCACACGACGAGCACGTCGGCGATCGGCGAATTCGAGATCCACGTCTTCGCGCCGGTCAGCCGATAACCGCCCTCCACCTCGCGCGCGCGTGTTTCCATCGACCCCGGGTCGGAGCCATGGTTGGGCTCGGTCAATCCGAAGCAGCCGATCAGTTCGCCGCGGGCGAGCGGCGGCAGGTATTTCGTGCGCTGCGCTTCGCTGCCGTACGTGTGAATCGGATACATGACGAGCGAGCTCTGCACGCTCATCATCGAGCGGTAGCCCGAGTCGACGCGCTCGATCTCGCGCGCGACGAGCCCGTAGCAGACGTAGTTCAATCCCGCGCCGCCGTATTCGGAAGGCAGCGTGAGGCCGAGCAGCCCGAGTTCGCCCATCTCGCGGAAGATCGACGGATCGGTCGCTTCGTGACGAAACGCCTCGCGTACGCGCGGCAGCAGCTTCTCCTGCGCGTAGTCGTGCGCGGTGTCGCGCACGAGCCGCTCCTCCTCCGAAAGCTGGCGCTCGAAGAGCAGCGGGTCGTCCCATTTGAATGCGGGCTTGGTGACGCTTCGATCAGGCGCGTTCATCGCGTGGGAGGGGGCGTGCAAGCCCAGGGACTCGACGACGGGCTACGATAGCAGATGCACTGCGGCGCGCCGCGCGCGATTCGTGACATGGATCAAGCGCCGGCGTGCCCGCTTCGCTGGCCCCTGACCGCATGTTCTGCGCGGCGGGACGCTCGCGGCGTCCCGCCGTGCTTGCGTCAGAAGTTGTCGGTCGTCGTGTCGACCGGCAGAGGATCGGCCATGCCGTTGCCGGACGTGCACTGCACGCCGAACGGAATCGCCGACGCGCTGCTCGCTCGCATGCCGACCTCGATCCAGTAGTACTGGTGGAAACCGAACCCGATGGCCGAGCGCTTGCCCGTCGAGTAGGTGAACGAAGTCGCGTTGTCGCCCCCCGCAAGCACCACGCCGTCGCTGTCGCGCACGAGTCGCATCTCGAGGTTGGCGACTCCGCTGCTCACGAGCGAACAGCGCACGGTGTCCGGCGCGCGGATTTCGGTGACGAGGCGCACTTTGCTCGAGGCATTCGGCACGGACGGCGCCGAAGGCTGAAGGGTCGTCGTGCAATCGCTGGCGCCGAAGCTCAGGCCCACGCAGTTCAATCGCGCCTGGCCCGGGTCGGCCGCGCTTAGCGTCTTGGCGATCCGGAAATCGGCGCCGAACGACGTGTTGTCCTGCACGGTGCAAAAGCCGATCAGCGTGTTCGCGAACTGCGCCCCGTCGGTCTTCTCGAACGTGACCGTCGTGTTGTCGTGGTCGCCGGCCGGCAGGCCGGCCGCGGCGTAGATGTCGAGATAGCGGTGCATCGAAAACGCCGGCAACGTGCCCGTGACGCTGCCCGAGCCGCTCGCGTCGTCGACGCTGATCGAATAGGAAACCGGATCGTCGAGCGTGGCGGCGAAGCAGTTCGTCTGGAACGCGGGTGAAGTCGCGGTCGCCGCCTTGCGCTTCACGCCGGCGACTTCGGAGAACGGATCGCCGCCGCCCACGTGGCCGATCGGATAGCCCTCCACCGAGAAGCCGATCCCCTGCGGATTCGACGTGCGTGAAAATCCGAAGAACCACTTGTTGGCCCCGCTCGTGTCCGTGAGGATCACGAAGCCGAAGTGGCTGCCCCCGGCGAGCGCGCATTGCGCCGCCAGGCTGAACGTGGTCACCTGGAATGCGCCGAGCGACACCGGGCTGCAGGTCTTCGCCCCGGGCGTCGACGAGTCGAGGGACTCGTAGAACTTCACTCCGATCGAGCGCGTCGAGCCCGATTCGTCCTTCACCACGATCTCGCTCGTGAACGACCCGGTGGACGCGACGACCGGGATGAGGATGCTCGTACCGCCCGCCGCGATCTGCGCGAGTGCGGCCGGCGACACGAATGCGAACAGCGAAAGTACAAGGGACGAAACGACGTGACGGATGTTCATTACCCACTCCAACCATTGCCCTGCGGCCATGTTGTCACAGCCGCAACGCGCCGGTTCGGCGTTGCAAGCTTTACACGACGGACGTTGCGAATGCTGCGCGCCCCGATGCGCTCGCCATGCTATGCCCGGCCGCGCCGCGCTCACATCCTCCATACGGGGGAAACGCACACCGGCGCTTTGGCAATCGGTCGAACGATCTAGGCCATCTCGCCGATGGCTCGTCGCGTCGCGCGTTCCGACAATGCGACGCATGTCCCCCGCGGCGGGCTTCACGCTCCTCGAACTCCTGATCGCGCTCGCGATCGCAGCCGTCGTCGCCGCCATCGGCGTTCCGACCCTCGGTGCCTACGTCGCCGAGCAACGGCTGCAGTCGCGCGCCGACGCGCTGCTGCGCAGCCTCGAGCGCGCGCGAAGCGAAGCGGTCCGCCGCGGCACGCGCGTCGATCTCTGTCCCGGGACCGCGGCATGCGCCGGCGGAGCGCTGCCCTGGGAAGGCGGCTGGACGATCTTCGCCGACGGCGCACGCCGCAGTCCGATTGCCGCCGAGCGCGCGGCGGAAGCCGGCATCACCGTCCGCGGCAACCGGCCGCTCGCCGACTACGTGTCGTATACGGCCGCGGGCCGCGCGCGTCGCTTCGACGGCGCCTTGCAAATGGGCACGTTCACGGTGTGCGCGCCGGGCTTTCGCATGCGTCGCGTGATCGTGGCGAGCAGCGGCCGCGCGCGCCTCGAAACCGCGAGCGAGCTTTGTCCATGACTTCCGCCTTGCGCATTCGCAGTGGCTTCACCCTGATCGAGGCGATGATCGTCGTCGCCATCGTCGGCGTGCTCGCGGCGATCGCTGTTCCAAGTTATGCGAGCTACGTGCAGCGCAGTCGCATCCTCGAAGCCGTCGCGCGCCTTGCCGATGCCCGCGCGCGAATGGAGGATCACTTCCAGGACGCGCGCTCCTATCTCGATGCGAGCGGCGCCTGCGGCGTGCCGGCGCCGGGCGCCACGAGCCGCGACGCATTCGACTTGAGCTGTTCAGCCACGTCGTCCACGTTCGTGTACACGGCGAGCGGCCGCGCGGATCACGGCATGGCGTCGTTCACCTATGCGGTCGACGAAACCGGCGCGCAGACCACCGTGTCGGTGCCCGCCGGATGGTCGCGCCATGCCGACTGCTGGACCATTCGCGCCGACGGCCTTTGCGCATGAACGCGCGCGGCTTCGCTCGTCGTCACCGGGGTTCGTTTCTCGTCGAGGCGCTGGTCGCGGTCGTCGTGTTCTCGATCGCGTTGCTAGGCCTCGCGTCGAGCATCGCGACCGGCGAGCGCGCGAGCGGGAGCGCGCAATGGCGCGAGGAGGCGTTCGACATCGCTGCGGCCACGCTCGCCGAAATGGCCGCGGAAACGCCAGCGGGCCTCGTCGCGCGCTACGGGCCGCCGGGCGACGGCGCCGGCTACCAGCGATTGCTCGCGCGCGCGACGCGTCTTCCGGGTGTGCGCGCCGATGCCCACGCGCCGGTCGTCGACATCGTCGACGACGCCTCTCGGCGCACCGTCGCCATCTCCATCTACTGGCAGCGCCCCGGTGATGCAGAGGTGCACGTCGCCACGCTCGGCACGTCGATGCCGTTGCCATGAATGCATCGCCCTGCGGCAAGGCTCTTCCGGCACAGGCAACCGGGGCGAACCGGAGCGCCGGCGTGTCGCTCGTCGACGTGCTGGTCGGCGTCGCCGTCGCCATGATCGCGATCGTGGTGATCTCCCGCGCGTTCGTCGCCCTGGACGCGCTGCGTCGCGGCGCGAGCGGCGCGTCCGATGCCCAAATCGCGGGAACGTTCGCGCTCGACGCGATCACCGCAGCAATCGCGAACGCCGGGGCCGGCTGGAGCGCCGCATCGGCGTGGCTCGACACGTGCCCTGCCACCTCCGACATCGCAACCACGTTGCGACCGATTTCCGCGGTGATCTTCGACAGCGGCAGCGCAACCATGCCCGACGCAATCGTCGTGCGTCAGGCCCTCCATGCGGGCGCGATCGGCGCGAGCTTCGCGAGCGCCGCCGCGGCGGCGTCGGATTTCACCGTCGAGAGCGTGGATCGCTTCGCGGTCGGCGATCGTGTGGTCGCCGTAAGCCGCGCGGGCACCTGCGCCGCTACGCAGCTGACGTCCGTTTCGGTGCCCGCGAGCGGCCTCGTGCGACTCGGGCATGCCCCGGTCGCCGTGGACTTCCCGCTCGGCAGCGTCCTTCTCGATCTCGGACCGGCCGGTCGCGCGTCGACCCTGCGCTTCGACGTGGCCGCCGGCACGTTGCGCAGCACCGATCTCGCGAACGGCGACGCGCCAATCCCCCTCGCGGCGAACGTGGTGAACGTCAAGTTCCAGTACGGCGTCGACGACGACGGCGACGGCGCGCTCGACACGTGGGTGAGCGCGTCCGGCGCGTGGTCGAGTGCAGCGCTGCTCGCCGCACCGCTCGGCGACCTCGCGCGGATCAAGGCGATTCGCGTCGGTCTGGTGGTGCGCAGCGACGAGCGCGAACGGAGTCGTCGCGCGACGTACTCGTGGGTGCTGTTCGACTGCGAGCGCGCCGACAAGACGACGTGCCCGGGACGGCTGACGGCAACGCTTGCGCCGACGGCGAGCGGCAACTACCGCTATCGCACGTTGGAAACGGTGGTGCCGCTGCGAAACGTCGCGTGGAACGCAGGGACATGAGCGGCGAACGCGGCGTCGTGCTCCTCGTCGCGCTCGTCACGTCCATCGCGCTCGCGTACGCGTCGATGGCGCTGCTGCGTGCCGCGTCCACGTCGTCGGCAGTCGTCGCCAACGTGCACGCCCGGCGCGCCGCCATGCTCGCTGCGTCGGCGGCGCTCGAAGCGGATGTCGCCGCCCTCTTCCGCGACCACGTCGTCGACCCGCGGGCCGACGATCCCGCGCACAACTACTACGCGTCGCTGCAGGCCGGCGCCGACCTTCGCGGCGTGCCGGCGGCGCTGCAATCGCTCGCGAACTATCCCGCGGAGGCCGCGATCATCGACGTCGCCGACGCCTGCCACGTACGCCACGTCATCGAGCGGCTCTGCGTCGCCGCGGGGGACGCCACGAGCGCCAACTGCACGCTGTCGCCGCCGAGCGTCGCGGCCGCGCAAGGTGCGCCACCGGCGGGTGAGCCGCCGCGCCAGCCGAGCTTTCGCATCAGCGTGCGCGTCGACGCCGCCGCCGGCGCAACCACGTTCGTGCAGGCGATCGTATCGGCCGCACACCCGAATCCGCGCCTGTCATGGCGCGTGCTCGACGAATGAAGCGTTGCCTATCCCATCACCGGCATGTGGAAGCCGGGGCCCTCGCTGCCGTCGTCGGGCCACCGCGACGTCACGGCCTTCGTGCGCGTATAGAACCGCACGCCGTCCATGCCGTGCACGTGCAGGTCGCCGAACAGGGAGTTGCGCCAGCCGCCGAACGAGTAGAACGACATCGGCACGGGGATCGGGATGTTGATGCCCGCCATGCCGACTTCGGCGTCCTGCTCGAAGCGGCGTGCCGCGTGGCCCGAGCGCGTGAAGATCGCGGCGCCGTTCGCGAACGGGTTTGCGTTGATCATCGCGATCGCGTCGTTGAGCGACGGCACGCGCAGCACCGCGAGCACCGGTCCGAAGATCTCCTCGCGGTAGATCGTCATGTCCGGGGTCACGCGATCGAACAGCGTGGGGCCGACGAAGTAGCCATTGGGATGACCGGCGATCGAGGGCTTGCGGCCATCCACCACCAGCGTCGCGCCTTCGCTTTGGCCGCGATCGATCAGGCCGGTGATGCGATCGCGCGCCGCGCAGGTGATCACGGGACCCATTTCGCTGTCGGGCGCATCGCCCGGGCCCGTCGTCACTTTGTGCGCGCGCTTGGCGAGGCGCTCCACCAGCGAATCGGCCACGTCGCCGACGGCCACCACGGCGGAAATCGCCATGCATCGCTCGCCCGCCGACCCGTAGCCTGCGCCGATGATCGCCTCGGTCGCGTAATCGAGATCGGCGTCGGGCATCACGATCGCGTGATTCTTCGCGCCGCCCAGCGCCTGCACGCGCTTGCCGTGGCGGGCGCCCGTTTCGTAGATGTACTTGGCGATCGGCGTCGAGCCCACGAAGGAAATGGCCTTGACGTCGGGATGCGCGAGCAGCGCATCGACCGCCTCCTTGTCGCCGTGCACCACGTTGAACACGCCGTCCGGCAGTCCCGCTTCCTTCAACAGTTCGGCGAGGCGAAGCGACAGCGTGGGATCGCGTTCCGACGGCTTCAGGATGAACGTGTTGCCGCAGCCGAGCGCGATGGGAAACATCCACATCGGCACCATCGCCGGGAAATTGAACGGCGTGATGCCCGCGCATACGCCCACCGGCATGCGAATCGACCAGCTGTCCACGTCGGTACCGACGTTGTCGCTGTGCTCGCCCTTCAACAGGTGCGGGATGCCGCTCGCGAACTCGACCACTTCCATGCCGCGCGTCACCGACCCTTCGGCGTCGGCGAGCGTCTTGCCGTGCTCCTGCGTCACGATCTTCGCGAGATCCTTCTTGTGCCGGTCGAGCAGGTCGCGAAACTTCATCAGCACGCGCGCGCGCCGCAGCGACGGCGATTTCGACCACGACCGGAAGGCGGCCGCAGCCGCTGCGACGGCGGCGTCGACATCGGCGCCGTTCGCGTACGGCACGTGGCGAATCACCTCGCCGGTCGCGGGATTGGTCACCTCGCCGTAACGCGCGGTCGAGGGCGAAAAGGCGCGACCGCCGATCCACATCGGCAGGCGTTCGAGACTTGTCAGGTCCATGCTGGTTTCTCCTTCTCCATTTCAGCGTTCGCCCCGCAACCGCTCGACATAGCGCGCCACGACGTCGACTTCGATGTTCACGTCGTCGCCGGGCGCAAGCGACCCGAGGGTGGTCAGGGCAAGTGTATGCGGGATCAGGTGCACGGTAAATCGCGCACCCGTCACGTCATTCGTGGTGAGGCTCACGCCTTCGACGGCGATCGAGCCCTTCTTCGCGATGTAGCGCGCAAGCGGCGAAGGCGATTCGAATTCGATATCGGCGCCCGCGTCGTCGCCCTGCAGCGCGCGCTGCGCGATCACGCGCGCGACGCCGTCGACGTGCCCGCTGACGAGATGGCCGCCGAGGCGATCCGACAATCGCAGGGCCTTCTCGAGATTCACGCGGCGCGCATGCGGAAACCCGCGCGTGCAGCGCAACGTCTCCGCCGACACGTCGAACGCGAGCAACGGCGGCGCGATCTCGACCACGGTCAGGCAGCAGCCGGCCACCGCGATGCTGTCGCCGATTTCCACGTCCGCAAGATCGAGTGCACCGGCATCGACGTGCATGCGCAAGCCATGCGCCGTAGGCACGCTCCTGTCGATGCGCCCGATGCCGGTGACGATGCCCGTGAACATCGCGCCTTGCTATGCGTGCACGCGCGCGATCACGCGCAGGTCGTCACCCACGCGCTCGATCGACGTCCACGTGAGCGCGATGCGCTGCTCGAGCGACGCAAGCGGCGTTGCGAACTCGAACATGCCGCGCGCCGGATCGCCGATCAGCGAGGGCGCCAGGTACACCAGGAGCTCGTCGACGAGGCCCGCGCGAAGCAGCGCGCCCGACAGACGTGCCCCCGCCTCGACGTGAACCTCGTTGCAGCCGCGCTCGGCGAGCGCACGCATGAGCGCGGCAAGATCCACGCGCCCGTCGGCGTCGGGCAGCGCGATCGTCTCCACCGATTGGGGCCAGCGCGCATTGCGGGGACCCGCGGTGACGACGATCGCGGGATCGCCCGCCAGCACCCTTGCCTCGAGCGGCGTCTCCGCGCTGCGGTCGACCACTACGCGCAGCGGCTGCCGCGTCGTCTCCACGTGGCGCACGGTGAGTTGCGGATCGTCGGCGAGCACGGTGCCGATGCCGGTCACGATCGCGCACGCACGCGCCCGCCAGGCATGACCATCGGCACGCGCCGCAGCGCTCGTGATCCACCGGCTCTCGCCGCTCGCGAGCGCGGTCCGCCCATCGAGGCTCGTCGCCACCTTCACGCGCACGTGCGGCCGCCCCCGCAACATCCGCGACA
>JAICKU010000078.1 GCA_025927765.1 Burkholderiales bacterium
CGCGGCCCCCGGCGTCATCCCCATTCTTTACCCCACTGCGGTGTCAGTGCCGTACGGGTTCGCCCGCCTGCGGGCCAACCCTTACGGCTCTGACCCCTAAGTCTCGACGTCGTGCGAACCCTTACGGCTCTGACCCCGAAGTCCTTGGTGCGTTTGACCCTCGTCAAACAAGGCGCGAATAACCTGCAGAGCGGATGCATCTTTCGCGAAGGTGCCCCTATGATGCACCTACCGATTTTCGTAACCGCCCTGAAAGGGAGTGAGGAAGTGAAACCGAACCGGAAGTTGTGGCAATGGCTCGGCGTCGTATTCGTGCTGTCGTTCGCAGCACTGGGTTTTCTCGGCCGCGAGATCTACCTCGCCGCACCGCCGATCGCCAACGTCGTGACGAGCGACGGCAAGACGCTCTACACGAGCGACGAGGTGCAGCGCGGCCAGCAGGTGTGGCTCGCGTCCGGCGGTCAGCAGCTAGGCACCGTCTGGGGTCACGGCAGCTACGTGGCGCCCGACTGGTCGGCCGACTGGCTGCACCGTGAAGCCGTGACGCTGCGCGAACTCTACGCGCAGCAGGCATTCGAGCGGGCCTACGACGCGCTGGCGACTGCCGACAAGGCCGCCGTCGACGCGACGGTCAAGGCCGAGATGCGCGCGAACACGTACGACGCGAAGACGAACACCGTCACCGTGTCGCCGATCCGCGCGAAGGCGATGGCCGAGGTTGCAAAGCACTACGAGGACCTCTTCGGCAACGACGCGTCGCTCGAGAAGCTGCGCGAGCAGTATGCGATGGGCGACAACCTCGTGACCGACGCCGCCGACCGCAAAGCCCTCACTGGCTTCTTCTTCTGGTCGTCGTGGTCTGCGGCGACCGACCGTCCGGGCGAAACCGGCCAGTCGTACACCAGCAACTGGCCGCACGAGCCGATCATCGGCAACACGATGACGACGTCGTCGGCGATGTGGTCGATCGCGTCGATCATCCTGCTGATCGGCGGCATCGCCGGCATGATCTGGTTCCATAGCGCGCACAAGGAAGAACCCGATCCTGTGGTGCCGAAGAGCGACCCGCTGATCAACGCAGTTGCCACGCCGTCGATGAAGGCGACGCGCAAGTACTTCTTCACGGTGATCGGCTTGATCCTCGCGCAAATCGCGATGGGCGCGATCACCGCGCACTACGCGGTCGAAGGCCGCGCGTTCTTCGGCTTCCCGCTCGCCGATCTGCTGCCGTACGTCGTCTCCCGCACGGTGCACACGCAGTTCGGCATCTTCTGGATCGCCACCGCGTGGCTCGCCACAGGTTTGTACGTCGCACCGCTCCTCTCCGGCTACGAGCCGAAGTTCCAGAAGCTCGGCGTGAACGTCCTGTACTGGGCGCTGATCGCGATCGTCGTCGGCTCGACGGCGTGCGGCTGGCTCGGCACGCTGCAGAAGAACGGCGTCGACTTCAGCTTCTGGCTCGGCAACCAGGGCCTCGAGTTCACGAGCATGGGTCGCGTGTGGCAGGTGCTGCTCTTCGTCGGGCTGCTGTTCTGGCTGCTGCTCCTCGGTCGCGCATTGTGGCCGGCCCTGAAGCGTCCGTCGGAAACGCGCGGCCTGATCGCGATGGTGTTCCTGTCGGCCGCGTGCATCGGTGGCTTCTACGCGACGTCGCTCGCGTGGGGCAGGCACACGCACTACGCGATGATCGAGTACTGGCGCTGGTGGCTCGTGCACCTGTGGGTGGAAGGCTTCTTCGAAGTGTTCGCGACCGCGGTGGTCGGCCTGATCTTCACGCGCCTCGGCCTCGTCGCGGCGTCGTCGGCAAACCGCGCCATCGTGCTGGAAACGATCGTGTTCCTCTTCGGCGGCATCCTCGGCACGCTGCATCACCTGTACTGGACGGGCACGCCCACGTCGGTGATCGCGGTCGGCGCCGTGTTCTCCGCGCTCGAAGTGGTGCCGCTCGCGCTGCTCGGCTTCGAAGGCTTCCAGAACTACCGGCGCAGCAAGGCCGCACCATGGGTCGAGGCGTATCGCTGGCCGATCCTGTGCTTCGTCGCGGTGGGCTTCTGGAACACCGTGGGGGCCGGGCTCCTCGGCTTCGTGATCAACCCGCCGGCATCGCTCTATTACGTCCAGGGGCTGAACCTCACGCCCGCGCACGGCCACGCCGCGCTCTTCGGCGTGTACGGGATGCTTGGCATCGGGCTCATGCTGTTCTGCCTGCGCGGCCTGTACGAGCGCCGGCTCCATGCCGATCGCTATCTCGCGTGGACGTTCTGGGGCCTCAACATCGGTCTCTTCATGATGGTGTTCATGTCGCTGCTGCCCGCGGGCATCTACCAGGCCTACGCCAGCATTTCGGAAGGCCTGTGGTTCGCGCGCTCGCCCGAGATCGTCCATTCGAAGGTGATGGAGATGCTCGTGTGGCTGCGCGTCCCGGGTGACATCCTGTTCGCGGCCGGCAGCGTGTTCCTCGCGATCTACGCGCTGAAGCTGCTCCGCGGCGGACCGCGCGTCGCCCCCAAGGCCGAAGGCGTGCTGCAGCCAACGTAACCGGTAGGTGACTCCGGGGGAGCGGGGAACCGCTCCCCCTTTTTTCTTCGGAGGGTCGGACCCGACTTTTCCCGGCCAGACGAGCGCGACGAGAAGTCGGGTCCGGCCTTTTTCAACCATGCGTCTGACGACCTTCACCGACTACAGCCTGCGCGTGCTGATCTTCGTCGCCGCACACCGCGAAGGGCGAGCGACGATCGCCGGGGTGGCAAGCGCGTTCGACATCTCGGAGAACCACCTGACGAAGGTCGTGCACTTCCTCGGCAAGCGCGGCTTCCTGTCAAACGTGCGGGGCCGCGGCGGCGGGCTGGCACTGTCGCGCCCGGCGCGCGAGATCGGCATCGCCGACGTGGTACGCGAGGCGGAAGGCACGATGGTGCCGGCCGAATGCTTCGATGCCGGCGCCGGTTGCGTGATCTTGCCGGTGTGCCGGCTGCGCGGCGTACTTGCGGACGCGATGAAGGCGTTCTACGACGTTCTTGCACAATACACGCTGGAGGACATGCTCGGGAACCGCGCGGAGCTCGCTAAGATCCTGTTCGCGGCGCGGCACTGAACGATGGATTACGCGACGCTCAAGACGATTCACGTATCGGCCGTCGCCCTTTCGGGCGCCGGCTTCTTTGCCCGCGGACTCGGTATGCTGAGCGGCGGCGACTGGATCCGGCATCGCGTCGCGAAGACGCTGCCGCACATCGTCGATACCGTGCTGATCGTGTCGGCGCTGTGGCTCGCGTGGATGCTGAAGCTCACGCCGTCGAATGCGCCGTGGATCGCTGCGAAGATCGCCGGCCTGCTCGTTTACATCGGGATCGGCATGATCGCGCTGCGCTTCGGCCGCACGAAGGCAGTGCGCGGCGGCGCGTGGCTCGCCGCGATGCTCACGTTCGCGTACATCGTCTCGGTGGCGATCACCAAGGATCCGCGCGGGTTTCTGCTGGCGCTCGCGTAGCCGACGCCCGGCGCCGCCCGGCGCGTGTTGTATCGTCGCGGTTTTTCATTCGGAGGGGATACCGCGATGAGCGACGACGGCGAGAAGATCGACATCCATCGGGGCCTGAAGGGCGTCTACTTCGACCGCTCCGAGGTCTGCTTCATCGACGGCCGGGCGGGCGAGCTCCTCTACCGCGGCTATTCGATCCACGATCTCGCCGAGCGCTCGACGTTCGAGGAGACGTGCTACCTGCTGCTGTACGGCGAGCTGCCGTCCCGGGACGCGCTCGCGACGTTCGATGCGGAACTGAAGGCCGCGCGCGAGCTGCCCGCACCCGTCTACGACATCATCCGCGCGGTGCGCAATGCGCACCCGATGGACGTGCTGCGCACCGCGACCTCGGCACTCGCCGCGTTCGATCGTGACGTCGACGACAATTCGTCCGAGGCGACGCTGCGCAAGAGCGTGCGCCTCACGTCGCAGGTGCCGATGATCATCGCGGCGCACGAGCAGATCCGTCACGGCAAGCCGCTCGTCGCCCCCGACCCTGCGCTCGGCCACGCGGCCAACTTCCTCTACATGCTGACCGGCCGCACGCCGGGCGACGACGCCGCGAAGCTGATGGACACCGACATGATCCTGCACGCCGAGCACGGCTCGAACGCGTCGGCGTTCACCGCGCGCGTCGTCGCCGGCACCGACGCGAACCTGCACGCGGCGATCACGGCGGCGATCGCCGCGCTGTCGGGCCCGGCGCATGGCGGCGCCGCCGAGAACGTGATGCGCATGGCGCAGGAGATCGGCGACCCGGCGAACGCCGCCGAGTACGTGAAGCGCAAGCGGGCGAACAAGGAGCCGGTCATGGGGTTCGGGCATCGCGTCTATCGCGCAGAAGACCCGCGTGCGCGGCACATGCGCGCCGGCGTCGAGAAGCTGTCGCACGCGATGGGCGAGCCGAAGTGGTACCAGATCCTCGCCGCGCTCGTCGACGCGATGAAGCCCTACGCGCGTCACGGCGTGAACGTGAACGTCGATTTCTACGCCGGCGTCGTCTACTTCCTGAACGGCATTCCCGAGGACCTGTTCGTGCCGATCTTCGCGGCCGGGCGCGTGCCCGGCTGGACCGTGCAGGTGCAGGAGCAATTCGCGAACAACATCCTGATCCGGCCGCTCACGCTCTACAACGGGCCGGCGCCGCGCGCATACGTGCCGATCGAGGAACGCACGGCAACAACGACGGAGACATCGCCATGACCATTCGCAGCATCGTTTCGATCGCCGGCAAAGGCTTGCTCGGCGCCGCCGCGCTCGCCGCGCTGACGGGCACCGCACGCGCCGACGTCCTCGACGACGTCAAGGCGCACGGTGTCGTCAAGTGCGGGGTGACGCTCGCGTCGGCCGGCTTTTCCGCGGAGAACAACGCGGGCAAGCGCGAAGGCTTCGACATCGATCTCTGCAAGGCGATCGCGGCGGCTGCGCTCGGCGACGAAACGAAGATCCAGCTGACGCCGATGGACCTCAAAACCGCGTTCGCCGGCTTGCCCACCGGCGTGGTCGACGTGCTCACGCACCGCTTCACGTGGACGCAGAGCCGCGACGTGGGCGGCCTCAAGTTCCCGAAGATCATGTTCTACGACGGCCAGGGCTTCATCGTCACGAAGAAGTCGAAGGCGAACAAGCTCGCCGACCTCAACAATGCGACGATCTGCACGTTGCAGGGCAGCACGTCGGAGCTGATCGTCGCGAGCTACTTCGGCGCGCACAAGATGAAGTACAAGATCGTCACCTTCGCGTCCGCCGAACAGGCGTGGGACGCGTTCATCGCCAAGCGCTGCGACACGCTGATCAACGACCGGTCGGGCCTCGCCGCGCGTCTCGCCAAGCTGCCCAATCGCGATGACTACAAGGTGCTCGCGGAGACCGTGTCCAACGAGCCGATCGGGCCGATCGTCGCGCAGGGACAGACGCGCTGGGAAGATCTCGTCCGCTACACGCTGAATGCGCTCGTGGCGGCCGAAGAGCTCGGCGTCACGCAGGCCAACGTCGATGCGCAGAAGAGCTCGCAAAACCCCGACGTGCAGCGCCTGCTCGGCGTGAGCGGCGATTTCGGCAGCAAGCTCGGCGTGTCGAACGACTACGCCTACAAGGCGATCAAGGCCGTCGGCAACTACGGCGACATCTGGGACCGCAACGTCGGCCCGAAGACGCCGCTCAACCTCGAGCGGGGACGCAATGCGCTCGTCGCCAACGGCGGGCTCATGATGTCGACGCCGATCCGTTGACGAGGGCGGGGCGCGGGCGCGATCTGCTCGCGCCCGCCCCCGCAGCAACATGCACGTGAGGAAGATGTCGCGCGCGACGCTCGTCGAGCGTTTGCCCGGGTGGATCGTCCAGGCGCTGCTCGTCACGGCCATCGCGTGGCTCGTGATCCGCGGCGTCGCCAATTTCAACGCCAACCTGAAGGCGCTCGGCGTGTCGGCCGGGTTCGGCTTCCTGCACTCGCAGGCCGGCTTCCAGATCGCGCAGTCGCTGATTCCGTTCGGTCCGGCGTCGTCGTACTGGACCGCGATCGTCGTCGCCACGCAGAACACGCTGCTCGTGATCGTGCTCGCAGGCGCCGTGAGCACGCTGATTGCGCTCGTCGTCGCGTTCGGTCGCCTGGCACCCCCCGGCCTCGTGCGCGGCGCCTCGGCCGCGTACGTCGAGGTGTTCCGCAACATCCCGGTGCTCTTGCAGATCCTGTTCTGGTACGCGTCCGCGATCGCGTTGCTGCCGCCGGTGTCCGACAGCCTGCAATTCGGCGGCGCGCTGCTCAACAACCGCGGCTTGTTCCTCCCGTTCGGCAGCGCACCGCACGTCGAGGGCTTCGACGTGGCGGGCGGCATCGCCATCCTGCCCGAGCTGATGGCGCTGACCCTCGGACTGTCGATCTACAACAGCGCGTTCCTCGCGGAGATCTTCCGCGCCGGCATCCTGTCGGTGCCCCGCGGACAGGTCGAGGCCGCGGCGACCGTCGGCCTGGCCGGATGGCGCGCCGCACTGCTGATCACGTTGCCGCAGGCGCTGCGCGTCGCGCTCCCCGCTGCCGGCGGGCAATACCAGATCCTCGCGAAGTCGTCGGCGCTCGCGGCGGCGATCGGCTACCCGGACATCATGCAGATCATCGGCGGCACGATCGCGAGCCAGACGAGCCAGGTGCTCGAGGCGATGACGCTGGTCGTCGTGCTCTACGCGGCGATCAACCTCGCGATCGCACTCGCGGTTGGCCTCGCGAATCGGCGGCTGCTGCGTCGCGAGGGACGCGCAATGAGAGTCAGGCCTTCATTTCCGACAGCGTTGAAATGACGGGCTGACCTCATTGCGCTGCGGACGCCATGAACACGCTCTTCGTACGACAGACGCTGATCGAACCGCGCGCGGCACCGCCCGTCGCGGTTGCCGTCGTCGAGCGCTGGCGACGCATGTTGTTCCCGACGCCGGCGATGAGTGTGCTGTCGCTCGCGCTCATTTCGCTCCTCGTCGTCGCCGGCTGGCGCTTTTTCGCCTGGGCGGTCGTCGAAGCGCACTGGCGCGGCGGTTCGAGCGCAGCGTGCCCGGGCGACGCCGGCGCATGCTGGGCGTTCGTGATCGCGCGCTGGAAGCCGTGGCTCGTGGGCAACTATCCGGCGGATCAGCTATGGCGCGCATGGACGTGCTTCGCGGCGTTCGCGCTGTTCTGGACATGGGTCGTGCGGCGCTCACACGCGGCGAGCCTTGCGCGCGTGCTGCTCGGATTCGTCCTGCTGCCCGTCGCGTTCTTTGCGCTGCTGATCGGCGGCGGACCGCTGCCCCTCGTCGTGCCGACGCAATGGGGCGGGCTGCTGCTGACGCTCGTCGTGACGCTCGCCACGTTCGCGACCGCGCTGCCGCTTGGGCTCGTCCTGGCACTCGGCCGACGTTCGCGATGGCCGGTGGTGCGATGGGTGTGCGGGGCGTTCGTCGAGTCGCTGCGCGCCGTGCCGCTGCTCGGCGTGCTGTTCATCGCGGCGACGCTCGTGCCGCTGTTCCTGCCGCGCGGCTTGGCGATCGGTCTCTTCGCGCGCGCGACCATCGCGTTCGCGCTCTTCAACGCCGCGATGGCCGCGGAAGTGTTCCGCGGCGGCCTGCAGGCGGTCGATCGCGGCCAGCGCGAGGCGGCGACGACGGTCGGCCTGTCCGACTTCTCGACGCTGCGCCTGATCGTGCTGCCGCAGGCCGTCAGTTCCGTCGTGCCGGCGCTCGTCAACATCATGATCGCCGTGATCAAGGAGACGACGCTGCTGTCGATCATCGGCGTCAGCGACCTGCTCGGCGCCATCGAGATCGGCGCCAAGTCGCCCGACTGGATGGGCGAATCGAACGTGCTCACGTCGGGCTACGTGTTCCTCGCGCTCGTCTATTTCACCGTCTGCTACGCGTTGTCGCGCTACAGCCGGCGCCTCGAAGTGCAGCGTTGAACGATGACGACGACGCGAGCCTTCGCCGCCCCGATCGTGACGATGCGCGGCATCAACAAGTGGTATGGCGGCTACCACGCGCTGCGCGACGTCGACGTACACGTGGCGCCGGGTGAGCGCATCGTCGTGTGCGGTCCATCGGGTTCCGGCAAGTCGACGCTCGTGCGGACGATCAACCTGCTCGAGCCGTTCGAGCAGGGGCAACTGCGGGTGTGCGGCATCGACGTCGACGCGAACGCGATCACGCGCGCCGCGCGGCTCGCGATCAACCGCCGCGTCGGCATGGTGTTCCAGCAGTTCAACCTGTTCCCGCACATGACGGTGCTGCAGAACCTCATCGTCGGTCCCGTTCATGGCCATGGCTCGAAGCGCGGCGAGGCACGCGAGCTCGCGATGCATTACCTTGCACGGGTCGGCCTTACCGCCCATGCACAGAAACACCCGGCGCAGCTCTCCGGCGGCCAGCAGCAGCGCGTGGCGATCGCGCGGGCCTTGTGCACGCGGCCGCAGCTCGTGCTGTTCGACGAGCCCACCGCCTCGCTCGATCCCGAGATGGTGAACGAAGTGCTGCAGACGATGGAATCGCTCGCGCGCGACGGCATGACGATGATCGTGGTCACGCACGAGATGGGATTCGCGCGGCGCGTCGCCGATCGCGTGATCTTCATGGACCAGGGACAGATCATCGAAACGGCGGCACCCGACAGGTTCTTCGACCAGCCCGGCAGCGCGCGCCTCCAATCCTTCCTCGGCCAGGTGCTCAGGCACTGACGCGCCGGCCTTCACCTGCTTCGGAGACCTACGATGCCCGTCATCGACGTTCACACACACATGTTCACGCCCCGCTGGCTCGAGCTTTTGAAGCACGAAGGCGGCATCTACAACATCAAGACGCGCCCCGACGGGCAGCAGGAGATCTTCCGCGGCCACACGCCGGTCGTGATTCCGCAGCGCGGTCACTTCGACTACGACCTGCGCATCCGGCACATGGACGAGGCCGGCATCGACGTGTCGATCGTCTCGCTCACGTGTCCCAACGTGTACTGGGGCAACGAGGACGTGAGCTGTCGCGCGGCGCGCGAATCGAACGACACGATGGCCGAGGCGCAGCGCACGTGGCCCGATCGCATCCGCTGGTTCACGTCGCTGCCGTGGGAATACCCGCAGCAGGCGCTCGAGGAACTCGGCCGGACCTGCAGCAATGGCGCCGTCGGCGTGATGGTGCTCGCGAACATCGCCGGCCGCAGCCTCACCGATCCGTTCTTCGCGCCGATCTGGGCGGAGATCGACCGGCGCGGCCTGCCGGTGCTCGTGCATCCCACCGATCCACCCGGCGTCGACATGATGGACATGACGAAGTACGACCTGTCGTGGGCCGTCGGCTTCATGTTCGACACGACGCTCGCGATCGCGCGGATGATCTTCGACGGCTTCTTCGACCAGTACCCGAACCTCAAGATCATCGCGTCGCACGGCGGCGGGACGCTGCCGTATCTGGTCGGCCGCTTCGAGAAAGGCGACGAGGTCGAGATCCCGAGTCGGCGCCGCATGCAGCGCAAGCCGACCGAATACCTGCGGCACATCTACTACGACAGCATCACGTACGACGTGCGCCCGTTGCAGTACCTGATTTCGATCGTCGGCGCGGAACACGTGATGTTCGGCACCGACTGGCCGCACCAGGTGCACGACACGAAGGGCGCGTTCGCGAACACCGCGAAGCTGCCCGAGGATCAGATGCGCGCGATCCGCTCGCAGAACGCCGGGCGCGTGTTCAACCTGTAACGTTGCAAAGCGGCCGTGCCCCCTCGATCAGTTCGACGCCATCGCCAGCACGAGCGTCGTCGTCGCGACGATGTCGTCGACGCTCGCGCCGCGCGACAGGTCGCTGACCGGCCGCGCGAAGCCCTGCAGGATGGGCCCGATCGCGCGCGCGCCGGCGAGGTACTGCGTGAGCTTGTAGGCGATGTTGCCGCTGTCGAGATCCGGGAACACGAGCACGTTCGCGCGCCCGGCGACCGGGCCCGCGTCCGCGAGCTTCTTTGCGGCGACCGCGGGCACGAGTGCCGCGTCGGCCTGAAGCTCGCCGTCGATCGCGAGGTCCGGCGCGCGTTCGCGCGCGATCGCAAGCGCGCGCAGCACCTTGTCGACGTGCGCGTGCTTTGCACTCCCCTTCGTCGAGAACGACAGTAGCGCGACGCGCGGCGCTTCGTTCAGCAAGCCCCGCGCGCTCGCGGCCGACGCGATCGCGATGTCGGCGAGCGCCTCCGCCGATGGGTCCGTATTGACCGCGCAATCGGCGAACACGAGCCAGCGGTTGGGCAACCCCATCAGGAAGAAGCTCGACGGCGTCGCGATGCCGGGCGCAAGCCCGATCGTCATCATTCCCGCCTCGATCACGCGCGCCGTCGGGTTCGCGACGCCCGCCACCATCGCATCGGCGTCGCCCGCCTTGAGCATGAGCCCCGCGTGGAACAGCGGCTTCGCCGCGAGCCTGCGCGCGACGCCCTCGCTCGCGTCGGGCCGGCCTTCCCGGTAGAGCGCGGCGTAACGATCGACGTTCTCGCGCTGAACCGCGTCGAGCACGATCGGCGTCGCGAGGCCTTCGCCGGCGAGGCGCCGTGCGGCGGCGACGATGCGCTCGTCACCCGCCTCCGGGAACACGACCCTGCGCGCCTGCCCGCGGATCTTCGCCTTCGCCGTGGCCAGAATGTCCTTCGCGCTGCCGTCCATCGTCGATCCGCCCGCGTGTCGCTCGTCGCTTCCAGGCACGCATGCTACTCTTGCGCCCGCCGGCGACGAGCGCACTCGACGCGAACGCCGCGCACACCGTTGACGCGACCCCGTCCATCACCTCCGGCCTCACCGGCATGTCCGTGATGCAGACGGTGCGCGCCACGCTGCCGTGGCTCTCGGTGCTGCTCGTGTTCCTGATCATCGTGACGTACGAGTGACTTCGGGGTCAGTGACTTCGGGGTCAGAGCTGTAAGTATTCGCAGCCCGCGCGCAAATACTTACAGCTCTGACCCCGAAGTCAAACCTGACCCCGAAGTCAAACCTCGCCGAGATACGCGCGCTGCACTTCGGGGTCGGACTCGAGTTCGCGCGCGCTCCCTTCACGCACGATCTCCCCGGTTTCCATCACGTAGCCACGGTCGGCGACGGAAAGCGCCGCGTGCACGTCCTGCTCGACGAGGAGCACGGTGACGCCTTCCTTGCGGATCGCGGTCATCGTTTCGAGCAGCTGGTCGACGATCACCGGCGCGAGACCGAGGCTCATCTCGTCGACCATCATGAGGCGCGGCCGCGCCATCAGCGCGCGCGCCATCGCGCACATCTGCTGCTCGCCGCCCGACATGCTGCCCGCCAGCTGCCGCCGGCGATCAGAGAGGCGCGGAAACAGCGTGTACATGCGGTCGAGGTCGTCGTCGATCGCGCGCCTGTCACCGCGCCGATACGCACCCATGCGCAGGTTCTCCTCGACGCTCATGCGATCGAAGAGCTGTCGCCCCTCTGGCACCTGCACGAGTCCCGAGCCGAACACTTCGTCGGCGGTCGCGTGTGACACCGATTTCCCGTCGAACGTGACCTCGCCGCCGCAGGGAATGAGCCGCGAGATCGCGCGCAGCAGCGTCGTCTTGCCCGCGCCGTTGCTGCCGACGATGGCGACGATCTCCGCGGGCTGCACGGCAAGCGAGATGTCCCGCAGCACCTGCATCTCGCCGTAGCCGGCGGTCAGAGCTCGCGTTTCCAGCAGCGCATCTGCCATCAGCTCTTCGTCCGCTTCTTGCCGAGATAGGCTTCCACGACGCGAGGATCGCGCAGCACCTCCTCGGTCGGCCCCTCGAGGATCTTCTCGCCGTGATGCAGCACGAACACGCGGTCGGACAGGCTCGTGATCGCCTTCATCACGTGCTCGATCACGAGGATGCTGATGCCCTGGTCGCGGACCTTGCGGATGTCCTCGATCACTTCCTCGATCTCGACGTGATTGAGCCCCGCCATGACTTCGTCGAGGAGCAGCAGCGTGGGCTTCATCGACAGCGCCTTCGCGAGCTCGAGGCGCTTGCGATCGGGGCCGCCGAGCGCGTCGGCGCGCTGGTCGATGCGCCGGCCGAGGCCCACGAACTCGAGGCATTCGCGCGCGCGGTCCTGCGCGCGCCGCATGTCCTTGATGCCGCCTGCGGCGCCGAACCGCGCGCCGACCGCCGCGTTCTCGAGCACCGTCAGTCCCGGGAACGGCTTCATCACCTGGAACGTGCGCCCGATCCCCATGTGCGCTCGCCGGTACGCCGGCACGCCGAGCACGGAGTGCCCATCGAACACGATGTCCCCCGACGTGGGCTCGATGGTGCCGTTGATCATGCCCACGAGCGTGGTCTTGCCGGCGCCATTGGGTCCGATCAGGCCGAGGATCTCGCCGCGGCGGAGGTCGAAGGTCACGTCGTTGACCGCGACAAGCCCCGCGAAGCGCTTCGTCAGGTTGCGCACTTCGAGGATGTTGCCGGCGGCGGCCGGCGTACGTGCGGGTGTTGCCATCAGAGCCGGTGCGTACGCACGTTGTCGACGAAGTAGCGCAGTGGCGAACGGCCGGCGCGCCGCAGCACGTCGGCGATGCCGCGCGGCATGAACACCACCGCGATCACGATCACGATGCCGAAGAACATGCTCGCGATGCTCGTCACCTTCGTGGCGAGCACCTCGGAGATCGTCGACAGGATCAGCGCGCCGACGACCGGTCCGAGCACGGTCCCAGGGCCGCCGAACACCGCCATGATGATCATCTTGACGTTGAGCCCGACGTCGAACACGCCCACCGGATCGATGAACGTGATGTAGTACGCGTAGATGCCGCCGGCGAGGCCGGTGAACGCCGCCGACAGCATGAACGCGAGGGTCTTGTAAAGCGTCGTGTTGACGCCCATGACCGCCGCGCCCTCCTCGTTCTCGCGGATCGAGATCAGCCCGAGGCCGAAGCGGCTGTTGGCGAGCCACCAGACGGTCATCGTCGCGAGCACGAGCAGGCCGAGCGCCAGTTCGTAGAACAGCACATCGCTCTTCAGCAGCGGCAGGACGAGGCCGATGTTGCTGCCGGCGATTTCGACGTTCGACACGATCGCCGTCATGATGAACGCAAGCGCCAGCGTCGCGATCGCGAAATAGTGGCCACGCAGGCGCAGCACCGCGGCGCCGAGCGCCGCCGCGAACACGACGGCGAGCACGAGGCCCGCGATCATGCCGATCCAGAACGGCAGCTTGAACTGCACCATCGCGATCGCGACGCCGTACGCGCCGAGGCCGTAGAACACCGAATTGCCGAACGACGCGTAGCCGGTGTAGCCGCCGATGATGTTCCAGCCCTGCGCGAGCGTGGCGAGCAGCAGCACGCTGATGCCGAATTGCACGAGGACGCTGTTGCCGTACCACGGCAGCGCGGCGAGCGCGGCGACGACGATCAGCACGATCACGAAGACGATCGTGCGCTTCGCCGAGCCCGCGCGAGTTTCGACCGGCGTCAGGACGCGCTCAGCCATCTTCTCGGGGAAAAACAGGGTCAGACCCTCTTTTCCCGGCACCCGAAAAATGGGGTCCGACCCTCATTACGTGGTGCGCCCGAGCAGGCCCGTGGGCCGCAGGATCAGCACGAGGATCAGCACGCCGAAGCTCGCGACGTCGCGGTACGTCGACCCCGCATAAAGTGCCGTCAGCGACTCGACGATGCCGAGCACGAGGCCGCCGACGATGACGCCAAGCGGATTCTCGAGCCCGCCGATGATCGCGATGGCGAACGACTTCGCGGTGAGCGGGCCGCCGATGTACGGATTGATCTGCGACACCGTGCCGTAGAGCCCGCCGGCGACACCCGCCAGCGCCGATCCGATGCCGAACGTCAGCGCGTAGATCGAGCGCGGGTTGACGCCGTAGAGCCGCGCCGCGACGAGGTTCTGCGACGCCGCGCGAATGCCGCGGCCGACGCGCGTATGCAGCAGGAACAGCCACATCGCGACCGTGAGCCCGATCGCGATCGCGAACGCGAGCACCTGCATCAGCGGGATCGTGATGCCCAACACGCGGAAATTGTTGCCGGCGTATGGCGGGTTGATCGCGCGAAAATCCGCGGAGAACAGGAGCTGCGCGAGGTAGGTGAGGATCACCTCGATGCCGAACGTGATCAGCAGCGTGTTGAACATCGGCCCTCGGATCACGAGGTTCAGGATGCCGCGCTGGATCAGCCAGCCGATGACGAAGAGCACGATCGCGGTGATCGGCAATGCGGCGAACGGATCGAGGCCGGTGCCGGTGAAGAGGTAATACGTCGCGTAGGCGCCGAGCATGATCAGCGCGCCGTGCGAGAGGTTGACGATGTTCAGCACCCCCCACACCAGCGCGAGCCCGAGCGCCATCAGTGCATAGAGCCCGCCCAGCAGGACGCCGCCGACGAGGACCTGGGCGAGCAGTTCCACGAAGCGGCGGCGTGCCTGTTATGCGGCGGTCACGACGAAGGCGCCTAGCGCTGGCCCCATGGCGGCAGCGGGTAGACGAGCTTGTGCTCGAACTTGTTGTCCGAGTAGACCTCGACCACTTGGTCGTTCTGGATCTGGATCACGATCTGCGGCAGGCTGATCTGGCCCTTGTCGTTGAAGGCGATCTTCCCGTACAGGCTTTCGAAGTTCGACTTGGCGAGCGCGTCGCGCACTTTGTTCGGATCGAGGCTGCCCGCGGCCTCGATCGCGTTCACGAACGCCTCGACCGCCGCCACGCCCGCGGCCGCGTGGTAGTCGGGATCGTAGCCGAATTTCGCCTTGTACGCCTTCGCGAACTGCTCGGCGTCGCCGAACCACTTGTCCTTGAGCGTCGACGACGGAAGCCAGGCGGTCATGCCGCTCGCGCCGTTCGCATCCTTGCCGAGGGCATGGCGGAAGTCGGCACTCGGCACGCCGACCGTGAACGAGTAGAACTTGGGATTCACGCCGAGGCTCTTCGACTGGCGGATGAAATTCAAGACTTCCGTTTCATGACCCGCGACGAGCACGGCGTCGACGTTGCTGCTCTTGATGCGCGACAGCAGCACCGAGAAGTCCGAGGCGTTCGTGCTGTATTTCTCGTCGAGCGCGAGCTGCAGCTTCGCCTTCTTCAGAAGGTCGCGGGTGCCTTTCGCCACCGACACGTCGAACGAATCGTCGGCGTACAGGAGCGCCACGGTCTTCGGCGCGGGATTCAACTTGCCGAGCGCCTCGATCGTGCTGCCGAAGTAGTCGCTCGCGGCCGGCAGCGTGCCGAAGATGTACTTGTAGCCGCGCGCGTAGATTTCGTCCGATGCGCCGCCGCCCTGCACCATGGGCACGCTGGCCTTCTCGGCGATCGACGAGTCGGCGAGCACGAAATTGCTCGCGAACGGGCCGAGCAGGAAGTTGACCTTTTCCTGCGTCAGCAGCTGCGTGTACTGACGCACCGACAGGTTGACGTCGGATTGGTTGTCGAGCAGTTTCAGCGCGATCTTGTGCTGCTGCGACCCGACCTTGACGCCGCCGGCCGCGTTGATCTTGTCGATCGCGAACTCGTACGCGTCCTTGTAGTAGCGGCCGGTGTTCGCGACGGGCCCGGTCAGTTGTACGGACGCGCCGAACGTGACGTCCTGCGCGAGTGCAGCGGCGGAAAAAGCGAGCGCCGCAACGAAGACGAGGAAGCGAGGCATTGTTTGAACTCCGGTGAGGGTTGATCGATTCTTGTTGTTCCGTCGTCCCCGCTCGCTTTGCCCGAGCGCCGACGGTCGCCTCGCGCTGCGGAACGAGCCCCTGCCTACATGATACGGCGGCCGATCACGGAAGGGTGTAGCTCGTCTTGACCGTCGTGTAGAACTCGGCCGCGTAGCGTCCCTGCTCGCGCGGCCCGTAGCTCGACCCTTTCCGCCCGCCGAACGGCACGTGGTAGTCGACGCCCGCCGTCGGCAGGTTGACCATCACCATGCCGGCATCGGCGTTGCGCTTGAAGTGCGACGCGTGCTTGAGGCTCGTGGTGCAGATGCCGGCGCACAGGCCGAACGCAGTGTCGTTCGCGACCGCGAGGGCCTCGTCGTAATTGCGCACGCGAATGACCGCCGCGACCGGTCCGAAGATCTCCTCGCGCGCGATGCGCATGTCGTTGCGCACCTCGGTGAAAAGCGTCGGTGCGACGTAGTAGCCCGGGGTGCCGCGCGTGAGACGCTCGCCGCCTGCGACGAGGCGCGCGCCCTCCTTCTTGCCGATGTCGACGTACGCGAGGTCCTGCTGGAACTGCGACTCGTCGACGGCCGGGCCGATGTGCGTGCCGGGCTTCAGGGCGTCGTCGACGACGAGCTTCTTCATGCGCTCGGTCAGCGCCTGCACGAAGCGATCGTGAATGCCGTCGGTGACGATCAGCCGCGACGATGCCGTGCAGCGTTGCCCCGTGGAAAAGAACGCGCCGTTCGCGGCGCACTCGACCGCGACCGAGAGGTCGGCATCGTCGACGACGACGAGCGGGTTCTTGCCGCCCATCTCGAGCTGGAACTTCTTCATGCCTGCCGCGCATTTCGCCGCGATCTGTATTCCCGTGGCGACCGAGCCGGTGAACGAGATCGCCGCGACGTCGGGATGCGTGAGCAGCGTCTCGCCGACCACCGATCCGCGACCCATCACGAGGTTGAACACGCCGGCCGGGAGCCCCGCGCCCGCGATGATCTGCGACAGCGCGTGCGCGGTTGCCGGCACGAGATCGGCCGGTTTGAACACCACGCAGTTGCCATAGGCCAGCGCCGGCGCGATCTTCCACGCGGGAATCGCGATCGGGAAATTCCAGGGCGTGATCAGGCCGACGACGCCGAGTGGCTCGCGCGTGATCTCGATGTCGATGCCCGGGCGCACCGACGCGACCTTCTCGCCGGCGATGCGCAAGACTTCGCCCGCGAAGAACAGGAAGATCTGGCCGGCACGCACCGTTTCGCCGACGGCCTCGCCGATCGTCTTGCCTTCCTCGCGCGCAAGCAGCCGCCCGAGTTCGTCCTTCCGTCCGAGGATCTCGTCGCCGATCTTCTTCAGGACGTCGTGGCGTTGCTGGATGCCGCTTCGCGACCATGACGGGAACGCCTGCTTCGCCGCGGCGATCGCGCGCTCCGCCGCCTTCGCGTCGGCGCGCGAGAACAGGCCGACGACGTCACCGGTGTTCGACGGATTGATGTCCTCGGCCGCCTGCGACGACGCCTGCCATTCGCCGGCGATGTAATTCGCTGCTGCTTCCATGTTCGTTCCCTCGGGGCCGTCCTGTACCGACTATAGCAACCGTGGCGAGTTCGCGGGCCGCGCTTCGCAATTCCTTCCGTCGCGGTGTAAGCGTTGCGCAAGCCTGCGGGTGGAAGCGCTTGATAACGCACTGAAAAGCTGCGGCATGCGGCTTGCTGCAGTGGCCCCGTGCCTTCGCCGCCCACCACCGCCGCGTCGCCCGCCGCGCGCGCATCGCGCCGCCGCCCGGCAGCACGCCAGGCGCCCGACATCCCCGGCGACGCCGACACGACATCCGTCGAGGTGGACGGCCACAGCGCGGTGCTCACCAATCTGCGCAAGCCGTTCTGGCCGGCGCACGGCATCACGAAGGGCGACCTCCTTCGCTACTACGCCGCCGTCGCGCCTGCGCTTCTGCCGCACGTCGTCCATCGGGCGATGGTGATGAAGCGCTATCCGAACGGCGCGGAAGGGAAGTGCTTCTTCATGAAGCGCGCACCGTCGCCGCGTCCCGACTGGATCGCGACCTGCTCGATCGAGCACGGCTCGGGCAGCGTGATCGCGTTCCCCATGGCGAACGACCTCGCGTCGCTCCTGTGGCTGATCAACCTCGGCTGCATCGATCTCCATCCGTGGTACGCGCGCTGCGACGACGTCGATCGCCCCGACTACCTGCACTTCGACCTCGACCCCGTGCCCGACGCGACGTTCGACGACGTGCGCGAAAGCGCCCTGATCGTGCACGACGAG
>JAICKU010000033.1 GCA_025927765.1 Burkholderiales bacterium
CCCATGAACGCGCTTGGCGAACCGGTGGCCGCGAGGCAGGATTCGCGCACGGAACGCTCCCGCCTGCGCGAGATCCCGTACAACTACACGTCGTTCTCGGATCGCGAGATCGTGATCCGCATCCTCGGCGCGCCGATGTGGACGCTGCTCGAGGAACTGCGCGGCGAGCGGCGCACCGGCCGCTCGGCGCGGATGCTGTTCGAGGTGCTGGGCGACATCTGGGTCGTCGAGCGCAATCCGTACCTTCAGGACGACCTCCTCGACAACCCGCGGCGGCGCAAGCTGCTCGTCGAGGCGCTGCATCACCGGCTCACCGAGATCGACAAGCGGCGCGCGGCCTACCGCGACGCCGAGCCCGCGCGCGACGCGAGCGTGGGCAAGCTCGTGGCCGCCGCGCGCGAAGCGGTCGATCGCTTCTCGACGTGGTTCCCGGAGACCACCGCGCTGCGCAAGCGCGTGCAAAGGACGCTCGGCCGCGTCACGCGCAAGGACAACATCCGCTTCGACGGGCTCTCCCGCGTGTCGCACGTCACCGACGCCACCGACTGGCGCGTGGCGTATCCGTTCGTCGTGCTGATCCCCGACACCGAGGACGAAGTGCGCGCGCTCGTGCGCGGCTGCATCGAGCTCGGCCTCACGATCATTCCGCGCGGCGGCGGCACGGGCTACACCGGCGGCGCGATTCCGCTCGATGCGCACTCGGCCGTGATCAACACCGAGAAGCTCGAACGGTTGTCCGCCGTCGAGCCGATCGTGCTGCCGGGACGCCAGGAACCGACGCCCACGATCGACTGCGGCGCCGGCGTGGTGACGAAGCGCGCGATGGACGTCGCCGACGCGAGCGGGCTCGTGTTCGCATGCGATCCCACGTCGTCCGACGCGTCGTGCATCGGCGGCAACGTCGCGATGAACGCCGGCGGCAAGAAGGCCGTGCTGTGGGGCACGGCGCTCGACAACCTCGTGTCGTGGCGCATGGTCACGCCGGCCGGCGAATGGCTCGAAGTCGTGCGGCTCGACCACAACCTCGGGAAGATCCACGATGCACCGCAGGCGTCGTTCGAGCTGCGCGCGCTGGCTGACGACGGACGCACGATCACGAACCGCGAAACGCTGACGATCCGCGGCAATCAGTTCCGCAAGGCCGGCCTCGGCAAGGACGTCACCGACAAGTTCCTGTCGGGTCTCCCCGGCGTGCAGAAGGAAGGCTGCGACGGCATCATCGTCGGTGCGCGCTTCGTGCTGCATCGGATGCCCGGCGCGATCCGCACGTTCTGCCTCGAGTTCTTCACCGAGGCGCGCGAGTCGACGCCGGCCATCGTCGAGATCAAGCGCTTCCTCGATCGCGCGGGCGAACGCGAAGGGGCGGATCGCGTGCAGCTCGCGGGCCTCGAGCACCTCGACGCGCGCTACGTGAAGGCCGTCGGCTATTCGACGAAGGCAAAGCGCCACGGGCGGCCGAAGATGGTGCTGATCGGCGACATCGCGGGCGCGGACGACGATGCGGTCGCCAAGGCCGCGTCGGAGGTCATTCGCATCGCCAACGCGCGGGGCGGCGAAGGCTTCGTCGCCGTGTCGGCGGAGGCGCGCAAGAAGTTCTGGCTCGACCGCTCGCGCACGGCGGCGATTTCGAAGCACACGAACGCGTTCAAGATCAACGAGGACGTCGTCATTCCGCTCGAGCGCCTCGGCGATTACACCGACGGCGTCGAGCGCCTCAACATCGAGATGTCGATCGCGAACAAGCTCGAGCTCGCCGATCGCCTCGTCGAATTCTTCGAAGCACCCGATCGCGAGCACCTGTGGCGCACCGGCAGCGAGGCGCGTCCTTCGGATGGCGAGCTCGACGCGACGCTCGACGATGCGCGCGCTCTGGTGCTCGGCGTGCGCTTGCGCTGGCAGGAACTCCTCGACAGTCTCGACGCGACGTTTCGCGATTTGCAAAGCCACGCGATCGTCGTGTCGTGGAAGCGCGAGCTGCGCGAGCCGCTCGAGCATCTGTTCGCAGGACGCGCGTTCGCGCCACTGCTCGCGCGCTGCGACGAAATTCATCGCGAGGTGCTGCGCAGCCGCGTGTTCATCGCGCTGCACATGCACGCCGGCGACGGCAACGTGCACACGAACATCCCCGTCAACTCCGACGACTACGCGATGCTGCAGCGGGCGAACGCGTCGGTCGTGCGCCTGATGGCGCTCGCGCGTGCGCTGGGCGGGGTCATTTCCGGCGAGCACGGCATCGGCATCACGAAGCTCGCGTTCCTCACCGACGAGGAGCTCGCGCCGTTCGCCGACTACAAGCGCCGCGTCGACCCCGATGGCCGCTTCAACCGCGGCAAGCTGCTGCGCGGCGGGCCGTTCGGCGCGGGCCTCGAGAACGCGTATACGCCGTCGTTCTCGCTGATCGGCCACGAGAGCCTGATCCTCGAGCAGAGCGCCATCGGCGACATCGCCAGCTCGATCAAGGACTGCCTGCGTTGCGGCAAGTGCAAGGCGCCGTGCGCGACGCATTCGCCGCGCGCGAATCTCTTCTACAGCCCGCGCAACAAGATCCTCGCGACGTCGCTTCTGACCGAGGCATTCCTGTACGAGGAGCAGACGCGGCGTGGCGTGTCGCTGCGCCACTTCGACGAGTTCGGCGACGTCGCCGACCACTGCACGGTGTGCCACAAGTGCCTGAACCCCTGCCCGGTCGACATCGACTTCGGCGACGTTTCGATCGCCATGCGCAACCTCCTGCGCAAGGAAGGCAAGCGCCGCACGAAGCCGCTGACCGCGGCGACGATGTTCTTCCTGAACGCCACCGACCCGACGACGATCAAGCTCGCCAAAGCCGCCATGATCGATGTCGGCTTTCGCGCGCAGCGTCTTGCGTATCGCGTGCTGAAATCGACGCCGCTCGCGCGCGCGCAGACAGCGCACCCGCCGGCCACCACCGGGAAGACGCCGATCAAGGCGCAGGTGATCCACTTCGTGAACAAGCCGATGCCGGCCGGCGTGCCGGCACGCACAGCGCGCGGCCTGCTCGACATCGAGGATCCGGCGATCGTGCCGATCATTCGCGATCCGGCGCGCATCAACGACGATTCCGACGCCGTGTTCTATTTCCCCGGCTGCGGCTCCGAGCGGCTGTTCTCGCAGGTGGGACTCGCGACGCAGGCGATGCTCTACCACGTCGGCGCGCAGTGCGTGCTGCCCCCGGGCTATCTCTGCTGCGGCTATCCGCAGACGGCGGCCGGCAACCACGACAAGGGACAGGCGATCGTCACGTCGAATCGCGTGCTGTTCCACCGCGTCGCCAACACGCTCAACTACCTCGACATCCGCACGGTGATCGTGTCGTGCGGCACCTGCCTCGATCAATTGCAGGGCTACGAGTTCGACAAGATCTTCCCGGGCTGCCGCCTGCTCGACATCCACGAGTACCTGCTCGAGAAGGGGGTGAGGCTCGAGGGCGTCGAAGGCGTGCGGTACATGTACCACGACCCGTGCCACACCCCGATGAAGGTGTACAAGCCGCTCTCGGTGGTGAGCGGCCTGATGGGCAGCGACGTGCCGCTCAACGATCGCTGTTGCGGCGAGTCGGGCACGCTCGCCATGTCGCGTCCCGATATTTCCACGCAGGTGCGCTTCCGCAAGGAGCACGAGATGCGCACGGGCGCCGCGGCGCTTCGCGCCGACGGCTTCGACGGCAAGGTCAAGGTGCTGACGTCGTGCCCGTCGTGCCTGCAGGGCCTTTCGCGTTTCGGCGACGACGCCGGCACCGACGCCGACTACATCGTCGTCGAGCTCGCGAAGCACGTGCTCGGCGAGAACTGGCTCGCGGATTACGTGGCGAAAGCCAACAGCGGCGGCATCGAGCGCGTGCTCGTCTAGGCAAGAAGTAGGGTCGGACCCTACTTTCGGCCACCGTTCATCGGCTCGCCTGCGGTCCGGCTCCGCCATCGTCCGCGCCGCCATGCTATAAGCATGAAAGTGCGCACATCGCCGCTTTTGGCGATTCCTCGGCATTTCGGGCCGAAAGATAAGGTTGACGGCGCGCGGGAGACAAGCGATGAACGAATCGGTCATCGAGCACGACGACGCGCCGGCCGACGAAGGCGCGGACACGCTGCCCGCGCTGGCGCTGCACGACGCCGCCAGCGCCACGCGCTGGCTGAAGGCGCTGCCGCTGTCGAACGTCGGCCAGGCGTACGACATGCTGCTCGGGCAGCTGCAGGCACTCACCGCGTCGGATACCGGTCCGCGCGAACGGGCGACGATCGCCGAGCTCGCCCGCGAGCCGCTCGTGCACCTGCACGACGAGCTCGCGCGCCGCTACGCGGGACGCCCGCAGCCGCCGGACGAGCGTGAAGCGGATGCCGCCGACCAGGCGATCGCCTTGTGGCAGGCATTGTGGATCCAGTACTCGGTGTGCCTGCGTCCGCTGCTGGAAGGCAGCACCGAGCTCACCGGCGTCAAGGCGAAGCTTCTGCAGCGGGCGCTCTACGTGGGCAAGCAGCTCGTACTCGTGCATGCGCTCGCACGCCGCCTGCCCGACGCCGAGCTGTGGCAGGAGCTGCACGCGTATTACCGGCTCGCGGAGATCCTCGACTGCACGTCGGCGGCGGTGTCCGATCCGCTGATGCCCGATGCGGAAGGCCTGTCGTGCTACTCGACGTACAGCCACGCGCTGCTGCTCGGCCTCGCCGATCCCTACGCGCTCCCGGTTCGCCAGATCGAGCTCGTCGATCGCTGGCTCGGCTTGTGGGCGCGCAAGGTGTTCGCGTACGCGAAGCAGCGTGAAAGCGAGGGGCCGGTGATCGTCGTCGACCTCGAGGGATCGCGCGGGGCGGCGCTGTTGGCGACCGCGACGGCAACGGCCGGAAACGCGATGCGCTTCGCGTACCCGATCAAGCTCGCCACGAGCATCCGCGGGCGGCTGAAGCGCCTTGCCGGCGGCGCGTCGCCCGCCGAGCTGCAGCTCGGCGACGACATATCGACGGACGCCGCCACCGCCTTGCTGCAGCACCTCGACGAGCGCTGGACGCGTGCGGCCACCGGCGGCGGCCGCGCGCGATCGAAGGCGCTCGATGTCGCCGCGGGCGGCATCGAGGCGGCGTATTTCCGCATCGGGGGCCGCTCGTTCCGGCGCATCGATCCGCTCGGCCGCGACACCGATCCCACGAAGTACCTGCAGTCGGTCGGCGGTTTGACCGAGCTCGATCGCCACAAGGAGCAGGCCGAGCGAACCTGGCCGTGGGAGCGCTGGTACGGCAGCGTCGAATGGCGGCAGGCGGCCATCCGCCGACAGGATGCGGGCGCGTATCACTGGTTCCTCGACCAGCTCGTTGCCGTGCGCGACGAAGGCGAGCTGCGGCTCGGCCACGTGTCGCGTGTCGCGCTGGCGCCCGACGGCGCGCTCGAGCTGTCGCTGCGACTGTGGGCGGGCGCCGCGAAGGTCTTCGCGGTCCGGCTCGTGAATCCGAACCGCACGGAGGAGCCGCCGGTGCCGGCGCTCATGCTCGAGGAGACGCCGGAGGAACCGGCGACGCTCGTCATGTCGCCGCGTGCCTTCCTGCCAAACCGCGTCATGCGCTGCGACGAGGCGGGACCGGTGCGCAAGTTCAAGCTGACGCGCGTCGTGCAGCGCGGCGGCGATTTCGAGCGCGTGGCGCTGGAGTGGGTGGATCCGGAATTCTAGGCACCCGGCGTTGTCGGTCCTCGGTGCAGAACGAACTCGCCACCGCCACCAGTCCCTACCTCCGCCAGCACGCCGACAACCCGGTCGCGTGGCGGCCGTGGAGTGAGGAGGCGCTCACTGTCGCCAGGCGCCAGAACAAGCCGATCCTGCTGTCGATCGGCTATTCGGCGTGTCACTGGTGTCACGTGATGGCGCACGAGTCGTTCGAGGATCCGGCGGTGGCCGCGGTCATGAACGATCGGTTCGTGAACATCAAGGTCGACCGCGAGGAGCGGCCCGACCTCGACCAGATCTACCAGACCGCGCACGCGCTGATGACGCGGCGCTCGGGCGGCTGGCCGCTCACGATGTTCCTGACGCCCGACGGTGTCCCTTACTTCGCCGGCACCTACTTCCCGAAGCACGCGCGCTACGGCATGCCGGGGTTCCTCGACATCCTGCCGCGGCTTGCGGACGCGTATCACGAGCAGGGAGCGCAGATCGCGCAGCAGGGCGAGCGTCTCGCGCGCGCGCTCGACGCGCTCGAGCCCTCGCAAGCTGCGGATGCGTTGCCGGCACAGGCGCCCACGCAATCGCTCGAGATGCTCGAGCAGCGCTTCGAGCCGATCCACGGCGGCTTCGGCGGCGCGCCGAAATTCCCGCATGCGGTCGAACTCGACTTTTGCCTGCGCGAGTGGAAGCGGCGTGATGACGACCGCTACGCGACGATCGTACGCACGTCGCTCGACGCGATGGCGAACGGCGGCATCTTCGACCAGCTGGGTGGCGGCTTCTGCCGCTACAGCGTCGACGCCGAGTGGTCGATTCCGCACTTCGAGAAGATGCTGTACGACAACGCGCTGCTGCTCGCGCTCTACGCCGACGCGGCGAGCGCGTTCGGAGAGCCGCGCTACGCCGATGTCGCACGCGCGATCGTCGGCTGGCTCGAGCGCGAGATGCGCGCACCGGACGGTGCGTTCTGGTCGAGCCTCGACGCCGACAGCGAGGGCGAGGAAGGCCGCTTCTACGTGTGGACGCGCGACGACGCGCGCGCGGTCCTCTGCGACGAGGAATGGGCGGCCGCGGCGCCGTATTTCGGCCTCGACGGTCCGCCGAACTTCGAAGGGCATGCGTGGAACCTGCGCATCGTCACGCCGCGGATCAACATCGCCGCGCAACTCGGCACGTCGGTCGAGGACGTCGACGCGCGGATCGCGCGATCGCGCGACAAGCTCTTCGCGGCGCGTGCGCAGCGCGTGCGTCCCGGCCTCGACGACAAGATCCTCACGTCGTGGAACGCGCTGACGATCGCAGCGCTCGCGCACGCGTCGCGCGCGCTCGACGAACCCCGGATGGCCGACCTCGCGTTCGACGCGCTCGACCGCCTCGTCGCCACCGCGTGGCGCGACGGTCGGCTGTACGCGACGCGACATGGCGACGAAGCGACGCTGCCCGCGTATCTCGACGACTACGCGTTCCTGCTCGCGGCGCTGCTCGAGGCGATGCAGACGCGCTTTCGCGCGCGCGATTTCGCGCTCGCGATCGAACTCGCCGACGCGCTGCTCGCGGGCTTCGAGGATCAGGATCGCGGCGGCTTCTGGTTCACGAGCCACGATCACGAACGGCTCTACCATCGCACCAAGCCTGCGCACGACAACGCGACGCCGTCGGGCAACGGCATCGCGGCGCAGGCGCTGCTCGCGCTCGGGCATCTCGCGTCAGTGACGCGCTACGTGGACGCAGCCGAGCGCGCGCTGAAGCTCTTCGCCCCCCGGCTTGCCGAGGCGGGGGGCTCGCAGTGCTCGCTGCTCGTGGCGCTCGAGGGCGCGCTCGATCCGCCGGCCACCGTGGTGCTGACCGGTGATAGTCACCTGACGCGCGACTGGCGGCGTGCGCTCGATCGACGTTATCGGCCCGACGTGACGATCGTCGATACGGCCGGCGCGGCGCTTCCGCCCGCGTTGCAGAAGGGGCATGCGACCACGCCGGCGGCTGCGTTCGTCTGCCGCGGCATGACGTGCCTGCCCCCCGTCACGACGCTCACCGCGATCGAGGCCGCGCTCGTCGTTTCTTGATCCATGTCGAGCCGTGCGGCTTCGCGTGTCGGGTCGTCGTGCTATTTTTCCCGCTTCCGCCGTTTCGTCGCCGTATCCACCTCGATCGTCAACTTCACGGAGTCGCAATGAAAAGAATCGGTACCGTCGTCCTCGCCGTCGCGTCGCTCGCCGTCGCGTCGAGCGCCCTCGCCGACCAGCTCGAGGACATGATGAAGAAGTACGGATGCAACGCCTGCCATTCGGAGGACAAGAAGATCATCGGTCCCGCGTACAAGGAAGTGGCCGCCAAATACAAGGGCGACGCGGGCGCCGTCGCGAAACTCACCGAGAAGGTGAAGAAGGGCGGCTCGGGCGTGTGGGGACAGGTGCCGATGCCGCCGAACCCGCAGGTGCCGGACGCCGACGTGAAGAAGATGGTCGAGATGATCCTCGCGCTCAAGAAGTGACGAGCGTGTGTTAGGCTACA
This sequence comes from Burkholderiales bacterium, assembly GCA_025927765.1. GTDB lineage: Bacteria > Pseudomonadota > Gammaproteobacteria > Burkholderiales > Casimicrobiaceae > VBCG01. The sequence continues at coordinate 8,180 of JAICKU010000033.1, forward strand.
AATCGCGAGCAGGAGAGCGCGCCTCCACTTCGGGAGGTCTGACTTCGGGGTCAGAGCGACAAGTCGGGACGACTTGTCGCTCTGACCCCGAAGTCAGACCCCGAAGTCCGAAGTGAAGGCGCCGCCGAAGGCGTAATCCCGAAACCGCTCAGGCAAAACGGACTGCACGCGAGGCAGCACACGATCTGGAGAGCGGTTGCGGGCTCGTGGCTCGCGATCCACCGAAGGGGCACCGGCGGCTCGATCCGCCGCAATCTCTCAGGTAAAAGGACAGACGGGGCGATGCGAAGCGATTCGCGTCGCCCTTTTTGCATCTGCCCGGAGATTCGCGTGTCCAGGACGACGGTTCTCAACAGCGCCCACCGCGCACAAGGCGCGCGGATGGTCGACTTCGGCGGCTACGACATGCCGCTGCACTACGGCTCGCAGATCGACGAGCATCACGCGGTGCGCAACGACGCGGGGATGTTCGACGTGTCGCACATGCGCGTCGTCGACCTGCACGGCGAGCCGCGCCCGTTCCTCTCGCATGCGCTCGCGAACGACGTCGCGAAACTGACCGTACCCGGCAAGGCGCTCTATTCGTGCCTGCTGCGCGACGACGGCGGCGTGCTCGACGATTTGATCGTCTACTTCCTGCGCGACGATTGCTTCCGCCTCGTCGTCAACGCTGCCACTGCCGACAAGGACATCGCGTGGCTGCACGCGCTCGCGGCGAAACACGCGCCGGGACTGCGCATCGCGCCGCGCGACGATCTTGCAATGATCGCCGTGCAGGGCCCGCATGCGCGCGAGAAGGTGTGGCGCGCGTTGCCGGGCAGCGAGACCGCCACGCGCGAGTTGAAGCCGTTCAGCGCCGCGTCGTTCACGACGCCCTTCGGCGAGGTGTTCGCGGCGCGCACCGGTTACACCGGTGAAGACGGCTTCGAATTGATCGTGCCCGCACGCACGGTCGAAGCGGTCTGGAACGCGCTTCGCACCACGGGTGTGACGCCTGCCGGCCTCGGTGCGCGCGACACGCTGCGCCTCGAAGCGGGTCTCAACCTGTACGGTCAGGACATGGACGAAGCGGTGTCGCCGCTCGAATCGGGCCTTGCGTGGACCGTCGACACGAAGCGCGAGCGCGATTTCGTCGGCCGCGGCGCACTCGCGAAGCAACCGGTCGCGCGCCGGCTCGCGGGGCTCGTGCTGCAGGACGCCGGCGTGCTGCGCGCGCATCAGGTCGTTCATACGTCACACGGCGCCGGCGAGATCACGAGCGGCACGTTCTCGCCGACGATGAAGAAGTCGATCGCGCTCGCTCGGCTGCCGAAGGGCGTCGCCGACGGCGAGATCGTGCACGTCGACGTCCGCGGCAAGTCACTGGCCGCGCGCGTCGTGAAGCCGCCGTTCGTGCGGCAGGGCCGCATTCTCGTCGAGTGAACCCGACGACGACGATATACGAGGAGGAAACGCGATGAACGTCCCGACCGGACTCAAGTACGCCGACACGCACGAATGGCTGAAGCGCGAAGACGACGGCACGGTGACGATCGGCATCACCGATCATGCGCAGAACGCGCTCGGCGATCTCGTCTACGTCGAACTGCCTGCCGTCGGCCGCAAGCTCGCGAAAGGCGAAGCCTGCGCGGTCGTCGAGTCGGTCAAGGCGGCGAGCGACGTCTATGCACCCATCGCCGGCGAAGTCGTTGCCGTCAACGACAAGCTGTCGGGCTCACCCGAAGCAGTGAACGAGGACGCGTACGCCGCGTGGCTGTTCCGCCTGCGCCCCGACGACGCGGACGCGCTCGCGGGTTTCATGGATGCCGCCGCGTACTCGCGATTCGCTGCGGAGCCGTGAACCGCATGAAACGTCCTCACGCCAGCCCTCTCCCCGCGCGCGGGGAGAGGGAGCAGGCTTCGCTGCGCGATCTCGAAGCGCACGACGAATTCCTGGCGCGCCACATCGGCACATCGCCCGCGCCCCAGGAGGCGATGCTGCGCGACCTGGGCTTCGCGTCGAGCGACGCGCTGATCGACGCCGTGGTCCCGGCCGCAATCCGGCTCGCCACGCCGCTCGCACTGCCTCCGCCCGTCAGCGAGGCCGGAGCGATCGACCGCCTGCGCGCGATCGCCTCGCGCAATCGCATGCTGAAGTCGTTCATCGGCCAGGGCTATTACGGCACGTTCATGCCGGGCGTGATTCGGCGCAACGTGTTCGAGAATCCCGCGTGGTACACGGCGTACACGCCGTACCAGCCGGAGATCTCGCAGGGCCGTCTCGAAGCGCTCGTCAACTTCCAGACGATGGTCACGGATTTGACCGGCATGGAGATCGCCAACGCGTCGATGCTCGACGAGGCCACCGCCGCCGCCGAGGCGATGACGCTTTGCCAGCGTGCGAAGCCCGCGAAGTCGCGCACGTTCTACGTCGCCGACGACGTTTTCGCGCAGACGATCGACGTCGTGCGAACGCGCGCGGCGGCGCTCGGCATCGACGTCGTCGTCGGGCCCGCGCCCGAGGCCGCCAACGCCGATGCGTTCGGCGTGCTGCTGCAATACCCGAGTGCGGATGGCGGCGTGCGCGACGACCGTGCGCTCGTCGAAGCGGTGCATGAACGCGGTGCGCTCGTCGTCGTCGCCACCGACCTGCTCGCGTTGACGCTGCTCGCCGCCCCCGGCGAATGGGGCGCCGACGTCGTCGTCGGCTCGTCGCAGCGGTTCGGCGTGCCAATGGGCTTCGGCGGGCCGCACGCGGCGTTCATGGCGACGCGCGACGCGATGAAGCGCGCGCTGCCCGGACGCCTCGTCGGCGCCACCGTCGACGCCGAAGGCCGGCGTGCGTATCGCCTCGCGCTGCAGACGCGCGAGCAGCACATTCGCCGCGAGAAGGCGACGTCGAACATCTGCACCGCGCAGGTGCTGCTCGCGGTGATCGCGAGCATGTACGCGGTCTATCACGGCGCCGAGGGCCTGACCACCATCGCCCGGCGCGTGCATCGGCTGACGTCGATCCTGCGCGACGGACTCGTGCGCCTCGGCTTCGCCGCGCCGCCGCGACCGCACTTCGACACGCTGACGATCGTCACCGGCGAACGCACGCAGGCGATCGCCGCGCGCGCGGTCGCAGCGGGCTGCAACCTGCGGCTCGGCGATGCGCATTCGCTCGGCGTGTCGCTCGACGAAACCACCACGCGTGACGACGTCGCGTTGCTGTGGCGCGTGTTCGCCGGTGGCGACGTACCCTTTGACGTCGACGCGCTCGACGCCGCGGTCGACGACGGTTACACGGCGCCGCTCGCGCGCACGTCGCCGTTCCTCACGCATCCGGTGTTTCGAGCGCATCGTTCGGAGACGCAGATGCTGCGCTACCTGCGCCATCTCGCCGACAAGGATCTCGCGCTCGACCGCACGATGATCCCGCTCGGGTCGTGCACGATGAAACTGAACGCGACGTCCGAGATGCTGCCGCTCACGTGGCGCGAATTCTCGTCGCTGCACCCGTTCGCGCCGCTCGATCAGGCGCAGGGTTACGTCGAGCTCGTGGCCGATCTCGAGCGGATGTTGTGCGCGTGCACCGGCTACGACGCCGTGTCGCTGCAGCCGAACGCCGGCTCGCAGGGTGAGTACGCGGGCCTTTTGATGATTCGCGCGTACCACGAAAGCCGCGGCGAGGGTCAGCGCGACGTGTGCCTGATTCCCGCGTCGGCGCACGGCACCAATCCGGCATCGGCGCAACTCGCGGGCATGAAGGTCGTCGTGGTCGCGTGCGACCGCGCCGGCAACGTCGATCTCGCCGACCTCGAGGCGAAGGCGAAGCAGCATCACGACCGCCTCGCGGCGATCATGGTCACGTATCCGTCGACGCACGGCGTGTTCGAGCCGGGCATCGTGCACGTGTGCGACATCGTGCACGCGCACGGCGGCCAGGTGTACGTCGACGGCGCCAACCTGAATGCGCTGGTCGGGCTTGCGGCGCCGGGCGAGTTCGGCGCCGACGTGTCGCACTTGAATCTGCACAAGACGTTCTGCATTCCGCACGGCGGCGGCGGTCCTGGGATAGGTCCTGTCGCATGCAGGGCGCACCTCGCGCCGTTCCTGCCCGGGCATCGGCAATTCGGCGATGCCACGCGCGCCGTCAGCGCCGCGCCCTACGGCTCGGCGTCGATCCTGCCGATCTCGTGGATGTACATCACGATGATGGGCGCGAGCGGACTGCGCGCGGCCACCGAGAGCGCGATCCTCGCCGCCAATTACGTCGCGAAGAAGCTCGGCACGCACTACCCCGTGCTCTACACGGGCCCCGACGGGCTCGTCGCGCACGAATGCATCCTCGACCTGCGTCCGCTCGCCGCCCTCGCGGGTATCGAGGTGGAGGACGTCGCGAAGCGGCTCATTGATTACGGCTTCCATGCACCGACGATGAGTTTTCCCGTCGCGGGCACGCTGATGGTCGAGCCGACCGAAAGCGAATCGAAGGGCGAGCTCGACCGCTTCGTGAACGCGATGATCGCGATCCGCGACGAAGTGCGCGACATCGAGCGCGGCACGTTCGACCGCGACGACAATCCGCTGAAGCACGCGCCGCACACGGCGGCGGCGGTGACGGCCGACGACTGGGCGCACGCGTACACGCGCCGGCAGGCGGCGTATCCGGTGCCGTCGCTCGCGGAGAACAAGTACTGGTGCCCGGTCGCGCGCGTCGACAACGTGTACGGCGATCGCAACCTGTTCTGCAGCTGCCTGCCCGTCGACGACGCGGCCGAGGCGCCCGTTCCACTCGCTGCGGCGCTCGCCTGAATGCGCATCATCGTCCTCGGCGGAGGCGTCGTTGGCGTCGCCTCCGCGTGGTACCTCGCGGCCGACGGCCACGACGTCACGCTCGTCGATCGGGCGCGCGGCCCCGCGCTCGAAACGTCGTTCGCCAACGGCGGTCAGATCTCCGCGTCGTACGCGGAGCCCTGGGCCAATCCCGAGGCGCCCGCGAAGATCCTGAAATGGCTCGTGCGCGACGACGCGCCGCTGCTGTTTCGGCCTCGTCTCGATTGGCGCCAGTGGCGCTGGGGCCTCGAGTTCCTGATCCAGTGCCTGCCCGGGAACACGCGGCGGAACACGATCCAGTGCCTGAACCTCGCGTTGTATTCGCGCGACTGCCTCGACGCGCTGCGACGCGAGACCGGCATCGAATACGACGCATTGACGCGCGGGATCCTGCAGTTCTATACGGAGCGCGACGAATTCGACCAGGCTGTCGCCTCGGCTGAGCTCATGCGCCGGTACGGATGCGACCGGCAGGTGAAGACGCCCGACGAATGCCTGGCGATCGAGCCCGCGCTCGCGTCGTGCCGTGCGTCGATCGTCGGCGGCATCTTCACGTCGACCGACGAATCCGGCGACGCGCAGCGCTTCACCACGGAGCTCGCGACACTCGCGGCTTCGCGTGGCGTGACGTATCGCTGGAACACCCAGATCCAGGCGCTCACGTCGGCGGGTGGCTCGATCGACGGCGTGCGCGCCGTGCACGACGGACGCTTCGAGACGCTGCGCGCCGACGCCTACGTGGTCGCGCTCGGCAGCTACAGCCCGTTCCTGCTGTCCACCGTCGGCGTGCCGTGCAACGTCTATCCGGCAAAGGGCTATTCGGCGACGATCGACATCGGCGACCATCGGGGTGCGCCGACGGTGTCGCTCACCGACGTCGCGTGGAAGATCGTGCTGACGCGCCTCGGGCAGCGGCTGCGCGTCGCGGGCACGGCCGAGCTCGCGGGCTGGGACCTGTCTTTGGATCGGACGCGCTGCGAAGCCCTCGCCGCGCGTACGTTCGAGCTCTTTCCCGACGCCGGCATGCGCGACAGCGCGCGCTACTGGACGGGCTTGCGTCCCGCGACGCCGTCGAACGTGCCGCTGATCGGCCGCACCCGCTACCCCAACCTGTTCCTCAACACCGGTCACGGCACGCTCGGCTGGACGATGGCCTGCGGCTCGGGCCACGCGCTCGCCGACGTCGTCGCCGCGCGCAAGCCCGAGGTCGACTTCCGCTTCATCGGACGCTGACGCCCGCACGATCGCGGGAAGCCTCGCGCGGTTTCGCCTGTTCTCATTCGAACGAGAACAGGAAACTCGCAGGATGCGGCGCTCGGGGTTGCCATGGCTGGCGGCGCTCGTCGTCATGGCCGGGAGCGCGGCTGCGCAAACGGTCGTGCACAACGACGAGCGGCTCGCGCACGATCGTCCCGAGGCGTGGGCGATGAACGACGTCGCCGCGTCGACGTTCATGACGGCGTTCGGCGCCACGCCGCTGCTTGCGCCCGGACGCTGGCAGGGTGCGCTGGAGCTCACCGCTATTCCGCGCCTGAGCGCCGAAGAGCAGCGTGTCGGCTTGGGCGGGTTCAAGGAGGAGGATCTCGATCGCTCGCCCGTGTTCGGGCGCGGCCGGCTGCAGGTCGGCCTGCCGGCGGGATGGGTCGCCGAAGTCGCGTACACGCCGCCCATCGAAATCGCGGGCACCCATCCACGCGAGCTCTTCGACGTCGCGCTCGCGCATCGCGTCATCGCCCGCGACGGCTTCACGCTGTCGGCGCGCCTCTTGGGCCAGCACGGCTTCGTCGGCGGCGACATCACGTGCCCGGCGCGCCTCGCCGGCATCGCCGACCCCGCCCGCAATCCATCGGGTTGCGTGGCAGCCTCGGACGATCGGCTGCGCGTCGACTACTACGGCGGCGACGCGACGCTCGGCCGCGATCTCGGCGCGTGGCACTGGCACGCGACGCTCGGTGTGCTTCGCACCGAGCTCGCGGTGCAGGTGAACGCGCACGTGTTCGACCAGATCGATCGCTCGCGCCTCGTCGCGCGCGACGTGCTGCCGTATGTGGCGCTCGGCGTCAGCAACGACGTCGATCCGCACTGGAACCTCGGCGCCGAAGTGCTGTACGTGCCGCTAACCGTCCGGCGCGACGTGAACGGGCCGCGCGCCGACGATTCGTTCGTCACGCTGCGCGTGGCGGCACGCTTTCGGCCGTGACGGCGATGCCATTGCGCCGATGCGTCGGACGGGCGGTTCGCGCAGCGCTTGCCGCGTGCGTCATCGCGAGCGTCGCGGTGCGTGCGCAGGCGGCCGACATCGTGTGGCACGTAAGCCGCGCCGACGATGCGCTCGCGATCGAGGCGAGCGCGCGTCTTCGCGCCGATCTTCCGGGTGCGTGGCACGTGCTGACCGACTACGATCGCTACGCGCAATTCATTCCCGGCCTGGACGCGAGCCACGTGATCGTGCGGCGCGGCGCCGACGTGGTCGTCCGCCAGAGCGTCGAGGTGACGCTGTGGCTGTTTCGCGCGCCGGTCGACGTCACCTACGAGATCACCGAAGAGGCGCCGTCCCGCATCGTGTCCCGCACGGTCGGCGGCTGCGCGTGCACGCTCGACAGCACGTACACGCTTCGCCGTGACGGTGGGGACGTGCGCCTCGATTACCGCGGGCGCCTCGTCACCGGTTCGGGCGTCGCGTCGTTGTTCGAGAACGCCGCCGGCGAGCGGACGGCGATGCGTCAGTTCCGTGCGCTCGCCGACGAGATCGAGGCGCGCGCCCGGCACGAAACGTCGGTCGTGCCGTGGCACGTCGCCAAATGAACGGCGCGTCCAGGCATCGACGCACGCGCGTCTTTCTCGCGATGGCGCTCGTCGCGGCGCTCGCGTCCGCCTGCGCACCGACGCTTCCGTCCCCGGAAGGCGTCGCACCGCAGCAGCGCATCGAAGCCGCGCGTCCGCCGGGATTTCCCGAGGGCGATTACCGCGCGGCGATCGCACGCGGCGAACTCGTCTACGCGATCGAGCCCGCGCGTTCGCTCGTCGTGCTGGAAGTGCATCGTGCCGGCCGGCTCGCGCGCCTCGGCCACGATCACGTCGTCGCGAGTCACGACGTGCAGGGCTTCGTTGCGCCGGCCTTGCGACGCGCGGACCTCTTCGTGCGGCTCGACCGGCTCGTCGTCGACGAGGAGGACCTGCGCCTCGAGGCCGGATTCGGCGCGCGTCCGCCCGAGGCGGCGGTGACCGGGACGCGCGACAACATGCTGGGACCGGTGCTGCACGCCGAGGCCAATCCGTTCGCAACGATCCATGTCGCCGCGGTGAACGGCGGCGGCGATCTTGACGTGGCGATCACGCTCAATGGCGTCACGCACGCATCGCGCGTTCGTGCGACGATCGATCGGCAGGGCGACGAGCTCGTCGCGTCGGGGGGCCTTGCGATCGACCAGACGGACTTCGGTATCACGCCGCTGTCGATCCTCGGCGGGGCCATTCAAGTGCAGGATCGCGTCGACGTGCGCTTCACGATCCGCGCACGCGAAGTTGCCGGCTGAGAGTCATCATCGGCCGGCAACGAGGTTCCGCTTACGGTGGAAACGTTTCGCTTACGGCGGGCCGTAGCCACCCGGCGGATAGCCCATGCCCGGCATCGGCGGGTCTGCCGCGCTCGCCACGGTCCCGCATCCCGGCGGCACCGGTCCCACGCGCGAGAGCATGATCGTGCCCGAGCGTCCGACGCTCGTGCCCCCCGTGAAGTTGTAGGCGAGCTGCGCCGACGTGCAGGTGACGAACGTGACGGTCGCCGTGCCCACCGCCACCGTCTTCTGGCCCGCCGGCGTTGCCTGGTCGAACACGCCGCCCGTCGTTTCGCCGAGTGTCAGCGCGATGCTGCGGCTGCCCGGCGTGAACGCCCCCTGGCCCGTATACCAGCGCTGGCCCGCGGCGCCTGCGGCCTGGCCGGTTGGCGAATACGTGTACCACGCGAAGAATACGGCTGGCGCGAGCGGATTCACCTCGAATACGAAGCCCTGTCCCGACGTCGTCGGGTCGTACCAGTTGCCCGACAGGCTGAAGTCGGCGTTCGTCGGCGCCGCGCCTGCGGTGACGCACGTCACGTTCGGCGTGATGCGCGTCATCGGGATCGTGCCGCTGCGACCGCTGCCGTCGGTGAACGCGTAGGTCAGCGAGCCGGTGTTGCAATCGCTGAACGCGAGCGTGCCGCTGCCGACGATCGTAGGCGTCGTGATGGGCGCGGCCGCGAAATTGCCGCCGACGTTCTGCCCGATCGCGATCGGAATCGTCGTCGCGCCGCGCGTGGCGTTGCCGTTGAACACGTACCAGCGCTGCCGGTCGGCGCCCCCCGGCGCGCCGCTGTCGAACGTGAACCACGCGCCCGAGACGAGCGCGCTGCCCGGCGCGGCGAGGTCGGGATAGAACTCGACTTCCACACCCTGACCGCTCTCGGCCGCCTTGAACCACGAGCCGCTGAGCCCGTGCTGGTCGAGGTCGAGCGTGGCCATCGGCGGCGGCGTCGCCGTGAGCGTTGCGCTGCTGCCGGCGAAGTTCTTCGGCGTGGCAGGCACCGGCATGCCGGTGCGATCGATCGCCGTGGCGCCATCGGCCGGGAGTGCGGGCAGCGCGATCGTGTCGACGTTCGCGTAATTGAGCGTGCCGCCGCTGCGTGGAATGAAGCCGTTCGGAATCGTGTAGTCGGGCGCGACGAGGCCGAGCGCGGCGAACCCCGGCGTGGCGATCAGCACCGTCTTGCTCGCCGTGTCCGTCGACGGGAGATTCGCCGGAAACGTGAATTGCTGATTGCCTGCGGGGCTCGTCGTCGTGAACGGGTTGCCGGCCCAGAAGCTCTCGCCGCTGCTGCCGGTCGATTCGCGCATCACGACGTATTGCACGGTGCCGTCCGCGTTCGAGTACACCTGGTCGATGCGAAACAGGTGGAACGCGGCGAACGCAGGCACGCTGACGAGCGCCGCGAGCACGCAGGCGACCGCGCGTACGGCCAAATGCCGCATGCATTGATCGGGAACGTGCAGGCCCTTCCCTGCACGCGCTGTCCACGCCGATGTCTGCGTCATGGCGAACTCCGTCAACCACGCCTCCAAAGAGGCCATGGCGCGCAAACAACGGCGTCGCGTGCGCTATTCCCGCGTTGCCGCGGCAGCGTTCGATCCGCGCGCGAAGATGCGCTTCAGGGACGCCCGGGGAGCGCCACGTCGTACGCGAGACGCCAGGCGCCGTCGCGATCGCGCATCCACAGGTGCGCGTAGTAGCCGTCGCGCACGGTGTCGTCGCGATCGGTTTCGCGATAACGCCCGTAGGTCACCGCCATGTCGTTCGAGCGGGCGATGCGCGCGTCTTCCGGCATCCATACGACGCGCCGCACGTGCAACGCGATTTCGCGCGCGACCTTCGCGCGCGTGGCCAGCGGCGACGAACCGTTGCGGTGCAGGCGCACGTCGTCGCGCAGCAACTTCGCGTACGTGGTGGGCGTCAGTCCGCCGGCGCTCGCGCCGAACGCCGAGGCTTCGTCGGCGAGGAGGCGGGCGCGCGCGCTTTGCACGATACCGTCGCGCCGTCTTGCCGCGGGCATCGCGGCCACCGGCCGTGGCGCCGCACCGAGCGCCGCGAAGTCCCCCGGGGACGGCACGCTCGTTCCCGCATCGAGCAGCACCTTCCACTGTCCCTTCGCATTGCGCTGCCACACCGAGAAGAACACGCCGTGACGGGTCGCCTTCGCGTCGCCGGCGCGTGTGACCGAATAGGGTCCCGTCGTGTAGCCGAAATCGTGGCTGTGCGCGACGCCGGCCTGCGCCGGCGTCCAGACGAGGCGCAGCCGCCGCGCATGCGTGTCGCGCTCCGCGTCGCGCCACGCTTCGGCGATGCGTACGGGTGCGGGTTGGAGTGCGATGCCGTCCGGCGCGAAATTCGCCACGAACGCGGCTCGCACGCCGTCGTTGGCGCTCGCACGTGCAAACGCGAGCTCCGCATCGACGAGCGAGCCGAGCGCGACCTCCTCGGCGTCGGGTTCGTGCGCGCTTGCGCTGCCGATCGGCGCGAGCGCGCCGACGAACGCGACGAACGCGACGATCGCGAATGCGTGCGCGATGCGCGGCGTGAATTCGACGTTCGCAAGCATCGCGTTTCAGTATAATGCCGCGGTCGTTCTGGCAGGCCCTCCATGCGTCCCCTCTCGATTGGCTGCGCAGTGCTCTGCGCGGCGCTCGCGGTTTCCGTTCCCGCCACTGCCCATTCCCCGCTGCTCGTCGCGGCGCGTTCGCGTCCGAGCGCGCCGGCCGCGCCACCGCCTTCACCGGCCACGCCGCCGGTCGTGCTGCAGGCGCCGGGCGCACCGGCGGCGCCGTCGATCGCGGCCGCGTCGTGGATCCTCGTCGACACGTTGTCGGGGCAGACGCTCGGCGCGGCGAACGCGGACGAGCGCCGCGATCCCGCATCGCTGACCAAGCTGATGACCGCGTACGTCGCGTTTGCCGCGTTGCGCAGCAAGGCGATCACGCCGTCGCAGATGGTCAGCGTGTCGCAGCGCGCATGGAAGGCCGAAGGCTCGCGGATGTTCATCGAGCCGCGCAAGGCGGTGAGCGTCGACGAGCTGTTGCACGGCGTGATCATCCAGTCGGGCAACGACGCGTCGATCGCGATCGCCGAGCTCGTGGGCGGCACCGAGGCGGCGTTCGTCGACAAGATGAACGAGGAAGCGAAGCGGCTCGGCATGACCGGCACGCACTTCGCCAATGCCGACGGCCTGCCCGATCCGCAGCACTACTCGACCGCGTCGGACCTCGCGAAGCTCTCCGTCGCGCTGATCCGGGATTTCCCCGAGTATTACCCGCTCTATTCGCAGAAGGAATTCCGCTACAACAACATCACGCAGTCGAATCGCAATCGGCTGCTCTGGACCGATCCGTACGTCGACGGGCTGAAGACCGGGCACACGGAGGCGGCCGGGTACTGCCTCGTGGCGTCCGCGAAGCGCGGCGATCGCCGGCTCGTGTCGGTGCTGCTTGGCGCCGCGAGCGATTCCGCGCGCGCCGCCGAGAGCCAGAAGCTCTTGAACTGGGGCTTCCAGTCGTTCGACACGGTTTCGCTCTATCAATCGGGCAAGACGGTCACGACGCTCCGAGTATGGAAGGGTGCGAAGCGCGACGTGAACGCGGGCTTCGTCGCCGACCGCTACCTGACGTTGCCCAAGGGCAAGGCCGACAAGCTCGCGCTCACGCTCGAGTCGAAGGACCCGCTCGTCGCCCCCGTGCTGAAGGGGCAGGCGGTGGGCACGGTGAAGGTCTCGCTCGAGGGCAAGCCGATGGCCGAGTTTCCGCTGATCGCGCTCGAGGAAGTGCCGCTCGCGAGCCTGTTCGGACGCGCCGTCGACACCGTCAAGCTATGGTTCCAGAGCAAGTCGATGAGCGCCTCGGGAAAGGATTCCGAATGACCGAACTGCCCGATGGCGATCGCATCGTCTACCTGAATGGCGAATTCACGCCGCTTCGCGATGCGAAGGTGTCCGTGCTCGATCGCGGCTTCGTCTACGGCGACGGCGCATACGAAGTCGTTCCCGTCTATCGCCGCAAGCCGTTTCGCATCGCCGAGCACCTCGCGCGCCTCGCGCACAGCCTCGGCGGGATCCGGCTTGCCGATCCGCATCCCGAACGCTGGGCCGGGCTGATCGCCGAGCTCGTCGCGCGGCAGCCGTTCGACGATCAATCGGTGTACCTGCAGGTCACGCGCGGCGTGGCCAGGCGCGATCATGCGTTCCCGGCGAACGTCACGCCGACGGTGTTCATGATGAGCAATCCGCTCGCGCTGCCCACGCGCGAGCAGGTCGAGCGCGGCGTGCGCGTCATCACCGCGCAGGACACGCGGTGGCTGCATTGCGATCTCAAGGTCACGTCGCTCGTCGGCAACGTGCTGATGCGCCAGTTGGCCGTCGATCACGGCGCCGTCGAAACGGTGATGTTCCGAAACGGGTACCTGACCGAAGCGTCGGCGTCGAACGTGCTGATCGTGCGCGACGGCGGAATCGTCGCGCCGCCAAAGGACAACCTGATCCTGCCCGGCATCACCTACGACGCGACGTTCCAGGTCGCGAAGGCCGCGGGCGTGCCGGCCGAGATCCGCGCGGTGTCGCACGCCGAGGCGATGGGCGCCGACGAGATGTGGCTGTCGTCGTCGACGAAGGAAGTGCTGGCGGTGACGACCGTCGACGATGCGCCGTTCGGCAACGGGACACCCGGTCCCGTGTTCCGGCGCGTGTGGGAAGCGTTCCAGGCGATGAAGTGAGGGTCAGAGCCTCATTTCATCGGCGTCGTTGCGCGGAAGTGCCCGTGCTGGAACACGAGGCCCTCGCCGCTCGCGCGTTCGACCGTCACCACCTCGCCGATGAACACTACGTGATCGCCGGCGACATGCCGGGCGTGCGGCCGGCACTCGAACCACGCGACGCAGCCTTCGATCAGCGGCGCATCGGACCAGCCGAGCCGAAACGGCACGTTCGCGAAGCGATCCTCGTGCGGGCGCGAGAAGCGCTTCGCGAGTTCGACCTGCGAAGCCGCGAGCACGTTGATCGCGTAGTGCCGCGCTGCCTCGAAGGCGGGCAGGCTCGCCGAACGGCGTGACAGCGTCCAGAGGATCAGCGGCGGGTCGAGCGACGCCGAGCTGAACGAGTTCGCGGTGAAGCCGACGTAGCGCGCATCGGGCGCGCGCGCGCACACGATCGTCACGCCGGTCGCGAATTGCGCGAGCGCATCGCGAAATTGCCGCTCGGTGAACGCGGGCGTCCCCGCGGGGCGGCTTTTGACGGGCATGCGCGGACTGTAGCAAAGGGCGGTCCAGCCCGCTTGTTACACTCCGAGGTTCCTGCCTGCTCGTCGAAACGCCGCCAAGAGATGCTGGACGCCTTGCAGAAGATGATCGCGCACCGCTATGCGGGCCGCGAACTCCCGGTCGCCCTCGTGCTGCCCGATGGCGCGCGCCTGCCGCTGTCACCGGCCCCCGAAGTCGACGTCATCGCGCGCTCGCTCGCCGGTTTGAAGGCGCTCGCCGCGCCCGCGATGGGCAAGCTCGCGCGCGCCTACGTGCAAAACGACGTCGATTTCACCGGCAGCGCAAAGCGCGTGCTCGCGATCGCCGAGAAGATGGTGGGCGACGTCGCGAGTGGCGGCGAGAGCGCGCGCGGCCGCGTGCTGTCGTTCGTCCACCATCATCGCAGCAACCGCAGCAACATCGCGCATCACTACGACGTGTCGAACGCGTTCTACCGGATGTGGCTCGACCGGCGGATGGTGTACTCGTGCGCGTACTTCAAGACCGCCGGCGATTCCCTGGACGACGCGCAGGCGCAGAAGGTCGACCACATCTGCCGGAAGCTGCGCCTCGCACCCGGCGAGCGTTTCCTCGACATCGGCTGCGGCTGGGGCGCGCTGATCTTCTGGGCCGCCGAAAACTACGGCGTCGACGCCACGGGCATCACGCTGTCGCAAAACCAGTTCGAGCATGTCTCGCGCGAAATCGAAGCGCGGGGCCTGCGCGATCGTGTGCGCGTCGAATTGCGCGATTACCTCGACCTGCCCGACGAGCCGATGTTCGACAAGATCGCGAGCGTCGGCATGTTCGAGCACGTCGGCCCCCGGAACTACGACCGGTATTTCGGCAAGATCCGCAACCTGCTCGTGCCGGGCGGTTTCGTGCTGAACCACGGCATCACGCAGAACGATCCGTCGCGCCGGGCGCTTGGCAGCGGCATCGGCGAGTTCGTCGAGGAATACGTGTTTCCCGGCGGCAGCCTCGCCCACGTGTCGCGCGTCATGGAAGGCATCGCGAAGCAGGGGCTCGAAGTCGTCGACGCGGAAGCCCTGCGCGAGCATTACGCGAAGACGCTGTGGCACTGGGTCGAGCGGCTCGAGTCGAACGCCGACGCTGCGCGTGCGGAGGTGGGCGAGGAAAAGTACCGGATCTGGCGCATCTATATGGCCGGATCGGCGCACGCGTTCGATCGTGGATGGTTGTCGTTGTGGCAGTTGCTCGCCGGGAAGCCGCACGCGGATGGGCGCCTGCCCCACCCGCTGACGCGGGACTACATCTACGGGTAAGTGCGGTGGGCGAGGCCGACGGCCGAGCCGAGGACCGGAAGGTCCCGGCACCGCAGAGCGAGGCCGCGCGACGCGCCAACGATACGCGGGGCACGGTTGGTACAAGGAGCGCGGACGTGACGCACGGTTGCCTCCTGCGCTTCGTGCCCGCATATTGACCGGGACCACTGCATTCGCCCGGAGCCTCGCCATGGAACCTCGCACTCCCGCCCCCGTCGCCGCGCAGGTCAGCCTGCTCGAATTCCCCTGCAGCTTCCCGATCAAGATCATGGGTCGCACGCGCGACGGTTTCGCGCAGGCCATCGCCGAGGTCGTGTGCCGTCATGTACGGGACTTCGACCCCGCCAGCCTGGAAATGCGCGCGTCGAGCGCGGGCAACTACCTGTCGATGACCGCCACGGTCAACGCGACGTCGCGCGAGCAGCTCGACGACCTCTACCGCGAACTCGTCGCGCACCCGATGGTCGCGATGGTGCTGTAGCACGCCGTGGTCGTCCGCGCGCTCGGCCGCAGCGATTACGAAGCGACCTGGCGCGCCATGCAGGCCTTCACGAACGGCCGCAGCGCCGTCACGCCCGACGAGATCTGGCTCACCGAGCACGAAGCCGTCTACACGCTCGGCCTCGCCGGCCGACGTGAGCACTTGCTTCGCGACAATGGCATACCCGTCCTCAAGGTCGACCGCGGTGGCCAGGTCACCTATCACGGGCCGGGACAGCTCGTCGCGTACCTGCTCGTCGATCTTCGCCGTGCGCACCTCGGCGTGCGCGAGATGGTCTGCCGCATCGAGCGGGCGGTCGTCGATTGGCTCGCCTCGCTCGGCATCGCCGCGTACGGCAAGCGCGACGCGCCCGGTGTCTACGTGCGCGAGCACGGCGCCGAAACGAAGATCGCGTCGCTCGGGCTCAAGGTGCGTAACGGCTGCACGTATCATGGCGTGGCGGTGAACGTCGACATGGACCTCGCGCCGTTTCGCGACATCGACCCCTGCGGCTACCCGGGGCTTCGTGTTACGCAGCTTTCGCATTTCGGCGTCGCGCGCTCCGCGGCGGAGGCGGGGCGCGAACTCGCGCCGCGGCTCGCCGCGCATCTCGAGGCCGTCGAACTCGCCGAAGGCGCCGTGTAACCGATCGCTTCGAAGCCCGCCCCACTCCCATGGATGACGTGACCAAAGCCGTCCCCGACAACGCCGCCGGCGTCAAGCACAAGGCCGGCGCGAAGACCTCGCGGATCCCGATTCCGATCGTTCCCGCCGAGCGGCTGCGCAAGCCCGAATGGATTCGCGTGCGCGCGCCGTCGTCGCCGCGGTTCTACGAGATCAAGCAGATCCTGCGCGAGCATCGCCTGCACACGGTGTGCGAGGAAGCGTCGTGCCCCAACATCGGCGAGTGCTTCGGCAAGGGCACGGCGACGTTCATGATCATGGGCGACATCTGCACGCGGCGCTGCCCGTTCTGCGATGTCGGCCACGGCCGTCCGCTGCCGCTCGACCGCGACGAACCGGTCAACCTCGCGAAGACGATCGCGGCACTGAGACTGCGCTACGTCGTCGTCACCAGCGTCGACCGCGACGACCTCCGCGACGGCGGTGCGCAGCATTTCGTCGACTGCATCCGCGCTGTGCGCGAGCATTCGCCGCGCACGAAGATCGAGGTGCTGGTGCCGGACTTCCGCGGCCGCCTCGAGCGTGCGCTCGATATCCTCGCGGCGGGTCCGCCCGACGTGATGAACCACAATCTGGAAACCGTGCCGCGCCTCTACAGGCAGGCGCGCCCGGGCGCCGATTACGCGCATTCGCTCACGCTGCTCGCCCGCTTCAAGGCGCGCTTCCCCGACGTGCCGACCAAGTCGGGGCTGATGGTGGGCCTCGGCGAAACGGACGACGAAATCCTGCAGACGATGCGCGACATGCGCGAGCACGCGATCGACATGCTGACGATCGGTCAGTACCTGCAGCCGTCGCCGCAGCATCTGCCCGTGCTGCGCTACGTGCATCCCGACGCGTTCAGGGAGTTCGAGCGCGAGGCGTACGCGATGGGTTTCCGCCATGCCGCGGTCGGCGCGCTCGTGCGCTCCTCGTATCACGCAGACGCGCAGGCCGAGGACGTCCTCGCCACAGGCGCGTAGCCACCGGGCTCTCGCGTCGCGCTGGCCGCCCTCGGCTTCGCCCTCTCCCTGCGCTCGGCGTGCTGCGACGCGCGAAGGGCTGGCCGCGCAGGCGCTCCTCGTGGCGCTCGTCGCCACCGCGTGGTTCGTGGGAAGACGCCGGCAGGGGGCGGCGTCGCGGTCTCTATAATCGCGGCGTTTCCCGTCCGGAGCTTTCATGCGCCCGCCAATCCTTCGCGCCCTCGCCGCGCGTGCCGTCGCGTTGTTCGCCGCATTCGGCCTGCTTGGCACCCCGACGCTCGCCGCGGCCGAAGCGTCGACCGTTCGCATTTCGTACGGCTACGGCATCCTGTACCTGCCGCTGATGGTGATGGACCGCGAGCACCTGCTCGAGAAGCACGCGAAGGCGGCGGGCCTGTCCGACGTGAAGGTCGAATGGAAGACGTTCGACGGCGGCAACGTGATCAACGACGCGATGCTGTCGGGAGCGCTCGACATCGCGGGCATCGGCGTGCCGGGCTTCCTCACGTTGTGGGCGAAGGCCAAGGACAATCCGCAGGTCGAGGTGCGCGGCCTGACGGGCATGAGCAGCTCGTCGATGTACCTGATGACGCGCAACCCCAACGTGAAGAAGCTCGCCGACTTCACCGACAAAGACCGCATCGCGGTGCCGGGCATCAAGACGTCGCTGCCCGCCGTGCTGCTGCACATGGCGGCGGCCAAGGAGTTCGGCGACGCCAACTACGCGAAGCTCGACCCCATCACCGTCGCGCTGCCCCATCCCGAGGCGCTCGCGGTCATGCTGGGCGGCAAGGGCGAGATCGACTCGCACATGGCGTCGCCACCGTTCTCGTACATCGAGGCCGAGTCGCCGAACCTGCATCGCGTCTTCAATTCGGTCGACCTGCTCGGCAACATCACGCTCGACATGACGTTCGCGAGCCGCCGCTTCGTCGACGCGAATCCCAAGCTCGCGAACGCGTTCGTCGAGGCGATGAAGGAAGCCTGCGCGATGATCGGCGCCGACAAGCGCAAGGCCGCGACGATCTACAACGACGTGCGCAAGAGCAAGCAGCCGATCGAGGAAACGCTGAAGATCCTCGAGGACCCGAACTCGAAGTTCAGCGCCGTGCCCGAGGGCACGATGCACTACGCCGAGTTCATGGCGCGCATCGGCACGATCAAGGCGAAGCCCACATCGTGGAAGGATTACTTCTTCGTGCCGATCACGTCGTCGCCCGGCAGCTGAGCGCCCGTCGGCCACAGCAGCCACATCGCGCCCTGCTCGCGCATCCGGCCCGCCTGCTGTCCGGCCTCGTCGCCGAAGCCCCAGAAAAAATCGGCGCGGATCGGCCCGCGGATGGCGCCCCCGGTGTCCTGCGCCAGCACGACGCGCGACAGCCGGGTGCCGGTCACGGGCTCGGTCGTGTCGAGGTAGACGGGCGCGCCGAGCGGCACCGAGCGCGTGTCGACGGCGATCGTGCGTGCGGCGAGCAGCGGTACGCCGAGGCTGCCGATCGGCCCGCCGATGATCGCTTCGAGCGAGCCCGGCACCGGCGGCGGCAGCTCGCGAAAGAACACGTAGCTCGGATTTTCGTCGAGGAGCGCCGGCAGCTTCTCCGGATGCGCGCGACCCCACGCGCGGATGCCCTGCATCGACGCCTGCCCGACGTCGAGCTCACCCCGCTCGATCAACACACGCGCCACCGAGCGAAACGGCTGCCCATTCTGGTCGGCGTAGCCGATGCGCATCGTGCTGCCGTCGTCGAGCTCGACGCGCCCCGAGCCCTGGATCTGCACGAAGAACGCGTCGACGGGATCGCTCACGAACACGAGCGCCTTGCCTTGCGTGCCGGCCTTGCCGGCCTCGATGTCGGCGCGCGTCCAGTACGGGACCACGTGCCGCCCGTCGAGCCGTGCGCGTACGCGCTTGCCGTGAAGCTCTGGGTAGAGATCGGCGAGCTCGACGGTCAGAAGATCGTCGGGCGGCGCGAAGAGCGGCGCCGGATACGCGTCGCTTCGCGTGCGCGATCCGTGCAGCAGCGGCTCGTAATAGCCGGTGACGAGTCCGCGGTCGCTGCCGTCGCTCGAAACGATGCGGTACGGCGTAAAATGGTCTTCGAAGAAGCGCCGCACGGCGGCATTGTCCGCAGCGTCGACGCCATCCGCCTTTCCACACACGTCCTGCCACAGCAGCCGCGTCTTCGGACGCGCGACGAGCGTCCTGCAGCCGATGCGAAACGCCGGCCATGCCTTCGCCTGCGCATCGTCGTTCCAGCCGGGCAGATCGGCGAACGTCGCGGCGCGATATTGCGCATGCGGTGGCGCGGGTGGCGAGACGACCGGAGGCGGAACGCAGCCGGCGAGTGCCAGTGCGCCGAGGAGTGCGAGCAGGTGGAAGCGCAGCGACGTGCGTGCAGGAACGCAGGCACGCGTTCGTCGCGGTGCGGGCGCGGAGAGTCGCAATGGCTTGGCTGATACTGGAATCGGCGATCGCATTTCTGATCCTGGTCGGAATCGTCGCGTGGACGATGCTGCCGTCACGCAAGCGCCGGCGCGGGCCGGGCGAGGACGAGTGACGCACGTTCGCGTGCGTCGCGATGCGCGGGCGAACGCGTCAATGCAGCGTGCGTGGAATCGACAGCGTGAACGACGGAATGGGCACCTCGAAGGCGGCGCCGTCTTCGGCGACCATGTGATACGACCCGCGCATCGTGCCCACTGCGGTCGGCAGGCTCGTGCCGCTCGTGTATTCGAAGCTTTCGCCCGGACGCAGCACCGGCTGCTTGCCGACGACCCCCTGCCCCTTCACTTCCTGGACGCGATGATCGGCATCGGTGATGATCCAGTGCCGGCTGACGAGCTGCGCGGTGACTTCACCCGTGTTCGTCACCGTGATGGTGTACGCGAACACGAAGTGGTTCTTGTCGGGATCGGACTGGTCGGCGAGAAAGGTGACTTTCGGCGCGACGGTGAATTCGTAACGCTTGCGCTCCGCCATGTTTCGACTGCTCGAGGCTGTCGGGCGATTATAGACCCCCATGCCGCGTAACTGCCGAATCGCTCCATCGCTCCTGTCCGCCGACTTCGCCCGCCTCGGCGAGGAAGTGCGCGACGTCGTCGCCGCGGGCGCCGACTTCGTGCATCTCGACGTGATGGACAACCATTACGTGCCGAACCTCACCGTCGGCCCGCTCGTATGCGCGGCGATCAGGCCCTATGCGACCGTACCCATCGACGTTCACCTGATGGTGAAGCCCGTCGATCGCCTCGTTCCCGAGTTCGCGAACGCCGGCGCATCGCTCATCAGCTTTCACCCGGAAGCGTCCGAGCACGTCGACCGCACGATCGACCTGATCCACGACAGCGGCTGCAAGGCGGGTCTCGTGTTCAATCCCGCCACGCCGCTCGACTGGCTGATGCACACGCTCGACAAGCTCGACCTCGTGCTCGTCATGTCGGTGAATCCGGGCTTCGGCGGACAGTCGTTCATTGCGCATGCGCTGCAGAAACTCGAGTCGGCGCGCAAGCTCATCGACAGCGCGATCGAGCGCACCGGGCGCGAGATCCTGCTCGAGGTCGACGGCGGCATCAAGGTCGACAACATCCGCAGCGCGGCCGACGCCGGCGCCGACACGTTCGTCGCGGGGAGCGCGATCTTCGGCAAGCCCGATTACGCGGCGACGATTGCGGCGATGCGCGCCGCGCTGGCCGAATCGCAGGCATGATGACGTCCGCGCACGTACCGACTTAGTCAGCGCCGGACATGATCACCGAAGCCGAATTCCACGCACTCGCCGAGCAGGGCTACAACCGCATTCCGCTCGTGCTCGAGTCGTTCGCCGACCTCGACACCCCGCTGTCGCTGTACCTGAAGCTCGCGCAGCAACGCTACACGTTCCTGCTCGAATCCGTGGTGGGCGGCGAGCGCTTCGGCCGCTATTCGTTCATCGGCCTGCCGGCGAAAGTGCGCATTCGCGTCAAGGGCGAGCACGTCGAAGTCGAGGACGCGAGCGGCGTCATCGAGCGTCACGAAGGCAACCCGCTCGCGTTCCTGCGCGAATTCCTGGGCCGCTTTCGCGCGGCGCCGCAGCCGGGATTGCCGCGCTTCTGCGGCGGCCTCGCCGGCTACTTCGGCTACGACACGGTGCGCCACATCGAGCCGAAGCTCGCCCAACACAAGCCGGCGCGTTCCGACGCGCTCGACGATCTCCCCGACATGCTGCTGCTCCTCACCGACGAGCTCGCGGTGATCGACAACCTCGCCGGGAAGATCTATTTGATCGTCTACGCCGATCCGGGGGAAACGGGCGCGTACGCACGCGCGCAGGAGCGTTTGCTGCAGTTGCGGCGCGCACTGCGCGCACCGGTGGGGATTCCGCTGCAGACGGCCACGACCGTCACGCGCGCGGAAAGCGAAACGGGCGCCGACGCGTACGTGGCGGCCGTGCGCCGTGCGAAGGATTACATCGCCGCAGGCGACATCATGCAGGTGGTGCTGTCACAGCGGATGCAGTTGCCGTTCGCCGCGTCGCCGCTGTCGCTGTATCGCGCGTTGCGCTCGCTCAATCCGTCGCCGTACATGTTCTATTACGATTTCGGCGACTTCCACGTCGTGGGCGCGTCGCCGGAGATCCTCGTGCGCAAGGAAGGAGAGACGGTGACGCTGCGGCCGATCGCAGGCACGCGCCCGCGCGGCGCGACGCGCGACGCCGACGAGCGCCTCGCGCAGGAGCTTGCGGGCGATCCGAAGGAAATCGCCGAGCACGTGATGCTGCTCGACCTCGGCCGCAACGACGTCGGCCACGTCGCGGCGATCGGCAGCGTCAGGGTGACCGAGCAGATGGCGATCGAGCGCTACTCGCACGTGATGCACATCGTGTCGAACGTGGAGGGGCAGCTGCCGGCCGGGACCACGAGCTTCGACGTGCTGAAGGCGAGCTTCCCCGCCGGCACGGTAAGCGGCGCGCCGAAGGTACGCGCGATGGAGATCATCGACGAACTCGAGCCGATCGCTCGCGGCATCTATGCGGGCGCGGTCGGCTACGTGAGCTTCCAGGACGACATGGACCTCGCGATCGCGATTCGCACGGCGGTGGTGCGCGACGGCACGTTGTACGTCCAGGTCGGCGCGGGTATCGTTCACGACTCGGCGCCGGAGAGCGAATGGCAGGAAACGCTCAACAAGGCGCGCGCGGTGCTGCGCGCGGCCGAACTCGTGCAACTCGGGCTCGACACGGAGCTCTGAATCACCCCGCGCGCGCGTCCCGCACGCACGCCGTCCAACCGTACGTTTCAGCGCGCTCATGCGCGACTGCGGGCACCGCGGTTTGCAACGACATCGCAAGCTTTACCGGCGAGAGTAATTCCTTCCGCAAACCTGCGTCGAACCACGCAGCGTTCGCGTTGATTCGGCGAGCAATTTTCGAGCTTTCACGCTGGCACGCCGACTGCTCGAATCAGAAGACCCAACGATCGGATTTCCCATGGATAAAGTTCAATTGCGCGCTGCCGCGCGCGCTTCGTTCCGTGCTTCCAAGGGCCTCGTGGCGCCGCTCGACGATACGCTCCCGCGCACAAGCCGCGAGCGCGCACGCGTCGACGACGGTATCGCACCGGGGCGCGGCCGGGTGCCGCCTCCCCTCGACAAGGCGCGTGCGCGCCGCGCGTGCGCGCCGATGGGCTCGCTGCATTCCATCGTAGTGACGGTCGATGCGCGCAAGCGCCGGCGCACGTGGTACATCATCGATCCCGATCCCGCGGTCGCGCCGCAGTACGCCGCGGCGGGGCTCGATCTCACGCCCGGCTGCAAGGTGCTGGTCGACGCCGAAGCGATGCGCCCGGTCGCGCTGGTCGATTTCGACCCGGCCGTGAGCGCCGAGGACTGCGAGCCGATGCCGCTCGGCTTCAACCCATACTTCGATCTTCCCGCGGGCTGATACGCCGGCGGACGTGCCTGACGTGCAGCGCGTGGCGGCTCCGGGCGAGAGCCGGCTTCGCCTCGAGTACGCGATCGGACTGCGGTACGACGTCTACGTGCCGACGGCGTTCGTCTTGAACGTTCACGCCGCCGAGACCGCGCAGCAGCGTGTGCTCGAGGAGGACGTCGAGGTCGATCCGTCGCGCACGTGGCGTGTCGACACCGAGCCCGCGTCCGGCAATCGGCTGTTGCGCTTGACGTCAGAGCCGGGGAAACTCGACGTTCGCTATCGCGCTGTCGTCGAGGTGACGCAGCATCTCGCGCTTCCGGAAAACGTCGTCGCCGAACCCATCGACGAACTCCCGGCCCCCGTGCTTCCGTACCTGCTCGCGAGCCGCTATTGCCAGGCCGACCAGGTGCAGGGGCTCGCCTGGCGCGAATTCGGCGACATGTCGCCGGGGTTCGCGCAGGCCGCTGCCGTGTCGCGCTACGTGCACGATCACGTGGAGTTTCGACCCGGCACGTCGACTGTCTCGACGTCCGCGCTCGAGACGCTCGAGCAGGGCGTCGGCGTGTGCCGCGACTTCGTGCACGTGACGATCGCGATGCTGCGCGCGCTCAACTATCCGGCGCGCTTCGTGACCGGCGTCGACTACGGCGCATCGCAGGACCTGGGGCCGCCGGACTTCCATTCGTACGTCGAGGCGTACATCGGCGATCGGTGGTGGCTGTTCGACCCGACGGGCATCACGCCGCTCACCGGACTGATTCGCATCGGCACCGGCCGCGACGCCGCAGACGTCGCGTTCGCCACCATGTTCGGGCGCGTGCAGGGAACGATGCCCCAGGTGCGTTTCCACGCGCTCGAGGACGAAGCGGACGGCATCGCCAAGCCGGTACCCACCGCCTTCGCGGTGTCGACCGCGCAATGAGACCGGTCACAGCCTGCTTTTCGGCAACCTCGTCGGCCCGGTCGAAAGATTGCGGCGAGAAGTAGGGTCTGACCGCGATGTCGTAGGACTGACGGTGACAGTTCCCTGCCGTCAACCCCGACCGCATGAACCGGCGGCCACCGACTGCGGCCGCATCGCGCACATCCCACAATGCCTCCACATCGCGGGCAGGCCGGCTTCATCGGCATGCCGCTACAACCAGGAGGCTTCATGGGTACTCAGCAAAGCCGCTCGGGACACGGACGGCAGGGCAGCGAGCAGCACAGCCAGCAAACCGACCACCGGCCGCAGCAGGATCGCGACCTGCAGCGCAACAAGCAAAGCGATCGCGGCCAGCACCACCAAGGCGGCGCCTCGACCCGGCAGCAGTCGCAGGGCGGCAGTTCGCATCGCCAGCAATCGCAAGGCGGCGGGTCGAGCGACGAATCGCAGGGCGTGGGCCTCGATCGCCAGGACAACGAGGTGCAGCAAAGCACGTTGGGCGGCGGGCGCGACTTCGAGCACAAGCTCGAAAACGAAGGTCGCGAGCAGAACCGGATGCAGGATACGCAGCGCCGGCAGATGAGCCAGCAGAACGTCGGTACGGGCCAGCAGGCCGAGCGCGCATCGGGCCAGGTGGACGCGCTTCGCGGCAGCAACGAGTACGGCGAAGGCAACTACGCGGGCACCCGCCAGTACGACAAGGCGACGAAGGAGTACGCCGAGTCGGGCCGCGTCGAAGAGGCCGCGCGCGCCGCGGCGCCGAAGTCCGAGGCGGAGGCGCGCGAGATGCAGGCCGCCGAAGACGAAGGCAAGCGCCACGCGAAGGGCGAGGATCCGGCGTTGACGCGCCACAGTCCGCCGGCGTCGGGCACGCCGCGCTCCGGGCGCGGGGAGGATTGATCATGCGACCAGCCCTTTCCAATGCCGTCCTCACGTCCAACACGATCCCGTTGCTCGACGCGAGCTCGCTTCCGTCGAGCGACGACTGGGCGTTGCTAGAGTCGATCAACGCCTGGGCCGACGCCGGTGTCGATTTCGAGCCCGATTCGGACCGCTTCGGCAGCTTCAACGTCAGCGCTGCATACGACGAGTAGGGCCGCGACGCGCGGCATCGCGCCAACGCGGAAATTCTTGACCCAAACCAGGAGGTACTCTCCATGTTGCAATACGCTGCGGTGTTCTTCGTGATCGCTCTGATCGCGGCCGTGTTCGGCTTCACCGGCATCGCTGTCGGCGCCGCCGAAATCGCGAAGGTGCTCTTCTTCATCTTCCTCGCATTGTTCGTGATCTCGCTGCTCGTCGGCATGTTCCGGCGTTCGCCGTAGGTTGCGCCCGGCCGGCCGTTTCGGCCGGCCGCTGAATTCAAACAGGACCGTTTACCTCGGAGCCCCTCGAACGGCGAGTTCGAGGGGTCTTTTTTTGGCCGCGGCCGGGAGCGTCGCCGGCGGGCGCGAATTGAGCGCGTACTACAATTCGCATCGAACACGCATGCGGCGGACCGTTCGATGCTCCTGATGCTCGACAATTACGACAGCTTCACCTGGAACCTCGTGCAGTACCTGGGGGAGCTCGGCGCATCCGTGAAGGTCGTGCGCAACGACGCGGTCGGTGTCGACGACATCGAGGCGATGCATCCCGATCGCATCGTGATCTCGCCCGGGCCATGCACGCCGAGCGAGGCCGGCATCTCCGTGCCGCTGATCCGGCATTTCGCGGGCAAGGTACCGATCCTCGGCGTGTGCCTCGGGCACCAGGCGATCGGACAGGCGTTCGGTGGACGCGTGGTGCGCGCCGAGCGGGTAATGCACGGCAAGCTGTCGTCGATCGTGCACGACGGCCGTGGCGTGTTCGCCGACATCCCGTCGCCGTTCAACGCGACCCGCTACCATTCGCTCGCGATCGAGCGGGCGAGCCTGCCGCCTCTGCTCGAGGTGACGGCCACCGCCGACGACGGCGAGATCATGGCGGTGCGCCATCGCGAGCTGCCCGTCGAGGGCGTGCAGTTCCATCCCGAAGCCATCCTGACCGAGCACGGCAAGCGCGTGCTCGCCAATTTCCTCGCATCCTGAATCATGGCGATTTCGCTCCAGGACGCGCTGCAACGCACGATCGAGCATCGCGAGATCTTCCACGACGAGATGCTGTCGCTGATGCGCCGCATCATGAGCGGCGAAGTCACGCCGGTGATGATCGCCGCGCTGACCGTGGGCCTGCGCGTCAAGAAGGAGACGATCGGCGAGATCGCGGCCGCCGCGCAGGTGATGCGCGAATTCGCGACGAGGGTCGACATCGCCGAACCCGACGCGCTGCTCGACATCGTCGGCACGGGCGGCGACGCGTCGCACACGTTCAACATCTCGACGGCGTCCATGTTCGTCGCGGCCGCCGCCGGTGCGCGGGTGGCCAAGCACGGCAACCGGTCGGTATCGTCGCGCTCGGGCAGCGCCGACGTGCTCGAGGCGCTCGGCGCGAACATCATGCTGGCGCCTGCGCAGGTGGCGCGCTGCATCGAGGACGTGGGCGTGGGATTCATGTTCGCGCCCATTCACCACTCGGCGATGAAGCACGCGGGCGCCGTGCGCAAGGAGCTCGGCGTACGAACGATCTTCAACATCCTCGGGCCGCTCACCAATCCCGCGGGCGCGGGCTCGAGCCTCGTCGGCGTGTTCCACCCGGATCTCGTGGGCATCCACATCCGCGTGCTGCAGCGACTCGGCAGCCGCCGCGCGCTCGTCGTGTACGGCAAGGACGGCATGGACGAGGTGTCGCTCGGCGCGGCGACGATGGTGGGCGAGCTCAAGGACGGCCAAGTCACCGAGTACGAGATCCATCCGGAGGATTTCGGGATGCACATGAAGTCGAACCGCGGGCTCAAGGTCGCCAATGCCGCGGAGTCGAAGGAGATGGTGCTCGAAGCGCTTGGCAACGTCGACGGCACGCCGCGCGAGATCGTCGCGCTGAACGCGGGCACCGCGCTCTATGCGGTGGGCCGCGCGGCGAGCATCGCGGAGGGCATCGAGCGGGCGCGGGAGGCGATCGCGAGCGGTGCCGCGCGGCGCAAGCTCGACCTGTTCGTGCGCACGACGCAATCGCTCGGCCATGAAAAATAGCCTGACGATAAGTAGGGTGAGACTCCACGTTTCATCGCGCACGCGAGAAACAGGGCCTGCCCCTGCTTGTCGAGGCGCGGCTTGTCGCCGTGGCTGACGGCGACATCCTCGCGCGCATCCTGGCGACCAAGGCGGAAGAGGTCATCGCCGCCCAGCTCGCGCATCCGCTCGAGGCCGTCATGCGCGAGGCGCGCGAGGCGAGTGCGCCGCGCGGATTCGCGAACGCCATTCGCGCGCGTATCCACGCAGGCCGGCCCGCGGTGATCGCGGAGATCAAGCGCGCGAGCCCGAGCAAGGGCCTGTTGCGTCCGCAGTTCGAGCCCGCGGCCATCGCCGCGTCGTACGAGCGCGCCGGCGCGGCATGCCTGTCGGTGCTGACCGACCGTCCATTCTTCCAGGGCGCGCCCGAATATCTCGTCGAGGCGCGCGCGGCGTGCACGCTGCCGGTGCTGCGCAAGGAGTTCATCGTCGACGAGTACCAGGTCGCGGAATCGCGCGCGCTCGGCGCCGACGCGATCCTGCTGATCGTCGCGGCGCTCGACGACGAACGCCTTGCCGCGCTCGAAGCGTGCGCCCACAGTTTCGGCCTCGACGTGCTCGTCGAAGTGCACGACGAGGCCGAACTCGCGCGTGCGCTGCGGCTTGCGACGCCGCTCATCGGCATCAACAACCGCAACCTGCGCACGTTCGGCGTGTCGCTGCAGACGACGATCTCGCTGCTTGCGCGCATTCCGCCCGACCGCATCGTCGTCACCGAGAGCGGCATCGTCGCGCAACGCGACGTCGCACAGATGCGCCGCCACGACGTCAATGCGTTCCTCGTCGGCGAAGCGTTCATGCGCGCACCCGATCCTGGCGCGGCGCTGACCGCGCTCTTCGGTGCGCCTGCCTAAGCGCATGTCCGCGATCGCTGCGCAGCACGTCAGCAAGCTCTGGTCGACCCCGGAAGGGCTCGTGCGCGCCGTGGACGGCGTGTCGTTCGCGTTCGAGCAGGGCACGCTCAACGTGCTGCTCGGACCCTCGGGTTGCGGAAAGTCGACGACGCTGCGCCTGATCGCGGGGCTCGAGATCTGCGATGCGGGGCGGATTCTGATCGGCGAGCGCGACGTCACGAGCCTGCCGCCGGCGGCGCGCTCGATCGCCATGGTGTTCCAGAGCTACGCGCTTTTTCCGCACCTGTCGGTGGCCGAGAACATCCTGTTCGGTCTCCGAGTGCGCAGGACGCCAGCGGCGGAGCGCGAGCAACGTCTTTCCCGCGTGGCCGACCTGCTCGGGCTCGCACCTTTGCTTTCGCGCAAGCCCTCGCAACTGTCGGGGGGACAGCAGCAGCGCGTGGCACTCGGACGCGCGATCATTGCCGAAGCGCCGGTGTGCCTGATGGACGAGCCCCTGTCGAATCTCGATGCTCAGCTTCGCGCCGAGATGCGCCTCGAGATCCGTGCACTGCAGCGCAAGCTCGGCATGACGATGGTGTACGTCACGCACGACCAGGTCGAGGCGATGTCGATGGCCGATCGCGTCGTGCTGCTGCGCGCCGGTCGCATCGAGCAGAACGGCAGCCCGGTGTCGCTGTACGAGCGGCCTTCGAACACCTTCGTCGCGCGCTTCATCGGCACGCCGCCGATGAACCTGCTGACGCTTGCGGCCGCGCGCGGTGGTGCCGTGATCGCCGGCACCGACGGCCCGATCGTCGCCGATGCGTCGCGTGCCGGCGGCGCGCTCGGGATTCGCCCCGAGCACATCCAGCTCGCGTTCGAGAGCGGCGTGCGTGGCGGCGTCACGAACGTCGAGTATCTCGGCGGCGATTCGCTGGTGAGTTGCCGCGTCGGCGCGCAGTCGGTGTCGGTGCGCGTGAGCGGCAGCGTCGGGCTCTCGCCGGGCGATGCGGTGTGGCTGCGATGGGCGAAGGGTGCCGAGCATTATTTCGACGACGACGGCATGCGCGTGGACACGGAGCCGCGCGAAATGGCGGCGACGTCGCCGGCGTAGTGGACGTTCTTTAAACGAGGGAGGAGCGATGAAAGGGTTCGCAAGGGTGTGGGGGCGGATCGCGGGACTCGTGCTCGCGTTGTTCGCCGGCGCCGCGATGGCGCAAGGAACGGTGGAGGTGCCGTTCTTCTATCCGGTCGCCGTCGGCGGTCCGATCACGAAGATCATCGACGGCCTCGCCGCCGATTTCGAGAAGGACAATCCCGGCATCAAGCTGAAGCCGATCTACTCGGGCAGCTACCAGGAGTCGATCGCGAAGGCGCTCACCGCCGTGAAGAGCGGCGATCCGCCGGTGACGTCGATCCTGCTGTCGACCGACATGTTCACGCTGATCGACGAAGACGCGATCGTGCCGTTCGACGATCTCATCAAGACCGCCGACGACAAGCAGTGGCTCGCGAGCTTCTACCCGGCGTTCATGGAGAACAGCCAGACCGGCGGCAAGACGTGGGGCATTCCGTTCCAGCGCTCGACGGTGGTCATGTATTACAACAAGGAAGCGTTCAAGGAAGCGGGCCTCGATCCGAATCATCCGCCGGGCACGTGGACCGAGATGCGTGAGTACGCGCAGAAGCTCACCAAGCGCGACGCGTCGGGCAACGTCACGCAGTGGGGCGTGCAAATCCCGTCGTCGGGCTTTCCGTACTGGCTGTTCCAGGGCCTCGTGATCGAGAACGGCACGAACCTGATGAACCAGGCGGGGACCGAGGTCTATTACGACAAGCCCGAAGTCGTCGGCGCATTGCAGTACTGGCTCGACCTCGTCAACAAGTACAAGGTGCATCCGCCCGGCATCGTCGAATGGGGCACGACGCCGAAGGACTTCTTCGAGCGCAAGGTCGCGATGATGTGGACGACGACGGGCAACCTTACCAACGTCAAGAACAACGCGAAGTTCGATTTCGGCGTCGCGATGCTGCCGGCGGAAAAGCGGCGCGGCAGTCCGACCGGCGGCGGCAACTTCTACATCTTCAAGAAGTCGACGCCGGCGCAGCGCGAAGCGGCGTTCAAGTTCATCAAGTGGATCACGACCCCGGAGCGTGCCGCACAGTGGGGCATCGACACCGGTTACGTCGCCGTGCGCGCCGATGCATGGAAGACGCCGGCGATGGAGAAGTACGTCGCAGGCTTCCCGGCCGCGGCCGTGGCGCGCGACCAGTTGCCGTACGCGAAGGCGGAGCTGTCGACGCACGACAACCAGCGCGTGACGAAGGCGCTGAACGACGCGCTGCAGGCGGCGCTGACGGGCACCAAGCCTGCGGGGCAGGCGCTGAAGGACGCGCAGCGCGAAGCGGATCGGCTGCTGCGGTCGTACAAGTAACAAACCAAAGACGTTGTCTCGATCAGCTTCAATCAATGCGATTAAAGCTGATTGAGGCACCCCTCGTGACCGACACCAAAGTCCTCACCGCGCACATCCCGATCGAACTCGCGGAGAAGGTCGCATTCGACGGTCCGCGATGCGAGTGGTTCAGGCGCTCACCGCCGGTCCCGGCCGGCTTCGTCGATTTCCGCGCATCGGCGAAAGGCTCGGTCAGTTCGATCCGCGCGAGGTGCGACGCCTTCTGATGGGCGCTTACGAAATGCG
>JAICKU010000103.1 GCA_025927765.1 Burkholderiales bacterium
GATAAAAAAAGGGGCGAGAAACTCGCCCCTCGAAACGCGTGCGGGTACTTCGTCAGTCGCGCTGACCGGAGAAGATCATCAGGATGTTGAGCAGGCTGATGAAGATGTTGTAGACGTCGAGGAACAGGTTGAGCGTCGCGGTGATGTAGTTCGTTTCGCCGCCGCGAACGATGTTGCTGACGTCGTGGAGCAGGTACAGCGAGAAGAGCAGCACGGCGACGGCCGAGATCGTGAGCGAGAGCGCCGGCACCTGGAAGAACAGGTTCGCGAGCGACGCGACGATCAGGATCACGAGCCCGACGAACAGGAACTTCCCGAGGAACGAGAAATCCCGCTTCGTCACGGTGGCGAGGCCCGCCATCGCGAAGAAGATGGCCGCCGTCATGCCGCCGGCGAGCCCGACCAGCTGGCCGCCATTGCGAAAGCCCAGCGCGATCGTGAGGATCGGCGCCAGCATCAGCCCGGCGATGAACGTGAAGGCGAACAGCGCCGGGACGCCCCACGCGCTGTTGCGCAGCGCGGTGACGCCGAAGAGTGCTCCGATCATCACGCCGAACATGAGCAGCGGCGCCATGATGGGCGACGCGGTGTAGAGCGCCAGGAAATTGAACTGCATGCCCGCCCACGCGCCCACCGTCGTGGGAAGCATCGACAGTGCGAGCAGCCAGTACGTGTTGCGAAGCACACGGTTCTGGCTCTCGGCGACGCCGACCGCAGCCGTCGTACCTCGGGTGAAAACCGTTTGCGACCTGGGATCCATGAAACCTCCGAAAAAGAGCCTTCCGGCCCGAAATGAACGCTTGCGACACCCAGCCTACCAGAATTCGCGACCGTGCCCGATCCGGGAATCCCGTACGCGGCCGCGGGGGTTCGCGGTGCTAAGATGCCCCCGGCCGGACGCGGAATCAAGACCACGGGCGTCTGCAGCTGCCAAGCGAGGAAGAGTGGCAGAGCGGTTGAATGCACCGG
Source organism: Burkholderiales bacterium (assembly GCA_025927765.1). Lineage (GTDB taxonomy): Bacteria > Pseudomonadota > Gammaproteobacteria > Burkholderiales > Casimicrobiaceae > VBCG01. Next base: position 970 of record JAICKU010000103.1, read on the forward strand.
ACTTGAAATCCGGCAAGGACGCAAGTCCTTCGTGGGTTCGAATCCCACCTCTTCCGCCAACCGCCTGCATGTCCCTCGCTTCGACGATCCCATGCGCCTGCCGAGCCTGATCAAGGCGGTGCTGTGGTCGTTCGTGGGCGTGCGCCGGCGCGCCGACGCCACGCGCGACGTCGAACAGGCGCCGGCGTGGATGATCGTGATCGTCGCGCTGATCGTCGCGGCCGTGTTCATCGCCGGCATCGCATCGCTCGTCCGCCTCGTCGCGGGCACGCGTGAGCGGCCCGCGGCTGGCGTCTCGGTCGAAGCGCCGTCGCCACCGACGACCACGTCGCCGAAGCTGCACGGTCCCGTCGCCGTCAACGACACGATGGCCGAGCGCATGGTCGCGTGCACGACGTGCCACGGCCGCACGACGCAGGCGACGAAGGACGCCTTCTCGCCGCGCCTCGCCGGCAAGCCTGCCGGTTATCTATTCCACCAGATGGTGAGCTTCCGCGACGGCCGGCGCACCTATCCGCCGATGGTGTACCTCGTGCAGTACATGACCGATGGCTACATGCGCGAGATCGCCGAGTACTTCGAGCAACTCGACCTGCCGTATCCGCCGCCCGAGCCGTTGACGCTGCCGCCGCAGGCGATCGCCCGGGCGCGGCAGCTCGTCGAGCACGGTGACGCCGCGCGAGACCTGCCCGCGTGCGTCGAGTGCCATGGCGAGAGCTTGTCGGGTCTCGCGCCGGCGATTCCCGGCCTGCTCGGACTGCCGAGCCATTACATCGCCGCGCAATTCGGCGCGTGGCGAGGCGGCAAGATGCGTTCGCTGCCGCCGGATTGCATGGGCGAAGTCGCGCGCCGGCTCGCACCCGACGACATCGCGACGCTCGCGGCGTGGCTTGCCGCGCAACCGGTTCCGGCGAAGATGAAGCCGGGAACGCAGGGCTCGCGCCGATTGCCGCTCACATGCGGCAGCGTCACCGCGGCAACGCGATGAACCTCGTGCGGAGCCTGGTGGTGCTCGCGCTCGTCGCCGCCGCGCTCGCGCTGGCGGTGTATCGGCTGAATCACCTCGACGAAGGTCACGTCGCGGCGAGTGCTGCGAGCGGCGGATCCGATGCCGTCGAGCGCGGACGCTACCTCGTCACCGCGGGCGACTGCATCGCGTGCCACACGGCGATGGGCGGCGCTGCGTTCGCCGGCGGCCGGCCGATCGACACACCGTTCGGCACCGTCTATTCGACCAACATCACGCCGGACATGGCGACCGGCCTCGGCGCGTGGTCTCGTGCCGATTTCTGGCGCGCGCTGCACAACGGGCGTTCGCGCGACGGGCGCTTTCTCTACCCGGCCTTTCCGTACCCCAGCTTCACGCGGATCACGCGCGAGGACGCCGACGCGATGTACGACTACCTGCGCACGGTCGCGCCGGTCGCACGCGCGAATGCGCCGCAGGCGCTGCGTTTTCCCTACAACCTGCAGGTCTCGCTCGCGATCTGGCGCGCGCTGTTCTTCCGTCCGGGCGTGTTCCAACCCGACGCGAACCAGGACGCCGAATGGAATCGCGGCGTGTATCTCGTCCAGGGCCTCGCGCACTGCAACGCCTGCCATGCGAGCCGCAACGTCTTCGGCGCCGTCAACCACACGCTGGACCTCGGCGGCGGCCTCATTCCCATGCAGAACTGGTATGCGCCGCCGTTGATCTCGAAAGTCGGTGCGGGCGTGGCGGCTTGGCAGCCAGGCGACATCGAGGCGCTGCTGCACACCGGCGTTTCACCGCGCGCAACGGCGATGGGACCCATGGCCGAAGTCGTGTTCCGAAGTGCGCAGTTCCTGGCGCCGGCGGACGTTCGCGCGATCGCGCGCTATCTGCATTCGTTCGCGCCGGCCGAGCCGACCGCGCCAACGCCGGCGGCGAACGTGGATCCACGGCAGGTCGCGCAGGGTGCGGCGATCTACCAAGACCATTGCGCGCAATGCCACGGCGACCGCGGCGAAGGCGCGTACCCGGCCTACCCGGCGCTCGCCGGTAACCCGAGCGCAACCCAGGGACTGGCGGCGAACGCGATCAAGGCCGTGCTGAACGGCGGCTACGCGCCCGTCACCGCCGGCAACCCTCGCCCGTACGGCATGCCCCCGTTCTTCAATACCCTTCGCGATGCCGAGATTGCCGCCGTGCTGACGTACATCCGCACTTCGTGGGGCAATGCGGGCACGCCGGTATCGACCGTCGACGTCGAACGCTTTCGCTAGCGACGCGCGTCGGCGCCTGCTCCGCCGCGTTCGCGCACGTATTGCCAGACGACGTCGATGATGCGCGCGCGGTCGCGCTCGACGGTTGCCGCATCGGCGAAATCGCGCTTGAAGAGATAGCCGAACGTGTGGCGGTTCGCGATCTCGAACCAGCCGAGTGCTGCGATCGTCATGTGCAGTTCGATCGGATCGACCCCGGCGCGCAGCGTTCCTTCGCGCTGTCCGCGCGCGAGTACGTCGGCGATGGTGTCGACGATCGACGCGTTGAGGCGGCGGATGCGCTGCATTCTGCGGATGTGGCGGCCTCCCGACTGGTTTTCCGCGACGACGAGCGCAACGAACTCCGGGTGCGCGTGATAGTAGTCGAAGGTGAACGAAACGAGTTCGGCGACGGCCTCCCGGGCGGGCAGGTGCGCGAGATCGAGCCCCTTCTCGGCCTCGCGGATGCCGCGGTAAGCCTCCTCGAGCACGGCGCGATAGAGCGCTTCCTTGCTCTTGAAGTAGTAATAGATCATCGCGCGCGTGGTGCGCGTGCGGCGCGCGATCGCATCGACCCGCGCGCCGTCGAGGCCACGCGCGGCGAACTCGCCTGTCGCCGCGCGCAGGATGTCCGCCCGGCTCGCCTCCGGGTCCCTCGGCTTGCGCATCGCGGCGTTGCCGGTGGCTCGCTTCGCCATTCCACTGCCCTCCCCTCGCCGGGACGATACCACCGACGAACCGACAGTCCTGTCAATTCCGCTTGACATTATTGACAATTCTGTCAATCCTTGCGATTCGGTGCGCCCGCGAAGAGGCGCTCCGTGCCAACCACGCCTCAGGAGGTGCCATGCCATCGCCGTTCGATCGTCGCGCGTTCCTCGCTGCCGGAGGCGGTCTCCTCGCCGCCGGCGCGCTGCCCCGTGCGCTCGCGCAGGGCAAAGCGAAACCGAAGATGCGTTTTTCCGGTGCCTTCACCGAGCAGGACCTGCGGGCCGAGGCGTACAAGAACTTCGCCGCGGCCATGAAGGACGACTTCGACTTCGAGCCGTACTGGAACAACACGCTGTTCAAGCAGGGCACCGAGCTCGTCGCGCTGCAGCGCGGCAACGTCGAGATGGTGAACCTCGCGCCGCAGGACATTGCGAAGCAGCTGCCCGCATGGTCGCTGCTCACGTCCGCGTACATCTTCCGCGACGCCGACCACATGCGCAAGACGTTCCGCAGCGACGTCGGCAAGCAGTTCATCAAGCTGGCGCACGACCAGCTCGGCATCCAGATCATCACGCCGGTCTACTTCGGTGCGCGCCACGTGAACCTGAAGCCCGACCGCAAGATCACCACGCCCGACGACTTGAAGGGCATCAAGCTCCGCATGCCGCCCGGCGAGTTCTGGCAATTCCTGGGCGAATCGATCGGCGTCAACCCCACGCCGGTGGCGTTCGCCGAGGTGTACACCGCGCTGCAGACGGGCGCGATCGACGGTCAGGACAATCCGCTGCTGCTGTCGAAGCTGATGAAATTCTACGAGGTCACGTCGCAGTTCGTGCTGACGAGCCACCTCGTCGGTTACGACCTCATGACCGTGTCGAACAAGGTCTGGGATGCGATGCCGCCGGCCGAGCAGGCCAGGTTGCAGGCGGCCGCGGAAAAGGCAATGGACGACTACACGACGAAGTTCAACGGGCAGGAGAAGGACGTCATCGAGTTCTTCAAGGCGCAGGGCAAGAAGGTGTACACGCCCGACATCGCCGCGTTCCGCACGCACGCGCAGAAGAAGTATCTCGAGAAGTACGGGCAGGACTGGCCGAAGGGCGCGCTCGAGAAGATCAACGCGCTGTAGCAAGCCCGGTACTTCGTCGTGCCGCCGGCGCCGCGCGTCGGCGGCGGTCCTTCCCTCCCCCGCCCGAATTCGTTCATGCGCCGCATTGCGCGCCTGTTCGCCGATCACGTCGCCGTCGGGTTGATGGCGACGATGTTCGTGTGCTTCCTGCTGCAGATCGCCTTCCGGTACGTGCTGAACCACCCGCTCGGCTGGACCGAGGAGGTCACGGTCATCTGCTGGGTGTGGGTGGTGCTCTGGGTCGCGTCGTTCGTGCTCACCGACGACGAGGAGGTGCGCTTCGACATCGTCTATGGCGCGGTCGGCCCGCGCGTGCGGCGCGCGTTCACCATCGTCACGAGCGTCGCGATCATCGTGCTCCTGCTGCTGTCGCTGCCGGCATCGTGGCGATACGTTGCATTCATGAAGCGCGAGCATTCCGCGTACCTGCACATGCGCTTCGACTTCGTGTATTCGATCTACCTCCTGTTCGTCGTCGCGGCCGTGGTGCGTCACGGGCGGCTGCTGTGGCGGGCGCTGCGCGTGCGCGGCATCGCCGCACCGGCCGTGGGCCCCGACATCCCATGACGGCATCGCCGTTCACGCTCTGCATCGTGGCGCTGATCGCGCTCGCGTCGCTCGGCCTGCCGATCGGCCTGTCGATGATCGGCGCGTCGATCCTGTACCTGTCGCTCGCCAACCTCGATCTCGGCACAGCCGCCGAGCAGATCCTGAACGGCCTGTACCACAGCTACGTGCTGCTCGCGGTGCCGCTGTTCATCCTCGCCGCCGACCTCATGAACACGGGCAGCCTCACCGACCGGCTGCTCAAGTTCTGCCTCGTGCTGGTCGGCCGCTTTCGCGGCGGCCTTGGCCACGTCAATGTCGTGTCGAACGTGATCTTCGCCGGGATGTCGGGCTCCGCAATCGCCGACGCCGTGGGCATCGGCCGCGTGATCATCAGCATGATGACGCGCGAGGGCAAGTACCCGGTGTCGTACGCGGCGGCGATCACGGCGTCGGCGGCGATCATCGGCCCGATCATCCCGCCGTCGATCCCGATGGTCGTCTACGCGCTCGTGGCGGACACGTCGATCGGCTACCTGTTCCTCGGCGGCGTCGTACCGGGCTTGATGCTGGGGGTCGCGTTCATGGTCATGAACACCATCCTCGCGCGGCGGCGCGACTACCCGGTGGAGACGTCGATCCCGCTGCGCGAGATTCCGCCCGCCGCGTGGAACGCGCTGCCGGCACTGCTGCTGCCCGTCATCCTGCTGTTCGGCATCTACGGCGGGGTCATGACGCCGACCGAGGGCGCCGCCGCCGCGGCGGCCTACGCGCTGCTCGCGGCTGCGCTCATCTATCGCGCGCTCTCGTTGCGCCAGCTGTACGGCGTGCTGCTGTCGAGCGCGCGCGCCACGGCAGGCGTGGGCATGCTGATCGCCGGCGCGCTGGCCTTCAACTACGTCGTCACGGTCGAGAACATTCCGGCGTCGGTCGCGCACTTCATGGCAACGTTCCACCTGTCGCCGGTCGCGTTCCTGCTGCTCGTCAATGCCATCCTGCTCGTGCTGGGCTGCCTGCTCGAAGGCACGACGATCCTGCTCGTGATCGTGCCGATCATGATCCCGACGGCACGCGCGCTCGGCATCGACATGGTCCACTTCGGCGTCGTCGTCGTGATCAACGTGATGATCGGCCTCGTGACGCCGCCGTTCGGCCTGCTGCTGTTCATCGTCGCGAACATGACGAAGCAGCCGCTCGCGGCGATCGTGCGCGAATGCGTGCCGTTCATCGTCGCGGCGATCGTCGTGCTGGCGATCGTCACGTTCGTGCCCGAGACGATCCTCTGGCTGCCGCGCGTGTTCGGCTACAAGGGGTGAGTCCATGACGACGACCGTGTCGGCCATTCACGTGCTGAACGGGCCCAACCTCAACCGGCTGGGCACGCGCGAACCGCAGGTGTACGGCACCACGACGCTCGGCGACATCGAGGCGGCGTGCCGCGACGAGGCCGGCGACGTCGCCATCGTGTTCCGCCAGTCGAACAGCGAGGGCCAGCTCGTCGACTGGATTCACGAGGCGATCGACGCTCGGGCGCGCGGCATCGTCATCAACCCTGCCGCCTATTCGTTCACGTCGGTCGCGATCGTCGACGCGCTGAAGATGTTCGCGGGTCCCATCGTCGAGGTGCACATCAGCAACATCCACCGCCGCGAGGCGATCTACCAGCGCTCGCTGGTGTCGACGGTCGCCACCGGCGTGATCGCCGGCCTCGGCGGCGGCGGTTACCGGCTCGCCGTGCGCGCGATCCTGCTCGCCGCGGCGTAGGCTTTCGCGCATGATCAACGGCACCACCGAACTCGTCGCGCACATCGGCTATCCCACGCATGCGTTCAAGGCACCGCTCATCTACAACCCCTGGTTCCAAAGCCGCGGCATCGATGCCGTCGTCGTGCCGATGGGGTGCCGGGCGGCCGACTATCCGGACTTCCTGCGTGCGGTCTTTCGGCTGACCAACATTCGCGGCGCGCTGATCACGATGCCGCACAAGGTCAGCACGGTCGCGCTGCTCGACGACGCCGCGCCCGCCGTCGCCATTGCCGGCTCGTGCAACGCGGTGCGACGCGAGCCCGACGGTCGCCTGCTCGGCGACATGTTCGACGGCGCGGGCTTCACGCGCGGCTTGCGGCGCAAGGGATTCGCGCTCGCCGGTGCGCGCTGCCTGATCGTCGGTGCAGGCGGTGTCGGCTCGGCGATCGCCGCGTCGCTGGCCGCCGAAGGCGTCGCGTCGATCGGCCTTTGCGATGTCAACGAGCGTGCGGCGGCAGACCTCGCCCACCGCGTGATGCGCGCGTATTCGAACGTTCGTGCGGCAGTCGCGTCCGCCGATCCCGCGGGCTACGATCTCGTCGTCAACGCGACCCCCCTCGGCATGAACGACGACGATCCGCTGCCCTTCGACGTCGCGCGGCTCGCCGCCGAAACGTTCGTCGGGGAAGTCGTGATGAAGCGCGAAATGACGCCGCTCCTTTGCGCGGCGCGCGCGCGCGGCTGCCGCTTCCAGGTGGGCAGCGACATGCTCTTCGAAATGATCCCCGCGTACCTCGAGTTCTTCGGATTCGGCACGGCGACGCCGGACGAGCTTCGCGCCGTCGCGCGCCCTTCGTCGTGACGCGCGCCGACGCCGGCGCGCCCCGATCCTTATAATGCGTGGCAATCGCGTCAGCGGCGCCCGCCAGGAAGATGTCCCGTTCGGTCGTTCACGTCTTGAACAAGCAGGAAGCGCTCGCATTCGTCCGGGAACGGTCGCAGCTGTTCGACGAGGCCGGGCGCACCAACCCCTTTGCTTGTGCAGACTGGGTGCTGAACCTCATCGAACAGGTGGCCGAGGACAGCTGGACGGTCATCGTTCCCGAGTCCGTCGGCGATGGCGAGAGCGTGATGCTCCTGTACAGCGACGAGCGGGTGCAGCACAAGCGTACCGCGCTCACCAATTATTACGCGTCGCTGTACTCACCGCTGATCAGTACTGCCCGCGATCGCTCGGCGGCACTCGGCGAGCTGGTGGGCCAGCTCGCCGACCTGCGTCCGGCGTCCTCCACGATCACGTTTGCGCCACTCGATCGTGATGCGCAGGACACGGCAGCGCTGGCGGCACGGTTCTCGGGCGCGTCGTGGTACGTCAGGCAGTATTTCTGCTTCGGAAACTGGCATCTTCCGTGCGCGGGGCTTTCGTTCGAGCAGTACATGAACGAACGCCCTGCGCAGCTGCACAACACGTGGAAGCGCAAGGCGAAGAAATTCCACACTGCGCAGCAGGCGCGTCTCGAGATCGTGACCGAAGCCTCCGCCGTCGATGCTGCGATGGACGCTTACGAGGCGGTCTACGCGAAGAGCTGGAAGAAGCCCGAGCCCTACCCCCGGTTCATTCGCCGTTGGGCGAGGATCTGCGCCGAGCACGGCTGGCTTCGCCTGGGGCTCGCATGGGTCGACGACGTACCCATCGCAGTCCAGTTCTGGTTCACGATGCATCGCCGCGCGTACATCTTCAAGCTTGCGTACGACGAGGACTATGCGAAATGGTCGGCCGGTACCGTGCTGACGGCGCACTTGATCCGGCACGCGCTCGAGAACGACGCCGTCGTGGAGATCGACTACCTGACGGGCGACGACCCGTACAAGCAGCTTTGGATGACGCACCGACGCGAACGCATCGGAATGATCGCCTGCAACCGGCGGAGCGCGCGGGGAATGCTCGCGGCGACCTACGAGTATGCAGGCGCGCTTCGCAAGCGTTGGCAGAATTCAACTCGACCGAATGGCGAGGGGGCGGTTACGATGCTGTAGGTGGCGCGGGACCAGGGGACGCCGCGTTTCGATGAACTCTTGCTCTCATTGCCATGAACGTGATCCGGTCCAATTGCGCTGTCGCAGGACTTGCGCTTGCAATGCTCCTGTCGTTGTGCACGTGCACCGCCGCGGCTCAGTCGATCCCCGGCTATGTCTTCAACTCGTCGCTGCTGCCCAGGATCGTGCAGATGCCTGCCAACTCCTGGACGAAGGTCAACGCCAATTTCTATAGCGACGTCTGGACGCCGCCGGATCTCGAGCCGCTCGGCAGCGACGGCGTCACGCATACGCCGTCGAAGATC
>JAICKU010000123.1 GCA_025927765.1 Burkholderiales bacterium
ACCTGGACGATGCCGAGGCGAACGCGCACGGGTGCGGGCAGCCGCGTGATGTCGGCGCCCTCGAACACGACCCGGCCGCTGCTCGCCGGATGCACGCCGGACAGCACGCGCAGCAATGTGGTCTTGCCCGCGCCGTTCGCGCCCACGAGCGCGACGAGTTCGCGGCGCGCCACGCGCAGGTCGACGTGGTCGAGCGCGCTCACGCCGCCGTAGCGGCTCGACAGCCGCGTGACGTCAAGCATGCCCATCGCCGGCTCCGAGATACGCGTCGATCACGCGCGCGTCGTTGCGTACGTCGTCCGCGGACCCTTCGCAGAGGCACCGGCCATCCTGCAGCACCAGGATGCGATCCGACACGCCCATCACGAGCCGCATGTCGTGCTCGACGAGCACGACGCCGACGCCGCGCTCGGCGAGATGACGGATGACGCGCCCGATCTCGCGCGCCTCGGTCGCGTTGAGGCCCGCAGCGGGCTCGTCGAGCAAAAGCAGCGCAGGCTCGGACGCGAGCGCGCGCGCGATCTCGAGGCGCTTCTGCGCACCGAACGAAAGCGCCGCCGGCGAGGCTTCCGCCTGGTCGGCGAGGCCCAGCAGGCGCAGCAGCGCCTGCGCGTGCGCGCGGCTGTCGCGCTCGGCCCGCGCGAGCGACCGCGCGTGCACGAGCGTCGGCCACAGCGCGTGGCGCAGCAGCCGGTGCCGCCCGGTCATCACGTTCTCGACGACGCTCATGTTGCCGAACACCTGCGGCGTCTGGAACGTGCGCGCGATGCCGGCGGCGCCGAAGGCGTGCGCCGGCGCGTGCGTGAGCTCGCGGCTGTCGAACACGATGCGGCCTCGCGTGGGCCGGTACACGCCGGACAGCAGGTTGATGAGGGTGGTCTTGCCCGCGCCGTTCGGTCCGATGATCGCGTGGACGACGCCGCCATCGATGCCGAACGTCACGTCGTCGACGGCGGTGACGCCGCCGAACGATTTCGTCACGCCATCGACGCGAAGGCACGTCACCGCATCCATCGCGTGCCCCGCGCGAGACGGGCGAGCGCCGGCACAATGCCGCGCGGCAAGAAGATCATCGTCGCCACCAGGATCGCGCCGAACACGATCGTCTCGTAGTCGCGCAGCGCCGTGAGCACCTGCGGCAGCAGCGTGAGCACCGCGGCGCCCACGATCGCGCCTGCCGTCGACGCCATGCCGCCGAACACGACCATCGTCACGAATTCGATCGAGCGCAGGAACGACGCGGTCGCCGGCGTGACGAAGCCGGCATGGAACGCCGCGAGGCCGCCGGCCAGCGCGGCGAGTGCCGCCGACAGGACGAACGCGAGCAGCTTGTAGCGCGCGACGTCGATGCCGGCGACCTGTGCCGCGACCTCCGACGTGTGAAGTGCGCGGAGCGCCCGGCCCGCCGGCGAAGCGACGAGATTCGACGCGATCCACACGGCGGCGAGCAGCGTCCCGACCGCGATCGCGTACCACGCGAGCTCGCCGCTCACCGCGACGCCGGCGACCGCGAGCGGCGGCACCTGCATGCCGTCGGGGCCGCCGGTGATGCGGTCCTCGGTCGCGAGTACGATCGACACGATGATGCCCAAGCCGAGCGTCGCCATCGCGAGGTAATGCCCGCGCAGCTTCAGAATCGGCCGCGCCACGACGAACGCGATCAGCGCGACGGCCGCGGCTGCAGCGCCGAGCGCCAGCAGCGACGGCCACGCGTACTTCGACGCGAGGAGCGCGGTGCCGTACCCGCCGAGGCCGTAGAACCCGGCGTGGCCGAGGCTCACCTGTCCCGCATAGCCGATCAGCAGGTTGAGGCCGACGCAGACGACGGCGTTGAAGGCGACGAGGATCGCGACGTCGTAGAAATAGCCGTTGCCGACGAGTGGCGGCAACGCGCCGGCGACGACCGCGAGCGCGACGAGGAGGCGATGGCGCGCCGCGCGGCGCGCCAACGCAGGCCGCGCGCTAGACGCGGTCGCGGGAACGTGCACCGAGGAGTCCATCGGGACGAAGCAACAGGACGGCGAGCAGGATTACGAACGCGATCGCGTCCTTGTACGCCGACGACACGTAGCCGGCACCCGCGCTTTCGAGTACGCCGAGCGTGAGACCGCCGGCGACCGCCCCGGGAAAGCTGCCGAGGCCGCCCAGCATCGCGGCGGCGAAGCCCTTGAGGCCGAGCATGATGCCGGCGTCGTACGACGTGAACGCGATGGGCGCGATCAGCACGCCGCCCACGGCGCCAAGCGCGGCGGCCAGGCCGAAGCTCGCGCGCAGCACCTTGCGCACGTCGATGCCGACGAGTTCCGCGGCGAGCCGGTTGTGCGACACGGCGCGCATCGCCTTGCCCGCGCGCGTGCGGTGGAAGAACAGCGTGAGCGCGACGACGATGACGAGGGTGACGCCGATCACCCACAGGCTTTGCGGGACCACTGCGGCGCCGAACACGTCGAGCGGACGCTCGCCGGCGAGCGGCGGCAGGCGATGCACGCTCTTGTCAAAGACGAGCTGCGCGAGGCCACGCAGGAAGATCGACGCGCCGATCGTGATGATGATCAGCGGGACGACGTCGGCACGCCGCGCGCGCTCGATCGCGAGCTTCTCGACGACGAGCCCCACGATCGCCGCAACCGCGACCGCGCCTGGCAGCGCAAGCGTCATCGGAATGCCCGTCGCGAGCAGCGACACCGCGCTCATGCCGCCGATCATCACGAACTCGCCCTGCGCGAAGTTGATGACGTTGCTCGCGTTGAACACGATCGAGAAGCCGATCGCGACGAGCGCGTAGATGGCGCCGACGGTGATGCCGGTCACGAGGAACTGCAGCCACATGCCGGTCATTGGTTCGCGGCCGCTAACGGACCAGCACCCACGCGCCGTTCTTCACTTCGAGCATGCGAAACGCCGTTTCGTCGAGACCCATGTGATCGGTCGCCGTCATGTTGACGACGCCGCCGGTGCCGACGTAGCCGCGCGTCGCCTCGAGCGCATCGCGCACCTTCGCCTTGTCGGCGCCGCCCGCGCGCTTCATCGCGTCGACGGCGAGCATCAGTCCGTCGTACGCATGGCCGCCGAACGCCGACACCTCGGACTTGTAGCGCGCCTCGTAGTCGTGCTTGTACGCGACGACGACCGGCTTCTGCTTGTCGGTGTCGGGCAGGATGTCGGCGACGAGCAGCGCCGCGGCCGGCAGGCGCACGCCTTCGGCCGCCGATCCCGCCAGCTTCACGTATTCGGCCGATGCGACGCCGTGCGATTGATAGAGCGGCATCGCGAGCCCGAGCTGGCGATAGTTGCGCGTGACGATCGCCGGTCCCTGTCCGAACCCCGCATTGAGCACCGCCTGCACCGCCGCGTTGCCACGGATCTTGGTGAGCTGCGCGCTCATGTCGGTGTCGGCCGCGCCGTAGCTTTCGTCGGCGACGACCTCGACGCCGAAGTTGCCGGCAACCTTCAGGCATTCGCCGCGCATCGACTTGTCGAAGCCGCCGGTGCCCGAAATGATCGCGACCTTCACGAGTTTGCGCGCGCGCATGTCGGCGAAGACCTTCTCGCACGCCATGCGATCGGTGTGCGGCGTCTTGAACACCCACTTCTTCACCGGCTCGACGATGCCGACGGCGCCGGCGAGCGAGATGAACGGTGTCTGCGCCTGCTCCGCGAGCGGCACCGCTGCCATCGTCGTGCCGGTCGTCGAACCGCCGACGAGCACGTCCACCTTGTCCTGCTCGAGCAGGCGCCTGGCGAACGTGCGCGCCTTCTCCGCATCGCCGGCGTCGTCGTAGACGACGAGCTCGAGCTTGCGGCCGGCGACGCCGCCCGACGCGTTGATGCGCTCCACGTACATCTCGAGCGTCTTCTGCTCGGGATCGCCGAGGAACGCGGCCGGGCCGGTGATCGACAGGAACGCGCCGACCTTGATGGGCGCCTGCGCGAGGGCGGCAGTCGCGGCGCATGAAATCGAGAGCACTATCGCGCTTGCAAACATGCGGGCGGTCATGGCGCAGCCTCCTCGTGGGCGGATACAATCGCGTGCGATCCATTCTGGTACCGCAATGCGGCTATTCACTTGATCTGCATCATCGTTTCCGAGGCAGCGTGAAGGTCGACGTGCGCGACGTGCGACGCGACGATCTCCACGCGGTGATCGCGATCGACGCGGCGGCCACCGGCCTCGCGAAGCCCGCGTACTGGCGCTCGGTGTTTCGCCGCTATGGCGATCCCGACGCGCGCGCACGCCATTTCCTGGTCGCGTGCGGGGATGGCGAAGTCGTCGGCTTCGTCGTGGGCGAAGTGCGCGACTGGGAATTCGGCTCGCCGCCGTGCGGCTGGGTGTTCGGCATCGACGTGCGCGCGGACGTGCGCGAAGGCGGCGTCGGCTCGCGGCTGCTCGAGGCGATCGCGAAGCGCTTTCGCCGCGCCGGCGTCAAGAAGCTCCGCACGATGCTCGCACGCGACAACACGCTGATCCTGTCGTTCTTCCGCAGCCAGGGCATGATGGCCGCGCCGTTCATTCCGCTCGAGATGGATCTCCAGGCGGCCGAATGAAGCTGCAGATGAACACGACGCTCGCGCTCTACAGCGTCGCCGAATTCGCTGCGAACCCGGGACGTCATCTGTCGACGGCCGAAATCGCCGCGCGCCACGGCGTGTCGGCGCATCACCTCGCCAAGGTGCTGTCCGAGCTCGCGCGCGCGGGCATCCTCGAATCCGTGCGCGGCGTGGGCGGCGGCTATCGCTTTGTCGGCAATGCGCGGCGCCTCACGCTGATGGACGTGATCGAGCGCTTCGAGGCGATCGACGGCGGCCCGGCGAAGACGCGCGTGCCCGCGACCGACATCGGACGCGCGCTCGCGGCGATCGAGTCGGAGATCGACGAGATGGCGAAGGCGACGTTTCGCTCGATCACGCTGGCGACGTTGCTGCGGCTGATCGAACGACAGTCGCGGCACGCTTCGGCTGCGTAGCGCAACCGCCGGCGGAGAACGCCGCCTCGGCGTCCGCCTGCAAGATGCGTGCGGCGTTGGCGACATCGTCGCCCGCCCGGTCGCGCCATGCCGCGAGAATGCGATCGAAGCTCGCGCGTCCGCCCGCGTGCGTGTCGCCGTAGCCGCGAATGAGTCGTGGCAGTTGGGCGAGGTCGAGCGCTGCGTCGCGCTGCCCCGCTTGCAGCGCCCCGACGACGCAGTCGAGCCACGCGCCGATCGCCTGCTGCTCGCGGGTGAAGCGAAGCGAGTGCGGGCGGAGCGGCCGCAGCGCGGCCAGCACGCGAAGCGCGAGGGCGCCGCGCACCGAGTTCGCTTCGAGCGTGATGCCGCCGCGTCTGCGTCTCGTCGGCGCGGGATGTGCACGCGCGCGGGCCTCGAGCCACGCCCCGAGGCGCGCCGGCAGGATCGCCGCCACCTCGAGCGCACCGGGTTTGAAGAAGTCGTAGACGCGCACGACATCGCCTTCGGTCGCGCCGGCTTCCCGGCGAATGCCGGCGAGCCGTTCGCGCCGCGCCTTGCGCGACGCCACGCGGATCAGGTCGTCGTAGCGCATCCATAGCGCGAGATAGCGTGCGGCCTCCCGCGACACTTCGTAGGGGGCGTCGTCGACGGCGAGCACGCGCTCGATGCGTTCCACGTACGTCGCCGCGTACGCGACGTCCTGGTACGCGATCAGTTCGGCGATACCGATGCGCGCGAATTCTGAGACGCGTGACGGCCAGGCGTCGATGCGTGCTGCGAGGACCCGCGGGACCCGCGGATTGGGTGCCGAGCCTGGTTCGGCCTCGCGTTCATGCGCGGTGTCGCGCCCTCTCCCGCTGGCGGCAGAGGACCGGGGCGAGGGCACGACCTTCTGCGCGCGGGCGAACGCATCGCCGAACGCGACGAGGTTCGTCGTCACGCTCTTGCCCGCGCCCGCGATCGCGTTCTCGCATGCGCCGCGCGACAGCGGAAGCACGCCGCTGCCCGCGATCGCGCCGAACAGCACGGCGCTGATGGCGGCACCGTGCAGGCGCGCGATCGCATCCATGTCGAAGAGCACC
>JAICKU010000047.1 GCA_025927765.1 Burkholderiales bacterium
CCGGGCCCCTGGCGTGTCGTGGTTTTGCGGCCCCCCGCGCAACGACCCCCGCCGTTTTATGGGGCTGGGGGCCCAAAACGGGGTCCTCTTATTATTGGGGGCTTCAATAATATTTTTGCCCGTTTTTTCCCCCGCCCCAAATTTACGCGGGCGAAATGCATCTCTGACCCGCATTTAACGCATTTCATACGACGACGGCCGGCGGCGCGTCGCCGCTGCGCGCAGCGATTTCGCCGATGTCGTACGCCACTTCTCCCGACGCGACCAGCGTGCGGATCGTCGTGTCGACGTCCTTCGCGGCCACGACCAGCACCATGCCGATACCGCAGTTGAAGACGCGGTGCATCTCGTCGTCGCTCACGTGGCCGCTGCGCTGCAGCCATTCGAACACCGGCGGCCGCGGCCAGCGGGCGCGGTCGAGGCGCGCCTGCACGCCGTCCGGCAGCATGCGCGGCACGTTCAGCACGAGGCCGCCGCCGGTGATGTGCGCCATGCCCTTGATCGCGACGCGTTCGCGCAGCGCGAGCACCGGCTTCACGTAGATGCGCGTGGGTGCGAGCAGGGCGTCGCCGAGCGTCACCGGAGCGGACGTGTTTCGCGTGGCCGTTGCGTCGGCGAGTGGTGCAGCGAGATCGGCGCCGCCCACGTCGACGATACGGCGAATGAGCGAGAAGCCGTTCGAATGCGGGCCGCTCGACGCGATGCCGACGAGGCGGTCGCCCGGCACGATGTCGCGGCCGTCGATGATGGCGCTCTTCTCGACCACGCCCACTGCGAAGCCGGCGAGGTCGTACGAGCCCTTGGGAAACGTGCCCGGGTGCTCCGCGGTCTCGCCGCCGATCAGCGCACAACCGGCGAGTTCGCAGCCTTTCGCGATACCTTCGATCACCTGCGCGGCGACGTCGACGTCGAGGCGCTCGCACACGTAGTAGTCGAGGAAGAACAGCGGCTCGGCACCCTGCACGAGGATGTCGTTGACGCTCATTGCGACGAGGTCGATGCCGATGGTGCCGTGGCGGCCGAGGCGCTGCGCGAGGTCGATCTTCGTGCCGACGCCGTCGGTGCCCGCCACGAGCACAGGCTCGCGATACCGCTTGCCGATTTCGATCAGCGCGCCGAAGCCGCCGATGCCGGCGAGCACCTCCGGGCGCATCGTGCGCCTGGCGAACGGCTTGATGCGCTCGACGAGCGCGTCGCCCGCGTCGATGTCGACGCCGGCGTCGCGGTAGGAAAGAGGCGCGTCGGGAGCGGAAGCGGAGGCCACGAGTGCGGTAAAGTGCGACGTTTTTCGTCCGCGATTCTACGCTACGCACCGGCTCTTCCATGAGCGCGATCCGCCCGCCCGTCTCGCCCGCCGAGCCCGACGTCGACGTCGTCGAACGCCCCGCCGCGCATCGCGACGCGCGGCCTTTGCCGGAGGACGTTCACGTCGCACCGCGGCGCCATCCGCTCGCGCCGAAGCATTACCTGTGGATCGTCGGGGCGCTCGTCGTCGTGGGCCTGGCGCTCACGTGGCTCGGGCCGGTGCTGACCCCGTTCCTGGTCGGTGCGATCCTCGCCTATCTCGGCACGCCCATCGTCGCGCGCGCCGAGCGCCGCGGCATCCCGCGCGCGCTGTCGACGCTCTTCGTGATGCTCTTCATCGGCATCCTGCTCGCGGGCCTGTTCCTCGTGCTGATCCCGCTCGTGCAAAGCGAGGTGTCGACGATCACCCGGCGCCTGCCCGATCTCGTGACGCAATTCACCGAGCGCGTGGCGCCGTACGTGCAGGAGAAGTTCGACATCACGCTGTCGCTCGATTTCGATTCGATCCGCTCGTTCATTTCGCAGAACGCCGAAGAGGCGCGGCAGCTGTCGGCGCGGCTGCTGTCGGGCGTGAAGACGGGCGGCGCGATCGTGCTGTCGCTGCTCGTCAATCTCGCGTTGATTCCCGTGGTGATGTTCTATCTGCTGCGCGACTGGAACATGATCGTCGCGCGCCTCGACGACCTGCTGCCGCGGCGCTGGGGGCCGAAGGTGCGCAGCATCGCGCGCGAGGTCGACAGCGTGCTCGCGGAATTCCTGCACGGCCAGTTGCTCGTGATGCTCGCGCTCGCCGCGTACTACACGGTGGCGCTGTCGATCGTGCGCCTCGACCATGCGGTGGCGATCGGCATTCTCACCGGCCTGCTCGTGTTCATCCCGTACGTGGGCTTCGGGCTCGGCTTCCTCCTCGGCGTGACCGCGGCCATCCTCGAATTCCACGGCTGGCCCGCGTTCTTCGCGGTGCTGGCGGTGTACGGCATCGGGCAGTTGCTCGAAAGCTACGTGCTCGTGCCGTTTTTGGTGGGCGATCGCATCGGCCTGCATCCGCTCGCGGTGATCTTCGCGCTGCTCGCGTTCGGCGAGTTGTTCGGCTTCGCCGGCGTGCTGATGGCGCTGCCGGTGTCGGCGATGCTGCTCGTCGGGCTGCGCCATCTGCGTCGCGCGTATGTCGATTCGCCCGTATATCGCGACGACTGACCACAAACGTAGGGCCAGACTCTACTTTTCGATGCAGGCCGTGCCCTTTGGGTACAACCGCCGCGGAAAGTAGTGTCTGACCCTGCTTTTGCCGCCATCCGCGTATGCCCGCCGAACAACTGATCCTCGACCTCGCGCGCGCGGAGGCGCCCACGTTCGCGAACTTCGTCGCCGGCGCGAATGGCGAGGCGGTGGCGGCGTTGTCGTCGCTCGCGAACGGAACGCTGATGCATCCCGGGTTGCTCGTCTGGGGCGGACCGGGTGGCGGCAAGTCGCATCTGCTGCACGCGGCGATGGCGGCTGCGCGCGGCCATGGCCGAAGCGTCGTCGAGCGCGTGATCGACGTCGAAGGGGTGCGTCCCGGCATGCTCGTCGTCGTCGACGACGTGCATGGCCTTGCGCCCAATGCGCAAGCCGCACTCTTCACGCTGGTCAACGTGCTGGCATCCGTGGGCGGGCAGTGGCTCGCGGCGTCGCACGTGCCGCCGATGGCACTGCCGCTGCGCGACGACCTGCGCACGCGCCTGGCGCTCGGACTCGTGCTCGAGATCCAGCCGCTTGCCGATGCCGACAAGCCGGCGGCGCTCGCCGCCTATGCGCGCGAGCGCGGCTTCCATCTGTCGGACGACGTGATCGTGTACCTGCTCGCGCATGGCCGCCGCGACATGACGAGCCTCGTCGCGACGCTTGCCGCGCTCGACCGGCGATCGCTGGCCATGAAGCGTAACGTCACCGTGCCGCTGTTGCGCGACTGGCTGCAGCGCGATCTCGGACTGTCGCGCTAGCTGTCGTCCGCCGGCGACAGCGTCGCCCGTTCGCGGCGACGGCGCCACGTCGTTCTTGATGCGCGTCAAGCCGGGACGCCGAGCGTCGTCGTGCCCGTTGTCAACGCGCTTCGGGGAGGGCGCGTTAATGGCGGCGACGCGTCTTTTCGCGTGCGTCACCTCCAACATGAACCCGCTCAAGGACTGACATGAACAAGTTGCTGATGGCGCTCGTCGCCGGTGTTTTCGCCACCACGGTTTACGCGCAAGGCACCGCACCGGCTGCAGCACCGGCGCCCGCGGCGAAGGCCGAAGCGAAGGCTGCCGAACCGGCGAAGGCCGAGCCCGCGAAGGTCGCGAAGGCCGATACGAAGAAGTCGAAGGCCAAGAAGTCTGCGAAGAAGGCGAAGACTGCCGCTCACGAAGCCAAGCCGGCAGCCGAGAAGCCTGCGAAGTAAGGGCTTCATCAACCACGAAGGAACCCGAGATGAACAAGCTGCTTGCAACGCTCGTCGCTGGCGCATTCGCCGCGACGACCACGCTGGCCGTCGCGCAAACGTCCGCGCCCGCGCCGGCGACCACCACGCCGCCCGCTGCCAGCGGGATGAATCACGACAACATGAAGTCGGACACGACCAAATCGTCGACGAAGCACCACAAGAAGTCGGCGAAGGCGAAGAAGGCGAAGCACAAGTCCGTCGTCAAGGAAGACCAGGCGATCAAGGACGCGACGCACTCGTCGAATTCCGCGGTCAAGTCAGCGCCGGCGACCGGCGGCGCGGCGATGAGCGGGAACATGAGCGGCAACATGGGCGCGACCAAGGGCAAGTAATCCCATGGCGCCCTCGCGAAAGGCAGGCCTCGGCCTGCCTTTTTTTGTCACTTCGGGGTCAGAGCGGGAAGTCGCAGCATTCAACGCGAGACGCGATCGCGACTTCCCGCTCTGACCCCGAAGTGGGGGGCCGACGAGCGGACGTTCGTCGTGTAATCCCGGGTGCGTTCCTTGCACCGGCTATCATCGCCGCTCAAGCCCGCGATCCGGGCGTCACACGCTGTGCCGATGACCCAAGCCGCCAATGCCGCCCAAAAGGCGTCGATCGAATCCGCGAACCAGTCGTTCGCGACCGCCGAGCAACCCCGTCGTCCCGTCATCACCGTCGCGACCATCGCCGAGCGCGACGGCCGTTTCCTCGTCATCGAGGAGCACACGCGCGTGGGCTTGCGACTGAACCAGCCGGCCGGACACGTCGAAGTCGGCGAGTCGATCGCCGCCGCCGCCGCCCGCGAGACGCTCGAGGAAGCGGCGTGGCACGTGGATCCCACCGCCCTCGTCGGTGTCTATCATTGGCAATCGCCGCTCTACGGCACTTACGTGCGCTTCACGTTCGCGGCCACGCCGCGCAAGCACGACGCGCATCGCCCGCTCGACACGGGCATCGTCCGCGCCCTTTGGCTCACCTACGATGAAATCGCCGCCCGCCGCTCGACGCACCGCAGCCCGTTCGTGCTGCGCTCGCTCGACGACTATCGCGCGGGCTGCCGCTGGCCGCTCGGCATCATCTCCGGGTTCTGACCATGCGGCGTGAGCGCGTCGTCGTCGGCATGTCCGGCGGCGTCGATTCTTCCGTCGCGGCATGGCTCCTGAAAGAGGAGGGCTACGACGTCGTCGGCGTCTTCATGAAGAACTGGGAAGACGATGACGACGACGCGTACTGCTCGTCGCGCGAGGATCTCGTCGACGCCGCATCCGTCGCCGACGTGATCGGCATCGACCTCGAAGCAGTCAACTTCGCCGCCGAATACCGCGAGCGCGTGTTCGCGCATTTCCTGCGCGATTACGCTGCGGGTCGCACGCCCAATCCCGACGTTCTGTGCAACAGCGAGATCAAGTTCCGCGCATTCCTCGATCACGCGATGACGCTTGGCGCCGATCGCATCGCGACGGGTCACTACGCGCGCGTGACGCGGGATGCGAGCGGGCCGGTCGAGTTGCTGAAGGCGTTGGACGCGTCGAAGGACCAGACGTACTTCCTGCATCGGTTGACGCAATCGCAGCTCGCGCCGGCGATGTTTCCGCTCGGCGATCTCGCGAAGCGCGACGTGCGCGACATCGCGCGGCGTGAAGGCTTGCCCACGCACGCGAAGCGCGATTCCACCGGCATTTGCTTCATCGGCGAGCGGCCGTTTCGCGAGTTCCTCGCGCGTTATCTGCCCCGTACGCCGGGACCGATCGTCACGCCGGAAGGCAGCGTCGTGGGCGAGCATCAGGGGCTCGCGTATTACACGATCGGGCAGCGGCAGGGACTCGGCATCGGCGGGCAGCGCGACGGCGAGGCGTTGCCGTGGTACGTCGCGGGAAAGGACATGGCGCGTAACGCGCTGGTGGTGGTGCAGGGGCACGCGCACCGGTTGCTGCACCGGCGCGACGTGCGTTCAATCGACGTGCACTGGATTTCCGGGGCGCCGCCCCGCTTGCCCGCGAGGTTGAGCGCGAAGACGCGCTACCGGATGCCCGATGCGGCGTGCGAGGTTCGTGCGGATGGCGACGGAATCGTCGCCACGTTCGACGTGCCGCAGTGGGCGCCGACGCCCGGGCAGTTCCTCGTGTTGTACGACGGCGACGTGTGCCTCGGCGGCGGCGTGATCGATGCGCCGCTCGAGGTCGCGAGGCTTCCGTCCGAGCGCGTCGCGCTAGTGTCTTAGCAGCGACTGGATGAACACGGCCGCCATCATCGCGACCATCGTTCCGAACATCCAGTGCAGCGTCGCGAGCTTGCCGAGGAGTTTTACTTCGACCGCATCGATCCTGGCGGCAAGCTTCGCTTCAAGATGTTCGAAACGCGCGTCGACCTGGTCGAAACGCGCGTCCACCTGGTCGAAGCGCGCGTCCACCTGGTCGAAGCGCGCGTCCACCTGGTCGAAGCGAACGGCAGCCATGGCCGTGGGAGCGGTCAGAACGGAATGTCGTCGTCGAAATCGTCCGTGCCCTTCTTCGCGCCGCCGCCTCGAGTGCCGCCACCGCCACCGCCTGCGCCCGCGGGCTCGCGCCGTGGCGCGCCCCCGCCGCTCGAGCTGAACTCGACGTCGCCGCCGCCCGACTCGCGGCCGCCGCCGATCAACTGCATGCGGTCGCCGACGATCTCGGTCGAATACTTCTCGACACCATCCTTGTCGGTGTACTTGCGCGTTTGCAGCCGGCCCTCGATGTAGACCGAGCGTCCCTTCTTCAGGTACTCGCCCGCAATCTCGGCCGACCGCCCGAAGAGCACGACGCGGTGCCACTCCGTGCGTTCCTGCTTCTCGCCGTTCTTGTCCTTCCACTGCTCGCTCGTGGCGATGTTCAGGTTCGTCACCGCGTCGCCGCCCGTGGTGTAGCGCGTTTCCGGATCGCGACCCAGATTGCCGAGCAGGATCACCTTGTTGACCGAGGCCATGTCGTTTCCCTCTGGCGTATCGCCATCATCCCGATGGCGGATTTGCGATTGATCGAGCCGCCGTCCGCCCCCATGTCACGAGGGTTCGGCTTCGCGCGGGGGCCTGGCGTGTCCACGCGACGCTTCCGCGGCTCGCGGCGAACTCGTAAAACCAAATATACTAGCAGGTTGCCCTTTTTTGCCTTCGACCGTGCGGCCTAGTCCAGGCGGCCGATTGTGCATCCGTACAGATTCATGGATCAGATCCGCATCCGCGGTGCCCGCACGCACAACCTCAAGAACCTGAATCTCGATCTGCCGCGCCACAAGCTGATCGTGATCACGGGCCTGTCCGGATCGGGCAAGAGCTCGCTCGCGTTCGACACGCTGTACGCGGAAGGTCAGCGGCGCTACGTCGAATCGCTGTCGGCGTACGCGCGGCAATTCCTCCAGCTGATGGAGAAGCCCGACGTCGACTTGATCGAAGGCCTGTCGCCGGCGATCTCGATCGAGCAGAAGGCCACGTCGCACAACCCGCGCTCGACGGTGGGCACGGTCACCGAGATCCACGACTACCTGCGCCTGCTGTTCGCGCGTGTCGGCGATCCTTATTGCGTCAACCATCCCGAGCAGCGTTTGTCGGCGATGACGATTTCGCAGATGGTCGACGCGACGCTCGCGATGCCCGAGGACACGCGGCTCATGATCCTCGCGCCGGTGGTGGTCAATCGCAAGGGCGAGCAGCTCGATCTCTTCGCCGAGTTGCGCGCGAAGGGTTTCGTGCGCGTGCGCGTCGACGGCAATGTGCACGAAATCGACGCGGTGCCGAAGCTCGCGAAGAACACGAAGCACACGGTCGAGGTGGTGGTTGATCGCCTGAAGGTGCGCGCGGAGTTCAAGCAGCGCCTCGCCGAGTCGTACGAGACGGCGCTGCGCCACGGCGACGGCCGCGCGCTCGCCGTGGAAATGGACGGCGGTCGCGAGCATCTCTTCTCGGCGAAGTTCGCGTGTCCCACATGCAATTATTCGCTGTCCGAGTTGGAGCCGCGGCTCTTCTCGTTCAACAATCCGGTCGGTGCGTGTCCCAAGTGCGACGGCCTGGGCTCGATCACGTTCTTCGATCCGAAGCGCATCGTCGCGTTTCCGCACCTGTCGCTCGCCGGCGGGGCGATCAAGGGCTGGGACCGGCGCAACCAGTTCTACTTCCAGCTGCTGCAAAGCCTCGCGAAGCACGTGGGCTTCGACATCGACACGCCGTTCGACGAACTGCCGGAGCGCGTGCAGAACATCGTGCTCTACGGCTCGGGCGACGAGAAGATCGCGTTCACGTACCTCACCGATCGCGGCAAGCCGGTGACGCGCCAGCATGCGTTCGAAGGCATCGTGCCGAATCTCGAGCGGCGCTACCGCGAAACCGACAGCCAGATGGTGCGCGAGGAGCTCGCGAAGTACCTGAACAACCGGCCGTGTCCCGAATGCGACGGCACGCGGTTGAAGCGCGAGGCGCGCAACGTGAAGGTGGGCGAGGGCGACGACGCGCGGCCCATCTACGAAATTTCCGCGTGGCCGCTCAAGGAGTCGATCGCGTACTTCGCGCGCCTCGCGCTGCCGGGACACAAGGCCGCGATCGCCGATCGCATCGTCAAGGAAATCCGTTCTCGTCTCGAGTTCCTGAACAACGTGGGCCTCGATTACCTGTCGCTCGATCGCTCGGCGGAAACGTTGTCCGGCGGTGAAGCGCAGCGCATCCGGCTCGCCTCGCAGATCGGCTCGGGCTTGACCGGCGTGATGTACGTGCTCGACGAGCCGTCGATCGGCCTGCATCAGCGCGACAACGATCGGCTGCTCGCAACGCTCGAGCGCCTGCGCGACCTCGGCAACAGCGTGATCGTCGTCGAGCACGACCAGGACGCGATCCTCACCGCCGATCACGTCGTCGACATGGGGCCGGGCGCCGGCGAGCATGGCGGGCAGGTGGTGGCGCAGGGCACGCCCGAGGACATCCGCCGCGCGCCGCATTCGCTCACCGGCCAATACCTTGCGGGACGACGGCAGATCGCGATTCCGATGCTGCGGCATGCACCCGACGCCGAGCGAGTACTGACGGTGACGGGCGCCTCGGGCAACAACCTCAAGGACGTGACGCTCGCGCTGCCGGTGGGATTGTTCATCGCGGTCACCGGTGTGTCGGGCTCGGGCAAGTCGACACTCGTCAACGACACGCTCTATCGCGCGGTCGCGCGGCATCTCTACGACAGTGCCGAAGAGCCGGCGCCATACGCGGAGATCGAGGGGCTCGAGCACTTCGACAAGGTGATCAGCGTCGACCAGAGCCCGATCGGCCGCACGCCGCGCAGCAACCCCGCGACGTACACGGGACTGTTCACGCCCATCCGCGAACTGTTCGCGCAAGTGAAGGAGGCGCGTGAGCGCGGCTATGGACCGGGGCGCTTTTCGTTCAACGTGAAGGGCGGGCGCTGCGAAGCGTGCCAGGGCGACGGCCTCATCAAGGTCGAGATGCACTTCCTGCCCGACGTGTACGTGCCGTGCGACGTGTGCCACGGCCAGCGCTACAACCGCGAGACGCTCGAGATCCGCTACAAGGACCGGAACATCCACGACGTGCTGTCGATGACGGTCGAGCAGGCGCACGCGTTCTTCTCGGCGGTGCCCACGGTCGCGCGCAAGCTTTCGACGCTGCTCGACGTGGGCCTCGGCTACATCACGCTCGGCCAGTCCGCGACGACGCTGTCGGGCGGCGAGGCGCAGCGCGTCAAGCTGTCACTCGAACTGTCGAAGCGCGACACCGGCCGCACGCTCTACATCCTCGACGAGCCCACGACGGGCCTGCACTTCCACGACATCGATCTGCTGCTCGGCGTGCTGCATCGCTTGCGCGATCACGGCAACACCGTCGTCGTGATCGAGCACAACCTCGACGTGATCAAGACCGCCGACTGGATCGTCGACCTCGGGCCCGAAGGCGGCGCAGGCGGCGGCGGGATCATCGCGCAGGGCACGCCGGAAGACGTCGCGCGCAGCGAGGCGAGCTTCACCGGCCGCTATCTCGCGCCGGTGTTGGAGGCGCCACCGAGTGCGAAGGAAGGCGAGAAGCGGCGGCGCACGACGGCGACGGCGTCGACACGACGCGTTTCCTGAACCGGCGTCAGACCAGGCAAGAAATGCGGGTCAGAGATGCATTTCTCACCCGAAACGCGGGTCAGAGATGCATTGCCTGCGATGCATTTATCTTAGGCCAAACGGCCGATAGGCGGAAGGTTCGAAGCGCCGTATTTTCGCTCCCCGAGATGCCGCGCCGACCCCGCTTCCAATTGACCGATCTGCCGATTCACGTCGTGCAGCGGGGAAACGATCGCCAGCCTTGCTTCTTTCAGGAGCGAGATTACCTCGCTTACCTGGACGCCCTGTCCAAGGCGGCAACGCGATACGGCCTCGTGATTCACGCCTACGCGTTGATGACGAACCACGTTCACCTGCTCGCAACGCCGCGTAGCGTCGGCGCAATTTCACGCGTGATGCAATCGGTCGGCGCCAGATACGTAAAGCACGTGAACGAAACAAGGCAGCGTACCGGAACGCTATGGGAAGGCCGCTATCGTGCCTGTCTTGTGGAGAGCGACCATCACCTGCTCGCTGCCTGCCGATACATTGACCTCAACCCGGTTCGTGCTGCACTTGTCTCCGCGCCCGGCGATTATCGGTGGTCCAGTTATGGCGCTCTCGCCGGCTTGCGACGCGATCCGGTCGTTACCCCGCATTCGGCTCTGCAACAACTCGGGGCGCCACGGGAACGCGCATACGTTCGCTGGTGCAGCCAGGAAATCGACCGCAACGAGTTGCACGAGTTGCGGGACGTCACCAACCGTGAGCTCGCCTTCGGTTCCGAAGCATTCCGTTCGGCAATCGAAGCGACGACAGCGCGTCCCACGCACCTCGGCGCACCCGGAAGGCCGAGAAAGTCAAGCGGCAGTGGTCCCCGGCCCTGACTCCGCGTCCAGTTCGAGGCCGATCTGAAGCAGCGACGGGTCGTCCTGCTTCTCGCGAAGAAATGCGGGTCAGAGATGGTTTTCGCTACGGTCGGCTACGTGGGCGCAATCGCCCATAGCGAAAACCATCTCTGACCCGCATTTCTCAATCGCCCATAGCGAAAACCATCTCTGACCCGCATTTCTTCAGTTACAGGTGTATCTCGCCGCTTGCATATGCAATGAGAACGCCTTAAGCTCCGCCCGATCGCGCCACCTGCAGCACACCGGGGCGCGCCACGAGGACGCCGATGACCGAAGAACACCAGACCGAGGTGCGCGCGGCGTGGTTGTATTTCATGGAGGGCCTGACGCAGGCGGAGATCGCACGGCGTCTCGGCACCACGCGCCTGCGCATCAACAGAATTCTGGTCGACGCGCGCCGTAACGGCCTCGTCGGTATCACGCTCAACGCCGAGATCGCATCGTGCGTCGAGCTGGAGCGCCAGATGGTGCGCGAGTTCGGTCTCGAGTCCGCCGTGATCGTGCCCACGCCCGACGACGAGGCGCAGATTCCGGTCATCGTCGGCCGCGCGGCCGCCGGCTTCGTCTCGCACCATCTCGCGACGCATCGCGTGCGCGGCCTCGGCATCGGCTGGGGCAATACGTTGCGCGAGATGATCCGCCATCTCGGCGCCGCGCGCTATCCCGATCTCTGGGTCAGCTCGATGATGGGCGGCCTCACGCACGGTCTCGAGTTCAACACGTTCGACATCGCAAGCGAACTCGCGCGGCGCTTGCACTCGCAATGCCAGTATCTCGTCGCGCCCATCTACGCGAGCAGCGCGCGCTCGCGCGACACCATCATGGCGCAGGACGTCTTCCGCGACGCGCTGCAGCGCATCGGAACCAGTGACCTTGCCGTGCTCAGCATCGGCGACCTGTCGCGGCGCTCGATGCTCGTACGCCACGCGCTGCCCGACGACGTCGGCGTCAAGTCGCTTCGCGACGCGGGCGCTGTAGGCGACGTGCTCGCACAGTTCGTCGATGCGCGCGGCCGGCCCATCGATCACGAGGTGAATCGGCGTGCGATCGCGCTGCCGCTGCACGAGCTGTCGCGCATTCCCGCCGTCGTGTTCGCGGCGGGCGGCCGGCACAAGGCGCACGCGATCGCCGCGGTGCTCCGGTCGCGTCCGGGTTGCGTGATCGTCTGCGACGAAGCGACGGCCCGCGCGGCGTGCGCGCTGGCGCGAGAAGCGGCATGACCCTGCGTCGAGAATACTTTTGTCTCGGCGCGAAAGCATCTATACAATGCGCCGACCGGCGACCAGGGGCGACACAGGCATGACACGTGTTTTGCAGATCTCGGATACGCACCTCAGTCCTCGCAAGACGCACTTCGAGGCGAACTGGCGGCCGTTGCGCGACTGGACCGTTGCGCAGCGTGCCGACCTCGTCATTCACACGGGCGACGTCACCGTCGACGGTGCCGACAGCGACGACGACATGCGCGCGAGTGCCGCGCTGATGGACGGGCTCGGCGTGCGGTACCGCGCGGTACCCGGCAATCACGACGTGGGCGAAGTCGGCAATCGGCACCAGCCCGTCAATGCCGAACGCCTCGAGCGCTGGCGCCGGTATTTCGAGTGCGATCGCTGGTACGAGGATGTCGCGCAATGGCGATTGATCGGCGTCGATTCGATGCTCTTCGGCGACGACAGCGACGAGGAAGCGCGTCAGCTCGCGTGGCTCGAATCGGCGATGTCGAGCGCCGGCACGCGCAAGCTCGCGTGGTTCATGCACCGGCCGCTGTTCCTCGAGTCGCCTGACGAGCCCGACACCGGGTACTGGTCCGTGAAGCCTGCGCCGCGCGCGCGCCTGCTCGAGCTCGTCGATCGTCATCGCGTCGCGCTCGTGTCCACCGGTCATCTGCACAAATGGCGCGACGCGACGGTGAATGGTTGCCGCTACGTGTGGAGCGCGTCGTCCGGCTTTCTCGTGGGACCCGACAACCAGCCCGAGATGCCGGGCGAGAAGCGTCTCGGCGCCACCGTGTTCGAGTTCGAAGGACGCGAGGTTGCCGTCACGCATCACGACGTCGCCGGCTTGTCGACGTTCTGGATCGACGACGTGATCCACGAAGTGTATCCGCCGCGGCGCGCCGCGTAGCCCATCCGCCCGCGACACGTCATGGCCAGCGTCGAGCTCAAGGCGGTCGGTAAATCGTTCGGCGACGTGCACGTGCTGTCGGGCATCGATCTCGACATCGCAGACGGCGAATTCCTGACGCTGGTGGGCGCATCGGGCTGCGGCAAGTCCACGCTGCTTCGGATCATCGCCGGCCTCGAAGTGCAGTCGACCGGCAACGTGCTGATCGGCGGCGCGCCGGTGGATCATCTGCGCCCGCACGAGCGCCGAGTCGCCATGGTGTTCCAGAGCTATGCGCTGTACCCGCACATGAAGGTGTTCGGGAACATTGCGCTGCCGCTCGTCATGTCTCGGCTCAACGTTTTCGAGCGCCTTCCCCTGATCCGCATGCTCTCGCCGCGCCGGCATCGCGTGATGCCGGAGATCGCGCGCGAGGTGCGTGCGGTGGCCGAGCAGTTGCAGATCGAAGCGCTGCTCGAGCGGCGTCCGTCGCAGTTGTCGGGCGGCCAGCGCCAGCGCGTGGCACTCGGGCGCGCGATGGTGCGAAGCCCTGCCGCATTTCTCATGGACGAGCCGCTGTCGAACCTCGACGCGAAGCTGCGCGTGCATATGCGCAGCGAGCTCGCCGACCTGCATGCGCGCCTTGGCGCCACGTTCATCTACGTCACGCACGACCAGGTCGAGGCGATGACGATGTCGAGTCGCGTCGCGATGATGGACAACGGCGTGATTCTCCAGCTCGGGCGGCCGGGTGAGCTCTATTCGCGGCCCGCCACCGTCAAGGTCGCCCAGTTCATCGGCACGCCGACGATCAACCTGCTGCCCGCGCGTGTCGGTGCCGGGCATGTCGTCGAGCTCTTCGGCACTGCACTCCCGGTTCGCGTGAAGCACGCCGTCGGCTCGGCGCTGACGCTCGGCCTTCGTCCCGAAGCGGTCACCGCGGCGCCCGTTGCGCTCGCGGCGCGCGATCATCAGCACGCGCTCGTCGGGCGGCTGCATCGAAGCGAGAACCTCGGCGCCGAGCACATCCTCCACGTCGATCTCGCCGAGCCCGCGAGCGGCACGCTGACCTGCAAGGTGGCGTCCGAGCCGGAGGCATTCGTCGACGGCAACCGGCGCCTCGCGCTGACGTTCAGCCCGGCGGCGTGTCACATCTTCGACAGCGACGGGCGTCGCATCGGCGATGCCGACGTGCAGTCCGCCGCCGAAAGCAGCGTGCCGGCGCCTGCGCGCGTGGCGGTGCAATGAGCACGTCCGCGCTCGCGGCACCGATCGTTGCGCCGCTTCGCAACCGGCAGCAGTGGGTCGAGCGCTTCGCAGGGATGGGCTTCGCGTTCCCGGCGTTCATGCTGCTGCTCGTCATCGACATCGTGCCGCTGCTCGTGCTGCTGTATCTGAGCTTCACGAACTACGAGCTCGGCGCGCTCGACACGCGCTTCGTCGGCCTCGACAACTTCCGCAAGGCCGTGGGCGATGCCGTGTTCCGTCGTTCGCTCGGCAACACGTTCGTCTACGTCGCGATCGTGCTGCCGCTCGCGGTGGGCCTCGGCCTGCTGATCGCGGTGCTGCTGCACTCGCGCAAGCGCACGCGCTCGTTCTACGAAGTGATCTACTTCCTGCCCGTTACGTCGACGCTGATCGCGATGGCGACGGTATGGCAGTTCCTGCTGCATCCCAGTCTCGGCCCCATCAACGGTGTGCTGAAGGCGCTGGGCTTTCACGAAGTCGCATTCCTGAGCGAGCCGTCGCTGGTGCTGCCCACGCTCGCGGCGATCGGCATCTGGCACCTCGTGGGCTTCAACATGGTGCTGTTCCTCGCCGGCCTGTCGGCGATTCCGCGCGACCTCTACGAAGCGGCCGAGATCGACGGCTGCCGCAGCGGCATCGACCGCTTCATGACGATCACGTGGCCCCTGCTCGGGCCGACGACGATGTTCGTGATCGTCACCACGTCGATCACCGCATTCAAGGTGTTCGACACCGTGGCCGTGATGACGCGTGGCGGCCCGATGGGATCGTCGGAGGTGCTGCTCTACGCGATCTACCTCGAGGGTTACCAGTATTTCCACATGGGCTACGCGGCCGCGCTGACGCTCGTGTTCCTCGTATTCGTGCTGCTCTTCTCGATCGTGCAGACGTTCGCGCTCGATCGGCGCGTGCATTACTGATGGCCACACCCCTCGCGCTTCCCGTGCCGACACGCGAGCCGCGGGCGGTGACGCCGCTGTCGGTGCTCGCGCGGCGCATCGCGAGCCTGCTGCTCGTGCACGCCGTGCTGATCGCGGGCGCGGTGGTGATCCTGCTGCCGTTCGTGTGGATGGTGATCACGTCGATCAAGTCGCCGCCCGAGATCTTCGCCGTCGACTTCAGCCTGTGGCCGAAGCACTTCAGCGGCGCCGAGAACTACGGCCACGCGCTCGCGAAGGTGCCGCTCGTGCGCTTCGCGCTGAACGGCATCATCGTCTGCTTGGGCATCCTCGTCGTGCAGGTGCTGGTCGCGGTCCCCTGCGCATACGCGCTCGCGAAGCTGCGCTTCCCCGGGCGCAACGCGCTCTTCACGCTGGTGCTGCTCGGCCTGTGCATCCCCATCCAGGTGCCGGCGCTGCCGCTCTACATGGGCCTCGCGAAGGTGGGCATGCTCAACACGTACTTCGCGATCATGATGCCGTTCTTCCTGTCGGTGTTCGCGATCTTCCTGTTTCGCCAGTTCTTCAAGGGCTATCCCGACGAGATCATCCAGGCCGCGCGCCTCGACGGCATGAGCGAATTCGAGATCGTGTGGCGCATCGTCGTGCCGAGCGCGTGGCCCGCGATCGCGGCATTCGCCGTGTTCTCGTTCGTCGCGCACTGGAACGACCTCTACTGGCCGCTGATCGTGATCTCCGACACGAACCTCGCGACGCCGCCGCTCGGCATGATGTTCTTCGCCGACGCGGAATCGGGGTCGAATTACGGTGCGCTGACCGCGGCGGCGACGATGCTCACGGCGCCGCTGGTGCTCGCGTTCCTGTTCGCGCGGCGGCGCTTCATCGACGGCATCACGATGACGGGGATCAAGTAGCGCGACGGACGAGCAGGGAAGACCCTGCCTTCCGGTAGCCCGATAAGTGGAGTGTGACCTTACTTTTGTGGAGGGAGCGATGAAGAGAGCGGCAGCGGTGTTGGGATCGATCCTGCTCGCGGGGATCGTGTCGATGTCCGGCGCACGTGCGGAGGAAGTGACGCTCGACGTGCTGTACGCCTTTCCGGCGTTCGCGAAGTTCCACGAGCCGATCGCGCAGGAATTCATGAAGCGCCATCCGGACATCAAGATCAAGTACCGGGCGCCGGCGCCCACGTACGACGACGGCCACCAGACGATGATCCGCGAAGCGGTGACGAACCAGCTTCCCGACGTCTACTACTCGGGCTTCCACCTGCTCACCGAACTCACGCACACGCTCGAAAAGCGCAAGCAGATCGTCGATCTCGGCCCGCTGCTCGCCGCGGAAGGCGCGGATTTCCGCAAGAAGAACTATTCGGACAAGATCCTCGCGCTCGGCAAGGTCGACGGCAAGCTGTACGGGCTCGCGTTCAACGCGTCGTCGCCGATCATGATGTACAACGTCGAGCTCGTGAAGAAGGCGGGCGGCGATCCCGATCACATGCCCGACACGTGGGACGGCGTTCTCGACCTCGCGAAGAAGATCCGGGCGACGGGCGGCCCCGACGTCGCGGGCCTCGCGTACAACGTCAACGACTGGCCCGACGTGTGGCTGTACCACGCGATGATCCTGCAGGCGGGCGGCACGGTCGTCGACGGCAAGAAGGTCCCGCTCGGCGGACCCGAGCTCGGCGTCAAGGTGCTCGACCGCTTCCGTCGCTTCGTGAGCGAAGCCGGCATGCCGCTCATCAACTGGGATCAGTCGCGCCAGCAGTTCATCGCCGGCAAGATCGGCATCTTCTTCGACACGCCGGCGCGCATGCGCCAGGTCACGGACCTCATCGGCAGCAAGTTCACGCTGCGCTCGACCACCTTCCCGATCGACAACAAGGCGAAGGGCGGCCTGCCGACGGGCGGCAACGCGGCGATCATCACCACGCACGACCCGAAGAAGCAGAAAGCCGCGTGGGAGTTCATCAAGTTCGAGACGGGCCCGATCGCGCAGAAGATCGTCGTCGAGACCACGGGCTACCTGCCCACGAACCTGCTCGCGACGGGACCGGAATATCTCGGTCCGTTCTACGCGCAGAACCCGAACTTCCGCACCGTCTCACTGCAGATGGACCGTTCGGTGCCGTGGCAGGGCTATCCCGGCGGCAACTCGGTGCGCATCTGGCGCGCACAGCGCGAGATCATCAACGGCGTGATGCGCGGCGACATCGATGCGAAGACCGGCTACGGTCGGCTCGTCAAGGAAACCGAGTCATTGATGCGCGAGTAGGCGAAACGCCGCAGCGCCACGTCAGCGAGTTGCACGCGTCCAACATGATCATCGCGCAGATCACCGACCTGCACGCACGCCCGCCGGGCGTGCGCGCCTACGCGGGCATCGACACCAACGCAATGATGCGAAGCGCCGTCGCCGCGATCGGCCGGCTCGACCCGCTGCCCGATTGCGTGATCGCCACCGGCGACCTCACCGATTGCGGCCTGCCCGACGAATACGGCGAAGTGGCCGCGGCGCTCGCGCAGTTGCCGATCCCGGCGTTCCTGATCCCCGGCAATCACGATCGCTGCGACGTGATGCGCGAACGCCTGGGCGACCGCCATCCCTACCTTCGACAGCACCCGCGATTCCTGCATTACGTGATCGACGACTTTCCGGTGCGGCTCGTCGGGCTCGATACCGTCGTCGCGGGCGAGACGGGCGGCGAGATCTGCGCCGAACGCGAAGCGTGGCTCGCGCGGACGCTCGCGCAAGGCGATGGCCGGCCGACGCTGATCTTCATGCACCACCCGCCGTTTCGCACCGGCCTGCCGGCGATGGACACGATGCTGTGCAAGGTGTCGCCGACGTTCGCGCCGCTGATCGCGCGCCATCCGGAGATCGAGCGCATCGTGGCCGGACATTGCCATCGGCCGATCGTCGTGCGCTACGCCGGCGCGATCGGCTTCGTCGCGCCCAGCACCGCGCACCAGGTCGTGCTCGATTTCAAGAGCGACGACGACAACCGCTTCATCCACGAACCGCCCGGCCTCGCATTGCACGTGCACGAGCCGGGGCTCGGCATCGTGAGCCATGTCGCGGTCGTCGACGACTACGGTCCGATCCACAGCTTCAAGCCGCCGCCCGAATACCCGGGGAGGCGGCAACACGTGACGGCGTGACGATGCAAAAGGACGGGATGCAGCGCAGCCGGTATTTCGAAATACTCGTCGGCGCCGAAGCGATCGCGGCTCGCGCGGCGAACACGTTGCTCGAGATGCGCGAGCGGCCACTCGAGGTCGCGCGGAAGCAGTTGCGCGACGTCGTCACCCAGGCCGACCTCGCGTCGGAGCGGCTCGTCGTCGAGGGCTTGCGCGCGTTGACGCCCGGCGCGGCGATTCTGTCGGAGGAGGCGGGCGCGAGCGGACCCACGGGCGGTGCGCGCTGGATCGTCGATCCGCTCGACGGTACGGTCAACTACGCCTGCGGGCTGCCGTGGTTCTCGGTCACGATGGCGTACCAGGAGGCAGGCGAGACGCGCATCGGGGTGCTGCATTCGCCGCTCGGCAACATCACAGCGCGCTACGTGCAGGACGAGCTCGCCACGGTGAACGGACGCGAGGCCGGCGTTTCAGCCTGCGATTCGCTCGCGAACGCCGTCGTGTCGGTCATCCTCACCTCGCACTTCGACGACGAAGAAGTCGCGCGTGCGGCCGAAGCGATCCGCAGGCTCGGCAACAAGGCGCGCGGCGTACGCATCATCGTGTCCGGCGGCTTCGAGCTGAGCTTGATCGCGGAAGGCAATCTCGACGCCTTCGTTTCGCTCAAGGCCGACATCGTGTCGCATGCGGCCACGATGCCGCTCGTGCGCGCAGCAGGCGGTCGCGTGACGCGCCTCGACGGGTACGACGCGCACGACGAGGATCTGCAGAAGATCGCGTCGAACGGGCTCATTCACGACGAACTGCTCGAGTGCCTCCACGGGATCTGAACGCGCGTGCCTTGAGCTCGAAGGGCCGCCCCGAGCGCGAATCGGCCTCGAAGCGCGAAGCGCGGAGGGACGTCCAATGAGTCGCCAAAACGACGGCGATGCGCAGTTGCGGCAGGCGGTGTCGCGCGCGTCGGTCACGCGCGCCGCGGATGTCGGCGCGGGTGCGATCGAGCGGCTGCCGCGGATGCTGTCAGAACTCGGGCGCCGCGATGCATACGTCGTCGTGGCCGATCGAAACACGATGACCGCCGCGGGCGAGCGCGTGCTCGCCACGCTCGCAGCCGCCGGAATCGCGGCGCAACCGGCTGTCGTTCTCGAGGAGACGCCGCGCGTGAAGCCACGCACGCAAAGGACGCTCGAGGTCGCGCGTCGCCTGCGTGACGACGCGATGCCGATCGCCGTCGGCTCGGGCGTGATCAACGACATCACGAAATACGCGGCGCGCGTGGCCGGCGTTCCCTACGTCAGCGTGGTGACCGCGGCGTCGATGGACGGCTACGCCGCGTCGGGCGCGGCGCTGCTCGACGACGGATTCAAGCGCACGCTCGACTGTGCGCCGCCCGTGGGCATCGTCGCCGACCTCGATGTCGTCACCCATGCGCCGCCCCGCATGGCCGGGTGGGGGTACGGTGATCTGTCGGGCAAGCTCGTGGCAGGCGCCGACTGGGTGCTCGCGGACGCACTTCACGAGGAGCCCATCGACCCGGAGCCCTTTGCGCGCGTGCAGGACAACCTCGGCGATTGGCTCGCCGGCTTCGACGGCATCGGGCACGGCGACCGCGAGGCGCTGCGTGGACTGATGGTCGGGCTGCTCGTGTCCGGGTTCGCGATGCAAGCGCATGGCAATTCGCGGCCGGCGAGCGGCAGCGATCATCAGTTCGCGCATCTGTGGGAAATGGAGCACGTCGGTATCGGCGATGAGCCGGCCGCGCACGGCGCCTGCGTCGGCGTCGGCACGGTGGCGATGCTCGCGATGTACGAATGGTTTCTTGCGCAGGACGTCGGGACACGAGCTTCGAAACGCCGCAGCGCGCCTGCCTCCGACGCGTCGGCGATCGAAGCGGAACTGGTGGCGGCGTTCGGTGACGCACGGCTGCTGCAAAGTGCTCGTCGCGAAGTGCAGGCGAAGCAGGCAGCGTCGTCGCGCCGGCCGGAGCGCATGCGCAGGCTCGCGGACGAATGGCCTTCGCTTCGCGAGCATCTCGCGAAGCGGCTGCTGCCCGCGGCGACACTGCAGCGGCGGCTCGCAGCCTGCGGCGCTGCCGCGCGTCCCGAAGATCTTGGCGTGTCGCTGGAAAGGCTCGCACGCGACTATCGTCGGGCGCGCCTGATCCGGCGGCGCTACACGCTCCTCGATTGCCTCGACGATCTCGGCTGGCTCGACCGCGCGATCGATGCGTTGTTCGCGCGCGATGGATTCTGGGCCGCGAATTGAGCGCCATGGCGAGCCGCAAATCGCTGATCGTGTTCGACTTCGACGGCGTCGTCGCCGACAGCGAGGCGCTCGCGAACGCCGTGCTCGCCGAGTACCTGGCCGAGCTCGGCGTGCCGATGTCCGTCGACGAGTGCCTCGCGACGTTCGTCGGGAGGCGTGTCGACGAGGTTGCTCACATCGTGGCTGCGTTGACCCGGCGTCGCGTGCCCGATTTCGCCGACGCGCTCACGGCGCGCACGCTCGCGCGGTTTCGTCGCGAGCTTCGTGAAGTGCGCGGCGTGCGAAGCTACATTGCGGCCTTCGCGGGCATGAAGCGCGCGATCGCCTCGTCGTCGCCGCCGGAGCGACTGGCGGGCTGCCTCGACATCCTGGGTCTCGCCGGCGTGTTTCCCGACCACGTGTACAGCGCGAACTGCGTCGCGCGCGGCAAGCCGCACCCGGATCTCTTCCTCCATGTCGCGTCCAGGCTTGGCGTCGCGCCGTCCGAGGCGATCGTCATCGAAGACAGTCCCGGCGGCATCCGGGGCGCGGTGGCGGCGGGCATGACGGCGATCGGGCTGCTGGCGGGCTCGCACGTTCGCGCCGGACACGAGGCACGCCTGCGCGACGCCGGCGCGCATCGGATCGCGCGCGATTACGACGAGTTGACGATCGTGACGCGGGAGCTCGTGCAGTGACGATGCGTTTACGCGGCCGTTCCGATATGGTGCGCGATCGTCGCCCGCGTGCCGTCCTGCCACAGCGCGCGCAACGCACGCGAGAATGCGCCGACGTAGCGCGCGTCGTCGCCGAGCGGGCCGAAGATGTCGCGCATCGCGAGCCACGCGCGCGGATCGCGGCGCGCCTCGTGCGCGCGCTCGTTGAGCCGTGGCCAGTTCGGATCGTTGGACTCGATCACGGCGCCACTGTCGCTCGTGCCGTGGCAGTAGCGGCACCACAGCGCCCCGACGAGCGCAAGGCCATCCACGGGGCGCCCGTTGCGCAGGCGGCCGGCGACCGTCGGCAGGATGAACTTCGGCTGGCGGTTCGACCCGTCGAAGCACAGTCGGCGCACGGTGTCCCCGATGGCCGGATTGGCGAAGCGGCGCATGACCGTCGTGCAGTACTCGCGGAGGTCGGTGCCCGGCACGCGCGGCACCTCGGGCACGATCTCGTCGTCGAGCAGCTTCGCGAGGAATCCATGCACGAGCGGCTCGTTCATGGCGTCGTGCACGAACTCGATGTCGAGCAGCGCGGCGGGATAGGCGATCGCCGCGTGCCCGCCGTTCAGGATGCGGATCTTCATGAGCTCGAACGGCGCGACGTCGGCGACGAACTGCACGCCCACGTCCTCGAGTCGAGGCCGCCCGGCGGGAAAGCGGTCCTCGAGCACCCATTGCCGGTAATCCTCGCAGAACACCGGCCGCGCATCGCGAATTCCATAGGTGCCTTCGAGACGCGCGCGCTCGCGCGCCGTCGTCGCCGTCGTGATGCGATCGACCATGCTGTCGGGGAACGCAAC
The DNA here is from genome assembly GCA_025927765.1 of Burkholderiales bacterium. Taxonomy (GTDB): domain Bacteria; phylum Pseudomonadota; class Gammaproteobacteria; order Burkholderiales; family Casimicrobiaceae; genus VBCG01. The sequence continues at coordinate 21,870 of JAICKU010000047.1, forward strand.
GGCATCCTCGATCCAGCGCGCAAGGCCGGGATCGACGAGACTCGCAAGACCGGTTACCGCATCGCGCGTGACATGCCCGTTGGAGGGCAGGTTGTCGCACGACATCACTGTATACGGCGCGATGCCAGCGGCGCGCCGGCGCATCAATCCGGCGACGATGAGACCGAACGCGCCACGCGGATGCGCGATGTCGGCTGCGTCGGCAACGATCTCGGGATGCGTCGGGTCGAAGCGCTGCGTCGCGGGGTGGATGCAGTAGCCGCCTTCGGTGATCGTGAGCGAGACGATGCGGATCGCGGGGTCCGCCAGGCGCGCGAGCAGCGTCGCGGCGTCGCCCGGCTCGACGAAGTCGAGCATCGAGCCGATCACGCGTGCGCTCGCGTGCGACGCTTCCTGCGCAACGACGGTCGTGAGCCAATCCTGCGCGGCGAGATCGCGCTGCGTCGCGCGATCGGCGTCGCGCACGCCCGCGCCGACGATCGCCCAGTCGTGATCGGCGCCCATGTTGAAGCGGTCGTCGAGATACACCGCCTGGTGCGCGCGATGGAAGTTGCCGACGCCGATGTGGACGATGCCGGCGCGAAGCAGCGAAGGGTCGTAGCGCGGCACGCCGACGGCTGCGGCGAGCGCCTCGAGCGCGGCGCGTGAAAGGGTGACGGATGATGGATCGGTGTTCATTTCAAACGAGGAGGATGACATGAAATCTCTGGCCCGGCTGACGCTCGGTTACGCGTCGGTGTTGTTCGCGTTCTTCGCCTGCATCGGCATGGCGCATGCCGAAGTGACGCTCGACGTGTACTACGCGCAGCCGTCGTTCGCGCGCTATCACGAGCCGATCGCGCAGGCGTTCATGAAGGCGCATCCCGACATCAAGATCGCGTTCCGCGCCCCGGCCGCCGATTACGACGTGGGTCACCAGGCGATGCTGCGCGAGGCCGTTACCAACAACCTGCCCGACATCTACTTTCCGGGCTTCCACCTGCTCGCCGAGCTCACCGGCGTGCTGGTGCCACGGAAACAGATCGTCGAGCTCGACCCGTTGCTCGCCGCGGAGCCCGCGCAGTGGCGCATGCAGAACTATGCCGACAAGATCCTCGACCTCGGCAAGGTGAACGGCAAGCTGTACGGCCTCGCGGTGAATGCGTCGTTGCCGGTGATGTACTTCAACACCGAGCTCGTGAAGAAGGCGGGTGGCGATCCGGATCACATGCCCGACACGTGGGAAGGCGTGATCGCGCTCGCGAAGAAGATCCACGAGACGTCGAACGTCGCCGGCATGGCCTACAACGTGCACGAATGGCCGGACACGTGGCTGTTCCAGGCGATCCTCACGCAGGAAGGCGTGCCGATGCTCGACCCCACGGGGACGAAGATCGCGTTCGACAACGACAAGGGCCTGAAGGCGATGAAGCTGCTGCGCCGCTTCGTGACCGAAGGCGGCATGAACCTGATCGGTTTCGATCAGTCGCGGCAGGATTTCGTCGCGGGCAACATCGGCCTCTTCTTCGACACGCCCGCACGGATGCGCCAGGTGTCCGATCTCGTCGGCAAGCGCTTCACCCTCGGAACGGCGGTCTTTCCCATCGACGACAAGGCGCACGGGGGCATTCCGACGGGCGGGTGCGCAATCGTGATCACCGCGAAGGATGCGGCGAAGCAGAAGGCCGCGTGGGAATACGCGAAGTTCATCACCGGCCCCGAGGCGCAGAAGATCGTCGTCGAGGCGACGGGCTACCTCCCCACGAACAAGCGCGCGGCAGGCGCCGAATACCTCGGGCCGTTCTACGACAAGAACCCCAATTTCCGGACGGTTGCGCTCGAGACCGACCGCGCCGTGCCGTGGCAGGGCTACACGGGGGCCAGCACCGTGCAGATCTGGCGCAAGCAGCGCGAAATCATCAACGCGATGATGCGCGGCGAGCTGACGCCCGAAGCCGCACTGAAGCGCCTCTCGAGCGAGACCGAGGCGATGATGAAGAAGTAACGGGGAGCGCGACTTCGGGGTCAGAGCGGTAAGTCGCTGTCGAGGAGGTGCATCGGCCATTCGGTCGATTGGCGGTGGCGCACCACGAAGGCAACATCGACGCATGTCGCGTCGCCCTCGGTTCCCCGTCAAGGATCTTCCGTTCCACGTCGTACAGCGCGGCAATGATCGTGGCGCATGCTTCTTCGACGACGCCGACCGCCTGATCTACCTGAGCATGCTTTCCGAAGCGTGCACGCGTTACGGACTTCTCGTGCACGCCTACGTATTGATGACGAACCACGTTCACCTCCTGCTGACCCCGTGTTCGCTTGCCGGCATTTCAAGGGCGATGCAATCGGTGGGTTCTCGATACGTCGGGTATGTGAACCGGTCGAAGGCGCGCACCGGCACGCTATGGGAAGGACGCTATCGAGCGTGCCTCGTAGCGGACGATCGCCATATGCTTGCCGCGTGCCGGTATATCGATCTCAATCCCGTGCGGGCCGGCATCGTTCGTCACCCCGGCGACTATCGCTGGAGCAGCTATCTCGCACTGGCGCGATTACGCCCCGATCCGCTCGTGAATCCGCACCCGGCGCTCGAGCAGCTCGGGGGCGAGCGTGGCCGTGCCTACGCGCATTGGTGCGAGCAGGGTGAGCAAGAGACGGACGTCATCGAGCTGCGCAAGGCGACGGCCGGTGAACTGGCATTTGGATCGAGCGAATTCAAGTCGAAGATCGCCATGCAGACGGCGAGGGCGACCGTCAAGCGACCTCCCGGATTTCCGCCAAGACAGGCGCGCGCGGAGAGGGAGCCGTGACGTGGGAATGCCGCACTTATCGCTCTGACCCCGAAGTCTGACCCGGAAGTCGGGCCCCGAAGTCGCGATCGCCACGACGGCGCCGCTACAACGCGAACACCTCGACGGGTTGCGTCTTGCCGCGCAATGCCACGGCGCCGAGCGACTCCGGCGACAACGACGACAGAAGCGTTTCCCGCGTCGCGGCATCGATCAGGATCGCGCGCCTCGCCTCCTTCGTGTGCTGCTCGAGGCGCGACGCGAGATTGACCACGTCGCCGATGCACGTGTAGGTCGCGCGAGCGTTCGTGCCGGTGTAGCCCGCCACCATCTCGCCCGACGCGATGCCGATGCCGATGCGGATCTCCGGCTTGCCGGCGCTTCTCTGCTCGACGTCGAAGAGCTCGATCATCTCGATCATCTCGAGCGCCGAACGCACTGCGGCGTCCCCCGGATTCGAAAGCCCGACAGGCGCGCCGAAGATCGCCATCAGGCCGTCGCCGGCCATGTGGCTCACGAGGCCGCCGTGGCCCGCCACGGCGTCGAACATCAGCGTGTAGTAGGTATTGAGGAGCTCGATCGTCTCCTCCGGCGCCTGCGACTCCGCAAGCGGCGTGAAGCCGCGAATGTCGGCGAACAGCACCGACGCGTGCACGCGCTTGCCGCCGAGCGCGAACCCCGATTCCTGCAGATCCCGCGCGACCTCGGGCGCGGCGAAGCGCCGCACGAACTCCTTCTGCTGGTCCCGCAGTCGCTTCTTCTCGAGGCTCGCCCCGATGCGCGCCTTCAGGAGCACCGGATTGACCGGCTTCGTCAGGTAATCCTCGGCGCCGAGCTCGATGCAGCGCACGACGTTGTCGAGCCCTTCGAGCGACGAGGTCACGACGACTGGCACGTCGCGCAGCGCGAGGTCGCCGCGCACCTGCTCGAGCACCTGGAAGCCGTCCATTTCCGGCATCTCGATGTCGAGGAGCACGAGGTCGAACGGCTCGTGGCGCATCGCGTCGACCGCGGCACGCCCGTTCTGCGCGGTGGCGACGCGATGGCCGAGCAACTCGAGGCTGCGCGTGAGGAGCAGCCGGTTGACCTTGTTGTCGTCGACGATCAGCAGCCGGGCCGCAGCACCCGTGCGTGATCCGTCGCCCGCATACGCGTCAACCACCCTTGAGCTCCGTCAGCGCGTGGGCCACACGCGCATATTCGGCGTCCAGCGCATCGAGCGGTGCGCCGTCCTCGGCGCGCACGGACGCCAATCCGCCGAGCTCGAGTCCCCTCGCCATCGCCGCGAACGCACACGCGCCGAACGTGTTGCCGTTCGACTTCAGGGAGTGCGCCATGCGCCGAAACGTCTCGGCGTCGCCCGCGGCGAATGCGCGATGCAGCTCTGCGATCATCACCGGCGCCTCGGTCAGGAACGTGTCGACGAGCTCGACGGCGAAGTCCGCGCCGGCCGTCTCCTTCAGCTCGTCGAACGTCGCCTGGTCGATGGTCGTTTGCATCATTCCTCTCCGTGGCTTTGCACGAACGTGATGGCGTCGACCCGCGGGTCGCCGTTCCCGCGCGGCGCCACGCGCTTCAGCGCCTCGATCAGCGCATCCACGCGAATCGGCTTGGTAACGTAGTCATCCATGCCGGCGGCCATGCAAAGCTCGCGGTCGCCCTGCATCGCGTTCGCCGTCATCGCGACGATACGCGGGCGCTCGCCGCTGCGAAAGCGCGTCGTGATGACCTTCGCCGCTTCGAGGCCGTCCATTTCCGGCATCTGCACGTCCATCAGCACCACGTCGTAGGTCTGCCGCTGCACGCTTTCGATGGCCTCGACGCCGTTCGACGCGAGATCGGCACGATAGCCCATCTGCTGCAGCAGGCGCAGCGCGAGCTTCTGATTCACCGCGTTGTCCTCTGCGAGCAGGATGCGCAGCGGATGCCGCGCAGCCATGCCGGCGTCGATCCTGGCGTTCGCCGCGACTGCTGGCTGCGACTTCGCGCTTGCGCCGCCTTGCGCGAGCAGCGTCATCAGCGTGTCGAAGAGCTGCGACTGATGCAGCGGCTTGGCGAGCGTGGCCGCGAACAGGCCGTCCGTTTCGCGGCGGCCGAGCGACGTGAACAGCACGAGAGGCAGCGCTTTCGAAGACTCGCGGATGCGCTTCGCGAGCGTCATGCCGTCCATCTCCGGCATGTGCATGTCGATGATGGCGACATCGAACGCCTCGCCGGCCGCGAGCCATTGCAGCGCCTCGGCCGGCGATTCCGTTTCGCGCGGCAGCAGGCCCCATTTCGCGGCCTGCAGGGCGAGGATCTTGCGGTTGGTCGCGTTGTCGTCGACGATCAGAAGACGCTTGCCCGAGAGCGCCGGCTGCTTGCCGGCGAGTTCCCGACGCGCGTTCGGCGCGACGCTGGCCGGTTCTGCCCGAACTGTCACGTAGAACGTCGAACCGGTCCCGGGGCCCGCACTGTGTGCCCACATCGTGCCGCCCATCAGCTCGGCGAGGCGCTTGCTGATGGCAAGCCCGAGTCCGGTCCCGCCGTACTTGCGCGTCGTCGACGAGTCGGCTTGCGAGAACGACTGGAACAGCCGCGCGAGTCCGGCTTCGCTCAAGCCGATGCCCGTGTCGCGAATGGCGAAGTGCAGCTCGTGTGCGCCGTCGTGCACCCCGGCGGTGACGGTCAGCACGACTTCGCCCGCCTCGGTGAACTTGACCGCGTTCGACAGGAGGTTGAGCAGGATCTGACGCACCCGCGTCACGTCGCCATCGATGACGCCGGGCACGTCGTCTTCGAAGACGTAGGCGATGTCGAGGCGCTTTTCCGCGGCGCGCGCGCTGACGAGATCGAGCGCCGACTCGACGCATTCGCGCAGGTCGAACGGGTGCGCCTCGATCTCCATGCGGCCGGCCTCGATCTTCGAGAAGTCGAGGATGTCGTTGATGATCGTGAGGAGCGCGTCGCCTGAATCCCGGATGGTGGCCGCGTAGTCATGCTGTTCCGCGTCGAGCTTCGTGTCGAGCAGCAGGCCGCTCATGCCGATGACGGCGTTCATCGGCGTGCGGATCTCGTGGCTCATCGTGGCCAGGAACGCGCTCTTGGCCTCGTTCGCGGTCTCGGCCGCCGCACGGGCTTCCTGCGCCTCGCGAAAGAGACGCGTGTTCTGGATCGCGATCACCGCCTGGTCGGCGAACGTGCCGAGCAGCGCGGTTTCCTTGTCGCTGAAGGTTCGCGGCGGCTGGCGAAAGACGCAGATCGCACCGACGCCGCGCTCCTCCCATAGCATGGGGCTGTAGATCGCGGAATAGTTGCCGAGTGCCGTCACCGCGCGGCGCGCGCTTTCGTGCGAGCTTGCAATCGACGCGGCGTTCGACACCTGAATGCTGCGTCGCTCGCGGATCGCCTGTCCGGTGAACGTGTCCTCGAGCGGCATGTGACCGACGCTTCGAATCGCGTCGAGCGCCGAGCCACGCCATTCGCCGACCGTGACCTCGCCGTCGTCGCCGACCAGGAAGATGCCGAGTTGCTCGCTGTCGAAGAGACGCTCGCAACTGTCCAGGATCTTGTCGAAGACCGGCGCGGTGTTCGCCACCGAGCTGCTGATCACTTGCAGCACTTCGCCGGTGGCGGTCTGCTGCTCGAGCGCTTCCCGCGTCTCGTTGAAAAGACGCACGTTCTCGATCGCGATCACCGCCTGGTCGCGGAACGATTCGGCGAGCGCGATCTCCTTCTCGCCGAAGCCGCCCGGCCGGTTGCGAAAGAGCATCAGTGCGCCGATGCATTGCCCGTCGCGCAGCAGCGGCACGGCGAGCGAGGCGCGCGAACCCGTCGCGTGGCGGATCATCTTCTGCCGCGCGGGAAGCTCGATCGCGTCCCAGTCCGGGATGTGAACGACGCGCTTCCAGGCGATCGCCTGCGACGGGAAGTTCGCGGCCGGGTCGATATGTACCGGTTCCGTCCAGCGGTCGTTTTCGAATCCGGCAGGCGTGGCGATGGCGCAGGGCACATAGAACTCGCCTTGCACGCGCGAGAACGCGGCGCGATCGCAGGCGAGCAGCTTCACGGCGGTGTCGACGATGGCCTCGAACACCGGCTGTGTGTCGGTGGGCGAGGCGCTGATCACGCGCAGGATGTCCGCGCTCGCGGTCTGATGATTGAGCGCCTGCTGCGTTTCGTCGAACAAGCGCGCGTTTTGCAGCGCAACGCTCGCTTGCAGCGACAGGCCGTTGAGGAATTCCAGGTCGTTCGCGCCGAAAGGTTGCCCGCCATTGCGCCACACCGCCATGGCACCCTGGACGACGTCGCCGTGCAGCAACGGCACGACCATCAGCCGTTCGTCCTCACCGGCATCGGTGCCCGGAATCGTCAGCGCCCGTGGATCGGCGCGCGCGTCGTTGACGAGCTCCGGCTTGCCGCTGTGAAGCAGATGCCCGATGATGCCGCGGCCGGCTTCGATCACCGTCGACTGCAGCGTATCCGCCATGTCGCCGAGTGCGACGATCGCGCGGTAGCTGCGAGCACCTTCCTCCGGCAGGAAGATCGCGCTGGTTCCGGCGTCCAGCAGGTCCCGGGCGTGGCGCGCGATGCCGTTCATCACCGATCCCAAATCGAGCGATGACGACAGGTCGCGGCCGACGTCCGCGAGCGCGGCCGCCTCTCGCGCGCGCCGCTGCGTCTCGTCGAACAGCCGCGCGTTTTCGAGTGCAACGCCGAGCGACGCTGCGACCGTTTGCAGCAGCCGCAGCTCGGTCTCGCCGTACGCGCCTTCGCGTTCGTAGTTCTCCATCGCGAGGACACCGAGCACGCGGTCGCTGCCGATGATCGGCACCACCACGTTCGACAGGCTCTGGTCGGTGCCCTGCACGGCGCCGAGGCCGGCGGCAATCTGTTCGGCGGCCGTGCGATACAACTCGGGCTCGCGCGTGCGGATGAAGCGCCTGGCCGAATCCGGAAGCTTCATCGGCGCAAGATTCAGCCGTTGGCCGTGCTCGTAGGCATAGAGGATCAGCAGGCGGTCGTTCGCGACGTCGAACCATTGGATGCCGATATCCTTGACACGCAGCACCTCGCGCAGTTTGTCGCCGACGAGGTCGACGATGCCCTGGAAGTCGAGCGACCCCGATATCCCCTGCTGGATGCTGTTGATCACGGCCAGCTCCGCATTGCGCTGGCGTTCCGCCTCGTAGCTGCGCGCATTGAGCAGGGCGACGGCCATGCTGGACGCGATCGTCTGCAGCAATCGCACGTCGGCCGGACCGTAGGCGTTGTCGCGTTCGTGATTCTCGAGATGAACCGAGCCGAGCATTCGCTCCCCGGCGAGCACCGGCACCACGAGCAGGCTGCGCGCCTGGTCGGTGCCTGGCTGCGCTTCGATGCCGCGCGCACGTTGTTCGTCCACCGAGCCCAGCACGACGGGCTTGCGATGATCGTGGTAGAAGCGGTGACGGGCCGTGCCGGGCTCGAGCACGCGCGGCGGCAGGTGCAGGCGAACACCGTGCTCGTAGCCGTACAGCATGTGCACGAGGTCGGTCGCTTCGTCCCACCAGCGAATGCTCATGTCGCCGGTCGCGAACACCTCGCGCAGCTTGTCGCCCACGACGTCGACGATCGCCTGGAAGCCGAGCTCGGCGGCGACGGCTTGCTGGATGCTGTTGACCACCGCGAGCTCGGCATTGCGTTCCTCGGTCTCCTTCAGCAGCCGCTGCGTCTCGTCGAACAGCCGCGCGTTCTCGAGCGCCGTGCCGAGCGTGGCGCCGATCGTGGTGAGTGCCTGCAGGTCGGCGTCGCCGAACGCGTGCTCGCGTCGATGGTCCTCGATCACGATCACGCCCAGCACGCGCTCGGCGCCGCGGATCGGCGCGCCGATGATCGATAGACACCAGTCGGTTCCAGGGACTGCGGATCCGATGCCGGCCGCGAGTTGTTCCGCACGCGTTCCCAGATAGGAGCCGACGCCTTCGTACAGCAGCTTCGTCAGCGGCTTGTTCGTGGCGCGCACCTTGACGGGCGACCCTTTGGGCAGGGGCCTGCCGTGCTCGACGCTATAGAGCGAAACGACCGTGTCCGCTTCGGGATCCCACCAGCGAATGCTCAAGTCCTCGCTGCCGAACATCTCGCACAGCGTCTCGCCGACGAGATCGACGACGGCCTGGAAGCCGAGCCTGGCGATCAAGCCCTGCTGGATGCGGCCGATCAGCGCGAGCAGGCAGGCGAGCTGCGCGGCCTTCGGCGCGCGCCGCGATCGCGCGGGCATCGGCGCTGTACCGGACGCCGTGTCCGAACGTTCGGCCTTCTTTCGCTCGTCCGGCTTGACGGCCGGCTTCGCTTTCGGTGTAGCGATCCTGGGTGCCACGTCGGGTGATTTCAGCGCGGCCGCGCGGTGACGTTGCTGAGTGCCGCCACCAGCGCATCGACGCGGATCGGCTTCGTCACGTAATCGTCCATCCCCGCAGCAATGCACGCCTCGCGATCGCCTTGCATGGCATTCGCCGTCATCGCGACGATTCGCGGCCTCTCGCCGTTGGGCCAGCGCCGGTTGATCTCGCGCGCCGCGTCGAGTCCGTCCATTTCCGGCATCTGCACGTCCATCAGCACGATGTCGTACGGCTGGCGCTCGATCGAC
>JAICKU010000096.1 GCA_025927765.1 Burkholderiales bacterium
GCGGTTCGAGCCTTCGATGGCGCGCGAGCGAGCGGGCGAGTTGCGCGCGGGGTGGGAGAAGGCGGTGGAGCGGGCGAAGGGGTGGGGATGAAATAGATCGATGAACTCCTTCTGCAATCCACTCGGTTGCAATCGCGCCTCGACGTGTCTATGCTCGTAATTGAGTGCATATGCCCGCAATTTTCTCCCACGCGATCGATGTCGCGGTCTCCCCCGCTTGCGCCTGCGGCCGCCTGCGCCGTGCCACGCGCGCGCTGACGCAGCTCTACGACGACGCGATGGCGCCGGCGGGCTTGCGCGTCACGCAGTTCTCGCTGTTGCGCACGCTCGCGCGCGATGGTCCGCTGCGGATCTCCGAGCTGGCGGAGCGGCTGCTGCTCGATCGCACCGCGCTGTCGCGCAATCTCGACCCGTTGGTCGAGCGCGGGTACGTCGAGGTCGCGCCCGGCGACGACGCGCGCACGCGCGAGGCAGCGATGACGAAGAAAGGCACGACCGCGTTGCGGGCCGCGACGCCGCATTGGGAGCGGGCGCAGAAGCAGGTCGCTTCGCGCCTCGGCCGCGACAAGCTCGACGCGCTGATCGACGTGCTCGGGGAACTGGAATCGTTGCACCCGTCACGGCGTTCCTCGACTCGGCCCTCTCCGCGCATGGCTGGTAGAGGAAGCCGACTCATCCCCAATCAAAAACAACGATGACTACAACCAGCGCCGTCACCGCTTCCACCTCCTGGCGCACCCCGACCGTCGTCCTCGTCTGCGGCAGCCTGATCCTCACGCTCGGCATGGGGCTGCGCCACGGCTTCGGCCTGTTCCTGCAGCCCGTCAGCGCCGACATGCACTGGCACCGCGAAACCTTCGCGCTCGCGCTCGCCGTGCAGAACCTCGTGTGGGGCGCGACGCAACCCTTTGCCGGAATGCTCGCCGACAAGTACGGCACCGGACGCATCGTGCTCGCCGGCGCGATCCTCTACGTGCTGGGCCTGTGGTGGATGGCGCATCCCACGTCGCAGCTCACGTTCGTGCTGGCCGCGGGTGTGCTGATCGGCACAGGGCTGTCGGGCGTCACGTTCAGCGTGATCGCCGGCGTGCTGGGGCGCGCGTTCCCGCCCGAGAAGCGCAGCATGGTGCTCGGGATCTCCGCCGCGGCCGGTTCGTTCGGGCAATTCGCGCTGCTGCCGCTCACGCAGTGGCTGCTCACCCACGTCGGGTGGGTGGGCGCGCTGATGGCGCTCGGCTTTGTCGGTGTGCTGATGGTGCCGCTCGCCGCGGCGCTGGTCGAGAAGCGCGTCACGCAGCACCACGCGTTCGTGCAGTCGGCCTCGCAGGCGATGCGCGAAGCGCTCGAGCATCGCGGCTACGTACTGCTCACGCTCGGCTTCTTCGTGTGCGGCTTCCAGGTGGTGTTCATCGGCGTTCACCTGCCGGCGTATCTTGCCGATCACGGCTTGCCCGCGCGCGTCGCCGTCACCGCGCTCGCACTGGTGGGGCTCTTCAACATCGTCGGCACCTATACGACCGGCTGGCTCGGCAGCCGCATGCCGAAGCGCCACATCCTGTCGTTCATCTACTTTGCCCGCGCGATCGTCATCGCGCTGTTCGTGTTCCTGCCGCTGTCCGAGCTGTCGGTGTACCTGTTCGCGATATCGCTCGGCGTGCTGTGGCTGTCGACGGTGCCGCCCACCAACGGCATCGTCGCGCACGTGTTCGGCGTGCGCTATCTCGCGATGCTGTCGGGCTTCACGTTCTTCTCGCACCAGATCGGCAGCTTCCTCGGCGCGTGGCTCGGCGGGAAGCTGTACGACGCGACGGGAAGCTACGACCTCGTGTGGTACCTGTCGATCGCCCTCGGCATCGTCGCCGGCATCATCAACCTGCCGATCGACGAGCGGGAGATCCGGCGTACTGCGGTGCCGGCCGCGGCGTAACGGGGCCGCGTGACGCGCAGCGAAAATGCGCGTCCGGCTCTCATTTTCGATCGGCGTCGCGCCGGGTCTTTGCCACGGTTTCGATCGCGTCGAGCAGCGTGTCGACGCGGATCGGCTTCGTAAGGTGCATGTCGAAACCCGCGACGCGCGCGCGCTCGACTTCGGCCACGCCGCCATAGCCGCTGTACGCGATGGCCGGCGTTTCCGCGTTCTGCGGATGCGCGCGGATGGCCTTGAGCATCGCGTAGCCGTCGATGTCAGGCATTGCGATGTCGGAAATGATGATGTCGTAGCGTTCGGTCGCAGCGCGTTCGATGGCGACGGCGGACGATGATTCGACCGTGACCTCGGCGTTCTCGAAATCGAGGAGGTCGCGCAGCGCGTCGGCGTTGGCCTGCACGTCGTCGACGACGAGCACGCGCAGGCCGTCGAGGCGGCGATGCTCGCCCAATCCTCCGGGCGCGTTGTCGCCCGTCGTCGACGGAATCTGCAACGGCAGCCACACGGTGAAGCGCGCACCCTTGTCGAGCCCGTCCGAATGCGCTTCGAGACGCCCCTCGTGCAGTTCGACGAGCTGGCGCACGAGGGCAAGCCCGATCCCCATCCCGCCTTCGCGCCGCGTCGATCCGCTGTCGGCCTGATGAAACCACTCGAAAATGCGCGGCATGACGTCCGGGGCGATGCCCTGCCCGGTGTCCTCGACATCGAGCCGCGCGTCGTCTCCCTCGCGCGCCAGTCGCACGCGAATCGTGCCGCCCGACGGGGTGAACTTGAGCGCATTCGTGAGCAGGTTCCAGGCGATCTGGCGCACGCGCACGGGGTCGGCCGCGACGATCATCGGTGAATCGTCGATGCGCACGTCGAGCGTGACCTGCTTTTGGATCGCCTGGCGGCGCAGCGCGCCAATCGAATCGGAAATCACGAATGTGAGCGGCAGGAGCTGGCGGTCGATCGTCAGCTTGCCGGTGCGCGCGCGCGATACGTCGAGCATGTCGTCGATCAGCATCGCCTGCGCGCGGACCATCTCGTGGATGATCTGCCCGGCCTGCATCAGCCGCGGCGTTTGCTTCGCCTCCGGCACGCGCAACAGGATCTCCGCCTGCATCAATATCAGCGCGAGCGGGTTGCGCAGCTCGTGCGACAGCATCGCGAGAAACTCGTCCTTCAGCCGGTTCGCCTCTTCGGCGCCCGCGCGCGCGATGCGCTCCTCCGCCAGCATCTCCTCCCGGCGCTCGCGCGCAACCTGCTGCTGCGTCAGATCACGCAGGATCTTCACGTAGCCGTAGCGATTGGCGTCGTGCAACGGCGCCATGACGCCGCTCGCGAAAAAGCGCGTGCCATCCTTGCGCATCTGCCAGCGGTCGTCCTCGGCGCGCCCCTGCTCTCGCGCCGTCCGCATCTCGTCGGCAGGGACGCCGGCGTCTCGGTCTTCGGGCGTGAACAGGATCGCGGCGTCCTTCCCGACGATGTCGTCCGGCTCGTAGCCGAAGATGTCGCGCGCACCCGCGTTCCACGTTTCGACCTTGCCGGCGGGGTCGGTAGTGAGGATCGCGTATTCGCGGACGCTATCGACGACGTTTCGTGCCCACGACTCGGCGCGCCGGCTCGCGTCCTCGGCCAGCCGGCGTTGCGTGATGTCGACGAACGTCAGCACCGCGCCGCGGATGCGATCATCGGTGGTTCGGTACGGGAGGAAGCGGCTGATGTACCAGCGGCCGTCGCTCGCTTGCACCTCGTGCTCGACCGGCTGCAGCTTATCGAACACGTCGCGGATCGTGCCGGTGAGGTCGGCGCCTTCTAGGCGGTGCGTGATGTCGGAGAGCGGCCGGCCGATGTCGCTCGGGATCACGTTGAAGATGTCGCGCGCGTACGGCGTGTAGCGCATGAGGCGCATCTCGCGGTCGACGAAGATCGACGCAATCTGGGTGGAGGTGATGAAGTTGTGCAGGTCCTCGGAGACCCGCGTCGTCTCGTCGACCTTGTTCTTGAGCTCCTGGTTGACCGTCGACAGTTCCTCGTTGATCGACTGGAGCTCCTCCTTGCCGGTTTCGAGCTCCTCGGTCGTTGCGCGCAGCTCCTCGTTCGTGGCTTGCAACTCCTCGTTGCTCGCCTTCAGCTCCTCGTTCTGCACCTCGTACTGCTCGACGGCGGCGCGAAGCTGCGCTTCCATCTCGCGTACGCGCACCTCGAGCGCCTCGGTCGTCCCCGCTTCCGCGCTGCCCTCCTCATGGCGCTGCGCGGTCGCCGCTTCCCCGCGTGCCACGTCTTCGTCGAGGATGACGAGTGCAAATGACCGGTTCGTGGCACGATCGCGCACCGGATAGACCTTGACATCGACGAGGACGCGCTGGTCGTTGCGCATCAAGCCGAGGCCGATGCGCTCGACGGTGCGCATCGATTCCATCGCGAGGTCGAGCGCCGCCTTGATCTCGTAGCGCAAGCCCTCCGGCGCGACCTTGAGCAGGTTCAGCGACGGCTCGCCGGGGCCGAGGTGCAGCAGATGACCCGCGGTGTCGGACAGGTGCACGATGTCGTAGCGGTCGTCCACGACGACCGACGGCGGCGCATAGTGCTCGAGCAGACGCTGGTGCAACTCGCCGAACGAAACGAGGCGGCGACCTCCGGCCGCGGCCACGTCGTTCACCGAGCGTGGCGGCTGAACCGTGGGAAGCGTCGGAAGCGTGAGGCCCACTCGCGCCCGCGGCCGTTGCACGAAGATGTGGTTCGCCTTGTCGAAAACCTCGAACGCGTCGTGCTCGTCGTCGATCGACTCGGCCATGCCGAGGAGAAGGTAGCCTTCGGGGCGCAGCGAGAAGTGCAGCAGGTCGAGCACCCGGCTTTGAACGTGCCGATTGAGGTAGATCAGGAGGTTGCGGCAGCAGACCAGATCGAGGCGCGAGAACGGCGGGTCCTGCAGCACGTTGTGCACGGCGAACATCACCATCTCGCGAAGCTGCTTCTGCACCCGGTAGCTTCCGTGCTCACCGGTGAAGAAGCGGTGCAGCCGCTCGGGGCCCACGTGCTCGACGGCCGATTCGGGATAGAGGCCTGCGCGCGCGAACGCGAGCGCTTCCTCGTCGATGTCCGTCGCGAAGATGTTCACGTACGGCGCAGCGCTCATCCCCGAAAGCCGCTCCTGCAGCAACATTGCGATGGTGTAGACCTCCTCGCCCGTCGCGCAACCGACCACCCAGATGCGCACGCTTTCTCCCGCGCGGGCGGCGAGCATACCGGGAAGAACGCGTTCCTCGATCGTCTTCCATGCCGTCGGATCGCGGAAGAACCAGGTGACGTTGATCAGCAGGTCCCGCAGCAGCGCATGCGCTTCGGCCGAGTGCTCGACGAGAAACGTGCGGTACGCGCCGAGATCGCGAAGCTGGTTCACCTGCAGCCGCCGCTCGATGCGCCGCAGAAGCGTCGCGCGCTTGTAGTTCGAGAAATCGTGCCCCGTGCGGGTGCGGACGTGCGCCAGGATGTCGCGCATCGTCTCCTCGGCCTCGGCCGCCGAATCCTCGGGCGCGCTACGCTCGGGCAGCGCGGGAAGGCGGATGCTTTGCGCGTTCTGCCAGATCGCAGTGATCCTGGCAGGCATCTCGGCAGCCCCGAGCACGAAATCGATCGCGCCGCTGGCGATGGCGTTGCGCGGCATCGAATCGTATTCGGCGTCTTCCGGCGCTTGCGCGAACGTAACGCCGCCTTTCGACTTGAGCGCGCGCACGCCGAGCGTTCCGTCGGAGCCGGTGCCGGACAGGATCACGCCGATCGCGCGGTGCTTGTGCGCCTCGGCGAGCGCCTCGAAGAAGACGTCGATCGTCATGCGGCCCCCGCGCTTTTGCACAGGCTTCGTCGGCTCGAGCTTGTTGTCGTACAGCAAAAGCAGCGAGTTCGGCGAAATGACGTAGACGTGATCGGGCTGGATCGCCACCGTTTCCGTGACTTGGAGCACGTTCAATCGCGTGGCCTGCTGCAGAAGATCGGGCAACCGCGACTCGTGCTCCGGCGACAGATGCACGACGACGACGAACGCCATCCCGCAACGGCCGGGTACTTGCTGGAAGAACTCGAGAAGTGCCTTGAGACCGCCGGCGGAGGCCCCCAGGCCGACGACCATGAAGTCGTGCACCGGCTGTCCGGGAGGCGGAATGATCGGGGCGCCGCTGTCGTGCGAAGGAGTGTTCACGAATGAGGCGCAGAAAAAACGGCGCGTGCAATGGGGGCACTGCACCGCGCTGCGCCAGTCTAGCATCGCACTCCCGCGTGCGATGCCCTCGCGCTACGTCAATCGATAGGGTCGCCGGACACGCGCAGCGGCTCGGTTCGCAGCGGCTTCGCGTTGGATGCCTCCTGCTCGGTCAGGAGCCGGCGCAGCGTGTGCGCGTGCGCGGCGCTGCCTTGCGCCATGTCGTCGTGATAACGCGCCGAGTGCTCGTTGCCGCGCGCACGCGCCTGCGCTTCCATCATCCGCGAAAGGCGCTCCGTCTCCTCGAGCCTGCGCACTCCCGCCCACAGCGCCGCCTCGACCTGGACCGCCTGCTCGGACGTGAGGCTCTTCAATGAGTACGCGTGCCCGTTGTGGCAGCGGAAGCGCGAGCCGCCGTCGTCCATTTCCCACAGCGATCCGCCGCATTCGGGGCACGTGAAGGGTACGCGCTCGGCGATCCTGTCGAGTTCCTCCGTCCAATCGGCATTCTTCGTCGCCATGCGAACCTCGCTTGCCATACCCGGCGGCACCTCAACGGCCGCATGATCGACGGGCTCGCGCGCGATGCGCGCGAGCGTCGCCGCCATGTCGCCGATCGGAACCGACAATGTGACCGCAACCGCCTGGATGGCGCTTCGCGGCATGTCCGGATATTCGGCGTCGTCGGGATCCTGCACGACCGCTGCGCCACCGCGACGCTCGATGGCCCACAGTCCCGCGGACCCGTCGTCCAGCATGCCCGAGAGCACGACGCCGGTTACGCGCGGACCGTACGCCACGGCCGCCGAGCGAAACAGCACGTCGATCGACGGCCGATGCCGATTTTCGCGGGGACCGTGCGACAGGACGACGCGACCGGGCTCGAGGACGAGATGCTGGTCGGGCGGTGCGACGGTGATCGTGCCGCGCCTGATCGACATTCCCGTCGTTGCGAACGACACCGGCAGGCGGCTCGAGCGATTCAAGATGTCGGGCAGCACGGACGGCGCGTCGGAGGCAACGTGCATCACGACAAAGATCGCCGCGGGGTAGTCGACCGGGAGCGCGGCGAATAACGCGCGCAACACGGCGAGCCCTCCTGCCGACGCACCGATGACCGTGACGTCGCGATGAAGTGGTGTTATGGCGGGTCTCCCCGGACGCCTTGTCGTCGGATGCAACAGATCGGGCGGTGCAATGTCCGTCGCCTGCCGGACTTCTCCCTACGATACGCGCCCGCGCGATTCGTTCGCGGCCTACGCGCGGATGATATCGACGGCGTCGGTGATCACGGTGTCGACGCCGGACGCGCGCAGTTCGCGGGCGCGCGCCGGGTCGTTGACGGTCCACGCGAGCACGCGCAAGCCGGCCGCGTGAATCGCATCGACGCGCTCGCGATCGAGCAGCGAATGCTTGAGATCGAGCGCGACGCAGCCAAGACGTGTAGCGTGCGCCTGCCAATCGTCAGGGAACTGATCGGCGAGCAACGCGCGCGGCAGCGAGGGTGCTGCAAATGCGGCGGCTTCGAGGGCGATCGGGGAAAACGACGACAGCAACGGTGGCACGGCTGTGCTGGCCCACAGCGCGGCTGCATCGAGCGCAACGGCGGCGCCGGTTTCGCGTTCGCGGCCGGGCGTGGGCTTGATCTCGATGTTGAGCGCAACGTTCTGCGCGATGCAGAAGCGCGCGACGGCGGCGAGGGTGGGCGGCGGCTCGCCGGCGTAGGTCGGCGAATGCCAGCGGCCGGCGTCGAGCTGCGACAGCTCGCGCCACGTGAGCGCATCGGCGCGACCGTGAGCGTTCGTCGTGCGATCGAGCGTCGCGTCGTGCAGCAGGAACGCGACGCCGTCGGCGGAGAGCTTGACGTCGATCTCCGCCATCCGATAGCCGTGCGCATGACCGAGGCGAAGCGATGCGAGGGTGTTCTCGGGCGCGAGTTTGCCCGCGCCGCGGTGCGCGCAGAACGCCGGGTATGCCCACCGGAAAGTAGGGTCGGACTCCAATTTTTGGAAAGTAGGGTCGGACTCCACTCATTTGTCCCGTAATTGTGAGAAATTCGTCGGCCGCTGCCGAATGAGTTGGAGTTTTACCTTACCTTCGACCCTACTTCCGGAGGCGAGCGCCGGTCTCGGGATCGAACGCGAACACCCGCGCCGGTTCGGCGGTTACGCAGAACTGCGAGCCGACGGCGGGCGACGTGCCGTGCGGCACGCGCGCGATGACCGTGCCGTTCCCGTGACCGATGTGGATGAGCGCATCGGCGCCGAGCTGCTCGACCATTTCGACCGGGCCTCGCAGCGACGCGTCGACTTCGCCGCACGGGATGAAATGCTCGGGGCGAATGCCGATCGTCACCGGTTGGCCGCTCGAGCCGACCGATGTTCTGCTTCGCACCGCCCCGCCCTGGTCGAGCATCACACGTCCATCGCCGTCGACCTTGCCCTTCATGAAATTCATCGACGGCGAGCCGATGAAGCCCGCGACGAACATCGTCTGCGGATTCTCGTACACCTCCATCGGCGAGCCGATCTGCTCGGCGCGTCCGGCGTTCATCACGATCATCCGCTGCGCGAGCGTCATCGCCTCGACCTGGTCGTGCGTCACGTAGAGGCTCGTCGTCGACAGGCGCCGATGCAGCTTCTGGATCTCGAAGCGCATCTGCACGCGAAGCTTCGCGTCGAGATTGGACAGCGGCTCGTCGAACAGGAACACTGCCGGCTCGCGCACGATCGCGCGCCCCATCGCCACCCGCTGGCGCTGGCCGCCGGAGAGCTGCCGTGGTGTGCGTTGCAGCAGCGGCCCGAGTTCGAGGATCTCGGCGGCCCGCTGCACGCGCTGCTCGATCTGCGACTTCGCGAGGCCGCGAATCTTCAACCCATACGCCATGTTCGCGAACACGCTCATGTGCGGATAGAGCGCGTAGTTCTGGAACACCATCGCGATGTCGCGATCCTTCGGCTCGAGGTTGTTCACCACGCGCTCGCCAATCGCAATCTCGCCGCTGGTGATTGCCTCGAGGCCCGCGACCATGCGCAACAGCGTCGACTTGCCGCAGCCAGACGGCCCGACGATGACGATGAACTCGCCGTCGCTGACGTGGATGTCGATGCCGTGGATCACCTCGAGGGTGCCGTAGCTCTTGCGGACGTTGCGAAGATCGACCTTGGCCATGAATTTCCCTCACTTCGGGGTCAGAGCTGTAAGTATTCGCAATCCCTGCGGTACTTGCAGCTCTGACCCCGAAGTCATTTCTCTGAATCGACGAGTCCCCTGACGAACCACTTCTGCATCGCGAGCACCACCGCCGCGGGCGGCAGGAGCGCGAGCATCGCGGTGGCGAGCACCAGCTGCCATTCGACCAGCGTGTCGCCGCCCGCCACCATCCGCTTGATGCCGATCACCACCGTGTACATGTCCTCGCTGGTGGTGACGAGGAGCGGCCACAGGTACTGGTTCCAGCCGTAGATGAACATGATCACGAAGAGCGCCGCCATGCTCGTGCGCGACAGCGGCAGCAGGATGTCGACGAAGAAGCGCATCGGCCCCGCGCCGTCGATGCGCGCGGCTTCCGCGAGCTCGTCGGGGACGGTCAGGAAAAACTGGCGGAACAGGAATGTCGCCGTCGCCGAGGCGATCAGCGGCAATGTCAGTCCCCAGTACGTGTTGACCATGCCGAGCTCGGCGACGACCTTGTACGTGGGCAGGATGCGCACCTCGACGGGCAGCATCAGCGTTACGAAGATCATCCAGAAGAACGTATAGCGCAGCGGAAAGCGGAAGTAGACGATCGCGAACGCCGACAGGATCGAGATCGCGATCTTCCCGATCGCGATCGCGAGCGCCATGACGAGGCTGTTCCACATCATCGTCCCGACCGGCGCGTTCGAGCCCTTCGTGCTGCCGCTCTTCAGCACTTGCGTGTAGTTGTCGACGAGATGCGTGCCGGGCGTCATCTGCATCGGCACCGTGGTCACCTGGTCGAACGAAAGCGTGGAGCCGACGAACCCGACATAGAGCGGCAGCGCGATGATCACCACGCCGAGGATCAGCAGGAGGTGCGTGATCAGCGTACCGACGGGGCGACGTTCCACCATTTTCAGGTATCAGGGGTCAGTGGGGCGTCGAGCGGTGCAAGGCGGTGGCATGGCTACTGGTACCCGATCCCCGATCAGTATTGAACCTTGCGCTCGATGTACCGGAACTGGATCACGGTGAGCGCGATGACGATCGCCATCAGGATCACCGATTGCGCCGCGGAGCCGTTCAGGTCGAGCGCCTGCACACCGTCCTGATATACCTTGAACACGAGGATCGACGTCGCCTGCACGGGACCGCCGCTCGTCGCCGCGTCGACGATCGCGAACGTGTCGAAGAACGCATACACGACGTTGACGACCAGCAGGAAGAACGTGGTCGGCGACAGCAGCGGGAACGCGATCGTCCAGAAGCGCCTCCAGGGTCCCGCGCCGTCGATGGCGGCTGCCTCGATCAGCGATTTCGGAATCGACTGCAGCCCGGCGAGGAAGAACAGGAAGTTGTAGCTGATCTGCTTCCACACTGCGGCAATCACGATCAGCGTCAGCGCCTGGCCGGGATCCAACAGGTAGTTCCAGTCGATGCCGATCCGGCGCAACAGGTGCGTGACGATCCCGAGCGTGGGATTCAGCAGGAACACGAACAGCACGGCCGCGACGGCGGCCGCCACCGCATACGGCCAGATCAGCAGCGTCTTGTAGAGCTTGGCGCCGCGCACGACCCGATCGGCGAGCGCAGCGAGAAACAGCGCCACGGAGAGCCCGATCACGGTCACGAGCGCCGAGAAGATCGCGGTGACGCGAAACGATGCGAGGTAATGCGGATCGTTGAAGAGCGCGACGAAGTTGTCGAACCAGACGAACTGCGACTTCGACGCGAACGCATCCTGGATCAGCAGCGACTGGTACAGCGCCTGGCTCGCCGGCCAGAAGAAGAACACGAGCGTGATCGCGAGCTGCGGCGCGACGAGCGCGTATGGCAGCCAGCGCGATTCGAAGACGACGCGTTTCTCCATAATCAAAAATCCCGCCGCCGGGACGCGGCGGCGGGATCGCAGGCCTGCAGGATGACTCGAGCGACTACTGGTTGGCTTTCTGGAAGCGCTCGAGCTGCTCGTTGCCGCGCTTCACGCCTTCGTCGAGCGCCTGCTTCGCCGTCTTCTGACCGCTCCACACCGACTCGAGCTCCTCGTCGATGATGTTGCGGATCTGCACGAAGTTGCCGAGGCGCAGGCCCTTCGAGTTGGCCGTCGGCGGCTTGTTCGTGAGCTCCTTGATGGCGATGTCGAAGCCCGGGCGCTCGGTGTACAGGCCCTTCTTCTTCGCGAGGTCGTACGCGGCGAGCGTGATCGGCACGTAGCCCGTGTCCTCGTGCCACTTCTCCTGCACTTCCGGCGACGACAGGTACGTGAAGAACTTCGCGATGCCCTTGTAGACGTTCGGGTCCTTCTGCTTCAGTACCCACAGCGTCGCGCCGCCGATGATCGTGTTCTGCGGTGCGCCCTTGACGCTCGAGTAGTAGGGCAGCGTCGCAACGCGCCAGTTGAACTTGGCATTGGCCTTGATGTTCGCGTACGAGCCCGACGACGTGGTGATCATCGCGCACTCGCCGCTCGTGAACGCGGCGAGCGGCTCGTCCTTGCGACCCTTGTACGTGAAGAGGCCCTTCTTCGCCCAGTCGCCAAGATTGCCGATGTGCATCGTCTGCACCGGGCCGTTGAACTCGAGGCGCGTGCCCAGGCCCCCGAAGCCGTTCTGGAGCGTTGCGAACGGCACGTTATGCCAGGCACTGAAGCTTTCGAGCTGCACCCACGACTGCCAGCCGGTGGTGAACGCGCACGGCGCGCCGGAGCTCTTCAGCTTCTCCATCGCGGGCAGCATTTCTTCCCACGTCTTCGGCGGGTTGTTCGGGTCGAGGCCGGCCTTCTTGAAGGCGTCGTCGTTGATGTAGAGCACCTGCGTCGAGC
>JAICKU010000139.1 GCA_025927765.1 Burkholderiales bacterium
GGGTCGCCGAAGGCGATTTCGACGACGACATCGAGGCGATCTTCCACCAGGGTGCGTGCTCAGACACGACGGCCACCGATGGCCGCTACGTGATGCGCAACAACTTCCGCTATTCGGTCACGCTGCTCGAGCATTGCCAGGACAACGACATCCCGTTCCTGTATGCGTCGAGCGCCGCCGTGTACGGCGCGAGCACGCAGTTCCGCGAGGAGCGCGCGAACGAGGTACCGCTCAACGTGTACGGCTATTCGAAGTCGCTCTTCGATGCGTACGTGCGCCGGGTGCTGCCGGAACGCACCGCGCAGCTCGCGGGATTCCGCTATTTCAACGTGTACGGGCCGCGGGAAGCGCACAAGGGTCGCATGGCGTCGGTCGCGTATCACTTCTTCCGGCAATATCGCCGCGACGGTCGCGTGCGGCTGTTCGAAGGCTCGAGCGGTTACGGCAACGGCGAGCAACGGCGCGACTTCGTGCATGTCGACGACGTGGTCGCCGTGAATCTCGACTTCTACGAGCACCGCGCGCGCTCGGGCATCTTCAACCTCGGCACGGGCCGCGCGGCGACGTTCAACGACGTGGCGCGCGAGACGATCAACGCGTGCCGCCGCGCGCGTGGCGAAGCGCCGCGCAGTCTCGACGAATTGGTCGCCGCCGGCGCGATCGAGTACGTGCCGATGCCGCCCGAACTCGTCGGGCGCTACCAGAGCTTCACGCAGGCCGACCTCGATCGCCTGCGCGCCGCGGGCTACGCGGCGCCGATGATGCCGGTCGACGTCGGCGTGCCGCGCTACGTCGAAAGTCTTATTTCGACTTCCTGACGCCGTTCGTAACCTCGGGACTCGATCGCGTTCGCGCCGCGTGGCGGCCGCACCGGTCGCTTCCCGATCCTTACGAAAGGAGACTCAGATGAACCGCTGGTTGCTTGCCCTCGTCATCGCGCTCGCCGCGCCGTTCGCGCACGCGGCGCTCGATCTCAACACCGCCACCAAGGAGCAGCTCGTCGCGCTGTCGGGCATCGGTCCCGCCAAGGCGCAGGCCATTCTCGACTACCGCGCGCAGCATGGCGGCTTCAAGTCCGTCGACGAGTTGAAGGACGTGAAAGGCATCGGCGCGAAGCGCTTCGAGAAGCTCAAGCCCGACCTGACGGTCGGATCGCCGCCGCCGGTCAAGACGGCCACACGCGAAGCAAAGGCGTCGTCGCCTGCGCACGACACCAAGGCGCGCAAGTAGGCCGGCGCGGTCTCGCCGCGCGACGCCGGCAGGAGCGGGCGTTCCGGGGGCCGGCGTCGTCGCGGCGCGTCAACGGCGCGGGGAGCCACGGCGTTAGCGGTGGCGTGGCTCCCCGCGTCGCCGCGCCTGGCGATCGACCGCGGGCGGCCCAACCCATCCACCCCGGAGGTCGTCATGAAACGGCTGTTCCTCGCATTCGTCATGCTTCTCGCGTCGAGCTTTGCGCTCGCCGCCGTCAACCTCAATACCGCGACCAAGGAGGAGCTCGACGCGCTGCCCGGGATCGGCCCCGTGAAGGCGCAGGCGATCATCGATTACCGCAACGCGAACGGCCCGTTCAAGTCGCCGCAGGACGTGATGAAGGTGCGCGGCATCAAGGAAGGCGAGTACGGCAAGATCCGCGACCAGATCTCGGTGTCCGGCGCCACCACGCTGCCGCCGCAGGCGGCCAAGCCGGAAACGGCGCATGCCGCTACGCCCTCGCGCGCCGCGACGACGCATGCCGCAACAACCGCGCCCGCGAGCAGCAGTGCGGCGGCCGCACCGGCGGCAACGAGCTCGGCAGCGGGGCCGTCGACGTCGAAAGAGGCCGGCACCACGAAGATGACGCGCGCCGAGGAACGGGCGGCCAAGGCGAAGGCGCGTGAAGAGAAGGCGGCGAAGGCGAAGGAAGAGAAGGCCGCGAAGGCGGCGAAGGCGAAGGAAGACAAGGCGGCCAAGGCCGAGAAGGCCAAGGAAGACAAGATGGCGAAGGCCGACGCGCGCAAGAGCAAGGCGAAGTCGACGTCGGCGTCGTCGAGCAACACCAAGCAGGAGGAGAAGGCGAAGCAGTGAAAGGGCAGGGCTGCACCCTGCACCGGCACAAGGCGGCGTCGATCGCGAAGCGGGGTCTTGCCACGCTTTTCGGCGACGCTGCCCGCCGGCCGGGTCCGCTACAATGCCCCGATGGGTGACAAGAGCCTCGCCGACACCGTCGGCAACACGCCGCTCGTGCGCCTTGCGCGCCTGCCCGGCGACACGTCGAACGTCGTGCTCGCCAAGCTCGAAGGCAACAATCCCGCGGGCTCGGTGAAGGATCGGCCGGCGCTCTCGATGATCGTCGAGGCGGAGAAGCGCGGCACCATCGAGCCCGGCGACACGCTGATCGAGGCCACGTCGGGCAACACGGGCATCGCGCTCGCCATGGTCGCCGCGATGCGCGGCTACTCGATGGTGCTGGTGATGCCGGAGAACCAGACGGCGGAGCGCATCAAGACCATGCACGCATACGGCGCCGAGCTCGTGCTGACGCCGAAGGAAGGCGGCATGGAAGGCGCGCGCGACCTCGCCGCGAGAATGCGCGACGAAGGGCGCGGCCACATCCTCGATCAGTTCGCCAACCCCGACAACCCGCTCGCGCACTATCGCGGCACCGGACCCGAGATCTGGCGCGACACCGGCGGACGCATCACGCATTTCGTGTCGGCGATGGGCACCACCGGGACGATCATGGGCGTGTCGCACTACCTGAAGGAACAGAATGCCGCGATCGAGATCATCGGCGCCGAGCCCGCCGAAGGCGCGTCGATCCCGGGCATCCGCAAGTGGCCGCCAGCGTACACGCCGAAGATCTTCGACCCGTCGCGCGTCGATCGCATGGAAAGCGTGACGCAGGGCGAGGCGGAGACGACGGCGCGCCGCCTCGCCGCCGACGAAGGCATCTTCGGCGGCATCAGCTCCGGCGGCGCCTGCGCAGTCGCGCTGCGGGTCAGCGAGCAGGTTCGAAACGCGACGATCGTGTTCATCGTCTGTGATCGCGGCGACCGGTACCTGTCCACGGGCGTCTTTCCCGCCTGAAGCATTCACGCACGTTTTCGGTTGCGCGTCGCGCGAGTTGCGCGCGAACGTCCTCATGACACCCATTCTCGTGTTCGACATCGAGACGGTGCCCGACGTCGCCGGCATTCGTCGCATGCACGAACTGACCGGCGCGGTGGACGACGCGGGCGTGCTTGCGTGGTACGCGCAGCGGCGGCGCGCGACGAGCGGCAGCGATTTCGCGCCGCTCTTCCTGCAGAAGGTCGTCGCGATCGCATGCGCGATGCGCGACGCGAACGGTCTTCGCATCTGGTCGGTGGGCGAGCGCGACGATGACGAGCCGGAGCTCATCCGGCGCTTCTTCGACGGCATCCAGCGCTACACGCCGCAGCTCGTGTCCTGGAACGGCGGCGGCTTCGACCTGCCGGTGTTGAATCACCGCGCGCTCGTCCACGGCATCGCGGCGGCGCGTTATTGGGACTGGGGTGACGACGATCGCGAGTTCAAGTTCAACAATTACCTGAACCGCTTTCACACGCGACATCTCGACCTGATGGACGTGATGGCGCAGTACCAGTCGCGCGCGAGCGCCGGTCTCGACGCGCTCGCGCGGCTGTGCGGCTTTCCCGGCAAGCTCGGCATGAACGGCGCGGAAGTCGGCGCGGCGATCGCCGACGGACGCATCGACGCCGTGCGCAGCTACTGCGAATGCGACGTGATGAACACGTACCTCGTCTACCAGCGTTTTCGGCTGATGCGCGGCGAGATCGATGCGGGCGAGTACGCGGCGGAGATCTCGCTCGTGCGCGAGAAGCTCGTCGCGTCCGACGCGCCGCACTGGCGCGAGTTCATCGCGAAGTGGGACGCGTAGCCACTTCGGGGTCCGAGGAGTAAGTGGGCGGGGCCGGCGGCGTTATGGGCAGTACCCCCCGTAAGACAGAATTTTCGGGGCCCGCCCCAGCGCGACCGACCCGCCCCGGTCCAGGGAGGGGGGCGCGCCCAAC
>JAICKU010000037.1 GCA_025927765.1 Burkholderiales bacterium
CCCCTCAAGCGCAAGCTCACGTTCCTCGGCAACCTGAAGCGCCTGCTGTTCTCGGAGATCGGCGCGTAGCGGTCGGTCATCATGCGGTTCACGATCTTCCAGGAGTCGCGCAAGGGCGCGCGCGAGGTCAACCAGGACCGCATCGCGTATACGTACAGCCGGGAAACGCTGCTGCTCGTGATCGCCGACGGCATGGGCGGCCACGTCGGCGGCGAGATCGCCGCGCAGATCGCGGTGCGGCTCTTCATCGAGCGCTTCCAGCAGGAGGCGAAGCCCGTCCTGCGCAATCCGCTGCGCTTCATCCAGGACACGATGCTGCGCGCGCATGCCGCGCTCGGCTCTTACGCGAACCAGTTCTCGATGCTCGAGACGCCGCGCACCACGTGCGTCGCCGTCGTCGTGCAGGGCGGTGTCGCCTACTGGGCGCACGTCGGCGATTCGCGGTTCTACCTGCTGCGCCAGGGCCGGCTCATCGCCGCGACGAAGGATCACTCGAAGGTGCAGTACCTCGTCGACCAGGGCTTGATCACGCCCGAGGAGGTGCTGGTGCACCCCGACCGCAACAAGATCTTCAGTTGCCTGGGCGGCATGTCCGCGCCGGTGATCGATCTGTCGCGGCGCACGCCGCTCCAGGACGGCGATCTCCTGATTCTCTGCACCGACGGGCTTTGGAGCGTATATCCGCACCGCGAGATGGCGACGATGCTGACGTCGACGCCGATCCTGCAGACGGCGCCGCGCATCATGCGCGAGGCCGAGCAACGCGGCGGCCCCGACGGCGACAACGTGTCCGCGATCATCGTGCGCTGGGGACCGGAAACGATCGCCGACGAGCCCACGACCACGGATAATCTCGAACTTGGCCAGTTCGCCACACAGGTCGAGAGCACGCTGACGCTCGCCGACCGCAGCGGCAAGGAGCGCGACCTGACCGAGGACGAGATCGAGCGCGCGATCGCAGAGATACAGTCGACGATCCAGAAATATCGAAAATAACGAAATCGCAATGCGCCAACTGCTGCTCGACACCGAAACCACCGGCCTCGATCCGAAGCTCGGCCATCGCATCATCGAGATCGCAGCGGTCGAGGTGGTGAACCGGCGCTTGACGGGCCGGCATCTGCATTTCCATCTCGACCCGGAACGCGACATCGACGCGGCGGCCACCGAAGTGCACGGCATGACGCGCGACGACCTGCGCGGCAAGCCACGCTTCGCCCACGTTGCAGGCGAATTCGTCGACTTCGCGCGCGACGCCGAATGGATCATCCACAACGCGCCGTTCGACGTCGCGTTCTTCGACGCCGAGTTCGCGCTGTGCGGCCTGCCGGCGTCGCGGTCGGTGTACGGCAATCTCGTCGACACGCTGGCGCTCGCGCGCGAGGCCTTCCCCGGCAAGCGCAACAACCTCGACGCGCTGTGCGAGCGCTTCGGCATCTCGAACGCGCATCGCACGCTGCACGGCGCGCTCCTCGACGCGCAGCTGCTCGCCGAGGTGTATCTCGCGATGACGCGCGGCCAGGAAACGCTCGTCATCGACATGTATGCCGCGACCGCGGCGACGATCGGCGGCGGCGGCGTGGCGATGGAACTGTCGCGCTACACGATCCGGCGCATCGTACCGAGCGAGGCTGAACTCGCCGAGCATCGCGCGTATCTCGAGGCGCTCGCGAAGGAGTCGAAGTCGGGTTGCGTTTGGCTGTCGCTCGAAAGCGAGCCTGCGCTGGCCTGATGGAGTTGATCCTCTGGCGTCATTGCGAGGCCGAGCCGGGCGTTCCCGATGAAGCGCGACGGCTGACGCCGCTTGGCCTCGAGCATGCCAGGCGTGTCGCTGCCTGGCTCGACGAACGGTTGTCCGCGAACGCGCGCATCGTCGTGTCGCCGGCGGTGAGAGCGCAGCAGACGGCGCAGGCGCTCGGGCGCGCATGCGAGACGAGTGCCGACGTCGGGACCGGGACGAGCGTCGATGCGCTTCTCGACGCCGTTGCGTGGCCGGATGCGCGGGGCGTGGTGCTCGTCGTGGGGCACCAGCCTACGCTCGGGCGCGTCGCCTCGCAGTTGCTGGAAGGGGACGCGCACGATCAGGCGATGCGGCCCGGCGCCGTGCTGTGGCTCTCGTCGAGCGAATGCTGGCCGGGCAGGGAAGCGGTGCTGAAAGTCGCCAAGGACGTCGCGTGACCGTCGACTACCTCCAGAAGATCCTCACGGCGAAGGTCTACGACGTCGCGATCGAGACTCCGCTCGAGCTCGCGCCGCAGCTTTCCGCGCGCCTTCATAATCGCGTGCTGCTGAAGCGCGAGGACGAGCAGCCGGTGTTCTCGTTCAAGCTGCGCGGCGCGTACAACAAGATGGCGCACCTGTCCGCCGACGAGCGCGCGCGCGGCGTGATCGCGGCGTCGGCGGGCAATCACGCGCAGGGGGTGGCGCTCGCTGCGCAACGCCTCGGCTGCAAGGCCACGATCGTCATGCCGGAGACGACCCCGCAGATCAAGATCGCCGCAGTGACCGCGCGCGGCGCCGAAGTCGTGCTGCACGGCGACTCGTATTCGGATGCGTACGAGAAGGCGCAGGCGCTGCAGAACGAGCGCGGCCTCACGTTCGTACACCCGTACGACGACCCCGACGTGATCGCGGGGCAGGGCACGATCGGCATGGAAGTGCTGCGCCAGTGGCAGGGCCCGCTCGACGCGATCTTCGTCGCGATCGGCGGTGGGGGCCTCATCAGCGGCATCGCCGCGTACGTCAAGCGCGTGCGGCCCGAGATCAAGATCATCGGCGTGCAGCCGGAGGATTCGGACGCGATGGCGCGCTCGCTCGCCGCGGGCCGGCGCATCACATTGCCGCACGTGGGCCTGTTCGCCGATGGCGTCGCGGTGAAGCAGGTCGGCCAGGAAACGTTTCGGCTTGCGCGCCGGTACGTCGACGATGTGGTGGTGGTCGATACCGACGCGATCTGCGCCGCGCTGAAGGACGTGTTCGAGGACACGCGCGCGATCCTCGAGCCTGCTGGTGCGCTGGCGATCGCCGGCGTCAAGGCGTGGGTCGGGAAGACGAAGGCGAAGGACGAGACGTACGTCGCGGTGGCGTGCGGCGCGAACATGAACTTCGACCGGCTGCGCTTCGTCGCCGAGCGCGCCGAGCTCGGCGAGCAGCGCGAGGCGATCCTCGCCGTGACGATTCCCGAGCGGCGCGGCAGCTTCCGCGAGTTCTGCCGGCTGCTCGGCAAGCGCTCGATCACCGAGTTCAACTACCGCTACGCCGATCCGGACGTCGCGCACTTGTTCGTCGGCGTCGAAGTGGCCGATCGCCGCGAGACCGAGCAGCTGCTCGGCACCCTGAAGCGCGCGCGCATCGAAGCCTCCGATCTCTCGGACAACGAGATGGCGAAGCTGCACGTGCGCCACCTGGTCGGCGGTCATGCGCCCGCGGCCGAGCACGAGATCCTGTATCGCTTCGAGTTTCCCGAGCGGCCGGGTGCGCTGATGCGCTTCCTCGACAGCATGAGCGGGCGCTGGAACATCAGCCTGTTCCACTACCGCAACCACGGCGACGACTACGGCCGCGTGCTCGTGGGCATGCAGGTGCCGCCGCAGGACAGCCGCGAATTCCGCGCGTTTCTCGACGGCCTCGGCTACGACTACGTGGACGAGTCGCAGAATCCGGCGTACCGGATGTTCCTCGGGCGCTAGGGCCGCCTTGCCGCGGCACGTGGTGCCGCGCTGCGGCAGGACGTGCACCGAAAACATGTGCTGATGTTGCGTTTTCGTCAGAAAGCGCGCACGCGCCACATTCCGGCAAGGTTTATGCTCTAGGCAACCCGCTCGGGGCGTGGCAGACTGGCCCGGGTCGGATGCGGCGTCGCGAGGCCGCGACCGCAGGAGCGCCGCGGGGGTCCGCGGCGCGCACGTCGCGTTCGAAGCCCCGCGGGGCGCGGGCGCTCTGCATCGACAAGGCGCGCGCCGATGGGCAACGACATACCGAGCCGCAATCCGCTTGCGGGCATCAAGGTGATGGTGATCGACGACTCGAACACCATCCGCCGCAGTGCCGAGATCTTCCTCTTGCAGGCCGGCTGCACGGTGATCCTGGCCGAGGACGGCTTCGACGCGCTCGCGAAGATCGCCGACCACCAGCCCGACCTCGTGTTCGTCGACATCATGATGCCGCGCCTCGACGGCTACCAGACCTGCGCGCTCATCAAGAAGAACAACCGGTTCCGCGGCACGCCCGTGATCATGCTGTCGTCGAAGGACGGCCTGTTCGATCGCGCGCGCGGCCGCATGGTCGGCTCCGACCAGTACCTGACGAAGCCGTTCACCAAGGAAAGCCTGTTGAAGGCAGTGGCCGCGCACGTGCGCGTGGCGGCGTAGGAGAGAAGGCGAGCATGACGAGTCCGATGACCGCGCGCGAGATCGTCGCGGAGGCCCGCCCGGCGGGTAGCGAGCGGAAGGGAACCAAGATGGGCATCAAGCGAATCCTGGTCGTCGATGATTCGGCGACCGAGCGGCACATGCTGAAGGACCTGCTGACGAAGGCCGGCTACGACGTCATCTCGAGCGAGAACGGCGAGGACGCGATCGTCAAGGCGCGCCACATCAAGCCCGACCTGATCCTCATGGACGTCGTGATGCCGGGGCTGAACGGCTTCCAGGCCACGCGCGCGATCAGCCGCGATCCGCTCACGAAGTCGATTCCCGTGATCATGTGCACGTCCAAGAGCCAGGAGACCGACAAGATCTGGGGCCTGCGGCAGGGCGCGAAGGATTACGTGGTGAAGCCCGTCGATCGCGAGGTGCTGCTCGCGAAGATCGCCTCATTGGGCTGAGGCATGGAACATTCCCCCACGCTCGCTCCGCTCGCTGCCGCCCAGGCGGCGGACCCGTTGCTCGGGGCGGCCCTTCGCGACTGATATGTCCCGCGCCGCGCGCCTCGATCTCCGCTCGTTCCAGCAGGAACTCGCGTCACGGCTCGCGAGCAAGACCGCGGCGCAGGTCGAGTCGTCGCGATTGGGCGTCGCGTCCGCCGACGCGCTGTGGCTGATCCGGCTGCCCGACGCCGGCGAAGTGATCGCCGTGCCGACGATCGTGCCGGTGCCGCTCACCAAAGGCTGGTTTCTCGGCCTCGCGAACATTCGCGGCAATCTGCACGGCGTCGTCGACTTTCCGGCGTTCCTCGGCAGCGCGCCCGTGCATCACGGCAATGCCGCGCGGCTGATCCTGCCCGCGGCACGCAGCCGCGGCGACACCGCGGGCATCGTCGTCGAGCGGGTACTGGGTTTGCGCAACCTTGCGCAGTTCGCGCCGCTTCCCGCCGATCCGGCCGCGCCGGCCTGGCAGGTCGCGCGGTGGCAGGACGCGGAAGCGCGCACGTGGCAGGAAATCGACCTCGCGCTGCTCGCGCAGGATGCGGCGTTCCTGAATGTAGGTGTTTGAGGGTGCAGGGCGAGAGGGAGACATCGCGATGGCACTGAAAATGGCGAAGCTGTTCGGCAACGAAGCGCGGGCGGAGAACGTCGACTTCGAGCCGCCGACGACGCAGGTGCGCATGGGCATCCGCTCGCCCGACACGTTCGATCCGCTGACCACGATGCCGTCGCTCGACGCGACGCGAGCGGCGAGCAACAGCGCACCCGCGGCGCCGAAGCTTCCGCTGATCGGCAACCTTCCGGTCGTGCGCCAGTTCCAGATCCTCGGCGTGCTCACGATCGCGTTCATCGCACTCGCGGTGCTGATGGTGTACCTCGACAACCGGACGGCCACGCAGCAGGCGATGCAGGCGTCGGCCGCCACCGAGATGCAGATGCTGTCGCAGCGCCTCGCGCGCGGCTCGGCGCTGGCGGCACAGGGCCAGAGCGCGGCATTCGCCGCGGTGCGCGACAGCCGCGACCGGTTCAAGATGAACCTCGACGCGCTGATGGCCGGTGGCCCCTTCAAGGGCGTGACGCTCGATCCCACGCGCGAGCCCGCCACCGTCGACACGCTCGCCGCCATCAAGGCGCGGTTCGAGCGCATCGACGGCGCCGCGAAGCGGCTGACCGACAACGAGAAGAGCCTCACCACGCTTGCGCGCGGGCTCGCCGCCATCAATCAGGACAACAGCGGCCTGCTCGAGCTCGCGCAGCAGGCCGCGCACGAGATCGGTCAGGGGGGAGGGAGTCTCCGCGAGGTCGACTACGCGAACCAGCTCGCCGTGCTGTCGCAGCGCATCGCGAAGAACGCGAACACGCTCGCGTCCGCCGACGAGATCGACCCCGAAGTCGCGTTCCTGCTCGGCAAGGACGACGTCGCGTTTCGCGACGTCGTGAACGGGCTTGCGAAGGGCAGCGATGCGCTGCGCCTGGCCCCCGTCAAGAGCGACGACGCGCGCGCCACGCTGACCGAGCTCGCGAAGCGCTTCGGCGACTACCAAAGCGGCGTCAACGGCATCCTGTCGAACATGGCGAACCTCGTCGTCGCGAAGCAGGCGGCGCGGAGCGTCAACAACGAAGCCGAGCCGCTGCTTGCCGATACGACGACGCTCGCGGCGCAATACGAAAGCGGCGGCAAGTCGCGTGCGTTGACGCTCGGCCTCGCGATCGCGTTGGGCGTGCTCGCGCTCGTGTGCCTCGCGCTGATCGCCAAGGTGTTCCTCGACGACGCGCGTGTGCGCGCCGCCGACAGCGAGCACGAGAACAAGCGCAACCAGGAGGCGATCCTGCGATTGCTGAACGAGATGGGCAACCTCGCCGACGGCGACCTGACCGTGCAGGCGTCGGTGACCGAGGACGTGACGGGCGCGATCGCCGACTCGATCAACTTCACCATCGAGGAATTGCGCACGCTGGTGAAGGGCATCAACTCGGCGACCGACCAGGTGACGAAGGCGACGCAGGAAACGCAGGCGATCTCGAACCGCCTCTACGACGCGTCGCAGCGCCAGAACCGCGAGATCCAGCAGGCGTCGGCGTCGGTGCTGACCATGGCGGACTCGATCAACGAAGTCGCGCAGAACGCCGCGCAGTCGGCGAAAGTGGCGAAGGCGCAGCTCGCCGCCGCCGCGATGGGCGGCAGCGCGGTGCAAAACCAGATCGCGGGCATGAACGACATCCGCTCGCAGATCCAGGAAACGTCGAAGCGCATCAAGCGCCTCGGCGAATCGTCGCTCGAGATCGGCGAGATCGTCGAGCTCATTTCGGACATCACCGAGCAGACGAACGTGCTCGCGCTGAACGCCGCGATCCAGGCGGCCTCGGCCGGCGAAGCGGGCCGCGGCTTCACGGTCGTGGCCGAGGAAGTGCAGCGCCTTGCCGAGCGCTCGGGCGAAGCGACGAAGCAGATCGAAGCGATCGTGAAGACGATTCAGGCCGATACGCAGGACGCCGTCGCGGCCATGGAGAAGTCGACGGTGGGCGTGGTGGAAGGCGCGAAGCTCTCCGACGCCGCGGGCCAGGCGCTCGGCGAGATCCAGCGCGTGTCGCACGAGCTCGCGGAACTGATCGGGCGCATCTCGGCGCAGACGCAGCGGCAGTCGGCGTCGGTGTCCGACGTGACGCGCGGCATGCAGGGCATCCTGCGCATTTCCGAAGAGGCGACCGAAGGCTCGAAGCAGACGAACGGGTCGATCGGCCAGTTGACGAAGCTCGCCGCCGAACTGCGCAGTTCGGTGGCCGGGTTCAAGGTTTGATGCGTCCGCGATGATCGAAACCGCCACCGAGTTCGACGCCGGCCCCCTCACCTGGGTGCAGGGGGAAATCGACGAAGCGCTCGGCCGGGCAGGCGAGGCGCTCGCGGCGTTTCGCGCTTCGCCCGCGGATGGCGCGGCGCTGAAGCACGCCCGCACGCATGCGCACCAGGCGGCAGGCGCCATCCAGATGGTGGGTCTCGACGGCGTGGTCGCGTACACCGACGAGATCGAGCGGCAACTGATGCGGCTCGAGGAATCGCCGCCGGGCGACGTCGCGCAGGTCGTCGACATCGTCGATCGGGCGATCGCGCGGCTGCGCGTGTTCCTGGACGAGGTCGGCAGCGGCACCCCGCCGGTGCCGCTCGCGCTTGCCGCGGACTACGACGCGATGCGCAGGGCGCGCGGCGAAAGCGTGCCGGCGCCTGCCGATCTCTTCTATCCCGACCTCAACGTGCGCCCGCCGCGCGCATCGTCCGGCGAGATCATGCCGGCGGCGCGTCTCGCATCGCATGTTCTGAAGGCGCGCCGCCAATATCAGCGCGGCCTGCTCGAATGGCTGCGCGGTGCAGCGGGCGGTGCCGCCACCATGCGCGAGGCGTTGGCCGAGATCGAGGCGGTGACGGCACCCTCGTCGCTGCGCGCGTTCTGGTGGACGACGGTCGCGCTGCTCGAAGCGCTCGAGCAGAAGGCGCTCGAGCCGTCGTTCGCCGTGAAGCAGCTGGTCGCGCGCATCGACATGCAGATTCGCCGCGTGACCGAAGGTAGCGCGAAGGTCGCCGATCGCCTGCGCCGTGAAGTGCTGTACGCGATCGCGACGGCCACCGCCGTCGAGGGGTCGCAGGTCGAGGCGGTGCAGCGCGCGTATGCGCTCGCGGCGCTGCTGCCGTCCCCGGAAACGCTCGACGTCGACGCCGTGCGCATTCGGCCGCTCGTGCGTGAAGCGCGCGAGCAACTCGCAAGCGCGAAGGACGCGTGGCTCAAGGCCGCGGCGGGACGTGTCGACGGCGCGCCGAAGCTCGCGCAACTGCTCGCGTCGACGCATGCGAAGGCCGAGGAGATCGGCGAGCCGGCACTGGCGAGGCTCACCGCAACGCTCGTCGAGCGCTTCGCGGCGATGCCGCCGCACGGCGTGTCGGAACCGCTCGCGATGGAATTCGCGACGGCGCTTCTGCTCGCCGAAAGCGCGTTCGAGAACTTCAACAAGCTGACGCCGGAGTTCGCCGCGCAGGTCGACACGATGCTCGCGCGGCTCGATGCGGCGCAGGCCGGTCACGCGCCACAGGATGGCGCGCCCGCGCTCGACGACATGTCGCGCCGGGCGCAGGAGCGCGTGCTGCTCGGGCAGGTGATGCGCGAAGTGCAGGCGAACCTGCGCCACATGGAGCAGGTGCTCGACGCGTTCTTTCGCGACCACACGCGCCGCCAGGAGCTCGCGACGCTCGCGCGCGACAGCCAGCAGATCCGCGGCGCGCTGCGCATGCTCGAGCTCGCCGCCGCCGATCGCCTGCTTGCGCTTTGCCAGGCGCAGATCGAGACCTACGCCGATCCGTCGTCGGCCGTGGACGAGGAAGGCCTCGAGCTTCTTGCCGAATCGCTGTCCGGCCTCGGGTTCTACGTCGAGGCGGTGCTGCAGCAGCGCCCCGACCGCGATCGCATCATTGCCCCGCTGATCGCCAAGCGGCTCGGCGAAGCCGCCCCGGTCACGGCAGTCGAGCCGCCATCGGTCGAGGATTCCGTCGCCGAGCTGCGCGCGGCGTTGCCCCGGCTTCTCGCCGACGTGCGCGCAGCGCCCAGCGATCCGGCCGCGCGTACCGAACTGCGCGGCAAGCTCGCGAGCCTGCGCGACGACGCCGACCTGATCGGCGACGCCGAGCTCGTGGCGCAGGTGAAAGCCGCGATCCGCGAGATCGACGAAGGCGCGCAGGAACAGACGCTGGCCGAGCGCGTCGACGTGATCGTCGAGGCGGGCGCGGCACCCGCGCCGGAGTTGTCGGAGGAAACGCAGCGGCTGCTCGCCACCGACGCGAGCGCACTCGACGCGGAGCTCCTCGACATCTACCTCGCCGAAGCCGACGAGGTGCTCGACACGATCGCCGAGCATCGCAAGGTGCTCGAGCACGCGCCGACCGATCGCGAGGCGCTCGGCACCGTGCGTCGCCAGTTCCATACGCTGAAGGGCAGCGGCCGCATGGTCGGCCTCACCGAGTTGGGCGAGCTCGCGTGGGGCGTCGAGCGCATCCACAACCGCCTGCTCGAAGAGGATCGGCGCGTCACGCCGGCGGTGCTCGCGCTGATCGGCGTTGCCGAATCGTCGTTCCGGCGCTGGGTGACCGAGCTGCGCGACACCGGCCGCTTCGCCACCGATGCCGCGCCGCTGATCGCCGCGATTCGTACCGTCGAAGGCGAGCTGCCGGGCGGCATGCCGTCCGCGGTGCCCGCCCTGCCGATGACGGGCGACACGACCAAGGTCACCGACGCTGCGGTGAACGTCGAACCGATCGCGCCGCAGGACGCGCCGGCATACGCGCCGCTCGACGCGGTTCACGCCGACGCGGCGGACCCATCGCACGGCGCGGACACGGCGGCGGCGAGCGTCGACGATGACGAAGCGATCGCGTTCGACGAGGAGTTCCTGCCCGCCGCCTTCACGTCGCGCATCCCCGACCTCGAGCTCGTCACGTTCCCCGAGCTCGGCGCGCCGCTCGGCGACAACGACGGCCCGACGGTGACGGTGATCGAGGAATCGGTCGGCGAAACGATCGACGTCACGGTGCCGTTCGAGCTCCGCGATGCGGGCAAGCCGGTGCTTCGCGTGGTGGCGGACAACACGTCGACGCTGCCGCACGAAGCGCGTGCG
This sequence comes from Burkholderiales bacterium, assembly GCA_025927765.1. GTDB lineage: Bacteria > Pseudomonadota > Gammaproteobacteria > Burkholderiales > Casimicrobiaceae > VBCG01. Next base: position 10,520 of record JAICKU010000037.1, read on the forward strand.
CGCACCACGGTTCACGCCCCCGATCTGACGCTGCTCACCGACGACGCGCACGAGGCCGTTGCCGACGATGCCGACGAAGTGAGCGTGGGCGAAGTGCGGTTGTCGGCGTCGCTGTGGCGCATCCTCTGCGACGAAGCCGACCAGCACGTCGCGCTGCTGCAGCACGAAGTGTCGACGCTGCAGTTCGATCCCGAGCATCCGTCGACTGCGGCGATGATCCGCGCGAGCCACACGCTGTGCGGCATTCACCGCACCGGGAACATCGCACTGATTGCCACCGTCGCGCGTGGCCTCGAGCAGGCGTTGCTGGCGCTCGAGGAAAGCGGCGCGCCGTTCCCCGGCATCACGCAGCCCGTGCTCGCGCGCGCGACCGCGGGCGTCGCGCATTTCGTGAGCCGTGTGAAGGCGCGCGAAGGTTTCACGATCAACGACGAGCGGGAGGCGGCGGACATCGAGCGCGAGCTCGACGAATTGCGCCAGGAAGCGCTCGCGAACGTGCCACCGGCGGAGCCGCTGATTCCGGCCGAAGACGGCGTCGATCATCTGGAGCTCGTCGCCGACGAGCCGGACGAAGTCGAACTGCACGCGCCGCAGGAACCGGAAAGCGTGGACGTGCCGGCTTCGCTCGCCGCCGCGTTCTTCCAGCCAAGCGAGACGCGGTTGCTCGGGTATTCGCCGGCGTTGCCGCAACCGGACGCCGAGCTGCCGGACGAGCAGGCCGCAGCGGCTGACGCCGCCGCGACGCAGGTTGACGAAGTGGCGCCGCAGGCGGATGAGGCCGCGCCGCGGATCGAAGATGTCGTTGTCGCCGCGGACACGAACGAAGCCGCCGTCGAAGCGCCGGCGGCGTGGACGCCCATCGCACCGGAGCCTGCGAAGCCGGAAGCGAAGGCGCCGAGCGAGGAATCGCTGCTCGAAGTCACCGACGATCTCGACCAGACGATCCTGCCGATCTTCCTCGAGGAAGCGGCCGAGCTGTTCCCGCAGGCGGGTGAATTGCTGCGCGACTGGCGCCGCGAGCCTGACGACGCGCAAGGGCCGGCCCAGCTGCGCCGCACATTGCATACGCTGAAGGGCAGCGCGCGCATGGCCGGCGCGATGCGCCTCGGCGAACTCGCGCATCGCACGGAGTCGCGGCTGTCGCGGAATGACCAGCCGGTCGCGCCGAGCGACGAGCTGTTCGAGACGCTCGACACCGATCTCGACCGCATCAGCTTCGTGCTCGAGGCGTTGCGCGAAGGCAAGTCGAACGTGGCGCTGCCGTGGCTCGCGCCGATGACGTCGACAGCGACGCCGACGCAGGCGCCGGCGACCGAGGCAGCATCGAGCGAAGCACCGGCGGCGACGGAAGTTCCGCAGACCGCGCCGGCCGTGGAAGCGCCGCGACGCCGCGCGTCGGATCGCGGCGATCCCGACGCGGGCCGCGCGATGCTGCGCGTGCGCGCCGACGTCGTCGATCAGCTCGTGAACGAAGCGGGCGAAGTCGCGATCGCGCGGGCACGCGTCGAAGGCGAGCTTCGCGCATTGAAGGCCAACCTGCTCGAGCTCACGAGCAGCGTGATCCGCCTGCGCAACCAGGTGCGCGAGATCGAGCTGCAGGCGGAAACGCAGATCCAGTCGCGGATGTCGACGCCGAGTCCGTCGCAGGAGGATTTCGACCCGCTCGAGCTCGACCGCTTCACGCGCTTCCAGGAACTGACGCGCTCGCTCGCCGAGGGCGTGAACGACGTGTCGACGGTGCAGCAGTCGCTGCTGAAGAATCTCGACGACGCCAACGCGGCGCTGCTCGCGCAGGCGCGTCTGTCGCGCGACGTGCAGCAGCGGCTGTTCGCGATTCGCACCGTTCCGTTCAACAGCCTGTCGGAGCGGCTGTACCGCATCCTGCGCAAGACGGCGCGCGAACTCGACAAGCGCGCGAATCTCGAGATCCACGGCGGGCGCACCGAGCTCGACCGCTCGGTGCTCGAGAAGCTCGTGGGACCGCTCGAGCACCTGCTGCGCAACGCGCTCGACCACGGCATCGAGTCCCGCAGCGCGCGCGTCGCGGCCGGCAAGTCCGAAACGGGCGAGATCACGCTGACGGTGCGTCAGGTCGGCAACGAAATCACCGTCGAGCTCGCGGACGACGGCGCGGGCATCGATTTCGAGCGCGTGCGCGAGCGCGCGCTCGCGGCGGGTCTCCTCGCCGCGGACGCCGACCCGACGATCCATCAACTCGTCGAGTGCCTGTTCCAGCCCGGGTTTTCCACCGCCTCGACGCTCACGCAGATCTCGGGACGCGGCATCGGCATGGACGTGGTGCGTAACGAAATCATCGCGCTCGGCGGCCGCATCGACGTGCATACGTCGCCCGGCAAGGGCACCCGCTTCAACCTGTTCCTGCCGCTGACGCTCGCCGTCGCGCAGACGGTACTGGTGCGCGCCGGCGGCCGCATGTGGGCGGTGCCGGCGCCGATGGTCGAGCAGGTGCAGCAGGTGAAGCCCGACGTGCTGCGCTCGCTGTACGCCGACGGTCGCGTGCAGTGGCAGGGCCGCGCCTGGCCGTTCCACTACCTGCCGCGACTCCTCGGCGACACGGCGAGCGTTCCGGAGATGGCGCGCTACAACGCGGTGCTGCTGGTGCGCAGCGGCCAGGGGATCGCCGCGATCCACGTCGACGAAATGCTCGGCAACCACGAAGTCGTGGTGAAGAACATCGGCGCGCAGCTCGCGCGCGTCTCGGGGATCTCGGGCGCCACCGTGCTCGGCACCGGCGAGATCGTGCTGATCATCAATCCGGTGCAGCTCGCGCAGCGCACCGGCGTCGTTCGCTACGACCCCGCGGACGATGCGCGCTTCGCCGTCGAGCAGGCGAGCGCGCTGCCTCAGGCCGCGCGGCCACTGGTGATGGTCGTCGACGATTCGCTCACCGTGCGCAAGTTCACGAGCCGGCTCCTCGCGCGCGAAGGCTTCGAAGTCGTGACCGCGCGTGACGGCGTCGACGCGCTGAAGCTCCTGTCCGATCATATGCCGTCCGTGATCCTGCTCGACATCGAAATGCCGCGGATGGACGGCTTCGAGTTCGCGAAGACGATCAAGGGCGACGCGAAGACGCGCGCGATCCCGATCGTGATGATCACGTCGCGCACCGCCGACAAGCATCGCAACCGCGCGGTCGAGCTCGGCGTGGATCGGTTCCTCGGGAAGCCGTATCAGGAAGAGGAGCTGCTCGGCGCAATCGGGGAATTGATCGCGCACTAGGCGGTGTGCAGCGCCCCCGGCTCTTTAGTCACCGGCTCCCACTCGATCCGCTCGTACTCGGCGATCACCTCGGCGCCGAACAGCAGCACCACCGCCGCGAGCTCGAGCGACAAGAGCACCACGATCGACGTGGTGAGCGAGCCGTACACGGTCTGCACCTGCGACAACGTCGCCAGGTACCAGACCAGGATATGGCGCGAGATCTCCCACAGCACCGTGGCGCTCGCGCCGCCGATGAATGCGTGGCGCCATGACAGCCGGCCGACCGGCATGACGAAGTAGATCGACGTCAGCACGAGCACCTCGCCGATCACGCCGATCAGGTAGAGCAGCACGCGCGAGACGAGCGACAGCGAGACGTTCACGCCGAGGAACGCGTGCGGCGTCGCGGCGAGCGTCTGCAGCGCGCCGGCGACGAGCGTCACCGCGAGCAGGCCGATCCCGAGGAACAGGATGTACACGTACGGGATCAGCGCCGAGACCAGGAACGGGCGGCGCTTGCGCAGCACGCGGTGATAGAAGATCACCGACATGGCGTTCTCCAGCACCGAGAAGGCGAGCGAGCTGAAGAAGATCAGCGTGATCGCGAGCGTCCAGCCCATTACTTCGCGATGCGCGATGAACGCGTGCAGCTCGGCGATCAGCGAGCGCGACTGGCCCGGCACGACGATGTCGAGGTAGCGCGCGAGCGTCGCCATCAGCCGCTCGGCGTCGATCACGTGCGACAGGATGATCACGAGCAGGATCATCAGCGGCACGATCGACAGCAGCGTGTAGTAGGCGACGCCGCCGGCGAGGAGCAGGCCCTGGTTCGCGCGAAACGCGCGCATGGTCTGCACCGCGAATCCGAGCGGATCGCGGGCGATCTTGCGCGCAGCGCGCGACAAGCCCGGCCGGACGCGAGGGGTCGCGAGCACGCAGCGATGATTGCACACGGTTTGGCAAGCGTCGAGCATCGGCGTTACAGTCCTTCCATCCGGCAACTACGAGGAGACGGCGATGGCGGACTTCGCGACGGAAAACATTCGTACTGTAGCGTTCGTCGGGGACGGGGGCGCAGGCAAGACCACCCTCGTCGAAGCGCTGCTCGCCAGGGCCGGCGCGATTCCCGCGGAAGGCAGCGTCGAGCGCGGCAGCACGGTCAGCGATTTCGACGCGCTCGAGAAGGCGTATCAGCATTCGCTGCGCGCATCGCTCGTGCACCTCGAGACCGACGGCACGCGCGTGCACATGATCGACACGCCCGGCTTTCCGGATTTCATCGGGCAGGCGATCGGCGCGCTCGACGCGGTCGAGACGGCTGCGATCGTCGTCAACGCGGCGACGGGCGTGCAGATGATCGCGTCGCGAATGATGGAATGGGCAAGCGCGCGCAACCTGTGCCGGCTCGTGGTGATCGACAAGATCGACGCCGAGAATGTCGACCTGCCGGGCGTGCTCGAGGCGGTGCAAGGCGCGTTCGGCAAGCAGTGCCTGCCGATCAACCTGCCGGCCGAGGGCGGCAAGCACGTCGTCGACTGCTTCTTCAATCCGAGCGGCGACGCGGATTTCTCGTCGGTCGAGGCCGCGCACGCCGCACTCGTCGACCAGGTGGTCGAGATCGACGAGGAACTGATGTCGCTCTACCTCGAGCAGGGCGAAGTCGCGCCCGAGCAGTTGCACGCGCCGTTCGAAAAGGCGCTGCGCGAAGGTCATCTCGTGCCGGTGTGCTTCGCGTCGGGGCGCACCGGGGCGGGCGTCGGCGAACTGCTCGACATCCTCGTCAAGCTCGCGCCCAATCCCACCGAAGGCAACCCGCCGCTCTTCATCAAAGGGGAAGGCGAGAACGCCACCGAGTTCCACTCGACGCCCGATGCGAACCAGCACGTGCTCGCGCACGTGTTCAAGGTCGTCATGGATCCGTTCGTGGGGAAGCTCGGCGTGTTCCGCGTGCATCAGGGCACGGTCACGCGCGACACGCAGCTCTTCGTGGGCGACGGCCGCAAGCCGTTCAAGGTCGGTCATCTCTTCATGCTGCAGGGCGCGAAGTACGTCGAGGTCGACAAGGCGGTGCCCGGCGATCTCGCGGCGGTCGCGAAGGTCGACGAAGTGACGTTCGACTGCGTGCTGCACGATTCGCACGACGAGGACCAGATCCACATGAGGCCGCTCGAATTCCCGGTGCCGATGCACGGCTTCGCGATCACGCCGAAGCGCCGCGGAGACGAGCAGCGGATCTCCGACGTGCTGCACAAGATGATCGCCGAGGATCCGACGCTCGTCGTCGCGCACGATCCCGTCGTGAACGAGACGGTGCTGCGCGGCCTCGGCGAACTGCATCTGCGCTCGGTGCTCGAGCGGATGGCGAGCCAGTTCAAGCTCGAGGTCGAGACGCGGCCGCCGCGCGTGCCGTATCGCGAAACCGTCACGTCGAAGGCCGAGGGTCACCATCGCCACAAGAAGCAGACGGGCGGCGCGGGGCAGTTCGGCGAGGTGTACCTGCGCATCGAGCCGCTGCCGCGCGGCGCGGGCTTCGAGTTCGTCGATCAGGTGAAGGGCGGCGCGATTCCGAACACGCTGATTCCCGCGGTGCAGAAGGGCGTCGAGCAGGTGCTGCAGACCGGGCCCGTCGCGGGCTTTCCGATGCAGGACGTGCGCGTGACCGTCTACGACGGCAAGTACCACCCGGTCGATTCGAAGGAAGTCGCGTTCGTCGCCGCCGGACGCAAGGCGTTCCTCGACGCGATCACGAAAGCGAAGCCCATCGTGCTCGAGCCGATCGTCGGCGTCGAGATCAACTGCCCGGCGAACAACATGGGCGACGTCGCCGGCGACCTGTCGTCACGGCGCGGACAGGTGACGGGGACGCAGACGCTGCAGGCAGGCATGCTCGCGGTGAACGGGCTCGCGCCGCTCGCGGAACTCGAAGGCTACGCCGCGCGGTTGAAGTCGATGACCGGCGGCCACGGCGCGTGGACGATGTCGCTGTCGCATTACGAGCAGGCGCCGTCGACATTGCAGAACCAGTTGTCGACCGACTACGCGAAGCATCGGCGGCACGAGGAAGATTAGGCATCGGGCTTGCTCGCCTCCACCGAGGACGTCCGGCAAACGGACGTACAATAGGGTCGTGGGCGACTCGGTGAACCTCACACACCACTTCCTGATCGCCATGCCGGCCATGGCCGATCCGCATTTCGCCAATTCGCTGACGTACGTGTGCGAGCACACCGCCGAAGGCGCGCTCGGCATCGTCGTCAACAAGCCGATCGACATGAAGCTCGCGGCGCTCTTCGAGCAGATCGAGATTGCGCTCGAGGACGCGGTGCTCGGCGATGTGCCCGTGCATTTCGGCGGCCCGGTGCAGCTCGACCGGGGATTCGTGCTGCATCGCCCGGTCGGCCGCTGGCAGTCGACGCTGCCGATCCACGACAGCGTGGGCCTCACGACGTCGAAGGACGTGCTCGAGGCGGCGGGCCGCGGCGAAGGGCCGAAGGACATGTTCGTGTCGCTCGGCTACGCGGGCTGGCAGGCGGGGCAGCTCGAGCAGGAGCTGGCGAGCAACGCGTGGCTGACCGTCGAGGCCGACCCCGACGTGATGTTCGACCTTCCGGCCGAGCATCGGCTTCCCGCGGCGATGCGCCTGCTCGGCATCGACTTCTCGCGGCTGTCCGACACCGCCGGGCACGGGTGAGCGGCGGGTGGAACGTGCGGACGGGACGCTGCTCGCGTTCGACTTCGGCATGCGCCGCATCGGCGTCGCGGTCGGCAACACCGTGACGCGCAGCGCGACGCCGTTGACGACGATCGACGCGCCCGACGGCGCGCAACGCTTCGCCGCGATCGGCGCGCTCGTCGACGAGTGGCGTCCCGACCGCTTCGTCGTCGGCCTGCCCGTGCACGCCGACGGCCGCGCGCATGCGATGACGCAACGCGCGCGCGCCTTCGGCGCGGCGCTCGCGCAGCGCTTCGCGCGGCCGGTCGCGTTCGCCGACGAGCGCCATACGAGCGAAGCTGCGACGCGCGTGACGGCAGGCGCCGGCCGCGCCGGCCGAGCGCGGCGCGACGAACTCGCCGCCGCCATCATCCTGCAGGCGTGGCTCGACGAAACGCATGACGCCTGACGCGCTTCCCGACGCCGAAGCGGCACTGCGCGCGCTCGTCGAGCGCATGCGCGGTGCCGTCGCCTACGACGCGGCGCTCGTCGGCATCTACTCGGGCGGCGCGTGGATCGCCGAGCGCCTGGCCGCGGAGCTGCCCGGCGAGCACAAGGTCGGCTACATCGACGTGGCGTATTACCGCGACGACTACGAGATCTCCGGGCTCAAGTCGAACGTGCGCCGCACGTCGCTGTCGTTCGACGTGTCGGGCGCGACGATCGTGCTCGTCGACGACGTGCTCTTCACCGGGCGCAGCGTGCGCGCGGCGATCAACGAGCTCTTCGATTTCGGCCGGCCGGAGCGCATCGAGCTCGCCGTGCTCGTCGACCGCGGCGGCCGCGAGCTGCCGATCGAGGCCACGTACTGCGGCGTGCGTCTCGCCGTCGCGCGCGAGCTGTCGGTGGTGGTGTCGCGCGACCCCGGCGGAACGCTCTCGCTCGCCGTCGAGCCCGCGAGCGGCGCCGCCTAGCACCGATGTCGACGCGCAATCCCCAGCTCAACCGCAACGGCGAGCTGACGCATCTCCTGACACTCGAAGGCCTGCCGCCTGCGATCATCACGCACATCCTCGACACGGCCGAGCCGTTCGTGTCGATCGCCGAGCGTGAAGTGAAGAAGGTGCCGCTCTTGCGCGGCAAGGCGATGTTCAACCTGTTCTTCGAGAACTCGACGCGCACGCGCACGACGTTCGAGATCGCCGCGAAGCGCCTGTCCGCCGACGTGATCAACCTCAACATCGGCGCGTCGTCGACCGCAAAGGGCGAGACGCTGCTCGACACCGTCGACAACCTGTGCGCGATGAACGCCGATCTCTTCGTCGTGCGGCATTCGCAGTCGGGCGCCCCGCACCTCATCGCATCGCATCTGACGACGACGGGGCGCGAGCACGTGCACGTGGTCAACGTCGGCGACGGACGTCACGCGCACCCGACGCAGGGCCTTCTCGACCTCTACACGATCCGGCATTACAAGCAGGATTTCCGCGCGCTGACCGTCGCCGTCGTCGGCGACATCCTGCATTCGCGCGTCGCGCGCTCGCTGATCCAGGGCCTGACGACGATGGGCGTGCCGGAAGTGCGCGTCGTCGGCCCGCGCACGCTGCTGCCGACGGCGGTCGAATCGCTCGGCGTGCGCGTGATGAACGACATGCGCGAAGGATTGCGCGGCGTCGACGTCGTGGTGATGCTGCGGCTGCAGAACGAGCGTATGAAGGGCGCGCTGCTGCCGTCCGCCGGCGAATACTTCAAGCACTACGGGCTCACCAGCGAGAAGCTGGCACTGGCGAAGCCCGACGCGATCGTCATGCACCCCGGCCCGATGAACCGCGGCGTCGAGATCGATTCGCCGGTAGCCGACGGCGCGCGCTCGGTGATCCTGCCGCAGGTCACGTTCGGCATCGCGGTGCGCATGGCCGTGCTGTCGATCGTTTCGGCCGCATGAAAATCGAAATCCGCAACGGCCGCTTGATCGATCCTGCGCGACGCATCGATCGAGCGGGATCGCTCTTCATCGACGACGGGCGCATCGTCGGCGACGTCGAGCCGCCGCCGGGCTTTCGTGCCGATCGCGTCGTCGATGCGGCCGGCTCCGTCGTGAGTCCGGGCTTCGTCGACCTCGCGGCGCGGCTGCGCGAGCCCGGGCTCGAGTACAAGGCGACGCTCGAGTCGGAACTCGCGGCGGCGGGCGCCGGCGGCGTGACGAGCCTCGCCTGTCCGCCCGACACCGATCCGCCGCTCGACGAGCCGGGCCTCGTCGAAATGCTGAAGCACCGCGCGCGACAGATCGGCATCTCGCACGTGTACCCGGTGGGCGCGCTCACCGTGGGCCTGCGCGGTGCGGCGCTCACCGAAATGGGCGAGCTCGTCGAAGCCGGCTGCGTCGCGTTCTCGCAGGCCGACGTGCCGTTTCACGACACGCTGATGCTGCTCCGCGCGCTGCAGTACGCCGGCACGTTCGGCTATCGGGTGTGGTTGCGTCCGCAGGATCCGTATCTCGCGCAGGACGGCGTGGCGCACGACGGCGAAGTGGCGACGCGCCTTGGCCTGCCCGCGATTCCGGTCGCGGCCGAAACCGCGGCGCTCGCGAAGATCTTCGGGCTCGTGCGCGCGAGCGGCGTGGGCGTGCATCTTTGCCGCCTGTCGTCCGCGGACGGCGTTGCGATGCTGCGCTCGGCGAAGGCGGAAGGCTTGCCGGTCACCTGCGACGTCGACATCCATCACCTGCATCTTTGCGACGTCGACATCGGCTGGTTCGATCCGCTGGCGAACCTGATGCCGCCGCTGCGCGGCGTACGCGATCGCGCCGCGCTGCGGCAGGCGGTGGCCGACGGCACGATCGACGCGATCTGCTCCGATCACGCGCCCGTCGACGACGACGTCAAGCAGGTGCCGTTCGCCGAGGCGGAATCGGGTGCCACGGGCCTCGAGCTGCTGTTGCCGCTCACGCTGAAATGGGCGCGCGAGGACAAGGTTCCGCTCGTCGATGCGCTCTCGCGCATCACGACGATTCCGGCCGCGATCATCGGCCTCGCCGCGCCGTCGCTCGCCGCGGGCAGCATCGCCGACGTGTGCATCTTCGATCCCGAGGTGCCGTGGGTCGTGCGCCGCGACGCGCTCGCGAGCCAGGGCAAGAACACGCCGTTCCTCGGCCACGAGCTCGAAGGCCGCGTGTGCATGACGTTGCGCGATGGCCGCATCGTGCACGAGCCTGCGCAGCCATAACGAACGCGAATGGAGGCGTCGCTGATGGATGTCGTCGTCGATCCGGAATGGAAGAGCCTGCATGGCGAAGCGCAGCCGATGAAGCGCCGCGACTTCATGGTGACGTCCCTCGGCGTCGGCTTCGCGCTCGCGGTGTCGCCGGTGTCGGCGCAGACGATCGAGACATCGTCCGAAGGGCTGACGGCGGGCGAAGTGAAGGTGCCGGTCAAGGATGGGGAGATTCCCGCGTATCGCGCCATGCCCGCGACGGGCGCGTCCTTTCCCACGATCCTCGTCGTGCAGGAAATCTTCGGCGTGCACGAGTGGATCAAGGACGTGTGCCGCCGTCTCGCGCATCTCGGCTACTGCGCGATCGCGCCGGAGCTCTATGCGCGGCAGGGCGATCCGTCGAAGATCGGCGACGTGAACACGCTCGTGAAGGACATCGTGTCGAAGGTCCCCGACGCGCAGGTGATGAGCGACCTCGACGCCGCCGTCGACTATGCGAAGTCGACCGGCAAGGCAGACACGTCGAAGCTCGGCATCACGGGCTTCTGCTGGGGCGGGCGCATCGTCTGGATGTACGCCGCGCACAACCCGCGCCTCAAGGCGGCGGTCGCGTGGTACGGCCCGGTGACACGGTCGTATCACCCGGACGGCGAGAGCCCGATCGACGTCGTGGCGAACATCGAGGCGCCGGTGCTGGGCCTCTACGGCGGCGCCGACCCGGGGATTCCCATCGAGACGACGCAGAAGATGGAAGCGGCGATGAAGAAGGCCGGCAAGACGGCCGAGATCGTCACGTATCCCGATACGCCGCACGGCTTCCTCGCCGACTATCGGCCGAGCTATCGGAAGGGACCCGCGGAAGACGGGTGGAAGCGGATGCTCGCGTGGTTCCGGAAGTACGGCGTGGCTTAGGCGCCGCTCGTCGCCGTCCCGAAGAAGCGAGCGCACCTCGCGCAGCACTTCGTCGACGATCGCGCCTTCGGTTGCCGCAGTCAGCGGCAGAACGCTACTTCGCCTTCGGCACGCGTCCCATCAGGTAGAACTGGTCGTTCGGCCGCATCGAAATCAGGTTCGCCATGCGGTTCGAAAGCGCGAAAAAGGCCGCGATGGCGCCGATGTCCCAGATGTCCTCGTCGCTGAAGTTCTGCGCGCGCAGCGAGGCGAAATCGTCGTCGTCGATCGCGACGCTGTTGGTCGCGACCTTCATCGCGAACGCGAGCATCGCCTTCTGCCGCGGCGTGATGTCCGCCTTGCGATAGTTGACGGCGACCTGATCGGCGACGAGCGCGTTCTTCGCGTAGATGCGCAGGATCGCACCGTGCGCAACGATGCAGTAGAGGCAGTCGTTCGCGCCGGACGTGGCGACGACGATCATTTCCTTCTCCGCCTTGTCGAGGCCCGATTCGCGCAGCATCAGCGCGTCGTGGTACGCGAAGAACGCGCGGAACTCGTCGGGCCGGTGCGCAAGCGTGACGAACACGTTGGGCACGAAGCCCGCCTTCTCCTGCACTTCGAGAATGCGCGCGCGGATGTCGTCCGGGAGATCCGCGAGCGCGGGAACCGGATAGCGCGAGATCGGGGCGCTCATGGTGTTGGCGGCACGTAGCCCGGCGGCAGCGCAGCGCCGCCACCGAAGAAATGCTTCTCCATCTGCTCGGCGAGCCACTTTCGCGCGCGCGGGTCGGCGAGCGAAAGCCGGTTCTCGTTGACGAGCATCGTCTGGTGCTTGAGCCATTGGGCCCAGGCTTCCTTCGACACGTTCTCGTAGATCCGCTTGCCGAGCTCGCCCGGGTACGGCGGGAAATCGAGGCCTTCGGCCTCGTGCCCGAGCTTCACGCACTTCACCATTCGCGCCATCGTCATTCCTTGTCGAGCGGCTTCACGTACACCAGCGACTTCCGCTGGTAATTGTAGAGCGCCTGCTTTTCCTGCGGCAGGTCGGCGACCGATCCGGTGCGAAAGCCGCGCTCCAGGAACCAGTGCGCCGTGCGCGTCGTCAGCACGAAGATCTGGCGGAGCTTCAACTTGCGCGCGCGCTGCTCGATCTCGTTCATCAGCGCCTCGCCATAGCCTTCGCGGCGGAAATCGGGATGCACGGCGAGCGCCGCGAGCTCGCCGACGCGCTCGCCGGCGAACGCGTAGAGTGCCGCGCAGCCGATGATGTGGTTGTCGTACTCGGCGACGACGAAGCGCTCGATCTCGCTTTCGAGGCGCTCGCGCGAGCGGCGCACGAGCACGCCCTGCTCCTCGAGCGGCTCGATGATCGCGATGATGCCGCCGACGTCGTCGATCGTCGCGCTCCGCAAGTGCGCGAGCGGCGTCGCGGCAACCATCGTGCCGACGCCGTCGCGCGTGAACAGCTCGAGCAGCAGCGCGCCGTCGGTGCGTCGGCTGATGAGGTGCGCGCGCTTGACGCCGTTGTTGCAGGCTCGGACCGCCGCGGGGAGATAGGTGCGGATATCCGGCGGCAGGCGCTCCGGACGCTGCAGAAGCTTCTCGGCTTCGGTGGTCGACAGGTCGGTCAGCAACTGCCGCCGCGCGTTGCGCACACCGTCGGCCTCGGTCAGGAAAATGAGCTTCGTCGCGTCCATGCGCACCGCGCACTGCATCGCGACTTCCTCGACGGTGAGGTTGAAAATCTCGCCGGTGGGCGAATATCCGGTGGGGGAGATCAGCACGATGTCGCCGTCGTCGAGGCGCTGCTGGATCGCCTCGGTGTCGATGCGCCGCACTTCGCCCGACAGCTGCATGTCGACGCCGTCGACCACGCCCATCGGCTTCGCCGTCAGGTAATTGCCGCTCGACACGCGATTGCGCGCGCCTGCCATCGGCGAGTTCGCGAGCCCGAGCGAGAGCAGCGCTTCGATGCGCGCGCGTACCTGGCCCGCGGCTTCGAGCACGCAGTCCATCGTGTCGTTGTCGGTGATGCGCACGCCGTTCGCGTGGAAGCGGCTTTCGATGCTCTGCGCCGCGAGGATCGCCTCGACCTGCGGGCGGCAGCCGTGCGCGACGATCAGCCGGATCCCGAGGCTGTGCAGCAGGTTGAGGTCGTGGACGACGCCGAGGAACGACTCGTCGGCGACGACTTCGCCGCCGAACGCGATGACGAACGTCTTGTCGCGAAACGCGTGCACGTACGGCGCCGCGGCGCGGATCCAGTGCACGAATGCGCGCATCGTCGCCGAGTTGACGGATGGCGTTTCGTCGGGCGCGCGCGCCACGCTTCAAGTGCCTTCGTTCATGGGCGGCCGATTATAGCCGCCGCATATAATCGCCCCAGAGTGTCCTCTCCTCTTCTCGCCAATCTCAATCCCGAGCAGCTCGCGGCCGTCACGCTGCCGCACGCGTCGGCGCTGATCCTCGCCGGCGCCGGCAGCGGCAAGACGCGCGTGCTCACCACGCGCATCGCCTGGCTGCTCGCCACCGGGCAGGGGACGCCGCTGTCGGTGCTCGCCGTCACGTTCACGAACAAGGCGGCGAAGGAAATGCTGACGCGGCTCTCCGCGCTCACGCCCGTCAACCTGCGCGGCATGTGGGTGGGCACGTTCCATGGCCTGTGCAACCGGATGCTGCGCATGCATTACCGCGAGGCGAAGCTGCCGCAGCTCTTCCAGATCCTCGACACGCAGGACCAGCTCGCGCTGATCAAGCGCATGTACCGCGCGCACGGGCTCGACGACGAGCGCTACCCGCCGCGCGAGCTGCAATGGTTCATCGCTTCCGCGAAGGAGGAGGGGCTGCGGCCCAACGCCGTCGAGGCGGGCGACGAATTCGCGCGCCGGCAGGTCGAGTATTACGCGCTGTACGAGGCGATGTGCGCGCGCGAAGGCGTGGTCGACTTCGCCGAGCTCCTGCTGCGCTCGTACGAGCTCCTCGCGACCAACCCGACGATCCGCGAGCACTACCGGCGCCGCTTCTCGCATCTGCTGGTCGACGAGTTCCAGGACACGAACACGCTGCAGTACAAGTGGCTGTTGCAATTGACGGGGCCGAACGCCGCCGTGTTCGCCGTGGGCGACGACGACCAGTCGATCTACGCGTTTCGCGGAGCAAAGGTCGCGAACATGCAGACGTTCGAGCGCGATTTCGGCCGCGCCGAACGGCCGGTGCGGTTGATCAAGCTCGAGCAGAACTACCGCTCGCATGGGCACATCCTCGACGCGGCCAACGCGCTGATCCGCCACAACGCGACGCGGCTCGGCAAGAACCTGTGGACGAGCGAGGGCAAGGGCGAGCCCGTGCGCGTGTTCAACGCGCCGTCGGACATCGACGAGGCTGCGTTCATCGTCGACGTCGTCAAGGGGCTCGTCGACGACGGCCTCGCGCTCGACCAGGTCGCGCTCCTGTATCGCAGCAACGCGCAGTCCCGCGTGCTCGAGCACGCGCTCTTCAACGCGGCGCTGCCGTATCGCGTGTACGGCGGCATGCGCTTCTTCGAGCGCGCGGAGATCAAGCACGCGCTGTCGTACCTGCGCCTGGTCGCGGAGCCGTCCGACGACGGCGCGTTCCTGCGCGTGGTGAACTTCCCGCCGCGCGGCATCGGCGCGCGCACGCTCGAGCAGTTGCAGGACGCCGCCCGCGAGCAGGGGACGTCGCTGTGGCAGGCGGCGTGCTCCGGCGGCTTGAAGGGCAAGGCGCAAAGCGCGCTGGCGGCGTTCGTGACGATGATCGAAGCGACGCGCGACGCGACGCGGGGCCTGCCGCTGTCGGAAACGGTCGCGCACGTGATCGAGGCGTCGGGACTCGTCGCGCACTATCGCAACGAGAAGGAAGGCAGCGAGCGCGTCGAGAACCTCGAGGAGCTCGTTCACGCGGCGGAGAACTTCGTGCGCGAGGCGGATTTGGCGGTGGATGCGCCGTTCAGGGATCAGGGATCGGGGATCAGGGATCACGTCGCGGCGGAGGAGCGCGACGCGACGCCGGCCGACGATGTTGCGGTCGTCGAAGCCGAGGCAATCGCGGCCGAAGAGGGCGCGACGGATCCGCTGACGGCGTTCCTCGCGCATGCCGCGCTCGAAGCGGGCGAGACGCAGGCGGCGGAAGGCAAGCCGGCGATGCAGCTGATGACGATTCATTCGGCAAAGGGCCTCGAGTTCCACACGGTGTTCGTGACGGGCCTCGAGGAAGGCCTGTTTCCGCACGAGAACAGCCTGAACGAAATCGCGGGCCTCGAGGAAGAGCGGCGGCTGATGTACGTCGCGGTCACGCGCGCGCGGCGCAGGCTGTACCTGACGCTCGCGCAAAGCCGCATGCTGCACGGGCAGGTGCGCTACAACATCGGCTCGCGGTTCCTGGACGAGATTCCGAAGGAGCTCTTGCAGTGGCTGTCGGCACGCGAGCGGCGCCGCTTCGTCGACGACGACGAATGGGGTGCCCGCGTGTCGATGCCCGGCACGTCCGCGGCGATCACGCTGCCGACCGCGACGCCGCCCGCGCCTTCATGGCGCATCGGCCAGAGCGTGCGTCACGCGAAGTTCGGCCTCGGCGTGATCATCGACGCGGAAGGTCGCGGCAACGACGCGCGGGTACAGGTCAACTTCCGCGACGCGGGGGTCAAGTGGCTGGCGCTGGAGTACGCGCGCCTCGAAGCCGCCTGAGAGCGCAGGGCAAGCCCTGGATCGGCTACTTCTCGCCGGGGTGGAACACCTCGCGATAGCTCACGTAATCGGCGATGTGCAGCGTCGCGACGAAGAACGCGACATAGGGCAGCACCACGAGCGTCGTCAGCACGCCGTTGAACGGCGGCGGCACGAGCACCGCGAGGAACAGCGTGACGAGCGCCGGCACGACGGCGCCGAGCGTGAATACGACGAGCGCGTACGTGACGACCGCGCGCCAGTTGCCGAGCGCCGCCCGGAGGCTCCCGCGCAGTGCCGCGGAGAATCTCGCGTCCTGGAACACGACGAGCGCCGGCGCCCACCAGAGCGCGAGGATCGTCGGCGCCGCGCACAGTGCGCCGAACAGCATCGCGAGTTGCACGCGCGGATTGCCGAGCGTCTGCTGCATCTGCTGCGCGGCCGCGACCGGCGTGTCGTCGGCGGGCGGCGCGCCGTACAGCAGGCCGAGGAACTGCCCGCCGTCGATCAGCGCGGTCGACGCGAGCGCGAGCGAGATGCCCAGCATGAACACGAGGCCGAGCGGCAGAAGCGCTGCGACGTTCGTGCGAAAGCCGTGGAACAGCATGCGCAATTCGGGCACGCCGCCGCGCTCCTGCGTCCATGCGGCCGCGAGAAAGCCCACCGACAGCACCGGCTTCACCATCGGCGCCACGAACACGCCCACGACGGGCAGCAGGTCGAGCACGATCAGCGACACGTAGTAGCCGAAGAGGAGCCCGATCCACGGCAGCCGATGCTGCCGGAACATCGCGTAACTCCTGCGCAGCCAGCGCACGCCGGCCGACGCGGGATGGCGCGTGAATGCGAACTCCCGTTCGCGGGGGGTCACGCTCGTCACCAAGGCGTCAGACGTCGAGCGGACGCGCGGGCGCCGCGGCGCGCGCGCGCAGGATGCGTTCGAACGGCGCCGGGTCGTGCGCGTGCGTGAGTTCGCCCGGACGCGGCAGATGCAGGTCGTAGAGGCGCGACACCCAGAAGCGCAGCGCCGCAGCACGGAGCAGCCCCGTCCATTGCGAACGCTCGTCTTCGTTCAGCGGACGCACCGCGTCGTACGCGCGCACCATCGCCTGCACGCGCGCCGGGTCGAGCGCGCCGTCGTCGCCCGCGATGCACCAGTCGTTGACGGCGATCGCGAGGTCGTAGGCAAAGTAATCGGTGGCGGCGAAGCCGAAATCGATGATGCCCGCGACGCGCGGCCCGGCGAACAGCACGTTGTCGCAGAAGAGATCGCCGTGGATCGCGCCCTTGGGCAGCGCGCCCTTGCCGAAGCCCGTCTGGAAGCGCACCTCGCCGGTGAGGAGCTCGTTCTGCTCGGCGCTGATGAACGGCTTCACCGCGCGCGCCGCCTGCCGCCACCACGCGGGACCGCGCCGGTTCGTGAGCCGCGGCCGGTACGACTGCGACGCGCGATGCAACCGTGCGAGCGCATCGCCCACGGCGGTGCATTCGGCGGGTCCCGGCGTTTCGACGGCGCGGCCTTCGATGCGGGTCACGAGACTCGCGGGACGTCCGTTGAGATGCGAGAAGAGCGCCCCGGTGCGATCGGCCGCCGGCGCGGGCACTTCGACGCCCTGCTTCGCGAGATGCGCCATCAGGTTCAAGTAGAACGGCAATTCGTCGGCGGGCAGCCGCTCGTAGAGGGTGAGCACGAAACGGCCGCGTTCGGTCGTCACGAAGTAGTTCGTGTTCTCGATGCCGGCGGCGATCGGCGCATGCTCGACGAGCGCGCCGAGCGCATAGCGAGCGAGCCACGCATCGAGTTCGTCGGCGGTGACGGCGGTATAGACGGACATCCCACGCATGCCGCGCGTCGACGCGGCATTCCCAAAGCGCGGCTTACGAAAGAACGGTCAGCAGGGGTTGTCGAAAACGCGTGCCGCCGGAAGCGCTCCCGGTCGCTTGCGGACGTACGCGCGCTAGAAGGAGAACAGCACCCACATCGGCACTTTGAGCGTCGAATCGAGGCTGTCGCGCTTGATGTAAGTGGTGCCGTTCATCGGATCGGGTACCAGGTAGTACGGGCGCCCGTGCGGCGGCGTCACTCGGACGTAGCGCAGCTGCCCGCCGATGCGCACTTCCTCCGTGGTCGTGTCGTCGTTGCGGTGGATCGTCACCTGCGGCTCGAGATCCTCGCTGCCCAGCACGTCGGGCGGCGGGGGCGGCACAGGAAGCGGCTCGGACTTGGCCGGCGCCTGCGCGTAGCTCGTGGCGGCAACCATCGCGAAGAGCAACATCATGAGCGGACGGCGTGCATCCATGGCGCGGCCTCGCGAGTGTGACGGAACGGGTGGTGGGCGTTCTTGCTGATGACGCAAACGTACCCATTCTAGCAAACGGTATCGTCGCAAGCGCATCGTGCGGGCGTCTCGAACGCGTGTCGGCCGGTGCCGCGTTCGGATGTAGGCGAGTGCGCTCGTCGCTCACAGGTTCAGCAGCTTCTCGCGCTCGTCGCGCGACGGCTGGAAGCCGCGATTCTCGTAGAAATCGAAGATCGCCTCGACGACCGCATCCGGTTCGTCGATCACGCGCATCAGGCCCATGTCGTGCTCGCCGATCATGCCCTCGGGGGCGACCGTATCCGTCAACCAGTCGAGGAAACCCTGCCAGTAGCTGCGGCCCACGAGAATGATGGGAATGCGCCGGCTCTTGCCCGTTTGCACGAGCGTCAGGCATTCGGTCAGCTCGTCGAGCGTGCCGAAGCCGCCGGGCAGCACGACGTACGCGGACGCGAAGCGGACGAACATCATCTTGCGCGCAAAGAAGTAGCGGAAATTGAGCGTGACGTCCTGGTAGCGGTTGCTCGACTGCTCGTTGGGCAGCTCGATGTTGAGGCCGATCGCGGGCGCGCGTCCGGCGTGCGCGCCGGCGTTCACCGCTTCCATGAGCCCCGGACCGCCGCCGGAGATCACCGCGAAGCCCGCGTCGGAGAGCTTCCGCGCGATCGTCTTCGCGGTGCCGTAGTACGCGTGATCGCTTTGCACGCGCGCGCTGCCGAACATGCTGACGGCCGGGCGAACGCCGTTCAACTGATCGGCCGCGATCTGGAACTCTGCCATAATTCCCAGCAGCCTCCACGCCTCCTGTCCGTTCGTCGAATAAAACGCTTGCGGGTCGATCAACTCGGGAATCTTGTGGGTTTGTGACCGCATGGCAACGCTCGTCCTCGTCGATGGTTCGTCGTATCTGTATCGCGCGTTCCACGCGCTTCCGGATCTTCGCACATCGAGGGGCGAGCCGACCGGCGCGCTGCGCGGCGTGCTGTCGATGCTGCGCCGGCTGGTGATCGACGACAAGCCGGATTACTTCGCGGTCGTCTTCGACGCACCGGGCAAGACCTTTCGCGACGCGTGGTACGCCGATTACAAGGCGAATCGCGCGGCGATGCCCGACGATCTCACGCTGCAGATCGAGCCGTTGCACGAGCTCGTGCGTGCGCACGGCTGGCCGCTTCTCATGGTCGAAGGCGTCGAAGCCGACGACGTGATCGGCACGCTCGCACGCGAGGCGAAGGCCGCGGGCATCGATACCACGATCTCGACGTCCGACAAGGACCTCGCGCAGCTCGTCGCCCCGGGCATCACGCTCGTCAACACGATGACGAACGAGAAGCTCGATCTCGAAGGCGTCGTCGCGAAGTTCGGCGTGCGTCCCGATCAGGTGGTCGATTTGCTGACGCTCACCGGCGACGCGATCGACAACGTGCCGGGTGTCGCGAAGGTCGGCCCGAAGACCGCCGCGAAATGGCTCGCGCAATACGAATCGCTCGACAACCTGATCGGGCGCGCGCACGAAGTCGGCGGCGTCGTCGGTGAGAACCTGCGCAGTGCGCTCGAATGGCTGCCAAAGGGCCGCCGGCTGCTCACGGTCAAGGTCGATTGCGCACTCGACACCAAGGTCGCGGAGCTGACGCTCGCCGAGCCTGCGCTCGATCGCCTGCGCGAATTGTACGAACGCTTCGAGTTCAAGAGCTGGCTGCGCGATCTCGGCCGCGACGACGTGAACGTCGAGATCGCGCCGAAGCCCGGGGCCGCGAAGACGCCTGCAGCGCAAGTCGGGGCTTCCGATGCGACCGCGACCACGCGCCCGTCCGGTGAATACGAAACGGTGCTGACGACCGACGCGCTCGAGCGCACGCTCGACGAACTCGCGCGCGCCGGCTTGGTCGCGATCGACGTCGAGACGACCGGCGGCGATCCGATGAGCACGAAGATCGTCGGCATCGCGCTGTCCACGTCGCCGCAACGCGCCACGTACATCCCGCTCGACCATCGTTACGCGGGCGCGCCCGACCAGCTCGCGCGCGACGACGCACTCGCGCGTCTTCGTCCCTGGCTCGAGGACGACGCGCGCACGAAGCTCGCGCAGGACGTCAAGTCCGCCGAGCATGCGTTCGCCAATCACCGCATCGCGCTTCGCGGCGTCGCGCACGACACGCTGCTCGAGTCGTACGTGCTCGAATCGCACAAGCCGCACGACCTCACCGCACTCGCGCTGCGCCATCTCGATCTCGTCGCGACCGGCTACGACGAGGTGACCGGCAAGGGCGTGAACCGCATCGGCTTTGGCGACGTCGCCGTCGAGCGCGCCACCGAATACGCGGGCGAGCAGGCGGACCTCACGCAGCGGCTGCACGCGCATCTGCTGCCGTCGATCGCAGGCGACGACAAGCTGCGCTTCGTCTACGAGACCATCGAACTGCCGGTGCGCGAGGTGCTGTTCCGCATGGAGCGCAACGGGGTGCTCGTCGACCGCGAACTCCTCGACGCGCAAAGCCGGGAGCTCGGCGAGCGCGCGCAGGCGCTCGAAGCGCAGGCGCACCAGCTTGCGGGCGGCCCGTTCAACCTGGGCTCGCCGAAGCAGTTGTGCGAGATCCTGTTCGAGCGGATGAATCTGCCGGTGAAGAAGAAAACCGCCACCGGCCAGCCGTCGACCGACGAGGAGGTGTTGCAGGAACTCGCGGCCGACTATCCGCTCCCGAAGCTCCTGCTCGAATACCGCGCGCTGACGAAGCTCAAGTCGACGTACGCCGACAAGCTGCCGGCGATGATCAACGAGCGTACGGGCCGCGTGCACACGACGTTCTCGCAGGCGACCGCGGTGACCGGGCGCCTCGCGTCGTTCGACCCGAACGTCCAGAACATTCCGGTACGCACGCCCGAGGGCCGGCGCATTCGCGAAGCGTTCGTGGCCGCGCCGGCACACCGAATCATATCGGCCGATTATTCGCAGATCGAATTGCGCATCATGGCGCACCTGTCCGAGGATCCGGCGCTCCTCGCCGCGTTCCACGCCGACGCCGACATTCACCGCGTGACCGCTGCGGAGATCTTCAACGTGTCGCAGGAGGAGGTCAGCGCGGACCAGCGCCGCTACATCAAGGCGGTCAACTTCGGCCTGATCTACGGCATGAGTGCGTTCGGGCTCGCGACGCAGCTCAACATCGAGCGTGCCGCCGCGCAGCAGTTCATCGACCGCTACTTCATGCGCTACCCGGGGGTCGCCGATTACATGCAGCGCACGCGCGAGGTCGCGCGTGCGCAGGGCTACGTCGAAACGGTGTTCGGACGGCGACTGTTCCTATCCGATATACGTGCGGCGAGCGGCCCGCGCCGTGCGGCCGCCGAGCGTGCGGCGATCAACGCGCCGATGCAGGGCACCGCCGCGGATCTCATCAAGCTGGCGATGATCGCGGTGCAGGACTACCTCGACCGCGAGCATCTGCGCACGAAGCTGATCCTGCAGGTGCACGACGAGCTGGTGTTCGAAGTGCCCGACGACGAGGGCGAGCGCATCGCGCGGGACCTGCCGGGATTGATGACGTCGGTGGCGACGCTGCGCGTGCCGTTGAAGGTGGATGTGGGCGTCGGCCGGAACTGGGAGGAGGCGCATTAGCTGCGGCCGAAGATCGTCCTCCACCCCGCATAGCAACTCCCCGCCACCATCGGCCCGAGCACGATCCAGCCGAGCCCGAGCGCAATCGACGCGACGAACGCGAGGCCGAGGTAGATGAGGCCGTAGATGACGAACGCGCCAACGTTGCGCCACGACGCGGCGAAGCTTCGCGACAGCGCAACCATCGGCGCTTCCCGGTTCAGTACCACCAGTGCGGGCGCGAACCAGAACGCCGTCGCGACCAGCAGCGCGACGACCAGCGCGATCATGGCGACGACGAAGATCGTGGTGCCCGCCGCCCACAGCGCCGCGTAGTCGATCGTCGTGGTCCCGCCGGCATCGAGCAGCGCGGCGAGGCCGCTTGCGCCGAGCGTCAGGAACACGGTGCCGACCATCACGACGGCGATCACGAAGAACACGGCGAGCAGCACCAGCCCGAGCGTCAACAGCGGCGCGAAGTACGCGCTGCGAAAGCCTTCGAACAGATGGCCGACCGACAGCGGACGGCCTTCCGCGAGCGCCTGGCAGCCGAGCATCACACCGCCGGCAAACACGGGCGTCAGCACGGTGTTGGCGAGGCTGCCGACGATCGGAATCATCATGAGCGCGATCGACAGCACGACGAACGCAAAGAAGATGCCGATCCACGCGAGCGGCGCCGCGCAGAAGATGCGCCAGCTCTCGCCCCACCACGCGGCGCCGGCGCCCGCGTCGAGATGACGTCCGCCGGGCGCGGCACCGCCGAACTCGGGCGGGTGCGACACCGGAGGATAGGACGCGTTCATGGTCGCACGATTGTCGCACGACGGCCGTGCGTGCTCGAGGGGCGACCCGCCGACCCCTAGAAACTTGCGAACGGGCTCTTTCGTGCCCATGTGGCAACCTGTCCGGATTTTCGCGCTGCCCATGGATCCCATCGCACACGCGCTCGCTCAGTACGGTGTTTCGCTCGTCGGCCTCAACGTGCTGCTGCAGCAACTGGGAATGCCGATTCCGGCGGTGCCGACGATGATGCTGGCAGGCGCGATGGCGATGGCAGGCCAATTGAATCTGGCGGCGGCGTTCGCGGTCGCCGTCGTCGCGTCGGTGCTCGCCGACCTGGTCTGGTTCTGGGCAGGGCGTCGCTTCGGTTATCCGGTGCTGCGGCTCCTGTGCCGCATTTCGCTGTCGCCCGATACGTGCGTGCGCCAGACCGAAGGCATCTTCGAGCGCTGGGGTTTCTACTCGGTGGTCGTGTCGAAGTTCGTGCCGGGCTTCTCGACGGTGGCGCCGCCGATCGCCGGCGCGCTGCGCATGCACGTCGCGGCGTTCATGCTCGCGGCGACGGCGAGCGCCGCATTGTGGGCGGGTGCTGCGATGCTGGCGGGCGTGCTCTTCGCACGCCAGATCGACCTCCTGCTCGCCTGGATGACGTCGCACGCCATGGTCGCCGTCGTCGTCCTGGCCGTGCTCGTTGCGCTGTACGCGGTCGTGAAGGCGTGGCAGCGGTGGCGCATGATGCGTCTTCTGGCCGCGGCGACGATCTCGATCTGCGAACTGCGCGATGCGCTTGCGCTCGACCCGCCGCCGTTGCTGATCGACGTCGGGTCGCCGCTGGCGCACGGCACGCGCCCGCACATCCCCGGCGCGGTATTGCTCGACCTCGATGCGATCGCGCGCGAGGCCGACTTTCCGGGCGACCGCGACATCGTCGTCTATTGCGCGTGCCCGCACGAAGTGTCGGCGCGGAAGGCCGCGCAGATCCTGATGCAGAAGGGCTATCGACGCGTGCGCCCGCTCGCGGGTGGCATCGACGCCTGGACGAAGGCGGGCCTGCCGCTCGCCGAAGGCGTGCCGGTTCAGGTCGCCCCTCGGCGGACTGCACTCGAAGCCGCGTAACCGGAGGTTTTGCGCGATTTTACAAATCGTGCCTCCTGCAACGATTCCTTGCAATTTCGCGCCATCGATCCGCTTCCCTGGCGCGTCCTATGACGAACCGGCGAGCGATCATCGCCGTCTGAACTCCTTCCATCCCCTTCAATGGCCCAAGCCACGTCTACGCCGCCTCCTCCTCCGCCCCGCATGTCGACCGCACGCCGCCGTATCGGCTCGATCGTCGCGCTGCTGGTGCTCGCGGCCATCGTCGCGCTCGCGTGGTATCTCACGCACCGGCCTGCGCCGACGACCGGGCCGGGCGGCGGTCCGCCGGCGGCGGCACGCGGGGCGGGCGGACGCGGACCGGGCGCGGCGGCACGCGGTGCGCCGCCGTCGACCGTGGGTGTCGCCGCGGCGACGCACGCGGACATCCCGGTCTACATCGATGCGCTCGGCACGGTGACGCCGATCGCGGTGGCGAACGTCTCGCCGCAGGTGTCCGGGGTGATCACCGAAATCCTCTACAAGGAAGGCCAGGTCGTCAAAAAGGGCGAGGCGCTCGCGACCATCGATCCGCGCCCGTTCCAGGCGACGCTCGACCAGGCGACGGCGGCGCTCGCGCGCGACGTCGCGCAACTCGACGCCGCGCGCGTGCAGCTCGAGCGCTACCAGACGCTGCTGAAGCAGGACTCGATCGCGCGGCAGACGGTCGACACGCAGGATGCGCTCGTCAAGCAATTGACCGGCACCATCGCCGTGGACAAGGCGAACGAGTCGACGGCGCGCCTCAACCTGCAGTGGTCGCACGTCGTCGCACCGATCGGCGGACGCGTCGGCTTGCGTCCCATCGACGTCGGCAACTACATCAACGCGGGTAACGCGACGGGTGTGGCGACGATCACGCAGATCATGCCGATCGACGTGCAGTTCTCGATTCCCCAGGAGCGCGTGCAGGACGTCAAGGATCGCGTCGCGAGCGGTGCGACGCTGCCGGTGTCGGCGTGGGACAGCGGGCGCACGCGCAAGCTCGACGATGGCGAGTTCCTGACGCTCGACAACCAGATCGACGTGCAGACCGGCACCATCAAGGCGAAGGCGCGCTTCGCGAACAAGAATGGGCTGCTCTTTCCCAACCAGTTCGTCAACGTGCGCATGCTGCTGCGAACGATCGACGCTGCCGTCGTCGTGCCGGTGATCGCGCTCCGCCACGGGCCAAGCGGCGACTTCGTGTACGTGGTCAACGCCGATCGCACGGTGTCGCTGCGTAACGTCACCGCCGGCGTCACCGGTGTGGACAACGTCGAGATCGCGAAGGGCCTGTCGATCGGCGAGGAAGTCGTGACCGAAGGCGGCGATCGTCTGAAGGACGGCGCGCGCATCCAGACGAGTTCCGACCGCGCCGCGGCCGCGAGCGCGACAGCGCCGGGCCCGCCGGCGCCGGCGAATGCGAACGGCGCGCGCAGCGGTCGCGGACAGTTCGGCGGCCACCGGGGCGCACGTTCGGAAGGCGTGGCGCAGGCACCGGCGAATGGCAACGCGCCGACGGCCGACGCGGCGACGCCGAAGTAGTCGCTGCGACCCGATCGTGCTGAGCCCGTCACGCCCCTTCATCGAGCGGCCGGTCGCGACGTCGCTCCTGATGCTCGCGATCGTGCTCGCGGGTCTCGTCGCCTTTCGCTTCCTGCCGCTGTCCGCGCTGCCGCAGGTCGACTACCCGACGATCCAGGTGCAAACGCTCTACCCGGGGGCGAGTCCCGAGGTGATGGGCAACACGGTCACCGCACCGCTCGAAGGGCAGTTCGGCCAGATGTCGGGCCTCGACCGCATGAGCTCGACGAGCGCGTCGGGCGTGTCGATCATCACGCTGCAGTTCTCGCTCGATCTTTCGCTCGACGTCGCCGAGCAGGAAGTGCAGGCCGCGATCAACGCGTCGGGTTCGCTGCTCCCCGCCGACCTGCCGGCGCCGCCGGTGTACGCGAAGGTCAACCCCGCCGATGCGCCGGTGCTGACCCTCGCCGTGAGCTCGAAGAGCCTGCCGCTCACCGACGTGCAGAACCTCGTGAACACGCGGCTCGCGCAGAAGATCAGCCAGGTGACCGGCGTCGGCCTCGTCACGCTGTCGGGCGGCATGCGGCCGGCGGTGCGCATCCAGGCCGACACGCAGGCGCTCGCCTCGTACGGCATCGGCCTCGACACGCTGCGCACCGCGATCTCGAACGCGAACTCGAATGCGGCGAAGGGCAACTTCGACGGGCCGAAGCGCGCGTACACGATCAGCTCGAACGACCAGTTGCTGACGGCCGACGAATACCGCAACCTGATCGTCGCGTATCGCAACGGCGCGCCGGTGCGCCTCGACAACGTCGCGAGCGTGATCGAGGCGGCCGAGAACACGCAGCTCGGCGCATGGGCCGGCGTGCCGTGCCGGCAGCGTGGCGTGCCGACGGGCGGCCTGGCGGCGGCGCCGCTGCCGAGCGCCGATTGCCGCGAAGGCGCAAGCGGCGCGCTCATTCCGTCGATCATCGTCAACGTGCAGCGCCAGCCGGGCGCGAACGTGATCGCGACCGTCGATGCGATCAAGGCGCAACTGCCGCAACTGCAGGCGGGATTGCCGTCGTCGGTCCAGGTCGACGTGCTCGCGGATCGCACGAACGGCATCCGCGCGTCGGTCTCCGACGTCGAGAAGGAGCTGCTGCTCGCCGTCGCGCTGGTCGTGCTCGTGATCTTCGCGTTCCTCGGGAGCCTGCGCGCCACCGTCATCGCGAGCATCGCCGTGCCGATTTCGCTGATCGGCACGTTCGGGCTCATGTACCTGCTCGGCTACAGCCTGAACAACCTGAGCCTGATGGCGCTCACGATCGCCACCGGCTTCGTCGTCGACGACGCGATCGTGATGATCGAGGCGATCGCGCGCCATCGCGACGCCGGCGCCTCCGTGCTCGACGCCGCGACCGCGGGCGCCTCCGAGCTCGCGCCGGCCGTCATCGGCACGACGCTCACGACCGTCGTCGTCTTCG
>JAICKU010000073.1 GCA_025927765.1 Burkholderiales bacterium
GAAAGCCGCGCAGATGCGTTTGCGGATGCTCGCCCCTGCGGTCCGGCGAATAGCGGTACCACACCGCCGGTGGATCGGCGCCTGCCGCAGGTCGATCATCCCGAACGTAAGTCCAGAGTCGGCCGATCTTGGTCTTGCCCCTTCCCGGATCGAGTACCGGGACCGGCGTGTCATCGGCGTGCAACTTTTCGGCGGCACGCACATAGTTACCCAGCGATTCCACCAACGGTTCGAGCAAGCGCGACGCAGCACCGACCCAATCGGCCAGGGTCGCGCGGTCAAGGTCGACACCAGAGCGCCGGTAGATCGCCTGTTGCCGGTACAGCGGACAGTGATCGGCGTACTTGGCTACGATCACCTGCGCGAGCAAGCCCGCTGCGGGCAGGCCGCGCTCGATCGGCCGTGACGGCGCCGGCAATTGAACGATGCGGGCACAGTGGCCGCAGGAGAACTTGGGCCGGATATGCCGTAGCACCTTGAAATAGCCCGGCACGAAGTCGAGCATCTCCGCAATGTCTTCGCCGAGCTTGCGCATCATGGCGCCGCAGTCGGGGCAATGGCAGCTCGCCGGTGCGTGCACGATCGTTTCGCGAGGCAAGTGCGCGGGCAACGCGCGGGGCGCGCGTCGCAAGCGCGTTACCCGTAGGGTCGCCGATGCTTGGGTCGACTCCTCCACCGGCAGCGCTTCCTGCTCGATGGGATCGTCCTCGGTGGGGTTGTTCTCGGCAGGAACCTGCAGATCGTCGAGCAGCAGCTGCAATTGCTGCAGCGTCGCATCCACCCGCTCTGCGGAGCGACCGAAGCGCCACCGCTTAAGCCGCGCGATCTCCGCCATCAGCTTCTCGATCATCGCATCGCGGCCGATCAGCAAGCGCTTCAGCGTCTCGATGTCATCGGGCAGTGCATCATGCGACATGCGTGAAAGTGTAAAACACGCACGCGCATTTCGCGCACTCGTGCACGCGTCGACGCCAATAATTTACGCCGCGTGTTGCGGTTGCCACACGCGTTGCGGACGTCGCCAGTCGATGCCTTCGAGCAGCATCGACAGTTGCGCCGGTGTCAGCGACACGCTGCCGCTCGTCGCTTGCGGCCACACGAATCGACCGCGTTCCAGGCGCTTGTGAAACAGGCACAATCCATCACCGCTCCACCACAGCAGTTTCACGAGATCACCGCGCCGACCGCGAAAGGCGAAGACATGACCGGAGAACGGATTCTCGGCGAGCGTGGTTTGAACTTGCGCGGCCAACCCGTTCATGCCGCGGCGCATGTCGGTCACGCCTGCAGCAAGCCATACCCGAGTCCCGGTCGGCAGCCCGATCATCGACGCGACAGCACCTCGATGACGGCGGTCAGTGCGGTCGCATCGACCTCACCGCGCAAATGAATGCGCACACCGTGGAGTTCGATCTCGATACCGGGTGCCGCGGAGCGATGACGGCGCGTCGCCGGCTTGGCTTGGTCGTCGGCGCTGCCTTGACCCATCGGCGCTTCGATCGTGACTGGCAGCAGAGTCGCCGCAAGCTTCGGCATTGCATCGGATTCGGCGCGTCGCTGTCGAACAATCCAGCGCCGGACCAGATTGGCGTTGATCCCGTGCATCATCGCCACCCCGGCGACGGACACGCCAGGTTCGCTGCATCGCCTCACCACGTCGAGCTTGTAAGCCGCCGAATAGGTCCGGCGACCCGTGCGGTTGACGCGAACCCCGTCCCTCGCCAGCGCGGCCTTCTTGGTGTCCACCATCTTCATAGTGGACACCATCTTCGGCGACCATCACGAGTCGATCAAGACGGTACTGGGAGGACGCTTACCGTTATGGCGTGGCTCGTGTCGTTTGAGCGCGTAAACGAATTAGCGTCCCGTGAAGATCTTCCGGAACGGCGGTTCGCTGAAGGGCTTGATTCGTGCCCGACGGACGTAGCCGGCACCGGTGTCATTCCCGTACCCGAAACCTTTGTGTCGCCACGAAATGACGCGTGGCCATTCCGCTGGCTTTGCGTGCACCGTCTGGCTGTGTATCAGCGCCTTGCGATGCTCGCCGGCAGGGTTTTCAGGAGGAGCCGTAACCCGATAATGCATGTACCCGCCATCGTATTTATCCTCCACGGCATAGTGAATGACGTGCCGCGTGACAGGCCGGTTGGACATGCAATGCAGAAACGCTTGGTGGACCGCGTGAGCGTGCGAGGAATCCCGAACATAGATGTTCGCGCGGTAATTGAGAAACTGATGTTCGTTGAACGCGGCAACGTCTTCATCACGTCGGACGTCGACCCACCCATTTTTGTGAGGGACAGCGTAGACGTCGCCGTCGTAGCCAAGGCATAGAACGTCGGGTGTCAGGGGAAGCAGGAACAAACAGCCGGCCGAAGGGACCCCAAACGATCGTCCCGTAAGTTTTGCGCTTTGCAGGTGCCACCGGTTCGTAAGGATCGCCGGATTATCAGAGGCGACGAACGGAGTGCCGGTGCGGTTTCGAATGAGGCAAAGCTTCATGTCCGAAACGACATCCATCGACTCGGCAAACGTCCTCATTGCGATCTGCGCCACCTCGCGAACGCCGAGCCGAAAGTGCTGTTCGCTCGCTCCAACCATCGAGCCCGTGGCGGTCGCCATTTCTATCGTGCGCACGGCGACGTCCTCGGTTCTTAAATGCTGGAGCAGCCAAAAATGGGTCAGCACCTGGCGATGCCCATCGGTCATCACGAAGCCCGGTGTCTGGATCTCGCGGAGGCTCGCACAATAGCCGTCCTCGACGAATCGAATCGCTCGCTCGAGCCGCTCGTCCTTGCCATAGAAATAGTCACGAGCGCACTGGTGTTTCAACGAGGCTTTCTCGATGAACGCCTGGCGATCGATGTTGTAGAGGTTAATGGCTTCCGACCCTGGAACAGCAAACGGTCGAAGAAAGCATCTCGGAACGAAATGCTGATTCTTGTTGGAGGCCATCCAAGTCGCTAGCCGAGCCGCTAGCCCGACGAGAAGTTGTCGGCAACGCTATTCCAACTTATTGATACAGCGAACTAATATTCTGACGAACGGTTGTTGCTTCCTGTCGTTCCTCACAGTAGCGTCGATGCCGCATGCGCGCCGCGGCGGCAAAAAGGGCTGTCAGCGAAGCGTTCGCGGCGGCGGCTCGGGGGGCAAAAAGCCCGCGAGATCGCGTTCGATCAGCCGCTGCGTCGCGAGTGCATCCCTGTCGACCGATGGAGGCGTCGCCGGCCGTGACCTGGGAGACGGCTCGCGGGAAACGCGGCGTGCCGGCTGGTGTGCAGCGGCGCGTTCCGTCGGCGCGTTCGCGACGGTGGTTGTCGAGGACGAAGGCGTGCTTGCCGCGCCCGATGGGGAAGCTGCTGCCGTGGACGCGGCGGCTGCGGGTGATTGCACCGATGCGGGTGCAGGTGATGCCGCGGACGGGGATGCAGACGATGGCACGGACGACGACGCCGCGGCTGGCGGCGACGTCGTTCCCGCATTGGCAGCCGGCGCGGTTCCTTCGTCCGCGCTCGCCTTCGGGGGAGCCGGCGCCGCGGAAGCTTGCGCCGGCGCTTGCGGGCTCGCCGGTGCCGGTGCCACATTGGCTGGCCGCTCGTCCCCAGCCTCGAGTGCCCGTGCCATTTGAACGGCCCGCGGAACCATTCCGGTATCCAGGACGTAATAAGCGGCCGCGCCGATCACGAGGACGCAGATACCGGCCAACGCCCCCTGCGCCAGCCAGTGATGCCGGCGCTCGGCGCGCAGACCCTTGCGTGCGGCGTGCAGGCGCCGCGGATCGGTCCAGTCGTCGTCATCGTCGATGTCGTCGCTGTGCGTGGCGTCGGCGAACGGCGTGAGCGGGTGCGTTGGCTGGCCCGGGATCGCAACGCGCTCGGTACTCGCGTCGATCCGATCGGACAACGCGACCGGGATCCGATTGGCCGGTCCGAGCTGTGGATTGTCGTAGAGCGTCGGTGGCGGGACGCTCCGCGCCGCGGCAGCCGATTCAGCGGCCGGAATGCCGGCCGCCCCGACTTCCGCGACTTCCAGTACTCCGTTCTCCGTCGCGAACGCGGTGCCGCATTGGTAGCAGCGATCGACCGACACGTGGTTCATCGCGTCGCATTGGCTGCACGGCTTGAGATCGAGGGGAGAACCGCACTGATTGCAGAACTTCGAGCCGGCGGGATTGCCGTGGGTACAGAAATGACAGATCGAGCTTGACATCATGAAACGGTGAACAGCGTAGTTGCAACACGAGGCACTTAGAGGATACCCCTAAACCGCGGTTCCCTGTGCAGTACAACGCAATCATCGCTCCAGCGCAAGCGGCTGCGAGATGACCCAGAGGCCGAGCACCGTATAGGTCATCATCAGCACCAGCATCGGCACCTGGCTCACGAACGCGGCGCGCCGTGAATTGAACACGCGCAGCGCCACGCGATGCGCGAGGTAGACGCCGACGAGATGGCCGCCGACGATCAGCATCACTTCCGTGTTCCAGATCGGCGCCATGTCGAGCGGTGGCGGCTCTGCCGGGGGCGATCCGAGTGACGGAAGTGTCCAGCCGGCGCCGAACGGATCGGCGACGAGGTAAGGAAGCTTCGGGATCTGGAGCAGGAGCAGCGTCCAGTAGTGCGCCATGTTGTAGACGATCGCGATCGGAATCACGGTGAAGGCGAACGCGAGCGCAAGCTCGCGCAGCGTCATCGGCGTGCGCGTCACCGCCTTCACGCACGCGATCACGATCATGTACACCGCGAAGTAGAGGAACGGCGAAAGCACGAGTCCGGCCCGCTGGAACGCGACGTACCAGCGCTCGAGCATCCGTTGCGACGCGATCAGGTCGGTACCCCATAGCGGCTGGAACGCATGCACGAGGTATTTCCAGAACACGTTCATCCAGACGAGCGTCTCGTGCATTCCGTCGAATGTCGTCGACGAAAGCATGAACAGCACGAAGAGCAGAAGGCTCATGCGGTCGGCCTTGCCTTCGAGCACGCCGCCGAACCAGGCGCGTCTGCGAACGGTCACGACCCCGTTGCCGGCGACACGGTATTCGAGCGGCGCGAGCAGTCCGACGAGCCGCAGCAGCACCGAGAAAACCTCGCCATTGCGAAACCATGCAGTCGCGCCGAACAGCCATACGCCGCCGAGCGTGACGGCGCTGTAAACGAGAAGCGCACTCGCGAGCGTCGACGGCCTCGGCAACGCGAAGAGTTCGATCCAGATCAGCGCGACGTACGCGACGAGCGCGGGCCAGTAGCCGAGCCACCGCGGATAAACGATGCGCGCGCGTGTCCCGGATGACAGTCGCAACCATTCGGCGATCGTCCGCCACGGATTGACGATCGCGAACACATCGCCGACGAGCGCGGTCGCGTACGTGAATCCGAGCACGAAGATCACCCAGAAGAGCGTCATGCCGATGTTCGCGTCGGGATTGCGGGTGCCGTAAGAGCCGGCAACGAGCGTCAGGAGCAGCAAGCCGACGGCGAACGCACGCAATGCATCGACGAGCCAGGCAGGGACTTCGCCCGATGCTGAAATTTCCGCGCGCGCGCCCGAGGCGACGGCCGCTGTCGCGGGACGCGCGAAGTATGCGAGCACGAAGAACGTGAGCAGCAGCGTTGCCGCCGCGCCATACAGGTACAGGCCGAACGGCACCGGCAACGTGTACGGCTGCACGAACGCGTGCGCTTCGGCTGCTGCCGGAAAGGCGAGCAGGCCGGGCGCGAAGCGAAGAACTATTGCGATGCCGCTGCAGCGGCAGCCGATCCCGGGCGGGACCGGCTGCGTGATCGCTGCCATTGCCGACGTCCGCTCAGTCGCGGTCGTCGTCCTCGTCACGATTGGTGAACTTGAGTACCTGGAAGCCGTTGTCGGCGGAGGTGATCCAGAGTTCGCGAACGCCGTTGCGCTTGAGGAAGCGCGAGTTCGACTTCGACCAGTCGAACGTATGGTTCGCGACGGCGTTGATGCCCGAGCCGGGCAGGTTGTTGCCGCTTCGCACCGGCGGCTTGTAGTACGCGACTTCCTTCGGATGGTACGGGTCGCTCACGTCGAACACGCGCACGCCGGCCTCGTGACGGCTGCAGGCGACGAGCTTCGTATTCTTCGGATCATCCGCGCGACAGTAGTGCGCGGAATAGCCGAACGAGCCCGTCATCGCCGGGTCGTTCGCGAGCTGGCCGCAGTTCGCCGGGTCGTCGATCTCGAGCTTCAGCAGCGACACCGTCTTCGGATTCTTCTCGTCCTCGATGTCGATCAGGCGCGGAAAGCCCCACGGCGGCAAGCCCTGCGCGCACGCAGACACATGATTCGTGAGCATCGGGCCGAGCTCGTCGGATGCGAGGATGTAGTGCTTGCCATGGATCCTGATCGGCTGGCTCGTCATCGCGATGCCGCCGTCGGGCCAGAACAACGTGCTGACGACACGCGGCTGCGGATTGGGCCGGCGGAAGTGGAAATCACTGACGTCGAGCACGACGAGGCCGTTCTTGCCGGACGCGCCCGTGCCCGGGTTCATGATGTACGCGCGCGTGTTGTCCTCGCTGATCGACAGATCGTGCGGCGCGCCGATACCGCCTGGCGGCACCCAGTTCAGCATCAGCTTCGGATTCGACGGATCGGCGATGTCGATGACATACAGGCTGACCGGATAGTACGCGCCGTAATAGGTGCGCCCGTCGGGCGAAATCGCGCCCGCGTGACCCTTGATCGTGCCCGGCGGCACCGGCAGGTCGATCGCCGCTTTCAGCACCGGATGCCGGCAGTCGCTGATGTCGTAGACGGCGAACCCCGGCTTGATGCCGGCACCGCCTTCCGATTCGACCGCCGCGATCAGCTTGCGCTCCTCGCTGACCTTCAGCGATTCCCACGTTTGCAACATTGCGGGCGCATTCAGATAGTCGGTCGCGTGCGGATGCGCCGGATCCGAAACGTCGATCACCGCGACGCCGGGATGCTGCTGCAGCGGGCTGTCGGCGGTGCTGTAGTACGAGCAGACGTCGGTCCAGGCCTGCGCGTGGTACGCGCCTTCGCCCTGGAACTGGCCGACGAGCTGCAGGTTGCAGTTGAGCCCGCGTGCGGCTGCGCCGCCGAGGCGCTCGGCGAGCGTCGTCTGGCCCTGCAAGCCACTTTCCGTATTGTCGCCCGGACCGCAATGCGCGCGCGGCACCGGACCGGTCCACGGCGTCTGGTCCTTCGGCGCGGCGGTGCTGGTGCCGACGCACAACAGCACGCTCGCTGCGCAGGCAAGCGATAGGTCGATCAGGACGCGATGGCGTCCCGCGCGTTTCGTCTGCATGGATTCCTCCTTCTTGGCGGCCGTGATTGCCGGTGCCGTGTGTGTCGAGCGGTTGTTCGCTCCGCGTCGCTTGAATCGCGACGGCGGAGGTCGCACACGCTCGCACCAACGCGTGCAACTGTCAACACCGGCGGAACAATGATGGGGGAGCTTGTACGCGTGCTCCATACCAAAGTCGAAAGCAGCGACCATGTCTGAACGCTACAAGCGTCCATCGACGCGGACGGACGCGTGATGGAGTAGCGCGAGGCGCACGCCGTCTATCGCGACGACATCGAGTACTTCGAGGCTAAAGTCCCAGTGCGAAATTGACGAGGCCGCGCAGGTCGCCGCGCAGCGCTTCGCGTACTTCCGCGTAATCCGGCTGCGCGACCACGTTCGCGAGCTCGTACGGATCCCGCTCGAGATCGTACAGCTCGTCGAGCTCGTCGCTCTCGCCACGGTTCACCCAGTGGATGTACTTGCAGCGGTCGGTACGCACGGCCTTGTACGTCATGCCGACGAGCCATGGGTACGCATTCTCGGCCCAGTACTCGACGAGGAACGACGATCGCCATCCGTTCGGTCGGCCGCGTAGCAGCGGAACGAGCGAGCGGCCCTGGATGTGCGCAGCGGGCGTCCCGCCGGCGAGCTCGATCAACGTCGGCGCGAGGTCCTGGCAGATGACGAGACGGTCGATCCGGGTGCCCTTCTCGATTGCCTTCGGATAGCGGGCGACGAGCGGACAGCGAATGCCTTCCTCGTAGGCGAAACGCCGCTCGGGGCCGAGCGCGTGCTCGCCGAAGAAATAGCCGTTGTCGCCGAGGAACACGATCAGCGTGTCGTCGAGCTGGCCCGACGACGCGAGCGCATCGAACAGCATGCCGACGCCTTCGTCGACCGCCGCCATCATGGCAGCGCGAAGGCGCACCTCCTCCTGCTCGCCCGCGTGGATCGCGTCGAGCATCGTGCGCGCGGCGTCCGACTCCTTGAGCGCGAACGCCTCGCGCCACGCCGGCTTGCTCTTCACCACTTCGGACGGCGCGAGCATGTTGGGCTTCCTCGGGAAGACGCAGCCGCGATAAAGGTCCTTGTGCCGCTCGGCCGGTTTGTAGCCGTCCATCCGGAACGTGCCGTCGGCAGCCTGCTCGGCATCGGGATGCACGGCCTTGTGCGCGAAGAACAGCGACCACGGCTGCGCATGCTTCTTCGTCACGAATTCGACCGCCATCCTGTTCATGATGTCGGTGACGTAGCCATGATGCTGCACGTACGTGCCGTTCTCGTTGAGCTTCGGATCGTTGAGCCGCCCGTGCCCGTCGTAGGCCACCCAGTAGTCGTAGCCCGGGCGCGGCTTGCCGTCGTTGCCCATGTGCCACTTGCCGATGTGCGCGGTTTCGTAGCCGAGGTTCTGCAGCGCGAGGTGGTAGTTCGGCAGACGATGGCTGGCCGCGTCGCGAGCGACGTTGTCGATGATGCCGTGGCGGCTCGCGTACTGGCCGGTGAGAATCGACGCGCGGTTGGGCGAGCAGATCGGCGTCGTGTGGAACGCACGATCGAACAGCACGCCCTCGCTCGCGATGCGATCGATCTGCGGCGTCTTCATGTACGGATGGCCGCCCGCGCCGAATTCGTCGAAGCGGAGATCGTCGATCAGGATCACGAGAAAGTTCGGTTGGCGGGGCATGCGATTACGTCTCGAATCAAGTTGGAAAGCCGGCGCACATCGTGCGCGCCGGTCCATGCTGCGTCACGCGGGTCAGTTGCCGGACAGCTTGTACGCAGCGGGAAAGAACAGGTCCTTCCAGTCACCGGGCTCGTTCTTCAGCAGCCCGATCTTGTGCATCGTCGTCGCCCATACCATCATCTTCTGCGGCGCGAGCGAATAGATGACCTCGGGATCGGTCAGGATCTGCTCGACCTGCTGCTGCGACAGCGGATTGGACTTGTCGAGCTTGCGATAGATTTCCGCGGCGCGCCTCGGATCCTTGCGGATGATGTCGGTCGCCTCCGCGAACGCGTCGTACGCGGCCTTCACGACCTTCGGGTTGTCGTTGTAGAACTTCTCGGTCAGCCAGACGCCGGTGACCGTCGACGGGCCACCCATCAGGTCGTAGGAGCTTACGACCGTATGGATGTTGCTCTTCTGCAATTCGATGTTCTGGTAGGGGATCGTCGCGAAGTGCCCGGTGATCTCCGACTTGCCCGACGTGAGCGCGATGACCGCGTCGGGATGCTTCATCGGAATCTCGAGGCTTTCGAAGAAGTTGCGCTTGTCGGGACCGAAGCACTTCTCGGCCAGCATGTTGAGCAGAATCGCGTGGGTCGACGTCTTGACGCCCGGCACGGCAATGCGGTCGCTCGTCGTGAACTCGCACGCGGTCTTCCACTTCGCGTTGTTCGTGTTGAGCCGCATCGGCTGCATGTTGAGCGCGACGAGCATGCGTACGCCGAGATTGCCCTTCGTGCGGTCCCACAGATTGAGGAACGGCGGCGGACCCGCGCTCACCATGTCGAGGCTTCCCGACAGGATCGCGTCGTTCAGCACCGACGGACTGCCGATCTCCTTGTACGTGACCTCGAGGTCGGGAATGCCTTCGGCCTTCGCATATTTCTGGACGAGGCCAAGGTCGTGCATGACGTAGAACTGAAGATATCCGAGCCCCAGCTGGTGGCCGAGGCGAAGCTCGCTCGTCTCGGCGGACGCCACGCCCGATGCGCAGGCTGCGGCGAGAACCACGCCGAACACGGCGCGCTTGAACACGTTCGAAATCATTGCTCCTCCATCATTATTGCGGCGCCTTCAGACCCGAACGCCGCTATTCGAAAACCGGTTGCACGCCCGGCGGCGGCGAAAACCCGAGATCACCGCGCGCAATGACCGCAGCGCGGCCGCCGTTTTGCTCGAGCAGGTCGCGCTGCCGCGCCTTCGCGCGCCGATCGACGTCATCGGGATCGCAGATTTGTCCGAGCAGTGCGCGGCATTCGTCGAGCACGCGCGCGTGGGCAGCGTCGCCAGCGAGGTCGTGAAGCTCCTCGGGGTCGTCGGCGAGATCGAACAACTGCGGCGCATAGCGCACGTAATGCACGTACTTGTAGCGCCCGTTGCGGATCATGAAGGCGCCGGTCGTCGAGCCCATGCCGTGGTATTCGGACAGTACGGTGCGCGCAGGCTCGAGGCCGTTCGCGATGTCGAGCAGCGAATGACCGGGATGGCCGTCGGCCGGAATTTGCGCGCCGACACATTGCATGATGAACGGATAGACGTCGACGTGGCTCGTCGGCGTGGCAACGACGCGCCCTGCCGGTATGTCGGCACCGGACATGATCAGCGGCACGGCGGCCGTTTCCTCGTACATCGTCGACTTGCCCCACAGGCCACGGTTGCCGAGATTGTCGCCGTGGTCGCTCGTATAGAGCACGCGCGTCGAATCGGCGAGCCCGGCTTCGTCAAGCGCACGCAGCACCTGGCCGATATTGTCGTCCAGGAACGAGCAGAGTCCGTAGTAGCCGGCAATGGCCTTGCGCAGCTTCTCCTCGTCGAAATACCTGTCGTAAACGAAGCTTTGCGCGTAATCGCGCAGGAACGGATGCACGGGCCGCTCGCCGGGGCCGTATTGCTTCGGCGGGACGATGCTGTCGAGCGGATACTGGTAGTAGAACTCGGGCGGTGCCGTCAGTGGAAAGTGAGGACAGACGAACGACACGAAGAGCACCCAGGGCTTGCGCGCATGCTTCGCCGCCTCTTCGCGCAGCCAGATCTGCGCCCGCGCGGCGATCTCGCGATCGTAGAACGTGTAGGCCGATTCGCCCGGGCCCGCCCACTTCGCGATCTTCCACGACGCGCCGCGCTCGGGGAGGTCCTCGCGAACGAGTCCCATGAGATCGCCCTTGCCGTCGATGACGTGCATCGGGACGATTTCCTCGCTGAACCCGTAATCGTCGCCGCCGCGGAAGTGCAGCTTGCCGATCGACGCGACGTGATGGCCACTCTCCCGCAGACGATGATGCCAGCTGGGAATCGATCCGTCGTACGCGTCGGCGTTGTCCCAGAAGCCGATCTGATGCACGTACTTGCCGATCGCGAACGCGGCGCGCGCCGGCACGCAAACCGGCGACGTCGTATAGGCGGCACTGAATCGCGTGCCCGTCGCGGCCAGCGCGTCGAGGTTCGGCGTGCGCACCACCGGGTGTCCGTGGCAGCCCAGGATCTTCGGGCTGTGTTCGTCGGACATGACGATCAGCAGGTTCTTCGGTTCCATTCGGTGTTTCCGTTGCGCGCGGCGCACTGCACCGCCCCACTCTGGTTCTACAATACTATATAGTAACGCGCGCCGCCAAGGGACGAAGCCGATGCAGTCATCCGAACAGCGCAAGCGTCCCGTGCGCCGCACGCGGGGCCTTCGCACCGACCCTGCGCGCAGTTCGACATCGGCCGCGCCGCTCACAGCCGCCGAGCGCCAGGCGCGCTCGGAAACGTTCTTCGGGAAATTCGGCCGCGTGTCGATCCGTGGATTGCCGAAGTACGCACGGTTGCGCGAGGCGCTCGTCGCGGCGATCGACAGCGGCTACTGGGTCTCCGGCGATCGCCTTCCCACGGAAGCCGATCTCGTGCGCTGCACGCCGTTCAGCCTCGGCACCGTGCAGCGCGCACTGCGCTCGCTCGTCGAGGAGGGCATCGTCACCCGCGCGCAGGGGAGCGGCACGTTCGTCGCGCAAAGCCGCCCGCAGATGGAAGCGCCATGGCACTGTCGCTTCCTCAATGCCGAAGAGACGGCGTTTCTTCCCGTGTATCCGAAGCTCGTCTCGCGCAAACGCGTAAGCGGCCACGGCCGGTGGTCCGCGCATATCGAGCAGGACGGCGGCGCCGTCATCCAGATCGATCGAAGGCTCGGCATCGGCGACGAATTCTCCGTCTACAGCCGCCTCTACATGAGCGCCGCGCGCTTCGCGGCGCTATTGACGAAGCCGGTCAGGGAAATCGAGGCGGCCAACCTGAAGGCAATGATCGGGCGCGACTTCCACCTTCCGATCACCCGGATCGGGCAGCGCGTGGCGCTCGCGCGGTTCCCGGCCGATGTGTGCCGCGTCCTTCGCATCGCCAACGGCACGGCCGGCATGCTGATGGAGTGCGTCGCAACGGCACGCGCGGGGGCGAACGTCTACTACCAGGAACTCTACGTTCCGCCGAACGAGCGCCGGCTGATCGTCTCCGATTCGGAGGCCGCGTGGGCCATCGAGCACACGCCAGGGACGTTCGAATGAACGTCCGCTGATCGCTAGACCATTCGTGCAGGCGGCATCGACTGCTTGCGGGCGCTGGTTGCATTGGTTGCTGCGTCGACCGTCTCGATCGCGCGAGCGAGCCTCGCGGCTGCTTCTGCGAGCGAGAGCTTGTGGCGCTTGCGCGGCGATGCTGCGCAAGCCTCCTTCGACTCGTGCAGACGCTGGATGGCCTCCAGCATGTCGGCGGTCAAAGGCGTTGCAAACCTGCCGCCGCCGCGTTGGCTGTTCCAATATCCCAGCCGCCCGGCGTGGAAGTAGTACCAGGTGTTCGCGTTCATGACCTCGCCGCGGCCGCCGCGGAATTCCGCGACCCAGGACTCGCCGTTTCGGTCGTAGAACGCGGCCCAGTGCGCTGGGCCGAGATCGATCGCATGACCATCGATCGCCACCGCGGCTCCGATTTCGGATTTCGCATCCATGATCCGTCTCCCTGTAGCGATGCCGTGTAGCGATCTTCGACCGGGTCGCACACGAAGTCCTTTAACAACCCTAAAATTTCGCTAAAAGGCGCGGTCGAGTCCCGGCAACCCGGACGCGCCGCATAACGGAATGGAGTCAACCCGCGGTCAACCGCGACGATCGGAATGCGCACGATTTACGAGCTCGGACCTTTCCGGCTGGACACCGAAGGCCGCGTGCTGACTCATGACGGTGAAGCCACCACGCTTGGCGCGCGCGGAGTCGCCGTGCTCGCCGCACTGGTCAGTCGCGCCGGGCGATACGTCGAAAAGTCGGTGATCGTGGAAGAGGCGTGGCCCGGTGTCGTGGTCGAGGATGCCAACCTGGCCGTCCAGATCTCCGCCATACGTCGCGCGCTCGCGCGAGTGCCGGAGAGCAAGCATTGGATCGAGACGTTGACGCGGCGCGGCTATCGCTTCGCCGGTCCCGTCGCCCGACGTCCCGACCCGGCGGAAACGCCGTCGATGGACGTCGGTCATCCTGGCGTGGCGTCAGCGCGCGTTGCTTCGCAGCACCCGAACAACGTGCCCGCGCGGGTTTCGTCGTTCGTCGGGCGAGCGCGCGAGATCGATGAAGTGAAGCGCCTCCTTGCGCGAAATCGGCTCGTAACCCTCGTCGGCATCGGCGGCGTCGGCAAGACGCGCGTCGCGTTGCAGGTCGCGGGCGAAGTCATCGAGCGGTATCCCGATGGCGTCTGGGTCGTGGAACTCGCGTCCATCTCCGACGCCGCACTCGTGCCGATCAGCGTCGCGCAGATGCTCGGCGTGCAGGAACAAATCGGAGAGCCGCTGATACGAACCGTGTGCCGTCATGCAAGAACTCGCCGCCTGCTGCTTGTCCTCGATACCTGCGAGCACGTGATCGCTGCCGCCGCACCGGTGGTCGCCGCACTGCTCGCCGAAGCACCGAACGCCCATGTCCTCGCGACCAGCCGCGAGGCGCTGAACGTCGACGGCGAACAGCAGGTTCCGCTGCAGCCGCTCTCGCTGCCACATGGCGATGATGCGGTCGACGATCTCGCTGCCGCCGAAGCGGTGCAGCTCTTCGTCGAGCGCGCGAAATTGCAACAGCCCGGCTTCGCATTGACAGCGGACGTTGCCAGGCCCGTTGCCGCGATCTGCTCGCGTCTCGAAGGCATACCCTTGGCGGTCGAGCTCGCTGCCGCACGAATGTCGTCGCTGTCGATCGAGGAGATCGGCCGGCGCCTCGACGATCGCTTCGGACTGCTCGCGGCCGGACCACGTGGCACGCCGCCACGACAGAAAACGCTCCGCTCCGCGCTCGACTGGAGCTACGATCTTCTTGCGGAAGAAGAACAGCGCGCGCTGCGGCGATTGGCGGTATTCGCGGGCGGATTCACGCTCGAAGCGGCGAAACGCATCATCGGCGACCGGACGAGGAACGACGCAACGATGCTCGACCTTCTCGCGCGGCTCGTTGCGCGCTCGCTCGTGCTCGCCGAAGCCAGCGAGACCGGCACGCGCTACCGGTTGCTCGATACGATGCGCGAGTACTGCATGGAGAAGCTTGACGCCGCGCGTGAGCGGTCGCTCGCGTCCGCACGTCATGCACGCCACTTCCGCGACCACTTCGAAGATGCCGTGAAGGACTGGCTTTCGGGTCCCGACATGCGATGGGACGCCGCGTACATGCGAGACCGGGACAACGTGCACGCCGCGCTCGATTGGGCGTTTTCGTCGCACGGCGATGTCGACGTCGGTATCGCGCTCGCTGCGCACGCCGGTCCCGCGTGGCTCTGGTGGTCATTGCGTAGCGAGGGCCTCGCGCGGATCGAGCTCGCGTTGACGCGCTGCAAGCCGCGTACGCCACCCGGGATCCGCGGACGACTATGGCTCTGGCTCGGCGTGCTGCACCAGTTCAGTGATCCCGCGAAATGGGTCCGGGCGCTCCGCCGTGCGGTGGTGCTGCATCGGCAAGCCGGCGATGCATTCGGTACGGGATACGCGCTGATGCGGCTCGGCGGCGCACTGGCGCGGACAGGACGCCTCGATCTGGCGCAGCGCGCGCTCGACGACGCCCAGCCATTGCTCGCACGCAGTCCCGTACCCGCGGCCATGGGGCCGTATTTCCATGCGGCGGGATTCGTGCGCAAGCTTGCAGGCGACCTCCCCGGTGCACGGAGGCACTACGAGAAGGGCCTTTCGCTGTATCGCTCGGCGGGCCTCGCACGCGACGCGGTGCAGCTGTGCGGCAATCTGGCCGACACCAATTGGGCGCTTGGCGAGCTCGATGCGGCGGCCACGGGATTTCGCGAGGCCATCGCGCTGATGCGTGGCTCGAACATGGGAACCAGGCTGGTGCTCGGCGTGAATCTCACCAATCTGGCCGGCGTACTCATCGAGCGCGGCGACTTCGAGGAGGCATTGATTGCAGCGCGCGAAGGCCTCGAGTTGCGGCAGGCGTCGGGTTACGCCTGGGGCGCGCTCGACCATCTCGCGCTCAGGGCCGCGCTCATCGGTCGATCGGTGGATGCAGCGCGCCTCGCCGGGTACGTCGATGGCGTCTTCGCTGCGAGGGGAGTCGTGCGCCAGGCGAACGAAGCGAGGGCGCGCACGTCCCTCGATCGCCTGCTGATGGACGAGCTCTGCGCCGATGACCGGGCGCGATTGATGAGCGAGGGCGCAACGATGACCGAGAACGACGCGTGCAAATTGGCACTGACGAGCTGAGCGTCGGCAGGCGAGAACGGCGTTGCGTACATTTTGCGCGTAGGAAACTAACAAGAAAAAGCCGCGCGAGGCGGCTTTGGAAAGCATTGGCGGAGTGGCGAGAATCGCGCGGCATGCCGGCGCCCTGCTGACCACTTATCCGTTGCGCGGCATTCGTCTACGTGCCAAGCGCGGTCAGCGTCACCTTGTTTGCGCGATAGGAGATCCGGAATTTCTGGCCGCTTGCGATCACCGTGCTGCCCTCGGGAAGGTTGGCAAACGTCCCCACGACCTTCTTGCCGCTCATGATCGTCAGCACCGCGCCGGGCGTGGGAGCACCTGCAATATCCAGGAACAGCGTGCCATCCAGAATCAGGTTGCTCGTCGTGACGACCGCCGTGT
Source organism: Burkholderiales bacterium (assembly GCA_025927765.1). GTDB lineage: Bacteria > Pseudomonadota > Gammaproteobacteria > Burkholderiales > Casimicrobiaceae > VBCG01. The sequence continues at coordinate 16,087 of JAICKU010000073.1, forward strand.
AGTCGGTATTGCTGCGGATCGTGCTCTCGAACCCGCCCTTGTGCCCGATATGGACGGGCGAGCCGACGCTCAGCACGTTGCCCGGCGACACGCTGACTTCGGCGGGTGATGAAGGGCTGGCGAGGAAGGCTGACTCGGCGGGCGAGAGCCCTGGCCACAATAGTCCTGTCACGACGTTGACGGTACCCGCGATGTTTCCGCTACCGCCAAGCGTGCCGCCCTTCACCACGACGTCGCCTGCCTGCGAGCCGTCGATCGACAACTTGCCGCCGTTCACGCTGGTCCCGCCCGTGTAGGTGTTATTGCCGGTGAGGAACAACGTGGCGGCGCCGGACTTGGTCAGGGAAGCCGTGTAGAGCCCGTTGTCGACCTTGTGCTGAATGGAGGCCGCTTTTCTGTCCATCCATTCCTTGCGCCACAAACTGGCATGCGCCTGGTCAATGGTCTGGTAGGCCAAGGCTGCTTGCGCATACGCCTGCCAGGCGGGGTCGCTGGCCCAGTTGGCCGGCGCGGAATCAGCCGGCTGAGGAACTCCGACTATGTCCTCCAAACCCAGAAGCGCAGCTCCATCCATGTTGAGGTTGAAATCGCCCGCGGCTGCAATGCCATTTTCCTTGTAGCTTTCCAGCCACGCCAAGTCCTCGCTTTCCCTGGCCTTGATCGCGACCTCGCTGATGTCGTTCGACCACACATCGGCGGACGCTTTATTCGCGCTGTAATTGAACGGCCCCAGGAACTGGCCGGGACCGTAAACGGCCTTGCCGATATCGGGATACCCCCAGCCGTAGCGCTCGTCCGGCTGGCCGTCGGGAGCGGTCCAGAGATCGAGGAACGTCACGCCGTCGGATTTCTTGTTCTGGGCCGTGGTGAACAATACGTCGCGGACCTGCATGGCGTTCAGGTTAGGAAACCGGGAAAGCAGCAGCGCCAGCGCACCTGTTATGTGGGGCGACGACCCCGATGTGCCTCCTGCAGTGCCATAGGTGTTGTTCAAATTCGTCGAAGCATCGCCGTTAGGCGCCGCTATGTACCACCATTTGGCGTACGGGCCGGCCTCGTTTTCTCTCGTGTTGAGGATGTATTCGCTGCCTGACTGAGCGAGCCCGCCAGCGGCTATCCAGTGTTGTTCCGCGTCGGGATTGAAGTAGGGATAGAACGCCATGTTGTTCGGGTTCTCCTGGTCCGAGTTGGCGGCGGACCTCACATGGACGACGCTGTTGTCCTTCACAGCGTCATACATGGCGTCTTCGAAGGAAAGTCCGGGGTGGCTCGGATCGGATTGATAGCCACCTGCGTCGTAGAATTTCCTGAAATAGAAATAGATGTATTCCTCGTCCGCCAGCGTCCGCTGATACCACTGGGTCGAAAGACTTCCGCCGTCTCTGCCGATCGATTTGGGACCGGTTTTCGGCACGGTCAGGCAAATCTGACCCCAGCTGCTGTTGATGACCTGCGCGCCGGCATCCACGAGGGCTTTGTAACCCGTATAGACATAGGTGTAGTCGTGGTAGGGACCGTGGCTGTTCTCGTCACTTGCGCCGGTATTGCCTAGAACGATCGTCGATGCAAAGGCGAAACCCTGCATGTTGAGAGGGTTCGGCGCGCCGTCGCGATTGGCGCCCATGATTCCGACCATGGCGGTGCCATGACTCGCGTTCCAGCCGAAGGCGTCACCCGAGTTGTATTCACCGGTCAAGAAAAATGGTTTGCCCGCGAAAAACGGGTTGGCCGGGCGCTTATCCCGGTATCGGTAGCCGGAAGTGCCGTATACGCCCTGTTGCACGACCGGGATAAAGCGTCCGCCCTGGAATTCCATGTGTTCGGCTTGAACGCCCGAATCCATGATGCCGACGGTGATGCCTTGCCCGTAATACCCCAACGCATAGGCGGTCGATGCGTCCTGTGCAGTCAGCCCCCAACTGCGCAGGTATTCCGGCGTTTGCCAGCTGGCCTTCGCCGCAGCAAGGTCAGCCGGCGATGTGGCGACACGGCCCGGATCCGACGGATACGACCACGGGTTCGCCACGGCGCTGCTGGCGTAGAGGGCGGCCCACAATGCAGTAACGGCAAAAGCAGGAGTTGTTTCCTTCCACCGGTTATTGCGGAGCTTCGCTTTCGATGACATTCGACTCTCCCAGTCCATGCGTGAATGCAGGAGCGTGGACTCTATGTCGAAACAAGCCGCCGTTGCAGCGGGTTGCGCGCGGCAATTTGCACGATCTTGCGTATTCTTCCTAATTCCTGCGCTCTTCCGACAAGCGGCAGGAATAAGCGGTGGGCCGTAAGCGTCATGTGGAGGCCGCATTGACTGCGTGCGCTCCTCAGAACTGGTAACGCGTATCCGAAGACGGCGTATTGATTTCGTCGACGCGTGACCCGCTCGACTGAGCGGTGGCAATTGCAGCGTCGAGGCGAGTGAGCAGGTCGGCAATCGCTTCGCGCGGCCGGCGTCGCAGCATCGCGAGCGTTTGCTTGCCGTCGTGCGCGATCGCCGCGCCCTTGATCGGCGCCACGGTGCCGACCATGATCTGTCCGCCGGCGTCGATGACCGCCTGGATGTGTGCCAGTGCCGTGGAGGGGCTGGTTGTAGCGGGCGCGTTCGACGCCGTTGCTGTGGCAACGCCCGCTACGCGGCCTGGCGTCGTTCGTCGGGCAGCGTGGCGGCGACGTTCCACGGCAGCAGTTGGTCGATCCGGTTGATCGGATGCTCGGCAATGCGCTCGAGCACATGGTGCAAGTAAAGATAGGGGTCCATGCCGTTGAGCAGCGCCGTGCCGATCAAGCTGTAGATGTTGGCGGCATACTCGCCGCCGGCATCCGAGCCGGCAAACATGTAGTTGCGCCGCCCGAGGACCAGTGGTCGGATCGAACGCTCGGCGCTGTTGTTGTCGATCTCGATCCGACCGTCATCACGGTAGCGGGTCAATGCAGTCCAACGCACCAGCGAGTACCGGATGGCGCCGGCGAGTTCGGATTTTGCCGATACTGTCTGCAGTGTCGTCGACAGCCACTGCTGCAACGAATCGAGCAGCGGTCCGGCGCGTTCCTGCCGTACCAACGCGCGCTGCGCCGGAAGGCAGCCTCGAATCTCCCGCTCGATTCGATACAGTGCACCGATGCGCCGGATCGCCTCGGTGGCGATCGGCGAACGATTCGCCACATACAAGTCGTAGAACTTGCGCCGCGCGTGCGCCCAGCAGGAAGCTTCGAGGATTTCCCCGGTCGCATACAACGGGGCGAACCCGCTATAGGCGTCGGCCTGCAGAATGCCGCGAAAGCCGCGCAGATGCGTTTGCGGATGCTCGCCCCTGCGGTCCGGCGAATAGCGGTACCACACCGCCGGTGGATCGGCGCCTGCCGCAGGTCGATCATCCCGAACGTAAGTCCAGAGTCGGCCGATCTTGGTCTTGCCCC
>JAICKU010000068.1 GCA_025927765.1 Burkholderiales bacterium
ATCTCGGCGGGCACGATCACGCCGCCGCCGCCGCCGAACACCTTGACGTGGCCTGCGCCGCGCTCGCGCAGGAGGTCGATCATGTACGTGAAGTACTCGACGTGGCCGCCCTGATAGGACGACACGGCGATCGCGTGCGCGTCCTCCTCGATCGCGCAGCGCACGATCTCGTCGACCGAACGGTTGTGACCGAGGTGGATCACCTCGCAGCCGGTGGCCTGCAGGATTCGCCGCATGATGTTGATCGACGCGTCGTGCCCGTCGAACAGGCTCGCGGCCGTGACGAAGCGCACCTTGGCGAGCGGCTTGTAAACCAGCGGATGGCGCGTGGCGAGATCGTTCATCGCGAAGCGTGGCGGCGCGGTGTTCTGCAAGCTTACGCGCAGTCCGTCCCGCGGAGCGAAGCGCGGAAGACGCCGGCGCTGCGCGGCGGCCGGGAACAGCGACGCTATCATGACGTTTACGTAAACGTCAACGCGCCGGCACTTTCCCCGGCGCTTCATTGTCCCAACGTCGCCGCGGCATCGCGCCGCCCTCCTCCTTCCGCCATGGCCCTGCTGACGATCCGCCGGTTCGTTGCCCTCCTCGCGTTCTTCCTCCCCGTCACCGTTCTTGCCGCGCTGCCGGCCGGCATCACCAAAGGCCCGAGCGTCGAAGGCGTCGACGAGTACCGGCTGTCGAACGGCCTCAAGGTGCTGCTGTTCCGCGATCCGACGAAGCCGACGACGACGGTCGACGTCACCTACAAGGTGGGCTCGCGGATGGAGAGCTACGGCGAAACCGGGATGGCGCACCTGCTCGAGCACATGCTGTTCAAGGGCACGCCGTCGATCCCGAGCGTGTTCGCCGAGCTCGGCCGGCGCGGCATGCACTTCAACGGCAACACGTCGTACGACCGCACGACGTACTTCGAGACGTTCACCGCGTCGCCGGAGTCGCTCGACTGGGTGCTGATGATGGAGTCGCAGCGCATGACGAAGTCGACGTTCAGCAAGGCCGAGCTCGACTCCGAAATGACGGTCGTGCGCAACGAGTTCGAGAGCGGCGAGAACCGGCCGCAGGACGTGCTGTGGAAGCGCATGGCCGGCGTTGCGTTCGACTGGCACAACTACGGTCATCCGACGATCGGCGCACGCTCGGACATCGAGAACGTGCCGTTCGCGAAGCTGCACGCGTTCTACGAGATGTACTACCAGCCGGACAACGCGGTGCTGACGATCGCCGGCAAGTTCGACACCGATGCGGCGCTCGAGGCGATCGCCAGATACTTCGGCCCGATCCCCAAGCCCGCCCGCGTGCTGCCGAAGCAGTACACCGTCGAGCCGGTGCAGGACGGCGAGCGCACGGTGATCGTGCGCCGCGTCGCGAGCACGCAATGGGTCGGCGCGCTGTTCCACATTCCGCAGGGCGCGAATCCGGATACTACGGCGATGGAAGCGCTCGCGGAGATCATGACGGTGGAGCCCGCGGGCCGTCTCTACAAGGCGCTCGTCGAAACGGGCAAGGCGTCGTCGGTCGAGAACTGGATGTTCCCGCTGCACGACGCGGGCTTCGTGATCTTCTGGGCGCAGGCCGCGCCGGGGCAGGCGATCGATTCGACGCGCGACGCGATGCTTGCGACGCTCTACGACGTCGCCGCGCACCCGATCACCGCGGGCGAGCTCGAGCGCGTGAAGACGAAGGCGCAGAAGGACTTCGACGATACGATCAACGATCCGCAGCAATTCGCCGTCGCGATCGCGGATGCCATCGGCGAGGGGGACTGGCGCCTCTTCTTCATTCGTCGCGACCAGTGGAAGAAGCTCACGCCTGCCGACGTCACGCGCGTGGGCACCGAATACCTGAAGATGTCGAACCTCACGGTCGGCGAGTTCATCCCCGAACCGAAGCCTGATCGCGCGCCGCTCGCCGCCGCGATCGACGTGCCGGCGCTCGTGACGAACTACAAGGGCGAGCCGCCCGTGGCCGCGGGCGAAGCGTTCAATCCGACGCCGGCGAACCTCGAAGCGCGCACGCAGCGCTACACGCTGCCGAACGGCATTCGGGTAGCGCTGCTGCCCAAGAAGACGCGTGGCGAGACCGCACAGATCGAGATCCGTCTCGATCTCGGCAGCGAAGACACGCTGAAGAACAGCATGCCCGTGTCGACATTCACCGCCGAGATGCTCGAGCACGGCACGAAGCGGCACGACCGCCAGGCGTTCGAGGACATGCTCGACCGGCTCAAGGCGAAGCTCGACATCGGCGGCGGCGGCGCGGTGGTGACCGCGGCGGCCACGACCGTGCGCGCGAGCGTGCCCGACGTGCTGCGCTTAGCGGCCGAGGCGTTGCGCGAGCCGACGTTCCCCGCGTCGGAGTTCGATCAGCTGAAGCGCGAGGTGCTGACGCAGCTCGAGCAGAGCCGCACCGATCCCTCCGCGATCGCCCGGCGCGCCGCGGCGCGCGCAGGCAATCCGTATCCGCCCGAGGATGTGCGCTACACGCCGACGATCGACGAGGAGATCGTGCGCGCGAAGGCCGTCGACCTGGACGCCGTGAAGTCGTTCTACGCGAAGTTCTACGGCGCCTCGCATGCGGAGATCGCCGTCGTCGGCGACTTCGACGTCGCGACCGTGAAGCCGCTGCTCGAGAACCTGTTCGGCGACTTCCGGAGCCCGACGCCATACGTGCGCGTGCCGCAGCCGTATTACCCGACGCGGCATTCGCCGCAGACGTTCGAGACGCCAGACAAGGCGAACGCCGCGATGTTCGGGCGGCTGTCGATGAAGCTCACCGACCAGTCGCCCGATTACGCCGCGCTGCTCGTCGCCAACCGCATTCTCGGCGGCGACGCCGACTCGCGCATCTTCCAGCGCGTGCGCGTGCACGGCGGGTTCTCGTACGCGGTTGGCACCGTATTGCAGGCCGCGTCGATCGATCCGAACAGCGCGCTCGTGTTCTACGCGATCTTCGCGCCGCAGAATTTCGACAACGTGCGCAACGCGACCGCCGACGAGATCGCGAAGGCGCGCACCGGCGGCTTCACCGTGCAGGAAGTGGCGGCGGCAAAGAAGGGCTTGCTCGAGGAACGCCAGATCGCGCGCGCGCAGGACCCGGCCGTGACGGGATCGCTCGTCGCGCAGGCATTTCTCGGCCGCACGTGGGCGGAATCGGCGAAGATCGACCAGGAGATCGCGGCGGTGACGCCCGAATCAGCGGCCTCGGCGCTGCGGAAGTATCTCGATCCGGTCGGGATCGCGTGGGCGTATGCGGGGGATTTCGCGAAGAAGTAGGTGCTACGCGCCGACGAGGTCCTCGAGCGCCCGTGCAATGCCGGGCGCCGAGGCGATGCAGGACGCCTTCGCCGTGGCCGTTGCCGGCGCGAACGGCGCCGTGTAGCCGCCTGCCTCGTCGACGAGCCGTAACCCGCCGATCGCATCCCAGATCGACAGTTGCCGCTCGACGAACGCGTCGAGGCGTCCGCGCGCCACGTGCGCGAGCTGCAGCGCGGCCGAGCCGAAATTGCGCATCGACACGCCGCGCTCCATCATCCGCTCGCGGATCTCGAGATAGTGCGGGTCCGGGGCGCGGTCGTGATGGCCGAGGGCGACATACGCACCGCGCAGGTCGGCCGTGTTCGCGACGTGCAGGCGATGCCGGCCGCGCGCGTCGTCACACCATGCACCGCCGCCGCGGTGCGCGTGATAGAGCTCGCCGGCGACCGGGTCATGCACGACGCCGATCGTCGCGCTGCCCGCTTCGGCGTAGGCGATCGCCACGTTCCAGTACGGCACGCCGCGCACGAAGTTGTGCGTGCCGTCGATCGGATCGACGATCCAGCACCGATCGATCGGGCCGGCAAACGACGCGGCGGTCTCTTCGCCGAGAAAGCGATCGTCGGGAAACGCCCGCGACAGCTCTGCGCGGATCAGCGCTTCGACGTCGCGATCGGCACGCGTCACGAAGTCCTGCGGGCCCTTGAGCTCCACTTCCAGCCGCTCGCGGTGATCGAAATGCTCGCGGGCGAGCGCGCCGGCTTGCCGCGCGACCGCCTGCGCGGCGCGATAGCGCTCGTCGGTCATTGCATCGGACATCGAAGCTCCCGCGAACGCCGCATCAAAGCGCGACGACGCGACGCTCGAGCAGCGATTCACGCATCGCGAGCGCGATGCGCGTCGCCTCGGTCGCGTCGCGCAGCGTGAGGGGTGCCGGCCGGTCCTCGATCACGGCCTGCACGAACTCGATGTCCTCGCACAGGAACGCGTCGGCGAAACGCTCGTAGAACGTGGGTGTGCACGGATGCCGCACGCCATGCACGTCGGAGATCACGACGTGATCGCAGCGCGCGTCGCCGCCGACCAGTACGCGGCCCTTCGTGCCGATCAACTCCGTCGAGCATTCGAAGCCGTGCGCCATCGTGCGCGACGCGTAGATCGTCGCGATCTCGCCGGACGTGAACTCGCACGTTGCGACGCCGTTGTCGATGTCGCGGAACTCGCGCAGGCCCTCGTGGACGCCGACGAGGCCCGTCGCGTACACGCGTGCCACATCGGACGCGCCGAGGAGCCAGCGCACGGCATCGATGTCGTGCACGCTCATGTCGACGAACATGCCACCGCTCGTGGCGGAGAAGCGCACGAAGAAGCCGCTCGGATCGTTCTGGTCGAGCGTATGCGAGCGCGCCATCAGCGGCTTGCCGATCGCGCCGTCGCGAATCAGCTGGTACGCATGGCGATAGCTCGCGTCGAAGCGGCGCACGAAGCCGATCATGACCTTGAGGTCGGGCTGAAGCGCCGCTTCCGCTTCCACTCGCCGGCATTCGGCGATGTCGAGCGACAGCGGCTTCTCCGAGAACACGTGCTTGCGCGCGCGGAGCGCCTGCACGATCTGCTGCGCGTGGAGGGTGGTCGGCGTGATGATGAACACCGCGTCGATCTCCGCCTGCGCGAGCATCGCCGCGTAATCGGTGTAGCGGCGCTCGACCCCGAGCTCGCGCGACGCCCACGCCAGCTCCTCTTCGCGCGGATCGCAGGCGGCAACGAGCTCCGCGTTCGGCACGCGATGCGCGAGGTTCTGCGCATGGCGGCGGCCCATGCGCCCGAGCCCTGCGATACCCACGCGCAGTCGAGCGCTCATGGCAGTTCCACGGCGCGCTTTTCGCGCCACGACGTGGTGGCGGCTTCGGCGAGCGCGAGTGCGGCCACGCCGTCCTCGATCGACGTGCGCGGCTTCGCGCGGCCCTCGAGCACCTCGAAGAAATGCGCCATCTCGGCGGCGTACGCAGCGCGATAGCGCTCGAGGAAGAAATGCTCGGGCTTGTCGGCGGTGATCGCGCCCGACGACCACAACACCACTTCCGTCGGCCGGTGATTGCCGGCCTGCAACATGCCCTGGCTGCCGATTACTTCGAAGCGCTGGTCGTAACCGTACGCGGCGCGCCGGATCGTGTTGATCTGGCACAGGCGCCCGTGCCTCGTGCGGATCGTGACGGCGGTGGCATCGACGTCGCCCGCGTGCTCGATCGCAGGGTCGGTGAGACAGCTGCCGGTCGCGAACACCCATTGCGCTTCATCGCCGATGATCCAGCGAAAGATGTCGAAGTCGTGGATCAGCATGTCCTTGAAGATGCCGCCGGAGCGCTTGATGTAGTCGACCGGCGGCGCACCGGGGTCGCGGCTCGTGACGACGAGCATCTCGGGCACGCCGATCTCGCCTTCGTCGATGCGGTGCTTGAGCGAGGCGAACGTGGGATCGTAGCGTCGCTGGAAACCGATCACGCACGGCACTCCCGCCGCGCGTACCGCTTCCGCACAGATGCGCGCGCGCTCGAGCGACAGGTCGACGGGCTTTTCGCAGAAGATCGGCTTGCGGGCCTTCGCGGCGCGCAGGATCAGGTCGGCGTGCGTATCGGTCGACGAGGCGATGACCACTGCGCCGACCTTCGCGTCCTCGAACACGCGCTCGGCGTCGGCGACCTGCGCGCCATATTTTTCGGCGAGCGCACGCGCGGCTTCGTGGTCGACGTCGACGACGTACTGCAATCGCACCCCGGGCTGCCGCGCGATGTTGCCCGCGTGGATCGTGCCGATGCGCCCGGCACCGAACAGCGCCACTTCGATCATGCGTTTCTCCAGGAGTTCAGGGTCAGACTCCGAATTCGCGACCGCGAAAGCAGGGTCGGACTCTACTTTCGCTATTTGAGCATCCACTCGTGCGCGGGGTCGTTGCGGAAATGCCATTCGCGCCGCGGGCCTGCCATCACGTTCAGGTAATACGATTCGTAGCCGTACGGCACGACAACCGGATGGTAGCCGCGCGGCACGAGCACGACATCGTGGTTCTCGACCGCCAGCGATTCGTCGATGCTGCGGTCGTCGGTGTACACGCGCTGGAAGGCGAAGCCCTGCGCCGGGTCGAGGCGGTGGTAGTACGTCTCCTCGAGCGCGCTCTCCTGCGGCAGGTTGTCGGTGTCGTGCTTGTGCGGCGGGTAGCTCGACGAATGCCCGCCCGGCGTGCGCACCTCGACCACGAGCAGATGCGACGCGGCCGACGCCTGCGGCAGGATGTCACAGACGAAGCGTTCGTTCAGTCCCTTGCCGCGCGCGAACCGCTGCATCTGCGACGGCTCGATCACGCGCGCGTCGGCACTGCCCGGCCCCGGTGCGCTCGCCACCGCGATTTCCGCGTCGGATTCCGCGGAAACGCGTACGTCGCGCCCCTGCCGCACGTACACGGCGAACGGCGCCGCGTCGTCGAACACGTCACGGCGCGATCCAAGATGCGACCACGTCGTGCCGTCGTGCGCACGCACGCTCACGCTCCCGGCGAGTACGACGATGCAAAGCTCCGACTGCGGCTGGTCGATCGTCATCGCCTCGCCGTTGGCGAGCCGGTGCGCCGAGAAGCCGACGTAGCGCCAGTTCGCCGACCGCGGCGTGACTTCGACGATGTCGCGGCCTTCGCGCTTCGCCTTCACGAGCAGGCTCATTGCGTGACTCCCCGATCCCGAACGAGTTGCGACAGGCAGCGGTAGCCCATCTCGGCGTAACGGTACGACGGCGCGACGGCCGGATCCTGCTCGGCCTCGACGACGAGCCAGCCGCGGTAACCGTTGCGCTTCAGGATCTCGATCAGCGCGGGAAAGTCGACCGCACCGTCGCCCGGCACCGTGAACGCGCCGTTGATCACCGATTCGAGAAAGCTCCAGTCGCGGTTGCGCGCGAGCCCGATCACGCCGGGACGCACGTCCTTGCAGTGCACGTGGCACACGCGCGACGCGTAGCGCTCGAGCATCGCGACCGCATCGCCACCCGCGAACGTCATGTGGCCGCTGTCGAACAGCAGGCCCACGTCGTCGCTCACGTTCTCCATCAGCCGGTCGACGTCCTCCGGCGCCTGAACGTATGCCCCCATGTGATGGTGGTATGCGACACGCACGCCGTGGTCGGCGGTAAAGCGCGCGAATCGGCTCAATCGTTCGCCGTATTCGCGCCATTGCGATGCATGCACGAACTGCGGCCGCTTGTACAGCGGCACCGGCGAACCCTGGATCGTGTCGGCCACTTCGCCGTACACCATCACGTTCGCGCCGCCTTCGGCGAGCAGCGTCAGGTGCGTGCCGACGGCCGCCATCTCCTCGCCGACCGAGCACCGCGCAAGCCGCCCCGAATACCAGCCCGACACGAGCGCGAGCCCGTGCGGCGCGAGCGCGCGGCGCAGCGCGTGCGCTTCGCGTGGAAACTTGTTGCCGAGCTCGAAGCCCTGGTAGCCGATCGCCGCGCCTTCGGTGAGCGCCACCTCGAGCGGCGTCTCGCCGCCGAGCGACGGCAAATCGTCGTTGCTCCACGAAATCGGGTTGATGCCGATGCGGACATCGAAGGACGTCACGGATGCTGCTCCTTCTTCGCCTCGTCGTATTCCCCGCGCGCCGCGCGCACCTTCGCGCGCGGCGACACTTCGGGCACCGGCACGTCCCACCACCAGCCGCCCTCCTCCGTCGAGCGAGCGGGATCGGTCTCGATCGCGATCACGTACGTGCGATCCGACCGGCGTGCGCGCGCGAGCGCCTGCTCGAGCTCGGCGACGTTCGCCACGTTCTCCGCGGTCGCGCCGAGCGAACGCGCATGCGCCGCAAAGTCGATCTTCGGACCCGTCTCGGTCACGCGAATGCAATCGACGAACAGGTTGTTGAACGGCGCACCGCCGCACGCCTGCTGCAGCCGGTTGATGCACCCGAAGCCGTGGTTGTCGAGCACGACGACGACGAGCTTCATGCCGAGCATCAGCGACGTGGCGATCTCGGAATTCATCATCAGGTAGCTGCCGTCGCCGACGAGCACGATCACCTCGCGCCGAGGCTGCGCCATCTTCACGCCGATGCCGCCCGCGATTTCGTAGCCCATGCACGAGTAACCGTACTCGACGTGGTAGCCGCCCGGGAACGACGTGCGCCAGAGCTTGTGCAATTCGCCCGGCAGCGTGCCGGCTGCGCAGACGACGATATCGTTCGTCGTCGACGACGACGCCGAGCGCTGCACGGCGCCGATGACGTCGCCTTCGTACGGCAGCGACACGTTTTCGCGATCGGTGATCGCCGCGATGTCGCCGCGCCACTTCGCGCCGAGCTCGGTGGCGCGCGCCGTCCAGCCCGACTGCGCCTTCCAGCCGTCGAGCGCCGCCGACAACGCCGCCAATCCCTCGCCCGCATCGGCGCATACCGCGTGGCCGCGCCACTTGTGCGCGTCGAAGCGCGCGGCATTGATCGACACCAACCGCGCGTTCCCGAACAGCGAATGCGAGCCGGTCGTGAAATCCTGCAGCCGGGTGCCCACGGCGATGACGACGTCACAGTCGCGTCCGGCCGCGTTGGCCGCGGGCGACCCGGTCACGCCGATCGATCCCTGCTGCATGGCGTCGTCCCAGGGCAGCGATCCCTTGCCGGCCTGCGTCTCGGCGACGGGCACGCCGTGGCGGTGCGCAAAGGCATGCAGCGCGCCGCTCGCCTGCGCATACGGCACGCCGCCGCCCGCGACGATCAGCGGGCGTTCGGCCGTGCGCAGCAGCGCTGCGGCTTCGTCGATCTCCCGGCGCATCGGCGCGGGTGCGGCGAAGCGCACTGGCGCCGGCGCGAAGAATTCCTCGGGATAGTCGTGCGCCATCGCCTGCACGTCCTGCGGCAACGCGAGCGTGACCGGCCCGCAATGTGCGGGGTCGGCCAGCACACGAATCGCGCGCGGCAGCGCCGTCAGCAACTGCTCGGGATGGACGATGCGATCGAAGTAGCGCGAAACCGGCCGGAAGCAATCGTTCGCCGAAACCGTGCCGTCCTGGAAGTCCTCGATCTGCTGCAGCACGGGATCCGGCGCACGCGTGACGAAGATGTCGCCCGGCAGCAGCAGCACGGGCAGCCGATTGACGTGCGCGAGCGCCGCGGCGGTGACCATGTTCGTCGCACCGGGGCCGATCGATGTCGTGCACGCCATCATGCGCCGGCGCATGTTCGCTTTCGCGTACGCGATCGCTGCGTGCGCCATCGCCTGCTCGTTTTGCGCGCGGTACGTCGGCAGCACGTCGCGATGCGCGAACAGCGCTTCGCCGACGCCCGCGACGTTGCCGTGGCCGAAGATCGCCCAGACACCGGCGAAGAGGCGCGGCGAACCCGGTTCTTCGACGACGAGCGCGGCCAGATAGCGCACGAGCGCCTGCGCCATCGTCAGGCGGATGTGACCCGCCGGCGCCCGCGGCTTCGCCGCTTCGCTGCCCCCCGAGGGGGCCCGATCCGGTCCTTGGGGCGGCCCGGCGGGCCTCGTCGTCTTCATCGCAGCGCGGGTGCCGCCGCGCGGCACGCGTCCCAGCTCTCCGCGGCGGTCCTCGGTGCGCGCGCGTCCTGCCAGGCGTCGAGCAGCGCCTCGAACTTCGCGCCCACGTCGCGCACCAGCGTTTCATCGTCGATCTCTCCGGCGAGCCAGCGCCGCGACGGCGCCTCGAAGATCGTGCGGCCGACGGCGAAGCCGCGACACGCCGTGCTGCCGCGCGCCTCCTGGAACGCCTGCGCGAGCGCCTCGACGTTGGCGCTTTGCCCGAGGATCAGCACGCCGCGGCAATGCGGGTCGCGCTCGGCGATCAGGGCATCCATCGCGGCCCACTGCGCCTCGTCCATCGCTTCGAGTTTCCACCATTCGGGGTAGATGCCGAGGTTGTAGAGGCGCTTGACCGCACGCAGCACCGTGTCGGATTCGCGCGGCAGCGATTTCGGCGGAACGATCTCGAGCAGCATTTCATGGCCGCTCGCCTGCACCGCGTCGTAGAGCGTGCGGATCTGCGCTTCCTGCTCGAGCCGGTTCTCGATCACGTCGTCCGGGTGATACTGCGCGAGGCACTTGACGACGTGCTCGGCGGGCCAGCTCACGAGCGTGGTGCCCACCGAGCGGCCGCGATCGAACACGAGCGGATTCGACCCCGGCAACTCCACCGGGCGTCCGATCCACCAGCCGCGTCCCGTCGCCGCATTCAGCGCATCGGCGCCGTAGCGGTCGTCGCACAGCAGGCCGATGCGACCCGCCAAGCCGCGATCGGCCTCGACCCTCGCCACCGCGTCGACGAACAGCTGCTTCAGCCGTGGAAGGCGCGCCTCGTCAGCGCCTGCCTGCTGCGCCAGCACGAAGAACTGGGGGCGATGGTCGAACGCGAACGCGAGCACTTCGTCGCGCGGCGTGCGCGGCGCCGTGACGCGATGCAGGCGCGTGAGCGTGGCGTCGCGGTCCGGATGCGGAATGCCGGACGCGTGCGCGAGGAAGTAATCGAGCTCGACGCGCGTGGGCATCGCCGGCGCGCAGCCATGGCGCGACACGACGAGCGCGCCGCACGCGTTCGCGTAGCGCGCACAGGCGTCGTAATCCTCGCCCCGCACCCAGCCGGACATGAAGCCTGCCGAGAACGCGTCGCCGGCACCGAGTACGTTCAGCACGTCCACCTTGACGCCGGCGCCGTTGAAGGCCGCGTCGAGCGACCCGGGCACCGCGCCGTCGATGACCGCGCAACCGAGCGGCCCGCGCTTGACGACGAGCACCGCATCGGTGTGCCGGCGCACTTCGGTCAGCGACCGCATGATGTCGTCGCTGCCGCCGGCGATGTTGAATTCCTCGATCGTGCCGATCACGAGGTCAAAGCGCGGCAACAGCTTCTGCAGGTGCGCGGTGACCGTGTCCGACGCGACGTAGCGCGTCGCGCCGTCGCCGCGCTTGGTCAATCCCCACAGCACCGGCCGGTAGTCGATGTCGAGGATCGTGCGCACGTCGTTCGCACGCGCATGGTCGAGTGCACGATTGCCGACGCCGGCGATGTATTCGGTCGAGAAATGCGTGCCGGTGATCAGCAGCGCCTTCGCCGACGCGACGTACGCCTCGTCGATCTCGGCGTCCCCGATCGCCATGTCGGCGCAGTTCTCGCGCAGGAAGATGAGCGGAAACGTGTCCTTGTCCTCGATGCCGAGCACGACCGCGGCCGTGAGCCGCGAGGGGTCGATGCCGACGTGGCTCACGTCGCAGCCTTCGCGCGCGAGCGTCTCGGTGAGGAAGCGGCCCATGGCGTCGTCGCCGACACGCGAGATCAGGCCCGCGCGCAACCCGAGCCGCGCGCAGCCGAACGCGGTGTTCGCCGACGAGCCCCCGAGGTACTTCGCGAAGCTGGTGACGTCCTCGAGCCTTGCACCGATCTGTTGCGCGTAGAAATCGACGCCGAGGCGGCCGAGACAGACGATGTCGAGCGCCCGATCGGCGGCGAATGGAGTGCGGTTGCGCATTGGGAAGCGGAGAAATGCTCGCAGCGAGGGTACCCGGTGGCCGGGCGAAACGCGAATTATGCCGCGGCTTGCCGGCGACGGCGTGCAGTTGGACGAAGCCCCGGCCCGGCCTTGCAATCCGTACAACGCAACGCCCTGTCGTCGTGCACGTTTCTGCGCTATAAAGGCGCGCGGCCCGCTTCAGCGTCGCCGCCCGTTCACCTTCCGGCAATAACAATCGAGGAGTCACCCATGCAGCTTCGCATCACTCCCGCACGACGCTCCGCCGTCCTGGTCGCCGGCGCGCTGGCGGCGTTGTCGACGATCGCGTCTGCGCAGACGACGGATGCATCGCACCTGCGCATTCCCGACGGCGCCGCGCTGTCGGTCACCCGAACGCCTGCGGTCCAGTCGCACGGAAGCGTCGACGTCGTCGTCACGCTCGCCGATGCGCCGCTCGCCGCCAGGCAGGGCGCCGGCGCCAAGCAACACGGCAACGCGCTGACGCGGGCGCAGGCGCATGCCTATCTCGACGACCTGCGCAACAAGCAGGACGCCTTCATGGCCCGTGCGCAGGGGCTGGGAGCGAAGCAGCTCGCGCGGCTTTCGCGCGCGCTGAACGCCGTCGTCGTTTCCGTCGACGCATCGCAGCTCGGCGCGGTTGCAAGCATTCCCGGCGTCGTGTCGGTGCGGCCGGTCGGCAACTACGAGATGAGCCTTTCAGAGACGGTACCGTACATCGGCGCCAGCGCCGCGCAGGCGGCCGGCAAGGACGGCACCGGCGTCAAGGTCGCCGTGCTCGACTCGGGAGTCGACTACACCCACCGGAACCTCGGCGGCGCCGGCACGACGGCCGCCTACCAAACCGCATACGCGGCGCGCGACTCCGCCTACGCAGGCTTCCCGACGGCGAAGGTGTACGGCGGCTTCGACTTCGTCGGCGACAAGTGGCCGAACGGCGATCGCACCGAAGATCCGAATCCGATCGACGCGCAAGGCCACGGCACGCACGTGGCGGACATCATCGGCGGCAAGAGCCTCGACGGCCAGCACGTGGGCGTCGCGCCCGGCGCGAAGCTGATGGCGCTCAAGGTGTGCAGCGCCGTCGCGACCTCGTGCAATGGCGTCGCGCTGCTGAAGGCTGTCGAGTACGCGCTCGACCCGAACGGCGACGACGACATGAGCGATTCGATCGACGTGATGAACCTGTCGCTCGGCTCGAGCTACGGGCAGAAGGAAGACGACCTTTCGTCTGCGCTCGCCAACGCAGTGCGCTACGGCGTCGTCGTGGTCGCGGCCGCGGGCAACGACGCGAACAAGCCGTACATCGTGAGCTCGCCATCGTCGACGCCGGAAGTGATCAGCGTCGCGCAGACGCAGGTGCCGAGCGCCAGCGCGCTGCCGCTCGTCATCAACAGCCCGGCGAATATCGCGGGCACGTACGGCAACACGGCGACGATCGATTGGGCGCCGGTCGACGGCGGCTTCACGGGCAACGTGGCCTACGTCGGCCGGGGCTGCAACGCCGACGCGTACCAGGCGGATCCGAGCGGCAAGGTCGCGCTGATCGATCGCGGCGCGTGCAACGTGAGCGAGAAGGTGCGCCGGGCCAGCGACGCCGGCGCCATCGGCGTGCTGATCGGGCTCGTCGCGGCCGGCGATGCGGTGACCTTCAGCAACGGCGGCCAGTGCCCGGCGCCCGCGGACGGCACCTGCAAGGCCTCGCTCGTGATCACGCAGGCCGACGCGAACAAGATCAAGACGAATCTGGGTGCGAGCGTGAACGTGACGGTTTCGCCCGACAAGTCGATCGCGCTCGTCGGCAGCATGGTCGGCTCGTCGGCGCGCGGCCCGAGCATGAGCTACAACGCGATCAAGCCCGACGTGGGCGCACCCGGTGCGTCGGTGTCCGCGATCGTGGGCACGGGCACCGGGGAAGAGGCGTTCGGCGGCACGTCGGGTGCCACACCGATGGTCGCCGGATCGGCAGCGATTCTCCGGCAGGCGTATCCCGAGCGTTCGCCCGCCGAGATCAAGGCACTGCTGATGAACACCGCCGAAACGCAGATCACGACCAATCCCGCCGTGGCGCCCGGCGTGCTCGCGCCGATCACGCGCATCGGCGGCGGTGAAGTGCGCGTGAAGCGTGCGCTCGATTCGACCCTCGCCGCGTTCGACGCCGTCGACATGACCGGCAGCCTGTCGTTCGGCTACCAGACGATCGTCGCCGACCAGACGTTCAAGAAGACGGTGACCGTGAAGAACTACGGGAACCAGAGCCGCACGCTCGCGATCGCGCCGTCGTTCCGCTTCGCGAACGACCAGGCATCGAACGCGGTGTCGTTCAAGGCGCCGTCGTCGATCAGCGTGCCGGCCGGAGGGAGCGCGAGCTTCGACGTCATGCTGAAGCTCAAGGCGTCGGCGCTGCCGCTGTGGAATCTCAACGGCGGCTCGCAGGGCGGCAACGGCGGCGCGCTGGATCTGCCCGAGTACGACGGCTACATCACGCTCTCGGATGCCGCCGGCAACGTCCATGTCGCGTGGCAAGTGCTCCCGCACAAGTCGGCCGACATCGCAGCGTCGACGACGAGCGTCAACGCCGGCAAGAGCGTGACGCTCGCGAACAACGGCGCCACCGCAGGCCGCGTCGACGTGTTCGCGTTGACGGGCACGAGTCCGAAGATCCAGAAGTTCTTCCTGCCCGGCGATGGCGACAACTTCGCGATCATCGACTTGAAGTCGGTCGGCACGCGTCTCGTGAGTCTCGGCGGCGGCGAATACGGGCTGCAGTTCGCGATCAACACGTTCGGCGAGCGTGCGCATCCCAACTACCCGGCGGAGTTCGACGTCTACATCGACACCGACGGCGACGGGAAAGCGGACTACGTCGCGTACAACGCCGAGAACGGCGGCTTTGGCGCCACCGGGCAGAACGTGGTCAACCTCGTCAATCTCAGGACGGGCGCGTCGAAGACGGCGTTCTACACCGATGCCGACCTCAACTCGGCGAACGCGATCCTCACCGTGGCGCTGTCGGACCTCGGCATCACGCCGGCGACGCCGATCACGTTCGATGTGTACGCGTTCGACAACTACTTCACCGGCAACCTCACCGACGCGATCACGGGCATGACCATCACGCCCGGAGTACCACGGTATGTCGCGAGCGGCATCCCGTCGTCGGGCATCGCTGCCGGTGGCCGCGCGACGATGTCCGTGTCGTCGATCCAGGGCGGAGACGCCGCGTCGCCGGCGCAGTCCGGCCTGCTGCTCCTCTACCGCGACGGCAAGCTCAAGAACCAGGCGCAGACGATCGCGGTTTCACCCTGACGTCATCCGCTCGTCGCAAAAACCCCGGCCTCGGCCGGGGTTTTTTGTTGGGCGCTGTGCGTGACGACGGCTGCGAGCGGCGTCGTTTTCGGCGGTGCTAAGCTCGACGTCGTGGAATCCCGCCTCGCCCGGCGCGACCTCGCGCTGATCCTCGTCGTGGTCGTGCTATGGGGTTTCTCGTTCGTGCCGATCAAGGTGGCGTTGCGCGACACACCGCCGTTCGCGCTCGTGGCGCTGCGCTTCTTCTTCGCCGCAGTGCCGCTCGTATTCTTCGTGCCGCGGCCGCGGCTGCCCGCATCGTCGATCGTCGCATACGGGCTTGCGATCGGCTTCTTTCAGTTCGGCCTGCTGTTCCTCGGCATGAACCTCGGCATGCCCGCGGGATTGTCGTCGATCGTGATCCAGGTGCAGGTGTTTTTCACGATCGGCCTCGGCGTCGCGTTTCTTGGCGACCGGCTGCGGCGCGAAAACGTGCTCGGCGCGCTCGTCGCTGCGCTCGGCGTGATCGTGCTCGCCGGATACAAGATCCGCGGCGGCGCGACATCGACGTTCATCGGCCTCGTCGCCGTCCTGGTCGCTGCGCTGGCATGGGCGATCGGCAACATCGTTGCGAAACGCGCGGCGCAACGCCACGCGCCGGACATGTTCGCGCTCGTCGTCTGGTCGAGCCTCGTGCCACCATTGCCGCTCCTCGCCGTGTCGTACACGTTCGAAGGCGGCACCGGCGTGTTCCACGCGATCGCGCACGCGAGCGTGCTCACGTGGGCATGCGTGCTGTTCATGGCATACGGCGCGACGCTCTTCGGCTTCGCGTCGTGGGCGCGGCTGCTGCACCGCTACCCCACCGCGCTGGTGTCACCGTTCGCGTTGCTGATTCCGGTGTCGGGACTCGCGAGCGGCGCCATCTTCCTCGGCGAAACGCTCGCACCGCTGCAGGCGTTCGGCGTGAGCCTCGTGCTCGTCGGCCTCGTGGTGAACGTATACGGGGGCCACGCGTGGGCGCGTTTCGCGGCGAGCACCAAGTGAGGCTGCGTGTCGACCGACAGCGCGGCGCGCTGTAACGCTTACGCCTCCGCGCGCAATTATTTCAATGTCTCGAACGCCGCTCGGCGTGTCGTTCCTAGCGTCGATTGTGTGGCCGCCGATCCGCGCCATTGATGCGCCGCCGCTGCTCGACCGTCTCCGCCGCTTCCATTTCCTCTTCCGGATTGTCGCCGGATGCGATGTCGTCGGGATCGCGCTCGTAGGCGCTGTCGTCCATCACGTCGAGAGACTGCGTCTCGTCGGGATCGTATTCGGTGAGCACCTCGTCGGTGGGTATCGTCGAATCGCGGCCCACGGCGGCGCGCTCGCCCGTGCCCCCGCTGTCGCTGTCCGAATCGAGATCGGCGTCGCCCATGTCGGGTCCCGCCGTCGTCGGCATCCGATCGACGTCCGGATCCGACGTGGTGCCGCGCTGGAACGGCAACCCCTCCTGCGTGTCGAGGCCCGGTCCGCCGACGACATCGCTCCCCGAATCGGTCGAATCACTCGGACCCAATGCACCGGTTCCGTGCCCCTTTTGCGTGACCTGATCGCCTTCGCCGGTCGTGTTCAACGTGCTGCTTGCCATGGCGCACCTCCATTCAAACCGAGGGTGTCGCAAGCCGTGTGCCATTCGCCGAGAAGCGCGTCATTCGGTCACAAGGTGATTTCCAGCCCGTCGTAGGCAGTCGAAATGCGCAGCGGCGTCGCGCTGCCCCGCGTGATCTCCTCGAAGCGCCGCGTCTCGGCGAGCATCTTCGCGAGCGCCGCATCGTCGAGTGCGGGCTCGTGGTGAAAGAGGCACAACTCCTTCGCGCGCGCGGCCTGGCAGAGCTCGACGCCGACGATGTTGCTCGAGTGACCCCAGTCGGCCTTCACCGACGTCGCTTCCGCGAGCGAATACATCGCGTCGAAGATCACGAGATCCGCACCGCGGAAGAATTCGGCGAATGCCGGCCGCTCGTCGGGCTCGGCGAGCTTGTGCTCCGAATCGGTCGAGTAGATGACGACGCGCCCGTTCTTCTCGAAGCGGTAGCCGTACGAATCGCCCGCGTGATGCTGCCGCTTCAATTGCACACGCATGCCCGCGACGTCGTGCATCACGTCGGGGGCGAGGTGCACGAACTCGATCGAGGCGCCGAACGTGCCGAACGGCACCGGAAACGACGGCGGCTCCATCTGGCGGCGGAGCGCCGACTCGAGCGTGTCGTGACCGCCATAGAACACGAGGCGATTGCCGGGGATGTACGCGGGGCCGAAGAACGGCAGCCCCATGATGTGATCCCAATGCAGATGCGACACGAACAGGTGATAGGTCTGCGGCGAGGACGCGCCGTGCTGCGCGAGCATCGCGCTGCCGAAGGGCCGCAGCCCGCTGCCGAGATCGCACACGACGTGCTCCGCCTCGCCGGTGATCATTTCGACGCACGACGTGTTGCCTCCGAACGTCGCGCGGACGTCGAAGGGCAGCGCATCGACGTATGCGTCGATCGCTTCGTCGCTGCCGAGGTCGCGCCCGGCGGCGCCGCGCAGCGCCGCAACGATCTTGGCCCGCACGCCCGAGGCGTCGAGCGCGACCGGAAGCGAGCCGCGCGTGCCCCAGAAGCGGACGGCGCGCATCAGCCGCTGGCCGCGACGGACGTGTCGTACGCCGCGCGCGCGTCGGGCGACATTGCCGACAACGCCACCGCGAGCGACGGGAACATTTCGAACACCGAGTCGAAGCGGCTGATCGCGAAGATCTCCGCGACGATCGGTTGCAGCGCCACGGCGGCGATGCGCGCCTTCCGCGCATGCGTCGCCTTGGCCGCGAGCATCAGCACGCGCAGGCTCACGCTGGAGAGGTAGTCGACGCGCGCGAGATCGAGCACGATGCCCGCGTGGCGAACGTCGCCGGCGAGCGGCATCAGCGCAGCTTCGAAGTCGGCAGCGACCGTGTGGTCGAGGCGGCCGGATGGCATGGCGACGGCGACATTGCCGAAGCGACAGCTCGCAAATTGCACCGGTCCTCCCTGGTCCCGACCCTGCCAGCGTGGCGGGGGATTATACGGCCGGCTCAACGCAGGTTGGGGAAACACGACGGGCGGCTTGACGCAGCCCCGGGAATCGCATTGTGCTCTCCCGCCATCCGGATGCCCGTGAAAGCGACCCTGTCCCCGGGTGAGCGCGCCGGGCGGCCCCAAGCGCGAATCGGCTTCGAAGCGCGTAGCGCGGAGGGTAGCCCCGTGAGCGAATGGGAAGCCGTCCTGCGCACGCTCGCTGCGCTGGTGGCAGGCGGCGCCATCGGTCTCGAACGCTCGTATCGCGCGGGGATCTGGAGCACGCGCCACGACCGCGTGTGCGCGCCCGAGCGCTCGGTGCTCGCGCATCCCGAGGTCGTCACGTTCCGGAATTCGCCGCGTCGGGATTGATCCTGCAAAGGGCCCGGACCGCGGTCGCGCGAGGCGCCGGCGCTACGGCGGCAATGTCAGTAGCTCACCGTTCCGTTGAGGTCGATCTTCCCTACGCCCATGCCCGTCGTGAAGTTCACGTTCTCGACTCCCGAGATCCTTCCGAGGCCGCTCGCGTTCCGGAAGCGCCCGGTGCCGCCGAAGATGAAATACGAACCCTGGATTGCGCCCGTGGTGCCCGAAAGCGTGCCGCCGTAGGCGGCGAAGATCTGCTCGCCGCTGTCGAGCGTCAGCACGACGTGATCGGAAACGAACAGGAACGCGGTCGTCGATAGCGGATTGATGCAATCCTGCGAGGCGAGCTGAATCGGGCCGAGCGTCGAGGCGGTGCTGCTCCCGGAGATCGTCCCGGTGAGATAACAAGGCGCGCCCATCGGCACCGCCTGCTCGTTGAATTGAATGGTGGCGCGCAAAGGCACGGTGGCGGCCATCGAAACCGTCGAGGCCAATGCGGTCGCGAGCGCGGCGCAAAGCGTCCGAAGAGGGTGCGAACGCCGAATGTTCATGGAATATCCTCGACGAATGGGCGGTTCGCACTCTGTTTGCGAACCTGGCGTCAGTCTACGTGCGATGTGCCGGTGGTGCATCATTCGAATGAGGGATGCGCGTCGTGTGCGCCGTCGAGTGTCGCATTTCGTTGGCATTGAACGTGCACGATGGAACGAGCTTCGTGTTGCACGGCCGTCGATTCCAACCTCCGCGGAGGCCCGCGCGGATCGTCCATGAATACGCCGAAGCTGTTCCGCGCTCCGACAAACCGTTGGGACGCCACGGTCGGGATGACGGTGGGCGCGCTCGCGGGGATCCTGCTCGGCTCGCTGCTCCTGTTGCTCGCCGTGCTCGCCATCCTCCGGGTCGAGGCACTGCGCGCCGCTGAACGCGACACGGCTTCGCTCGCGCTTTTGATGGACGAAAAGGTCGGCCGCACCGTTCAGGTCGTCGACCTGACGTTGCGCGACGTCGCCGGCGACCTTCGCACCCACGGGCAACGGCCCTACTTCGACGCGGCCTGGATGCATCAGGTGTTGCGCACACGATTGGTGCCAATGCCTTACGTGCGCGCCATCTGGGTGCTCGACGCGCGCGGGCGGATCATCTACAACAGCGACACCGGCAATCTCGGATCCGATCTTTCGGACCGCGACTACTTCATTGCGCACCAGCGCAACGAGGCGGGCCTGTTCATCGGCGACCCGGTGGTGAGCCGCACCGTAGGCGAATGGTTCGTGAGCTTGAGCCGTGCGGAGCGCGCAGCGGACGGCACGCTCGAAGCCGTCATCGTCGCCGCTTTCAACGGCCACTACTTCTCCGAGCGATGGCAGGGCGTGGACGTGGGCGAGCACGGCTCGATCGCGCTGTTCTCGCGCGACGGTACCTTGATGCTGCGCAGCCCGACGGCCGCGGAGATGATCGGCAATTCGTTTGCGCAGACGCGGCCGTTCAAGGACTTCCTGCCGCGATCGACCGCATTCACCTACACCGGCGACAGCAGCATCGACGGCATCGAACGAATCATGAGCTTTCGCGTCGTCAACGATTATCCGAAGCTGATCGTGGCGGTCGGCCGCTCGGTCAGCGACGCGCTCGGGCAGTGGCGCCAATTCGCTGCCATTTCCCTCGGCGCCTGGTTCGCGGCGATGCTGTTGCTCGCGGCCTTGAGCCATGTCCTGATGCGGGCATTGCGCGGGCGACGCCTGGCCGAACAGCAAGTCGAGGCGCTCGCGAAATTCCCGCTGGAGGACCCGAGCCCGATTCTTCGCGTCGGCAACGACGGCGCGATTCAATACGCGAATCCGCCCGCGATGGCGCTGCAGTCGGCAGTTCTTGCCGACGATCATGTCGAAAGCCGCGCGCGGTGGCACGCACTCGTGAACGCGGCGAGCACGTCCACGGCGGGCCGCATGCTCGAAGCCGACCTTGCCGGCAAATCGTATGCGTTCACCGCCGCGCCGGTGACGCGCGCGGGTTACGTGAACCTGTACGCGACCGACATCACCGAGCTGAAGCGCGTGCAGCGTGCGCTCGAGGAGAGCGGCCACCTGTATCGCCAGTTGGCGGGCAAGATCCCGGAAGCGCTGTGGGTGAGCGAAGTCGGCAGCAACCAGTTGCTCTACGTGAGCCCGGGCTGGGAAACGATCACTGGCCGGCCG
>JAICKU010000002.1 GCA_025927765.1 Burkholderiales bacterium
CCAGAACTCGTCGGTCTGCTGCGGATTGGTCGTCGATACCGTCATGAGGTACGACCCGGGCTGCACACCGCTCGGCAGCAGGACCGTCAGCGACGTATTTGTCACCGCCACGACCTGCAGCGGAGTCAGGGAGCTGCCCAGCGTCACGATCGTTGACGATCCCGGCGCGCCCGTAAAACTGATTCCGGTGACCGTCATTTGCGTCAGGCCGGAATCGGCCGCGGCAAACGTCGTAATGATCGGAAGCGTCTTGGTCGATGATGCTGCGTAGACCGACGGCATCGCGGCCAACCCAGCGACCGAGACGAGCGCGATGCGGGTCATCCACGCCCGCGTTCTTCTTTGCGACTGATTCTTCATACGGCTCCCCGTAAAGATGTGTCGAACGCAAGGCGCGATTGCCCCGCGTTGCGGCCGCGAGATTGCGCGCGTTTCGAAACGTGCGCATCCCCCAAACGGGGGACTGCGCCCCTTCCACACGTTCCTGAACTCGCTTACGCTATCGCCGCAAGCGCAAAGGCAAATCTTGTACCCCAGTACAAGCGCCGCGGCGGCGATGCTGCGGGCGCCGCAGGGAGGTCGACAAGAATGCGCAGGGCGGGCCATGCCTTCACGGAGGCGTCGGCGTGAGTGCCTCACTCGACGAGCGCGAACGCGCGCTCGCGCTCATCGGCCACATCTACGATGCGGCGCTCGAGCCCTCGCGCTGGAGCGATGTCGTCCGGGGCATCGTCGAGTTCATCGGCGGAGCGAAAGGCTTGTTGCTCGTCTCGCGCACACGATTCGCACAAAGCAACTTCGTCTTCCCATACCGACTATCGGCGGCGGTCCTCCAGCGCTGGCAAGACGAGTACGCCGACGGCCACGCATGGTCGGCAGGCGCGAGGAACAAGGGACTCGACGTCGACGGAAGCGTTGCGCTGGGTACCGACCTCGTGTCGGACGAGCAGCTGCAGCAATCCGCCGCGTACCAGGACCTCGCGAAGCGCGAAGGGATCGGCCAGCTCTGCACGGGCGTCGTGTTCGGTCGCAAGGCGAGCGACATGCCGCCGACGCAATGCAGTGTGTTTCGCGCTCTCGACGACGCGAAGTTTTCCGACCGCGAGCGCGAGCGGATGCGCGTGCTGATCCCGCACCTCTCGCGCGCACTCGGCGTCATGTTTCGCCTGCGCAGCGCCGAATGCAAGGCGGCGGCGTCGCTCGCTGCGCTCGAGCGCCTCGGCACCGGCGTACTGCTTCTCGAAGAGCGCGGGCACGCGATCTTCGCCAATCGCTTTGCGCAGCGAACACTCGATGAACGTGATGGACTGACGCTTCGCTCGGCGCAGGTCTCCGGCGGCGTGTGCAGGATCGTGGCGAACGACGTGGCCACGCAATCGCGCATCGACGACGCGATCCGCGAGTGCCTCGACGAGCGCGCATGGGTCGTCGCGCACTTCTCGCGCGGGGTTGCGGTGCGACGCGCTGCGAACCGTCGCGACCTCGCACTCCAGTTCGCTCCGCTTCCGCGCGACAACGAATACGAAACCGACGGTCGGCACGCGCGCGTGATCGTGTTCCTGACCGATCCCGACGAATCGTCGTGCGTCACCGCGCCGACGCTGGCCAGGCTGTACAAGCTCACGGGCGCGGAAGGCCGATTGGCGCTTGCGCTCGGACGCGGCGACACGCTCACCGAAGCTGCGAAACGCAGCGGCATCACCATCGCCACCGCGCGAACGCAGCTCGCCGCGGTGTTTCAAAAGACCGGAACCACGCGCCAGGCGGAGCTCATGCGTCTGCTGGTCACGCTGGGATCCAATCGCGGAGACTCGAATTGACCTCGCTTTCCCAGGATCCCCTGTTGCAGCTGGTCGATCGCATCTACGACGCTGCGCTGAAGCCCGACGCCTGGCCGGACGTCGTGCAGTCGATCGCGCGGTTCATGGGGAACTCGAAGGGCAAGCTCTTCACGCCGCTGCTCGCCGTCGACAAGGGTGGCCTCGTCGTAACCGTCGGCATTCCGGAAGCGGCCGACCGCGTATGGGCCACGCAATACCGCGACGACGACATCTGGGTGACGTCCGGCGTGGGAAAGGGCCTCATGTGGGAGGGAAACGTCGTCACCGACGACGACCTCGTGCCCGAAGACGAATTCGTGGGTTCGCGCATTTATCGCGAGCACCTGCGTCATCTCGACATCGGCCGGCTGTGCTGCGGCGTCGTGTTCGACATGCGGCCCTCCGACACGCCGGCGACCGTGTTCAGCGTCGTGCGCGGGCTGGCGCGACCGTACGCGACGGAGGAGAAGGAGGCCATGCGGATTCTCGTGCCGCATCTCTCGCGGGCGCTCGGCGTGATGTACCGGCTGCGCGACGCGGACTTGAACCTCGCCGTGTCGCTCGCCGCGCTCGACCGGCTCTCGGTCGGCGTCGTGCTCCTCGATGTCGCCGGCCGCATCGCGCACGCCAACCGCGAAGCCGCGCGCATTCTCGACGAGTGCGACGGCTTGAGCCGGGACACCGGTTTCGTCTTTGCGAACGAATCCGCGCGGATGCAATGGGCGCGCATTCTGCCGTCTCTCTTCGACCGGTCCGTCGCTTCGGTGCCGCACTTCTCCCAGGCCGTGGCCGTTCCCCGGCCCTCGGGACGCTCGCCGCTGGTGCTGCAGGCGGCGCCGCTCGGCGCGGCCCACGCCTTCGCCGCGCCGTCCGATGCCGCGGCCGTCGTGTTCATCACCGATCCGGGCCGACGCACCGAGCTCGACATGGCGACCATGCGCGATCTGTATCGAACGACGCCCGCCGAAGCGGCGCTCGCCGAGTGCCTGTGCCGCGGCCAAACGATCGCGCAGGCTGCGGGCGAACGTGGCATCTCCGAAACGACGGCGCGAAGCCAACTGGCCGAGCTGTTCCGAAAGACGGGGACCGGCCGGCAGGCGGACCTGATCCGCGTGCTGATGTCGTTGCAACACAGGTCGACCTGACGGGCAGAACGCTTCACCTGCGGCCGAGATGCGCGGTGATCGCCGGTTTCAAAGCCTGCAGGCGGATCCTCCATTTGGAGGATGCGCGCCGCTGTGATTGCAGGCACTCTTCTCCTTCGAGGGTTTGTCCCGCACCCTTCCTCCAGTTAGGCCCCGCTGTTCGGGGCCTTTTTTTTGCGCCGTTCGCGAAACATCCTCCAAATGGATGATGTTCGCGGGTGCGCCCTTTGGCAGACTGAATTCGCGCAGTAGCTTGAAACAAAAGCAATCTTGGTACGGCGGTACAAGGAAGAACCGTCGTGAAAGCGCGATCCGGGGAGAAGAGGAATGCGTGAGTTGGATGAAATCGCCCTTCGCCCGGACGATTACGCCGTACGCGCACTGTACGAAGCCTGCGCGGGGATCATGCCGTGGCGCTCGGCACTGCAAGCGGCCATCGAAGCGATCGGCGCGCGCACCGCGCGCCTCCTGATCGTCGACAGCCGCACGCGCCACCCCCTCGGTGTCGAGGAGGTGGGCGACGACGCGGAACACGCGGCCCATGCGGCGCAGCGCCTCGACGAGCAGTTGCGCACGCTATGGACGCGCGCCACCGGCGAGGCGATTTGCATCGCGGGGGCCACCGGCACGGCGCGAGCGTCGGCCACCGACGCAACGTCGCTCATCGCGGGAAAGGTCCGTGAGCACCGGCGTCACGTCACGTTCGTGTCGTTCGCGCGCGCGCGCCGACCGTTCACCCGGATGGAGTGCGCCCACGGGGCCCGCTTCGTCGGTCACCTCGCGTCGGCCATGAAAGTGACGCAGCAGTGCGAGGACATGAAGAGCGTCGCGACGGTCGGCGAGCGCATCATCCACACCTCGTCGCGCCCGATGCTGCTGCTCGGCGCCGCCCGGGAAGTCCTCGCCGTCAATACGTCGGCGCGAACGATGCTTCGCAAGCGCGACGTCATCCGGATGGAAAGCGGCGTGCTGAAGTGCGCGGATGCGGCGAACGACACGGCACTGTCGAAGGTCGTCGAACGCTTCACGGGTGACCACGCATCGCGGCACGAGCGGCGGCAACGCGCGGCCGTGAAGCTCGTCAGCCCGGATGGCAGCACCATTCTGTGCAGCGTGTCGAACATGGTGCCCGAGGAAACGAGCGGTTTCGCGAACGAGCAACCGGTGGCGCTCCTCGCCTTCGCAGCGCTCGACGTGTCGGAGGCGCAGATGGACGCCGAATTCCTGGCGTCCCTCTACAACTTCACGCCGGCCGAACTGCGCGTGGTCGCGTCGCTCCTGCGCGGCGACGATCTCATGCAGATCGCGAGCCGCAACGAGACGTCGCTTGCCACCGTACGCTCGCAGCTCAAGTCGGTGTTCGCCAAGACGAACACCCATCGGCAGGCGCAGGTCGTGCAGCTGCTGCTGACCGCCCTCCTTCTCTAGCTTCCCGGCTCCGCCAACGCTTTTCGCACGCCAAACGCCCCGCCGCCGATAAAATGGCGGCACTGCAGCAACCGGGCGTGCGCAATGACGACTCCGCAGTTCAACTACGAGCCGCTGACGCCGACGGCGTTCCTCGCGCGCTCGTCGGTGGTGTTCGCCGATCGCGTCGGCGTCATCGACGGCGACGTCCGCTTCACCTACGCCGAGTTCTACGAGCGCTGCCAGCGGTTTGCGGGCGCGTTGCGCGCGCAAGGCATCGCACCCGGCGACCGCGTGGCCGTGCTCGCCGGCAACACGCACGTGCTGCTCGCCGCGCATTACGCAGTGCCCCTCGCGGGCGCCGTGCTCGTCGCGCTCAACACGCGCATCACGGCCGCCGACATCGCATACGTCCTGCGTCACGCCGGCGCGCGCGTACTCGTGTACGACGATGCGTTCACCGAGACGGCGCTCGAGGCGTGCAACCAGGCGCGGCGAGCAATGCCGAGTTTCGAGTCCGACCCGCAAATCGACGTGCTGGCGATCCGGGCCGGCGGCGACGGCGACGAACTCGAACGCCTCATCGGTAACGCGCAGACGTTCCGCCACGAGCTCGACGACGAACGCTCGCTCCTCGCGATCAACTACACGAGCGGCACCACCGGCCAGCCGAAGGGCGTGATGTACCACCATCGCGGCGCTTATCTGCAGGCGCTCGCGATGGCGCTCCACATGGGGCTCACCAGCGACAGCGTCTATCTCTGGACACTTCCGATGTTCCACTGCAATGGCTGGTGCTTTCCGTGGGCCGTCACGATCATGGGCGGCACGCACCTGTGCCTGCGCAAGGTGGACGCGCCGACGATCTGGCGCCATCTGCGCGAATCGGGGGTCACGCATCTTTGCGCGGCGCCGACCGTGCTGACGATGATCGCGTGGGATCCGTCGGCCGCGCCGGTCACGCGGCCCGTGCGCATGGCCACCGGTGGCGCACCGCCCACGCCCGCCCTGCTCGAACGCCTCGCCGCGCTCAATCTCGACGTCACGCATCTCTACGGCCTCACCGAAACGTACGGGCCGGCCGGCATCTGCGAATGGCGCAGCGCGTGGAGCGACCTGCCGATCGCCGAGCAGGCACGCATCAAGGCGCGGCAGGGTGTGGCGAACGCGATCGGCGAGACGATGCGCGTCGTCGACGACCAGGGACGCGACGTGCCGCCCGATGCCACGACGATGGGCGAGCTCGCCATCCGTGGCAACAACCTGATGCTCGGTTACTATCGCGACGACGAAGCGACGCGAAAGGCGTGCCCGGACGGCTGGTTTCGCACGGGCGACCTCGGCGTGCGCCATACCGACGACTACATCGAGCTCCGCGATCGCGCGAAGGACATCATCATCTCGGGCGGCGAGAACATTTCGTCCGTGGAGATCGAGCGCGCGTTGAACCAGCACGACGCGGTACTCGAAGTGGCGGTCGTCGCGGCGCTCGACGAAAAATGGGGCGAGGTTCCGGTGGCCTTCGTGACGCTGAAGGAAGGCGTACAGGCGAATGCGGACGCGCTGATCGAGCACGTGCGCGCGCGGCTTGCGCGCTTCAAGGCGCCAAAGCGCGTCGTGTTCGGGCCGTTGCCGAAAACGTCGACGGGCAAGGTGCAGAAGAACGTTTTGCGCGAGCGCTTGCGGAACGCATGACATGACGATCGACTTCGCGATTCCCGACGAGCTGCGCGAGCTGCAGGCGCGCATCCGCACGTTCATCGCCCACGAGGTGATTCCGCGCGAATCGGATTCGCGGCGCGGACGCCACGGCCCGAGCGAGGACCTGCGGCGCGAATTGATCGACCGCGCACGCGAAGCGGGCCTGCTTGCGCCGCACGTCGCGCGCGAATACGGCGGCCTCGGGCTCACGCATGTCGGCCGCGCGATCGCGTTCGAGGAAGCCGGCTACTCACCGCTCGGGCCTGTGGCGATGAACGTCGCGGCGCCTGACGAAGGCAACATGCATCTGCTCGAGGCGGTGGCGACGCCGGCACAGAAGGCGCGCTTCCTGCAGCCGCTCGCCGCCGGCGCGATCCGATCGTGCTTCTGCATGACCGAGCCGCCGCCGGGCGCGGGCTCCGATCCGTCGATGCTTCTTTCCTCCGCCGAACGCGACGGCAACCATTACGTGATTCACGGCGGCAAGTGGTTCATCACCGGCGCGCAAGGCGCGGCGTTCGCGATCATCATGGCGAAGGTCGACGACGCGGGCGCGACGATGTTCCTGTCGGACATGAACGCCCCCGGCATCGTCGTCGAGCGCACGATGGACACGCTCGACGAATGCTTCCCCGGCGGTCACGGCGTCGTGCGCTTCGACGGATTGCGCGTCGCGCCGGACGCCGTGCTCGGTGAAGTGGGCAAAGGCTTCAAGTACGCGCAGGTGCGCCTGTCGCCGGCGCGGCTCACGCACTGCATGCGCTGGCTCGGCGCCGTCCGGCGCGCACACGACGTTGCGGTGGACTACGCGCGACGCCGTCACGCGTTCGGCAAGTCGATCGGCGAGCACGAGGCCATTGGCTTCATGCTCGCCGACAACGAGATGGACATGCACGTGGCGCGGCTCACCATCTGGCAGTGCGCGTGGCTGCTCGACCAGGGCGATCTCGCGCTGCACGAGTCGAGCCGCGCGAAGGTGATCGTGTCGGAAGCGGCGTGGCGGGTGGCCGATCGCTGCGTGCAGATCCTCGGCGGCCAAGGCGTGACGAACGAAACGGTGGTCGCGCGGATCTTCGCCGACCTGCGCGCATTTCGCATCTACGACGGTCCGTCCGAAGTGCACCGTTGGAGCATCGCGCGGCGCATTCTGCGCGGCGAGCGCCGTGTGCGCGATCGCCCGGCGGGCGCATGAACGACCGGCGGGCTGCCGACGACGCATCGGCATCGAGCGATGCGCTCGCGCGGTGGCTGGCGGATGCCGCCGGGGCGAAAAGCGTGCGCATCGTCGGCTACGCGCGGCTGGGCGGCGGTGCGATCCAGGACAACTTCGCGCTCGAGGTCGACGTCGACGGCGGACCATGGCACGGTGCGCATCGATGGGTGCTGCGCACGAACCCGCCGTCGAGCGTCACGGCAAGCGCGAGCCGCGCCGACGAATACGAATGGCTGCGCGTCGCCCACGACGCGGGCGTGCTCGCACCGAAGCCGCTCTTCCTGTGCCGCGATCCCTCGGTGCTCGGCCGGGAGTTCTTCGTGATGGAGCGGCTTCCGGGCGTTGCCGCGGGGCATCGCCTGACACGCGACGCGTCGCTCGTACCCGATGCCGACGCGCTGGTCTTCGCGCTTGGCGCGAATCTAGCGCGGATACATTCCATTCGACCGTCGACACCCCGGCCCTCTCCCGCGGGCGGGAGAGGGCGCACGCCGACGTCGTCCGCGCCACCTTCGGACAATCCCGCGCTCGTGACGATCGCAACGTATCGCGAGTGGCTCGATTGCCTCGACGACGCCTACCCCGCGCTCGAATGGGGATTGCGCTGGTGCGAACGAAATGCGCCGAGCGAATACGACGTCACGCTCGTGCACCGCGACTACCGCACCGGCAACTACCTCGTCGACGACGGTAAATTGGTCGGCGTGCTCGACTGGGAGTTCGCCGGCTGGGGCGACCCACGCGAGGACATCGGCTGGTTCACCGCCCGCTGTTGGCGCTTTGCCGCTCGCGAGCGTGAAGCGGGCGGCATGGCGGCGGTCGAGCCGTTCCTCGCGGGTTATCGGTCGGTATCGAGCCGCAGCATCTCGCGTGCCGACCTCGACTACTGGCAGGCGATGGCGCACATTCGCTGGGCGATCATCGCGCTCGAGCAGGCGCGCCGGCATCGCCGCGAACCGTCGCTCGAACTCGCGTTGACCGGGCGCATCGTCGACGAACTCGAATACGAAGTGCTGCGGTTGACGGGAAGCCACGCGACGTGAACGACGAGCCTACCCACGATCGCGACGTGCCCGATGCGGCGTCGCTCCTGACGAGCGCGCGCGAAGCGTTGCTCGCCGACGTCATGCCTTCGCTCGATGCGTCGTCGCGCTACACCGCTTTGATGATCGCCAACGCGCTGGCGATTGCCGCGCGCGACATTGCGCTCGGGCCGGATGCCCTTCGCCAGGAAGTCGAGCGGTTGCGCCCGCTTGCGACGGAAAGCGTGGCGCCGAGCGATCCCGACACCGTTGACGTGCACGTGCTTCGCCGCATCGTCGCGGCAGCGATTCGCGCCGGCCGCTTCGACGACGCGCCGCACGCGCAGTCGCTCGTCACGGCGCTGACCCGCATCGCCGAGGATCGCCTCGCCATTTCCAATCCCAGGGCGTTGCGCGAATAGCATGGAACTCTCGCTCAGCGGCCGCAATGCGCTCGTCACCGGCGCGAACGGAAGCCTCGGCCATCACTTTGCGGTGACACTCGCGCGCGCAGGCGCCGACGTCGCGGTGACGGCGCGGCGTCGTGATTCGCTCGACGACGTCGCGAACGAGATTCGCGCGCTCGGCCGACGCGTGGCCGCCGTGGCGCTGGACGTCACCGACGCCGCGAGCGTGGCGCGCGCCTTCGACGATGCATCGACGGCGCTCGGTGCGATCGGCGTCGTCGTCAACAACGCGGGCATCGCGATCACGAAGCCGCTGCTCGATCACACCGAGGACGACTGGCAGCGCGTGATCGACGTGAACCTCACCGGCGCGTGGCGCGTGGCCCAGGCGGCCGCGCGACACATGGTCGCGCAGGCGAAGGGCGGCAGCATCGTGAACATCGCGTCGATCCTCGGCGTGCGCGTCGCCTCGCAGGTGCCGAGCTACGCCGCCTCGAAGGCGGCACTGATCCAGCTCACCAAGGCGATGGCGCTCGAACTCGCGCGCTACCGCATACGCGTCAACGCCCTGGCGCCCGGGTACATCGAGACCGGCATCAACCGCGACTTCTTCGCAAGCGAGGCCGGGCAGGCGCTCGTCAAGCGCATTCCACAGCGACGCATCGGCACGCCCGACGAGCTCGACGGGGCGCTGCTGTTGCTCGCGTCGGATGCCGGCTCGTACATGACGGGCAGCGTGCTCACCGTCGACGGCGGCCACGTCGTCAATTCGCTGTAGCGCGGCTATCACCATCAGCCACGTGTCGTCCCCCATTTGGAGGATGGACGTCGGCTTTGCGCTCACGCATCCTGCGCCTCATCGCAAACCAGCGCAGGAGCGAACGATGAACCAGCCGGGTTGGAGCGAATACGTCGGCAAGCGTATCGACGAACTGCCGCTGTGCGCCGGGAAGCGTGAAGCGCTGATGGACGAGCTTCGCTATGCATCGCAGGTCGCCGACGACGTGTTGCGCCTCGAGGGCTACGTCCGCGTGGCGTTGAAGCGCGGGCGCGCAGTGCTGGCGATGTGCGCGGGCCGCGTCGTCGCGTCCGCGACGCAGCAGTCGCCCCGCGCACCGACGCAAAAGTAGGCTCTACTTTCCGCCACGGACGTCGAATTCTCGCGACGATGTGCCGGAAAGTAGAGTTTCACCCTATTTCTCGAGGCGCGCGAAGCCCTCTTCCAGGTCGGCGATCAGGTCGCGCGGATCCTCGAGTCCGATGGCGATGCGCAGCGTCGGCCCGCCGGGATTCCACGTCGTTGCCGTGCGCGCGCGCTCGGGCCACGTGGGAATGATCAGGCTCTCGAAGCCGCCCCAACTCCAGCCCATGCCGAAAAGATGCAGGCCGTCGAGCATGCGCGCGAGCGCATCGGCCGCAACGGGGTGCAGCACGACGCCGAACAGGCCCGATGCCGCAGTGAAATCGCGCTTCCACAGCGCGTGACCGCGATCGCCGGGGAGCGGCGGATACAGCACCTCGCGAACTTCCGGGCGCTTCGCGAGCCACGACGCGACCGCGTACGCGCTCTCCGCGTGCCGCGGCAACCGCACGGCGAGCGTGCGCAGGCCGCGGAGCGCGAGGAACGCATCGTCGGTGGACGCGGCAATGCCCATGTCGGTCCAGAACTGCGCCAGCGGTGCGAACGTCGCCTCGTTCGCGATCACGGCGCCGAGCAGCACGTCGGAGTGGCCGCCGATGTACTTCGTCGCCGCCTGGATCGACACGTCGACGCCGTGCTCGAACGAGCGGAACCCGATCGGCGTCGCCCATGTGTTGTCGAGCAGCACGCGTGCGCCACGCGCATGCGCGATGGCGGCGATCGCAGGAACGTCCTGCACCTCGAACGTGAGCGATCCGGGCGACTCGGTGAACACGAGCGTCGTGTTGTCGCGGAAGCATTCGACGATGCGTTCGCCGAGCAGCGGATCGTAGTAGCTCACGTCGACGCCGAAGCGACGCAGATGGTGATCGCAGAAGCGTCGCGTCGGACCGTAGACGGCGTCGGT
Organism: Burkholderiales bacterium; assembly: GCA_025927765.1. Lineage (GTDB taxonomy): Bacteria > Pseudomonadota > Gammaproteobacteria > Burkholderiales > Casimicrobiaceae > VBCG01. Next base: position 10,764 of record JAICKU010000002.1, read on the forward strand.
GACGAGGACGTGATCGCCGGGCTTCGCGAGCGCGAGCAGCGGAAACGTCGTGGCGGTCAGTCCCGAGGGAACGACGAATGCTGCATGGCCGCCCTCGAGCGCCGCGAGTGCCGAAGCGAGATCGCTGACGGTAGGCAGCCCGTGCAGGCCATACGTGAGCCCGGGAAATTCGCCGCGCGTCGCCGCCTCGAGGTCGCGGACGCGTTCGAAGAGAATCGTCGAGGCGCGGAACACCGGCGTATTGACCACCCCCATGAAACGCCGCGGTTCGCGACCGAGGTGCGCGACCTTGGTCGCAATGCGATAGCGTTGCTTGTCGCTCATGATGGGCATGGTCCCGGCGATCTCGTGATCGCGTCGTGATTCATGGCGCCGCGGATGCCGCAGGACTCGCGGTGGCGCCGCCGAGTGCTTCGATGATCGACCGCACCTGCACGTCGACCGGCGCGGCGACGTCGATGTCGATGGCGTCGCCCGGCGCTTCGAGCGTCGCAATCTGGCTTTCGAGCAGCGACGCCGGCATGTAGCGGTGCTTGCGCGCCGCGAGCCGCGCCCCAATGACCTCGGGGCTCCCCGTCAGGTGGACGAAGCGCACGTGGCCCGCGCGCTCGATCCGCTCGCGATAGCTGCGCTTCAGCGCCGAGCACGCGAGGATCACGTTGCCCGATTGCGCTGCCACCTCGCGCAGCCTGTCGACGACGCGGTCGAGCCACGGCCAGCGATCGTCGTCGGTGAGCGGGATGCCGGCGCGCATCTTCTCGACGTTGGCGGCAGGATGCAGGTCGTCCGCGTCGATCAGAGGCCAGCCGAGGGCGGACGCGAGCGCCGCGCCGACCGTCGACTTGCCCGATCCCGACACGCCCATCAGCACGACGATCATGGCTGCTGCTTCGCGATCGCATGTCCACCGAACGCCTTGCGCATCATCGCGAGCATGCGATTCGCGTAATCGCCGCCCCCCTGGCTCGCGAATCGCGACATCAGCGCGAGCGACAGCACCGGCGCCGGCACGCCCTGCGCGATCGCCTCTTCGACGGTCCAGCGCCCTTCGCCCGAGTCCGCGACGATCGGCGCCACGCCCTGCAAGGTCGAATCGACGGCGAGGAAGTCCGCAGTGAGGTCGAGCAGCCACGAGCGCACGACGCTCCCGTGCCGCCACGTCGACGCGATCTTCGCGACGTCGAGGCCGAGATCGCGCCGGTTCTCCATCAGCGCAAAGCCTTCGGCGATCGCCTGCATCATCCCGTACTCGATGCCGTTGTGAATCATCTTGACGAAATGGCCGGCGCCGATCGGTCCGCAATGCAGCCATCCGGTGTCGGGCGCGGGCGCGAGAATGCGTATGTACGGCACGAGCATCGCCGCCGCTTCGGCATCGGCACCGAACATCAGCGCATAGCCGTTTGCGAGGCCGTGCACGCCGCCCGACACGCCGCAATCGGAGAACCGGATGCCGAGGCGCGAAAGCGCCTCGCCGCGCCGCTGCGAGTCGTGATAGTTCGCGTTGCCGCCATCGACGATAAGGTCGCCGCGCGCAAGATGCGGCACGAGCGCATCGATCGTCTGCTGCGTGGCGTTGCCCGCCGGCACCATCAGCCACACGACGCGTGGCGCGGGAAGCGCGATGGCGAGCGTTTCGAGCGACGCCGCCGCGACGACGCCGTCGTCCGCGAGTACGCGCGACGCGAGGGGGTCTGGATCGTAGCCGACGACGTGCGCGCCGCCGCGCGCGAGCCGCCGCGCCATGTTGCCGCCCATGCGTCCGAGTCCGACGATGCCGATGTTCATTGACCGATCCTCGCTTCACCCGATGCTACCGAAACCGCGCGCGCCTCGCCAAGCGAGCGCTGCGAAGCAGCCAGCGCCGCCGCAACGATGAGCGCGCCCCCCGCGATCGTGCGCACATCGGGAATCTGATGCAGCAGCCACGCCGCGAGCGCGATGCCGTACACAGGCTCGAGCGACGCGACCGCGCTCGCCGTATGCGCCGACAAGCGGCGCATGCTGGCGATGAAGAGCGTGTGCGCGACACCCGTACAGACGACGCCGAGCACGACGAGCAGCGCGAGATCGGCGAGCGACGGCGAGCGCGTCGAGGGCGCCGCGAAGAACGCGACCGGCACGAGGCACAGCGCTGCGCCGACGTTTTGCCATAGGGCGATCGCCGTGGCCGGGCGCGTCGCGACGAACGTACGGTTGCGCACGGCGAGCCACGCGAACGTGAATCCGGACACGACGCCGAGTGCCAAGCCGCGCGTCGCCTCGCTCGACCACGACAGCGCGGGCACGATGGCGACGAGACCGAGCGTTGCGAGTACGGCGGTCGCGCAGTCGCGCCGCGTGACGCGCGTCGCCGGGCCCAAAGACAGCACGAGCACGAATACCGGAAACATGGCGTAGCCGAGGAGCGCGATCGCCACCGACGCGAGCTTCACCGCCGCGAAGAACGACACCCAGTGCAGGGCCAGCACGGCGCCGTTCGCGAGCAACCGCCGGTCCACGGCGTGCAGCGGCTCGCGACGCGCGTACGCTACGATGGCGAGCGTGACGGCGGCGATGGTCGTGCGGCCGAGCACGATCAGCGTCGCAGGCAGCGTCACCCACTGCCCGAAGAGCGCCGCCAGCCCGAACAATGCGACCGCGGCGTGCAGTGCGACGAGGGCATTCCGATGCGTCACCACGCGATGCATTCATCACCCGAGCGTACAGGAGAGTACGACAACAACCACAACCCGGTGTGGTACACCGCCGCCACCTTTTTTTCGCCGGCGACAGCGTCGTGGGCGGGCGACCTCGCGGCAACGACGGTCCCTGGTTCGGTGGTCGGTACACCCAGCTACACGGCGCACAAGGTTGGCACCGTCACGTTCGCGGTGCCGGAACTCGACCAGGTCCACGCTCACGTACACGGTCGACGGCGCGAGCGTGTCGAAAGCGGTGCAGCGGCTCACGTGGGCCAACGAGCACTTTACCGGAGACTACCTCGACGGCTATTCGGTCACCCACTCGAACTGCACCGTCCCCATCCCCAATGGCGTGGAAGAAGCCGGGGCGCCGTCCGGTCGCCCCGACGGCTTCGTGCCTGCGCTAGAATCGCCGGGGCCTGCGGCCGCCGTTGAACGACCCTTCGAGCCAAAGAATAATTCTTCGGGAGACTTCGATGCACTCGCCCGCCGCCTCTGACGCCCTGGCCGCCGTTCGCCAGTCGCCTGGCTCCCGCGTCAAACTCGCCGTCAGCGACATCGACGGCATCCTGCGCGGCAAGTACGTGCACAAGGAGAAGTTCGCGTCGGCGGTCGAAGGCGGCTTCGGCTTCTGCGACGTCGTCTACGGCTGGGATTGCCACGACCAGTGCTACGACAACACCACGTATACCGGCTGGCACAAGGGCTTTCCCGACGCGCTCGCGCGCGTCGACCTTGCCACGCACCGCCGCGTGCCGTGGGACGACAACGTCGACTTCTTCCTCGGCGAATTCGTGGTGCGAAAGGACGGCCGGGACGAACCGTTCCCGCTCGACGGCCGGCAGGTGCTGAAGCGCGTGCTCGCGCGCGCCGAAAAGCTCGGCGTCATGCCGATGTGCGGGCTCGAATTCGAATTTTTCAACTTCGTCGAGACGCCGCAGACGTGGTCGGCGAAGCAAGGCGTCGATCCGACGCCGCTGACACCCGGCATGTTCGGCTATTCACTGCTGCGCGCCAATCACTCGCGCGAGTACTTCAAGGCGATCGCGGAGGACATGGGGGCGTTCGGCGTGCCGATCGAAGGGCTGCACACGGAGACGGGTCCGGGCGTCTACGAGGCGGCAATCCTCTTTTCCGAGGCGCTCGAAGCGGCGGATCGCGGCGTGCTGTTCAAGTCCGGCGTCAAGGAGATCGCGTCGCGTTTCGGCATCATGCCGAGCTTCATGGCGAAATGGAGCGCGCAGTATCCCGGGTGCTCGGGTCATTGCCATCAGTCGCTGTCGGACGGCAAGAAGAATCTCTTCCACGATGCGAAGGGGCGTCACGGCATGAGCGCGCTCTTCGAGCACTACCTTGCCGGGCAGCTTTCGACGCTGCTCGAATTCGCGCCGATGTTCTGGCCGACGATCAACAGCTACAAGCGCCTCGTCGACGGCTTCTGGGCGCCGGTGAAGCCGACGTGGGGCATCGACAATCGCACGGCGAGCTTCCGCGTGATTCCCGGTTCCCCGAAATCGACGCGCCTCGAAACGCGCTGCCCGGGCGCCGACATCAATTCATATCTCGCGGTGGCCGCTTGCATTGCAGCGGGTCTCGACGGCATCGAGCGCAAGCTGTCGTTGACGACCGCGCCGATCGAGGGCACGAATCGCGGCGCCGAGGACATTCCGCGCGCGCCGCGCACGCTGATCGAGACGACGCGCGTCTTCCGCCGATCGGAGCGGGCACGCGACTGGTTCGGCGACGATTTCGTCGATCACTTCGCCGCGACGCGCGAATGGGAATGGCGGCAATGGCAGGACGCGGTCACCGACTGGGAACGCAAGCGCTATTTCGAGATCATTTAAGACATCCACGTTCGAATTCAATGCATCGATTCGCCTTTCCCACGTCGATTATCTTCGGCCCCGGCGCGCGCCGCGAAGTGGCGCCGCACCTGCGCGAGCGCGGCTGCTCGCGGCCCCTCGTCGTCACCGACAGCGGGCTCGCCGCCCTGCCCGTCTTTGCGGGTTTTCTCGATGAACTGAGCACGCTGTCGCCCGTCGTGTTTTCCGGCGTGTCGGGCAATCCCGTCCGCGCCCAGGTCATGGAAGGGGCGCGCGCGTTTCGCGAACATGGTGCGGACGGCATCGTCGGCATCGGCGGCGGCGCCGCGCTCGACGTGGCGAAGGCGATCGCGGTGATGGCCGCGCACGACGGCGACATCCTCGAATACGCGTGGGATCACCCGAGCGTGCGGCCCATCGTCAATGCGCTGCCGTACTTCGTCGCGCTGCCGACGACCGCGGGCACGGGATCGGAGGTGGGCCGCTCGTCGGTCATCTCCGACGACGCGACGCACGTCAAGAAGATCGTGTTCTCGCCGGCGCTGCTCGCGAAGGCGGTGTTCGCCGATCCCGAGCTGACACTCGACCTGCCCGCGTCGATCACCGCGGCCACGGGCATGGATGCGCTGACGCACAACGTCGAGTCGTACCTGTCGCCCGAATGGCATCCGCTGTGCGACGGCATCGCGCTCGAAGGCGCACGCATCGCCGCACGCGCGCTGCCGATCGCGGTGCGGGATGGCCACGACGTCACCGCGCGCAGCGACATGCTGATGAGCTCGATGATGGGCGCGATCGCGTTCCAGAAGGATCTCGGCGCCGTGCACTCGTGCGCGCACGCGCTGTCCACCGTCGCCGACCTGCATCACGGGCTCGCGAACGGCATCATGATCGACCACGTGATGCGCTTCAACCTGCCGTCGGCCACCGCGAAGCTTGCCGAGCTCGCGCGCGTCGTGCATGCACCCGGGGGCGACGCGGGGTCGGAGGAAGCGCGCGCGACGGCGTTCGTGAACTGGCTGCGCGACTTCAAGCGCCAGCTGCACATTCCGGCGAAGCTGTCCGACTACCAGGGCGCGCGACGCGTGCAGCCGAGCGACGTCGATCGTCTGGTCGACATCGCCGTCGCCGATACGTGCCACAAGACGAATCCGCGACGCTGCACCGCCGAGGACTTCCGGCGCCTCTTCACCGAAGCGCTGTAGCCATGGCCGCGCCCCTCCTCATCGGCGTCTCCGCGCGCATTCACCATCCCGCCGACAACGTCGTCAACCTGGGGGGCGTGTTCACCAAGACGTTGCATTACCTCGAGCAGTCGGTCGCGAACTGGGTGATGTCGAAGAACGTGCTGGTGATGATGATCCCGGCGATCGAGAGCGAGGGCCTGATCCAGCGCAGCGAAATGCGCCTGTATCACTACGCGGAAGCGCTCGACGCGCTGGTGCTGCAGGGCGGCGCCGACATCGCGCCGCCGACGTACGGCGAGCTGCCGCGCGACCCCGCGTGGGTGGGCGATCGCGTGCGGGACCGCTACGAAATCGAGCTCTTGGAGGCTTTCGTCGGCAAGGGCAAGCCCGTGCTCGGCATCTGCCGCGGCTGCCAGCTGATCAACGTCGCGTTCGGCGGCACGTTGTACCAGGACATCGCGACGCAGGTGCCCGATGCGCTCGACCACCGCGACATCGCCAAGTACGAGCAGAAATTCCACACGCTGGAGTTCGTGCCCGACACCGGGCTCGCGAAGCTGTATCCGAACCGCACGGAAGCGACGATCAACACGATCCACCATCAGGCGGTGAACCGGCTGGGACGCGGCCTGATCGTCGAAGCGATGTCCGTCCCCGACAACATCGTCGAGGCGATCCGCTGGCGCGGCCCGAGCTACGTCATGGGCGTGCAGTGGCACCCGGAATTCATGTTCGGCCCGTCGATGACGGACCAGCACCTCGACGGCTCGCCCATCCTGAACGAATTCCTCGAAGCCGCGCGCGTGCGCAAGGCCAAGCGCTGACCTCCGGAACATCATGCCCGCGACGCCCCTTCCCATCGTCAATCCCGCCACCGGCACGGTCATCCTGCGCCTCGTCGCCGACGGACCGCGCGAAGTCGCCCAGCGCTATGCGGCGGCGCGCGCGGCGCAACCGGCGTGGGCCGCAACGCCGATCCGCAAGCGTATCGCAACGATCGAGCGCTTCCGCGCGCAGGTGATCGCGCGCGCCGAGACGCTCGCCGAAACGTTGACGCAGGAGGTGGGCAAGCCGATCCGGCAATCGCGCAACGAACTCAAGGGACTCGTCGCCCGCCTCGACTTCTTCATCGCCGAATCGGCGCGCACGCTGCGCGAGGAGAAGGTGCACTCCGAAGCCTCGCTCGACGAGCGGATCACGCACGAGCCGCTGGGCGTGATCGCCAACATTTCGGCGTGGAACTACCCGTATTTCGTCGGCAGCAACGTGTTCGTGCCGGCCCTCGTGGCAGGCAACGCGGTGCTCTACAAGCCGTCGGAGTTCGCGACGCTCACCGGCCGGCACATCGCCGACCTGCTGCACGCGTCGGGCGTGCCGGAGGACGTGTTCGTGCCGGTGATCGGCGGCGGGGCGACGGGTGCGGCGCTGCTCGCGCAACCGATCGACGGCGTGTTCTTCACCGGCTCGTACGCGACGGGCGCGAAGATCGCCGCGGCGGCCGGCAGGCGGATGATCAAGGTGCAGCTCGAGCTCGGTGGCAAGGACCCGGTGTACGTGTGCGACGACGTCGACGTAAGAGCGGCCGCGAGCGCGCTCGCCGACGGCGCGTTCTACAACACCGGGCAGTCGTGCTGCTCGGTCGAGCGCATCTACGTGCACGAGTCGATTCACGACGCATTCGTCGACGCGTTCGTCGCCGAAGTGAAATCGTTTCGCGTCGGCGATCCGCTGGACGAGGCAACCTACATCGGCCCGCTTACGCGGCGTGCGCAACTCGACGTCCTGCGCGCGCAGGTCGCCGACGCGAAACGCAAGGGCGCGAAGGTCCTGACGGGCGGCACCGCGATCAAGCGCAAGGGCAACTGGTTCGCGCCGACGGTGCTGACCGACGTCGACCACTCGATGTCGGTGATGCGCGACGAAAGCTTCGGGCCGATCATCGGCATTCAGAGCGTCGCCGACGATGCCGCGGCGGTCGAGCAGATGAACGACACCGAATACGGCCTCACTGCGGGCGTCTACACGACCGACGCCGGGCGCGCGAAGCGCATCCTGTCGCAACTATCCGCCGGCAGTGTCTACTGGAACTGCTGCGATCGCGTGAGCCCGCGCCTGCCGTGGTCGGGCGTCAAGCATTCGGGGATGGGACTCACGCTCGGCACGATGGGCATCCAGACGTTCACGCGCCCGAAGGCGTGGCACCTGCGCGCGGCGTGATGAAAATGCGGGTCAGCGATTGGAAATGCGGGTCAGAGATGCATTTCGGGGCGAAATGCATCTCTGACCCGCATTTCCAATCGCTGACCCGCATTTTGCACATCACCGCAGGTTGCGGCTCGACCACCACAGCGACAGCCCGAGCGCGAGCAGCACGAGGAGCGCCGCAGCCATCGTCATCAGCGACGTGACCTCGACGTTCTTGCGCTCGAGCACGAGCTTCGAGTTGAGATCGCGGTAGACCTTGCGCAGCTCCGCGGACGTGCTGGCGTTGAAGTACTCGGCGCGCGTCACGTCCGCGACGGCCTTCAGCGTCTCCTCGTCGAGGCGCACGTACACCGACCAGCCCTCGAAGCCGATCAGCCCGCCCTCGGCGGTGCCGAAGCCGACGGTGAACACGCGCACGCCGCGGTCCGCCGCCATCTTCGCGGCGTCGAGCGGATCGGGCCCCGTCGTGCGTCGCCCGTCACTCATCAGGATGATCACCTGGTTGGTGTTCGATCCCGCCGGCACGGGCTTGAATGGCTTCGCCGGCGCCTTCTCGACCGGATCGAGACGGCGCGTGCGCGAGCTGCCGTAGAAGCCGCCGGGGACCGTCAGCGCCTCGAGATCGATGCCCGCGTCGGGGAATAGCGTCGCGAGCGCAACGTAGAGTGCGCTGCCGGTGGCGGTGCCGCGCTGCAGGTCGAAGCGGTCGATCGCGGCGAGCAGCTTGTCCTTGTCTTCGGTCGGCGGCTGCACCAGCGCCGCGTTGCCGCCGAACGCCACGATGCCGATCCGCGCATTCGGCGGCCGCTCGTCGATGAACGACTTCGCGGCGATCTGGGCGGCGCTGAGCCGATTCGGATCGACGTCGGTGGCGCCCATGCTGAGCGAGACGTCGATCGCGAGAACGATCGTCTGCTGCTGCGACGGCAGCGTCACGAGCGCCGTCGGGCGCGCGAGCGCTACGATCATCGCGATGAGCGACAGCAGCAGCAACGCGGGCGGCAGGTGGCGGCGGATGCGCTCGCCGGGCCCGAGCGCGGCGCGCACGAGGTCGAGGCTCGAGAAGCGGACGGCGTACTTCTTGCGCCGGCGCAGCCACAGCACGTAGCCTGCGACGAGGAGCGGCGCTGCGACGAGCGCCCAGAGCATCTGTGGCCAGAGGAAGTTCATGGCGGCCGCGCGAGGGTATTAGAGGGCTTTGAGCGCTTCGCGCTGCTGCAATTCCGCGGCATGCAGCGTGTTCGCCAGGAGCGTGGCGATCGTCATGGGGCCGACGCCGCCGGGAACCGGGGTGATGTAGCTGGCGCGCTCGCGGGCGGCATCGAAATCGACGTCGCCCACCAGCTTGCCTTCGTCGTTGCGGTTGATGCCGACGTCGATGACGATCGCACCTTCGCGAATCCAGTCGCCCTGCACGAACCGCGGCTTGCCCACTGCGGCCACGACGATGTCGCCGCTCCGCACGACGTCGGCGAGGTCGCGCGTCGCCGAATGCGCGATGGTCACCGTGCAATGCGCGAGGAGCAGTTCGAGCGCCATCGGCCGGCCAACGATCGTCGAGCGGCCGATCACCACCGCGTGCTTGCCCTTGAGCGCCTCGCCGGTCTCCGCGAGCAGGCGCATGCAGCCGTACGGCGTGCACGGACGAAGCGCGGGCATGCCGAGCGCCAGTCGGCCCACGTTGTAGGGGTGAAAGCCGTCGACGTCCTTCGCGGGATCGATGCGCTCGATCACCGCTTCGCGCGCGATGTGAGGCGGCAAGGGCAACTGCACGAGGATACCGTTCACCGAAGGATCGGCGCCGAGCCGGTCGATCTCGTCGAGCAGGTCGCGCTCGCCGACGGTCGCCGGCAGGTCGAGCGCGAACGAGCGCATGCCGACCGTCTCCGTGGTGCGACGCTTGTTGCGCACGTAGATCGACGATGCAGCATGCTCCCCGACCTGCACGACGGCAAGGCCCGGCGCCGTCATGCCCCTGGCAACGCGGCGGGCGACGGCGTCGCGCACTTCAGCGGTGACCTGCTCGGCGACACGCTTGCCGTCGAGAATTCGCGCTGGCATAGAATCGCGGCGTGATCGAGCCGTCCATTCTAGCGGCAATCGCGGCGCGCCTCACGCGCGCGCTCGCGCTGCCCGACATCGATTATCGGCCGCTTTTCGTCGACGGCATCGCGATCGGGCTCGTGGACGATGCGCGTGCCGCGCGCCTCGCCCGCTTTGGCGTCTTCGCAGTGGACGGGCAGCGCGTGGTGCTCGATCCGCGGTTTCGCACGACGGAGGCGCGATCGCAGGCGTTCGCCGAGACCGCGCTCGCGTTGCGCGCGGAAGGCGCGTTGCCCGCCTGGCGCGACGAGCTCTTCGCGATCGGCACCCGCTTCGGCGAGCCGCCACTATTCGTGATCGAGCGCGGCGCCGCGCGCTACTTCGGACTGGCGACGTACGCGGTGCACGTCAACGGGGTTGTGCACGAGGACGATGCCCCATGGATGTGGTTCGCCCGGCGCAGTCCGACCAAGGACGTCGATCCGGGACTGCTCGACAACCTGATCGGCGGCGGCATCGCCGCCGGCTATCGCGTCGACGAAACGATCGTCAAGGAAGCGTTCGAGGAAGCGGGCGTGCCTGCGTCCCTTGCGCGCGAGGCGCGCGCCGCCGGCATCGTCCATTCGGTCAAGCCGATGTTCGACGGACTTCAGCGCGAAACGTTGTTCGTGCACGACCTCGTTCTGCCGCGCGACTTCGTCCCGGCGAACCAGGACGGGGAAGCCGTCGAGCATCGACGGGTCGACCTGGTCACCGCCGCGCGGACGATCGCCGCCAGCGGCGGCGTCGACGAAACCACCGTCGATGCGAGCCTCGTGGTGCTCGACTTCCTGATCCGCCACGGGCACGTGCCCGCGGACGATGGGAGTTATTCGAGCCTCGACGCGCTCCTGCATCGGCGCGTCGAGGCCGCAGCGTTGCTGCGTCAGTGACGTCCGACCTGATTGCCGATCACGCCGCCGACCACGCCGCCGACTGCTGCACCGCCGACGTCGCCGGTCACGCCAGCGCCGATCGCTGTGCCGACGCCCGCACCAACGACCGTGTCACGGTCCCGTTCGGACATGCCGGCACAGCCGGCGAGCGCCGTAGCCAGCAGGGTGCAAAGCAAGAGACTCGTTGCTCGTTTCATCGTGGGCCTCCGTCGCGGGCGCACCGGCCTCCTGCCAGTGGCTGACTTCCCGCGTTGAACGGCCCCACTATGCCCGGCGCACGCCTGCCGAGGTAGCGAGCGGCGGCCGAAAACGTTGTCGGCGGATGCCCACAGGCGCGGGTACTTCGGGCTTGGTACTTCGGGGTCAGAGCGGGAAGTGCTGTGCCACGTCCCGCTCTGACCCCGAAGTACCGAAGTCGCTACGCGGCGGCGCGGGCGGGCACCGCCGGTGCGACGCGCGTCACGTGCATCTCGGAGAGCGTGTCGCGCACGGCATTCACCGCCGAGCGCATCTCCTCGGGGCCGATCGCGCCGATGCAGCCCACGCGAAACGTCTCGACCTGCGTGAGCTTGCCGGGGTACAGGATGAAGCCCTTGTCGCGCACCCGGTCGTAGAACTCCCGGAACGTGTAGCGCGGATCGGCGGGTGCGTGGAACGTCACGATCACCGGCGCCTGGATCGACGGGTCGAGGAACGCGCGGAAGCCGAGTTCGCGCATGCCGCCGACGAGCGCTTCATAATTCTTCGTGTAACGCGCCAGCCGCGCCGGCTGCCCGCCTTCGGCGTCGAACGTATCGAGTGCGGCCGCGAACGCGGCGACGACGTGCGTGGGCGGCGTGTAGCGCCACTGCGTCGTCTTCTCCATGTATTGCCACTGGTCGCATAGATCGAGCGACAGCGACGACGCGTTGCCGGCCGCGGCCTCGAGCGACGACTTGCGTGCGATCACGAAGCCCATGCCCGGCGGCCCTTCGATGCATTTGCCCGACGCCGCGATCAGCGCGTCGAACGGCATCGCCTGTGCGTCGATCGCAATGGCCCCGAACGAGCTCATCGCATCGACGATCAGGCGCCGGCCCTGCCGCGCGACGGCCTCGGCGATGCCCTGCAGCGGGTTGAGGATGCCCGTCGACGTTTCGAGGTGGACGAGTCCGACGTGCGTGATCGAGGCATCCGCCGCGAGCAGCCGCTCGACGTCGCCCGCCGTGGTCTGCACGTCCTCCGGTGTTTCGAACGTCGAAACGCGCCGTCCCATCATTTGCGTGAGCTTCGCGAGGCGCTTGCCATAGGCGCCGTTCACGAGCACGAGCATGTGCCCGTCGCGCGGCACGAGCGTATTCACGGCCGCCTCGACCGAGAACGTGCCGCTGCCCTGCATGGGCACGCAGACATGCGTCGCGGAACCCGCCACGATGTCGAGCAGTCGTTCGCGCACGCGCGCGGTGATCGCGTTGAACGCCGAATCCCACGAGCCCCAGTCGCGCAGCATCGCGACCTTCGTCGACAACGCGGTGGTGAGCGGGCCAGGGGTGAGCAGGATCGGGTCGCGGCTGACGTTCGCCATGTCGACTCCTTGTGACCGAAAATGAAAACAGTATCAGCGGACCGACGCGCGCGTCGGCACGCGCGCGAGCCCGATCAGGACGATGGCCGTGGTGATCGCAAGCACCATCGTGAGCGCGGCCGCGTCGAAGATCGCGCCGCGATCCGACAACGCGAAGATGCCCACCGGCATCGTGACCCAGCCCGGTGGATACACCATTACGGTCGCGCCGAGCTCGCCCATCGACAGCGCGAAGCTCAGGCTGAACGCAGCGATGAGGTACGGCGTCAGCAGCGGCAGCGTCACGCGCCGCAGCCGATAGAACGGCCGCGCACCCAGGCTCTCCGCCACCTGCTCGAAATCGACCGGCAGCCGCGCGAGGCCCGCCGACACGTTGCCGTAGGTGAACGCCGAGATCAGCACGAAATGCGCGATCACGACGATCATCGTGGTGCCGTTCAGGAGCACCGGCGGCTGGCTGAACGCGACGAGGAGCCCCAGGCCCACCGACACCGACGGCACCGCGCTCGGGATGAAGAACACGGCGTCGAGCACGCGCCGTGCGGTGCGCGGCTGCACGCGCAGTGCGAGCGCTGCCCACGTGCCCGACACGAGCGCGACCAGGCTCGCAACGAAGCCGGTGACGACGCTCACGTGCAGGTTCTCGAGCGAATCGCCGTGCAGCGCGTTCACGTAATGCTCGAGCGTCGGCTTGCTCGGCAGCACGCTGTTCCACTGCCCGGCGAAGCTCGCGAGCGCGATCACCGCGATCGGCAGGCCGTACAGCACGCCGAAGAGCACGAGCGCGATCGTCGCGGTCGTTGCGCGTCCCGACCTAGACCAGACCAGCACGGCGACCTCCGAAATACGCGACCACGAACCGGTACAGCGAATAGAGCGCCAGCGACAGCCCGACGTTGACGACGGCGATCACGCACGCCGTCGTGTAGTCGAACTGCTGGATCGCCTTGTCGTAGATGAGCAGCGGCAGTGTGATGACGTCCTTCGCGCCGATGAAGAGCACGATGCCGAATTCGTTGACGGTGAGCAGCAGGCACAGGCTGCCGCCGGCGACGAGCGCCGGCAGCGCCGCCGGCAGGATGATCCGCGAAACGATGCGCAGCGGCCGTGCGCCGAGGCTGCTCGCGACCTCGAGCTGCGCCGGCTCGATCAGCGAGAACGACGCGAGCAGCGGCCGCATCACGAACGGCGTGTAGACGGTGATCTCGGACAGGATCACGCCCCACTGCGAATAGAGGAAGTCGACCGGGGGCAGGTCGAGATGGAAGATCTCCATCAGCGATTCGTTCAGCATGCCGGCCGAGCCGTAGATGAACGTGAACGACAGCGCGACGAGGAACGTGGGCAGCGCGATGAACGTGTCGATCAGGCGCGCGAGGATGCTGCTGCCGGGAAACGGCGTGAACGCGATGAACACGGACAGCACGAAGCCCAGCACGAGGCAGCCTGCCGTGGCCGACAGCGCGATGACCAGCGTGTTGCGCAGGCCGTCGACGAACATCTTCGACGTCAGCACGGTCGCGAAATGATTGAGCGACAACGCACCGCCTTCCGCGCCGCCGAGCGCCTGGCGCGCGATCAGCGCGAGCGGGAAGAAGAACAGCGCCGCGAGGATCAGGAGCGGGGGCAGGATCCAGGCGCTGCGCGAGGGTGCGCTCGCCTGCCCCGGGAGCGCGAGCGCGAGTTCAGCCACGCAGCGTGTGTTCCGGGATCAGCGTCGCCTCCGACGCACTGAAGTGAATGGCGAGCGGCGCACCCGGCGCCGGCGGCGCGTGCATCGGCGCGCACGTGAGCCGCAGCGCGTGACCGGCGACGTCGAGCTCGACGTTCTGCATGTCGCCTTGCCATTGCACGCTCTTCACGACGCCGCCCAGCACGTTGCCGATCGAGTCGCACGGCGACAGCCGCAGGTCGTGCGGACGCACGCAGAGCAGGCATTCGCCGCCGTCGGGCAAACCGTGGTGGTTGCGCGCGATCAGCGCATCGGCGCCGAAGCGCACGCGCGCCATGCCGGCGGTGGTCGTCGCGACCTCGCGCACGGGCAGCAGGTTCGCGCGGCCCAGGAATTCGGCGGAAAAGCGATTCGGCGGATAGCGATAGAGCGATTGCGCGTCGCCGAACGCGACGAGCTTGCCGTCGCGCATGATGCCGATGTGGTCGGCGAGCGTCAGCGCCTCGGTCTGGTCGTGCGTCACGTAGAGCACGGTGAGCGACGGCAGATCGCGATGCAACCGCGCGAGCTCGTCGAGCATCGAGCGGCGGATCTGCGCGTCGAGTGCGGACAGCGGCTCGTCGAGCAACAGCACTTGCGGCCGGATGGCCAGCGCACGCGCGATAGCCACGCGCTGCTGCTGGCCGCCCGACAACTCGCGCGGGAAACGTTTCGCGTAGCTCGCCATGCCCACCATGCGCAGGCACTCGGGCACGCGCTCCCGAATGACGTCGGCAGGTGCGCCGCGCGCGCGCAGGCCGAACGCGACGTTCTCCTCGGCACGCATGTGCGGGAACAGCGCGTAGTTCTGCACCACCATGCCGATGTTGCGCGCATGCGGCGCGACGTTCGTCACGTCGCGCGTGCCGATCGAGATCGTGCCGCGCAGCGGGCGCACGAAGCCGGCCACCGCGCGCAACGCCGTGGTCTTGCCCGAGCCCGACGGGCCGATCAGCGCGACGATTTCGCCGGGCTTGACCGTGAGCGACAGCGAATCGAGGACGACCACGTCGTTGTACGCGACGGTGACGTCATCGAAGCGAATGCCGCTGCTCGCCGCGTCGACGCCCGCGCGTTCGCGTTGCGCGGGCGTCGCCATGGCCGGGGCGACGTCGGCGAGTTCCGCCCGCATCACTGGCCCGAGATCGCCTTGTTGTAGGCTGCGACGTCGGCCGGCAGGTCCTTCAGCACCTGATTCCAGTCCGGATACCACACCTCGACGCCCTGCAGCATGGCGTTCAGCTTCTTGAAGTTCTCGTCGGTGGGATGCACGTCGCTGCGCACCGGAAACCCCTGTGCCACCGAGCTCACCTCGCTTTGCGCCTTCTCGCTCATCAGGAAGTCGATGAGCTTCTTGCCGGCGTCGGCGTGAGGCGCGTTGTTGACGAGGCCGATGTAGTACGGCAACGGGAACACCGAGCGCTTGCCGTTCGGGGCCGCCGGGAAGAACACCTGCACGTTCGGGTTGTTGCGCATCTGGGCGAGGTTCATCTGCAGGTCGCCGTTGGCCACGTAGAGCTCGCCCTTGTTGACGAGCGCGGTCAGCTTGCCGGTCGACGCCGACGGGCCGAGGTTGTTCGCCTGCAGCTTGCCGAGGAACGCGAGCCCGGCATCCTTGCTGCCGAACGCATGGAACGTCTGCAGCATGAACGCCGTGCCGTCGCCGGCCTGTCCTGGCGTCGAGTACTGGATCTTCTTCCTGAATTTGGGATCGAGCAGATCGTCGTACGTCTTCGGCGCCGCCTTCAACACGTCCTGGTTGTAGATGAAGTTCGGGAAGTTGTTGATCATCGCCACGTACATGCCCTTGGCGTCCTTGGATCCCTCGGCGAGCTTGTCGGCGCCGGCCGGCGTGTACGCCTGCAGCAGGCCGTCGGCGGCGGCTTTCTGCATGAACGGCGGCAGCGTGACGAGCACGTCGGCCTGCGTGTTCGACTTCTCCTTGGCGATGCGGTCGACGACGCCGCTCGAGCCCGCTTCGATGTACTGCACCTTGATGCCCGTGGCCTTCGTGAATGCGTCGAACTGATTGCCGAACCAGCTGGGGTTGCCGTCCTTCAAACCGTCGGCGGCGTAGATCGTGACGACGTTCGACTGGGCGAGCGACGTGCCCGCAACCAGCGCCAGCGCGATCGCACCGGCGAGCGTGATCAGGTTCCTCTTCATTGCACTCCTCCTCTTGGGGCCCATCGATCAGGCCGCCGGGGCGCGGCGATCGTCGCGCGGCGCGGCGGGTTCATCCACGGCGATCTTAGCTCGCCCGCACCGTTCGCGCTTTTCGCGCGCGCGTTGCGGCTCGTCGACCGTAGATTGTTGACAATCTACAACCAAACGGGGTCTAATCGCAACATGCTGAAGCAGAATGGCGCGGGCCGCCGCAGCGCGCCGCGCCGCCCGACGCAAGCGAGGCACGCGGCGCCTGCCGGTGCCGAGGCGTCGCGCGCTGCGCCGCGGAACGCCGTCGCTCCGGAGCCGCGGCGGCTGGTCGGCGACGACCATCCGATCGCGCTCATTCGCCACAACTCGCTGCCCACGCTCGTCGAGCGCGAGCTCGAGCGGATGATTCTCGCCGGCGACCTCCCGGCGGGCTCGCAGCTGCGCGAAAACGAGGTCGCGTCGATGCTCGGCGTGTCGCGCGGCCCCATACGCGAGGCGTTCCGCGCGCTCGAAGGCTCGGGCCTCGTGCGCCTCGAGAAGAACCGTGGCGTGTTCGTGCGCCAGATCGGCATCGACGAGGCCGACCAGATCTTCGAGCTGCGCGCGGTGCTCGACGAGTTCGCGGGCCGGCGCGCCGCGCAGAACGCCACGCCCACCGAAACCGGCGAGTTGCGCCGCCTCGTCGATCGCATGGAAGACGCCGTGGCACAGGGCGACATCGACGGCTACCACGCCGCCAATGTCGCGTTCCACGACCGGATCGTCGAGCTCGCCGGCAATCCCAAGCTCACGCTGATGTACCGGCGGCTCGTCAACGAGCTGCACCTGCACCGGCGCGCCGCGCTCGGGCAGGCGGGCATCCTTCCCGTCTCGATGCGTGAGCATCGGATGATCGTCGAGCACATTGCGCAGCGGCAGCCCGCCGCGGCCGGCCGCGCGCTGCACGATCACGCGATGGCGAGCCGCGAGCGCGTGCACGACAGCGCGGAACGGCCTCGACCCAGAAGATCGATCAAATGACTCTCCCCATGTCCCTCGACGTCAACGGACGCCGCTACCGCGCGCCGCAACGCCCGCTCGTCGTCGTCTGCGTCGACGGCTGCGAGCCCGACTACATCACCGAAGCGATCACGTCGGGCAGCGCGCCGTGGTTCGCGCAACTGCGCGAGCGGGGCACCTGCCTCACGGCCGACTGCGTGGTGCCGTCGTTCACCAATCCCAACAACCTGTCGATCGTCACCGGCGCACCGCCGTCGGTGCACGGCATCTGCGGCAACTTCTTCTTCGATCCGGATACGCGGACCGAAGTGATGATGAACGATGCCAAGTACCTGCGCACCGGAACGATCCTCGCCGCGTTCGCCGATGCCGGCGCGAAGGTCGCCGTGGTCACCGCGAAGGACAAGCTGCGCGCGCTGCTCGGTCACCGGTTGCGCGGCATCTGCTTCTCTGCCGAGCGTGCCGACCGCGTCAGCAAGGCCGACCACGGCGTCGACGACGCGCTCGAGCTCGCCGGGATGGCGCTGCCGTCGGTGTACAGCGCCGAGCTCTCCGAGTTCGTGTTCGCGGCCGGCGCGGCGCTGATGGAGCGCGAGCGGCCCGACATCATGTACCTGTCCACCACCGACTACGTGCAGCACAAGCACGCACCGGGCACACCGGCAGCGAACGCGTTCACGGGCATGATTTCTCGCTACCTCGCGCGCCTCGACGCGGCAGGCGCCGCCATCGTGCTCACCGCGGATCACGGCATGAACGCGAAGACCGACGCGTTCGGCCGGCCGAACATCGTGTACCTGCAGGACGTGCTCGACGCCGCGTACGGCGAGCACGCCACGCGCGTGATCCTGCCGATCACCGATCCATACGTCGTGCACCACGGCGCGCTCGGCTCGTACGCCACCGTCTACGTCGAAGGCCGCGTGGCGATCGACGACGTGCGCGAGCGCATCGCGGCGCTGCGCGGCATCGACGTCGTGCTGTCGCGCGAAGCGGCCGCCGCACGCTTCGAATTGCCGCCCGATCGCATCGGCGACCTCGTCGTCGTCTCGGAGCGGCTGACCGCGATCGGCAGCCGCCAGAGCGCCCACGACCTGTCGGGCCTCGACGCGCCGCTGCGCTCGCATGGCGGCATCTCCGAGCAGCGCGTGCCGCTGATCGCGAACCGCCCGGCCCCCGACCTGCCCGAGCGCCGCTGGCGCAACTTCGATGCCTTCGACCTCGGCCTCAACCATCTCGCATAGCCTTTGCATGAGGACTCCAACGCAATGCTGACCGCCGCCAAAGCCGCCCCCGTCAACACGCCGCTCCGCGAAACGATGCGCATCGCCGGCGAACGCATCGGGGGCGAGCGCACGCTCGACGTGATGAATCCCTACACCGGGGAGGTCGTGGGCACGGTGCCGAAGGCGAGCGTCGAGGACGTGCGGCGCGCCTTCGCCATTGCAAGGGCGTACAAGCCGACGCTGACGCGCTACGAGCGTCATGAAATCTGCCGCAGAGCGGCGGAAATGATCGCGGCGCGCACGATCGAACTGTCGGACCTGATCACCGCCGAGTGCGGCATCTGCAAGAAGGATTCGCTCTACGAGGTGGGCCGGGCGCGCGACGTGTTCACGTTCGCCGGCATCGCCGCGCTGCAGGACGACGGTCAGGTGTTCTCGTGCGACCTCACGCCGCACGGCAAGTCGCGCAAGGTGTACACGCTGCGCGAGCCGCTGCTCGGCGTCATCTCGGCGATCACGCCGTTCAACCATCCGCTGAACCAGGTCGCGCACAAGGTCGCGCCGTCGATCGCCACCAACAACCGGATGGTGCTGAAGCCCACCGAGAAGACGCCGCTGTCCGCCCTCGCCCTCGCCGACATCCTGTACGAAGCCGGCCTGCCGCCGCCGATGTTCTCGGTGGTCACCGGCGACCCGCGCGAGATCGCCGACGAGATGCTGACCAACCCCGACATCGACCTCGTCACGTTCACGGGCGGCGTCCCCGTCGGCAAGTACATCGCGGGCAAGGCGATCTACAAGCGGCAGGTGCTGGAACTGGGCGGCAACGACCCCATCATCGTCATGGAGGACGCGGACCTCGACGAGGCCGCGACGCTTGCCGCCACCGGCTCGTACAAGAATTCCGGGCAGCGTTGCACGGCCGTCAAGCGGATGCTCGTGCAGGAGGGCGTGGCCGACGCGTTCGTCGAGAAACTGCTCGAGCGTACGCGCGCCTGGAGCTACGGCGATCCGATGGACCCGAAGGTCGACATGGGCACCGTCGTCGACGAGCCTGCGGCGAAGAGCTTCGAGGCGAAGGTGAACGCCGCGGTCGCGGCCGGTGCGCGCCTGCTGCACGGCAACCGGCGGGAAGGCGCGCTCTATTCGCCCACGGTGCTCGACCGCGTGGCGCCCGACATGGACGTCGTGAAAACGGAAACCTTCGGCCCGGTGTCGCCGGTGATCCGCTTCCGCGACATCGACGACGCGATCCGCATCTCGAACTCGACGGCGTACGGGCTCTCGTCGTCGGTGTGCACGAACCGCCTCGACTACATCACGCGCTTCGTCCGCGAACTCGACGTCGGCACGGTGAACGTGCGCGAGGTGCCGGGCTATCGGCTCGAGTTGACGCCCTTCGGCGGCATCAAGGATTCGGGTCTCGGGTATAAGGAAGGGGTACAGGAGGCGATGAAGAGTTTCACGAATGTGAAAACGTATTCATTGCCATGGTAGTTCGTCGGATGAACGTGACACCCTACATTCGTCCGGGGATGCTTCCCTTGAATCGCGTGCGGAGCCCGACGATTCGAGGCGGCGAGAGCGACGAAAGAACGCGCATTTTGCAGGCGACCTGAATGCCATTGGCGGACTGAAGTGCAAACGCTTTTGAACCTGCTCGCCGGCGTGTCGCTGCTCGTGTGGGGCACGCACATCGTGCGCACGGGCATCCTCCGGATGTACGGCGGCAACCTGCGCCGCGTGCTCCGGCGCAGCGTGTCGAAGCGGTTCAGCGCGTTTTTCGCCGGCCTAGGCGTCACCGGCCTCATTCAGAGCAGCACCGCGACCGCGCTGATCGTCGCGTCGTTCGCAGGGCAAGGCCTGATCGGCACGGCGCCGGCGCTCGCGGTGATGCTCGGCGCCGACGTGGGCACCGCGCTCGTCACGGTCCTGCTTTCGTTCGACCTGTCGTGGCTCGCGCCGCTGCTGATCTTCAGCGGCATCGTGCTGTTCCTGTCGAGCCAGGCCAGCGCCGCGGGCCGCTTCGGCCAGATCCTGATCGGCCTCGGCCTCATCATGTTCGCGCTGCAGTGGATCTCGGTGGCGGCGCATCCGATCGTGCAGGCCGCCGGCGTCAAGGTGATCTTCGCCTCGCTCACCGGCGACGTGCTGCTCGACATGCTCGTCGCGGCGCTCTTCACCGTGCTCTGCTATTCGAGCCTCGCGGTGGTGCTGCTCGTGGCGACACTCGCGTCGCTGCACGTGATCGCGCTGCCGGTCGCGCTCGGCCTCGTGCTCGGCGCCAACCTCGGCAGCGGCGTGCTCGGCATGCTGTCGACGTTGCGGTCCACGCCCGAGGCGCGCCGCGTTACGCTCGGCAACTTCCTGTTCAAGCTGATCGGCTGCGTGCTGGCGGTGCCACTCGCCGGCCACCTCGACGAATGGGTCAGCGGCATCGGCGTCGACGCGACGCGCGAAGTCGTCCTGTTCCACCTCGGCTTCAACGTCGCGCTCGCTCTGCTGCTCCTGTTCTGGACCGAGAAGATCGCGAAGATCGCCGAGCAGCTGCTGCCCGCGCGCCCGGCGTCCGAGGATCCCGCGAAGCCGCGGCACCTCGATCCGTCGGCGCTCGATACGCCCGGGCTCGCGATCGCCTGTGCGGCGCGCGAAGCGATGCGCATCGGCGACGTGGTCGAGCAGATGCTCGCCGGCATGCTCACCGTGCTGACGACGAACGACCGCACGCTCGCCGAACGGCTGCGCAACATGGACGACGTCGTCGACGAGCTCTACACCGCCGTCAAGCTCTACCTCGCGCAGATTCCGCGCGAAGCGCTGGAGCCGCGCGAGGGGCGCCGCTGGGCCGACGTCGTGTCGTTCGCGATCAACATGGAGCAGGTCGGCGACATCATCGAGCGCATCCTCGGCGACCTCGAACTCAAGAAGATCGACAAGGGCCGCAATTTCTCGGAAGCCGGCATGGCGGAGATCTGCGACCTGCACGCACGGCTGATCGCGAACCTGCGGCTCGGCCTGTCGGTGTTCCTGAACGGCGACCTGAAGCACGCACAGGAACTGCTCGCGCAGAAGGTGCTGTTCCGCGATCTCGAGCGGGCCTACGCCAATTCGCACCTCGGGCGCCTCGCCGGCAACACCGCCGACAGCATCGAGACCTCGTCGCTGCACCTCGACCTGATCTCGGATCTGCGCCGCATCAACTCGCACATCTGCTCGATCGCGTATCCGATCCTCGAGGAGGCCGGCGTGCTGGCACGCACGCGGCTCAAGACCGACATGGTCGACGCGAGCGACGAGCGGGTGGCACCGATCGCCGACAACGGTTCGTGGCAGAAGCGCAAGCCCGCGTGACGTTCGCCTGACGCACGCCGCATGCCGGCGACGCACGACCTCACCCTCGGCATCACCCTCGCGGTCCTCGGCGCCGGCTTGCTGCACGCGAGCTGGAACGCGCTGCTGAAGAGCGCGCGTGGTGGCGACCCGATGCTCGACACCGCCGGTGTGGTCGCGGGCTCGTGCGTGTGGGCGCTCGCCGCCCTGCCGTTCCTGCCGCTGCCCGACGCCGCCGCCTGGAAGTTCATCGCCGCGTCGACGGTGATCCACTTCGCGTACTACGTCACCCTCGCCCACGCGTACCGCGCCGGCGACCTGTCGTTCGCGTATCCGCTGATGCGCGGTACGGCGCCGCTGATCGTCGCGGTGCTCGGCATCGTGTTCCTGCACGAACTGCCGAGCGCGCACGCGCTCTTCGGCATCGTGCTGATCTGCTGCGGCATTGTCAGCATCGCGTTCGTGCGGCGCGAAGCGCATCCCCCCGCCGCTGCGCGCTGGGCGTTCGCCAACGCGGCGATCATCGCAGCGTACACGCTCGTCGACGGCAGCGGCGCGCGGGTCTCGGGCAACGCGGTCGCGTACGTGACATGGCTGATCTTCATCGAAGGCCTGCCGTTTCTCGCGTGGCTCGCGTGGCGCCGGGGCGCGCCGGCGATCGCCTACGTGCGCGCCAGTTGGCGACGCGGCCTGCTCGGGGGTTTCTTCAGCCTCGCCGCCTACGGCATCGTGCTCTTCGCGATGACGCGCGCGCCCGTCGCCGCCGTCGCGGCGCTGCGTGAAACGTCGGTGCTGTTCGCCGCGCTGATCGGCGCGCTGTGGCTGAAGGAAGGATTCGGTGCAACGCGCTTCGCCGGTGCGGCGAGCGTGGCGCTGGGCATCGCCGCGCTCAAGTTATGACCCCCGTTGCTGCACACGCGCAGGTGGTCATCGTCGGCGGCGGCATCGCCGGCGCCTCCACCGCGTATCACCTGACGAAGCTCGGCGTCACCGACGTGGTGCTGCTCGAACAGGGCCGCCTGACCTGCGGCACGACGTGGCACGCCGCGGGCCTCGTCGGACAGATGCGCGCCACGAGCAACGCGACACGGATGAGCCGCTATGGCATCGAGCTCTACTCGTCGCTCGAACGCGAAACGGGACTCGCGACGGGATGGAAGCAGTGCGGCAGCGTGAACGTCGCGAAGACGAAGGAACGGATGCAGCTGATGCGTCGGCAAATGGCGCGTGCGCAGAGCTTCGGCATCGAGTTCGAATGGCTGGCGCCGCACGAGATCGCGGAACGCGCGCCGATCCTGCACACCGCCGACCTGCAGGGCGGCGTGTGGATTCCGGGCGACGGCAAGGCCAATCCCACCGACCTCACGCAATCGCTGGCGAAGGGCGCGCGCACGCGCGGCACACGCATCGTCGAAGGCGTGAAGGTTACCGGGGTCACCACGCACAACGACCGGGTGTCGGGCGTCAGATGGTCACGGGGCGACGAGCACGGCGCGATCGCGTGCGAGGTCGTCGTCAATTGCGCCGGGCAGTGGGCACGCGAATTCGGCGCGCTCGCCAACGTGGGCGTACCGCTGCAATCCGCCGAGCATTTCTACCTCGTCACCGAGCCCATCGCGGGCGTCACGCCCGACCTGCCGGTGATCCGCGATCCCGACGGCTACATCTACTACAAGGAGGAAGTCGGCGGCCTGGTGATGGGCGGCTTCGAGCCGCATGCGAAGCCGTGGAACGTCGATCGCATTCCCGAGGGCTTCGAGTTCCAGCTGCTGCCCGAGGACTGGGACCAGTTCGAACTGCTGATGCAAAACGCGATGCATCGCACCCCGTGCCTCGAAACGGCGCCGGTCAAGCTGCTCCTGAACGGCCCCGAGAGCTTCACGCCGGACGGCAATTTCGTACTCGGCGAAGCGCCCGGATTGCGCGGTTTTTTCGTCTGCGCCGGCTTCAACTCGGCGGGCATCGCCAACGCAGGCGGCGCCGGACGTCTCGTCGCCGACTGGATCGTGCAGGGCGAGCCGCCTTTCGACATGTTCGACGTGGACATTCGCCGCTTCGGGCCCTTTCACGTCAATCGTCGCCATCTCGCCGATCGCACCGTGGAAACACTCGGCCTGCACTATGCGATGCGCTGGCCGCGCGAAGAATTGACGTCGGTGCGCCCGCTGCGGCGCTCGCCGCTCTACGATCGGCTGCACGCGAAGGGTGCGGTATTCGGCACGAAGAACCACTGGGAGCGCGCGAATTACTTCCTGCCGAAAGGCGAAGCGCCTGCGTCGCCCACGCTCGACACGCCCGCGTGGCTGCCGTGGATGCTCGACGAGCAGCGCGCGTGCCGCGAGCACGTGGTGGTGTTCGACCAGACGTCGTTTTCCAAGTACGTGCTGAAGGGACGCGACGCGCTGGCGGTGCTCGAGCGGATCTGCGCGAGCCGCATCGATGTCCCGGTTGGACGCATCGTCTACACGGCACTGCTCAACGAACGTGGCGGCTTCGAAAGCGATCTCACGATCACGCGCACGGCGCAAAACGAATTCTTCATCCTGACGGGCACCGCGCAGACCACGCGCGACTTCGCGTGGATCGAGCGGCAGATCCGCGACGACGAGCGCGCGTCGCTCGTCGACGTGACGAGCGCCTCGTCGATCCTGTCGCTGATGGGACCGGGCGCGGAGGCGCTGCTGTCGGCGCTGTCGCGCGACGACTTCTCGAAAGCGGCGATGCCGTTCGGCGCTTCGCGCATCGTCGACGCGGGTTATGCGCGGGTGCGCGCGACGCGGATGAGCTACGTCGGCGGGCCCGGTTACGAACTGTGCGTGCCGACCGAGCAATGCGTGACGCTGTACGACGCGTTCATGAGCGAAGGCGCGGCGTTCGAATTGCGCGACGCCGGCTATTACACCATCGACGCGCTGCGCATCGAGGCGCGGCGGCGTGCGTGGGGTGCGGAGCTCACGCCCGACGACACGCCGCTCGAAGCCGGCCTCGCCTGCGCCGTCGCGTTCGACAAGCCCGACTTCGTCGGACGCGATGCGCTGCTGCGCCAGCGCGAGGCGGGCGTGACGAAGCGGCTCGTGCAGTTGACGCTCGACGATCCGCAGGCGTTCGCGTGGGGCGGTGAGCCGATCGTGATGGATGGGAAGCCGGTCGGTGAAGTGACGTCCGCCGGTTACAGTCGCTCGCTCGGACGCATCGTCGCGTTCGGCTACGTCAAGTCGCACGATCGACGAACGCCGCTCGCCGACGCGGCGATCGCCGCCGGACGCTACGAAATCGACGTCGCCGGCGTGCGCGAGCGCGCGAGCCGTCGCCCCGAGCGTTAGACGACGACGCCCTCGAGGCTCGATCGTGACGGTTCATCGACTCACTCCACCGCCCCGCGTGCGCACGAGCACGCGCGGCAACGGCGAAACCGCGCAGGTGCAAAGCCTCACGCGCGGCCTGTCGATCCTCGAATGCCTCGCGCGCGCCGAAGGCGGCCTCACGCTCACCGACATCGCGCAGCGCGTGCAGCTGCCCGCGTCGACGACGCATCGCCTGCTCGGCACGCTCGAGAAGATGGGCTATGTGCACACGATGGGCGACCTGTCCCGCTGGTACGTGGGCCTCACCGCCTTCACCGTCGGTTCGAGCTTCCTCGCCAGCCGCGACTTTGCCGCGCACAGCCACGCGTACATGCGCCGGCTGATGGAGCAATGCGGCGAAACGTGCAACCTCGCGATTCTCGACGGCACCGAAGCGGTGTTCATCGACCAGGTGCAGTGCCGCGAGACGATGCGCACGATCGTCAAGCTCGGCAGCCGCGTGCCGCTGCATGCATCCGGCGTGGGCAAAGCCATCTTCGCCTCGCTGCTCGACGACCAGATCGATGCGCTGGTCAAGGTCAAGGGCCTGCCGCGCATCACCGAGAACACGATCACGTCCCCGGAAACGATGTGGGCGAGCATTCGCGTCATTCGCCAGCGCGGCTGGTCGTTCGACGACGAGGAGCACCTGCCCGGTACGCGCTGCGTCGCCGCGCCGATCTACGACGAGCATGCCGAGCCGCTCGGCGCGATTTCGCTCGCAGGCCCGTCGTCGCGCCTGCCCGATGCCCGCATCAAGCAACTGGGCCCGCTCGTGTCACGAATGGCCGAGGAGATCACGCGGCGCGTTGGCGGCCGCTGGCCGCATCCGCGCTGAACCTTCGCAGCCGACGGCGGCGTCGTCGGAATTCAGGGAGCAGCGCGCGTTCTAAGCGCAAATCCTGCTGGAGGCACGCGTGAAGACCGCTTCGTTGCAGGGCGTGCTCGCGCCCGTCGTCACCCCCTTCACCGCAGACCTGCGCCCCGACTCCGCGCGCCTCGTGCGGCAATGCCGATGGCTCGTGGACCAGGACGTCGGCCTCGCCGTGTTCGGGACCAATTCCGAGGGCAATTCGCTGTCGCTGCGCGAGAAGCGTGATCTGCTCGATGCGCTGGTCGACGCCGACCTGCCGGCGGCACGGATGATGCCGGGCACCGGCACCTGCGCGCTGCCGGATACGGTCGAACTGACCCGGCACGCCGTGGCTCGCGGTTGCGCCGGCGTGCTGATGCTGCCGCCGTTCTACTACAGCGACGTGACCGACGACGGGCTCTTCGCGAGCTACGCGGAAGTGATCGAACGCGTCGGCGACCGGGCGCTGCGCATCTATCTCTATCACATCCCGCAGGTCTCGGGCGTACCCATCCGCCTCGCGCTGATCGAGCGGCTGCTTGCGCGCTATCCGGGAACGGTGGCCGGCATCAAGGACAGCTCGGGCGATTTCGCGAACACGAAGGCGATGCTCGAGCGCTTCCAGCCGCAGGGCTTCGACGTCTACTGCGGCAGCGAAAGCCTTCTGCTCGCCACGCTGCGGGACGGCGGCGCAGGCTGCATCAGCGCGACGGCGAACGTGAACCCGCGTGCGATCGCGCGTCTCGCGCGCGAGTGGCGATCGGCGGAAGCCGACGCACAGCAGGCGGCACTCGGCGTCGTGCGCCAGGTGTTCGCGCAGTACCCGATGATCGCGGCGCTCAAGGAAGCGGTCGCACGGTTCGCGCACGACGACGCGTGGCGCACGCTGCGCCCGCCGCTTCTGCCGCTCGCACCCGAACAGCGCGCGAGCCTTCGCGCAAGCCTCGACGCGCTCGCGTTCGACATGACCGGGCTCGCCGAGTAGCATCCGCCGGGCGGCCGCCGTTCATTGGCGTTGCGCGAGGCAGCATGGACGAGTACGAAATCCGCATCGAGGCGTTTCCCCGGCGCCTGCGCGTGAAATTCAACGGCGCGTGGGTGGCCGACACGACGCGCGCCATCGTGCTGCACGAGACGCGGCACGAACCGACCTATTACATTCCCTGGGACGACATCCGCGGCGAGTACCTTTGCAAGACCGAGCACCGGACACACTGTCCGTTCAAGGGCAACGCCAGCTACTGGACGCTCCGCGTCGCCGATGCGACGGCCGAGAACGCCGTCTGGTCGTACGACGACCCTTCGGAGGACGGCGCGGCGCTGAAGGGATTCGCGTCGTTCTATCGCGACCGCATCGAGGCGCTGTACGAGGGCGACGACGAGCTCGCGTTCACCGAAGCCGTGCCGCCGCATGGCAATCCGATCGTCGCGTGGCTCGTGCGTGATGCATGGCAGGCCCGCAGCGCCGACGAGCTCGTCGCGATGCTGTGCGACTGCCTCACGAAGAGCGGCGCGCCGCTCGCGCGAATGACCGTCATCATCCCGACGCTGCATCCGCAGATCTTCGCGACCGTGTTCGTCTGGCGCGACGACACGCGCGAGGTGGGAACGATCTTCGAGCCGCACGACGTCCTGCATCAGCCGAAGTTCGCGCAGAGCCCGTTCGCGCCGATCATTCGCGGCGCGGGCGGCGTGCGGCGCCGCCTCGAAGGCGAGCGTCCGACACTCGACTTCCCGGTGCTGCGCGACCTGCATGCGGAAGGTGCAACCGATTACGTCGCGATGCCCTTCCGCTTCTCCGACGGCCAGATCAACGTCGTGTCGATGACGTCGTTCGCGCCCGGCGGCTTCACGACGGCGCATCTTGGCAGCGTCTACGAGATGCTGCCGACGCTCGCCCGCTTGTTCGAGGTGCACGCGCAGCGGCGGATCTCGGTGAATCTGCTCGAGACCTACCTCGGGCGCAACACCGGCAAACGCGTGCTCGACGGCGAGATCAAGCATGGCGACGGCGAGCTCATCCACGCGGTGATCTGGTTCTGCGACCTGCGCGATTCGACGCATCTCGCCGACTCGATGGATCACGCGAGCTACCTCACGAACCTCAATCGCTTCTTCACCGCGATGGCCGGCGCGATCATCGATCACGGCGGCGAAATCCTGAGCTACATCGGCGACGCGGTGCTCGCGATCTTTCCGATCGGCAACGCGTCCTCGGGCGTTCATGCGGCCGACGCATGCGCGCGTGCGATCGCGGCGGCGAAGAGCGCCGGTGCGCGAATCAGGCAGGAGAACGAGCTGCGTCCCGACCTGCCGCAGCTACGCTACGGCATCGGCCTGCACGTGGGCGACGTGACGTACGGGAACATCGGGATCCCGCAGCGCCTGCAGTTCACCGTCATCGGTTCGGCGGCGAACGAGGCGTCGCGCATCGAGGGCATGTCGAAAACGCTCAGCGTGCCGATCGTCGTATCGTCGTCGTTCGCCGCGCATTACGATGGTGCGCTCGCCAGCCGGGGTACGCATGCGTTGAAGGGCGTTGCGGGGGTGCACGAGCTCTTCACGCCGGCGTAGTCACTGCGATTCGCGGCGCGGCGCCGGCGACCATGGTTGCCCAGCGCCGTGCGAGCGCCGGTTGCGTCGGCGGCGTCCAGCGCGCGAGCAGGTCGTCCATCGCGCCGAAATCGTTGCAGACGAGCACCACGTCGCAGCCGGCGTCGAGCGCCGCCTCGGCGCGCGCGACGATGTCGCCCGCCGAATGCGCGCCGGCCATTTCGAGATCGTCGGAGAACACGAGACCGTCGAAGCCGAGGCGGCCGCGCAGGATGTCCGCGATCCAGATGCGCGAGAAGCCGGCCGGTTTCGCGTCCACCGCGGGATAGACGACATGCGCGGGCATGATCGCCGTGAGACCCTGCTGGATCAGCGCCGCGAACGGCACGACGTCGTTACGCAGCACGTCACCGAGGGAGCGCGTATCGATCGGCGTGTCGACGTGCGAATCCGCGGCGACGTAGCCGTGCCCCGGGAAATGCTTGCCGACGGCGGCGACGCCTTCGCTGGCGAGGCCGCGGACAAGGCAGCTCGCGAGATCCGCGACGACCACCGGATCGCTGTGAAAGGCGCGGTCGCCGATGACGCCGCTTGCGCCGTAATCGAGGTCGAGCACCGGCGTGAAGCTGAAATCGACGCCGTGCGCGCGCAACTCGCGCGCGATGATCGCGCCGCACTCTTCGACGGCCTCGCCTGCCGCGTCCGGGTCGTCGTCCCAGTGCTTGCCGAACGTCCGCATCGGCGGCAGATGCGTGAACTCGTCGCGGCGAAAGCGCTGCACGCGCCCGCCTTCGTGATCGACGCCGATCACGAGCGACGGCCGCACGTCGCGAATCGCGTGGGACAGCGCGCGCAGTTGCGCCGACGACGCGAAGTTGCGCGCGAACAGGATGACGCCACCCACGAGCGGGTGCGTCAGGCGCGTGCGATCGGCGTCGGTGAGCTCGAGTCCTTCGATGCCGAGCATCACCGGGCCGCGCGACGGATCCGTCATTTCGCCGCCGCCTGCCGCATCAGCGCCTTCATTTCGCGCACCGCCTCACGCAACCCGACGAAAATGCTGCGGGACACGATCGCGTGGCCGATGTGCAACTCGCGCACGCCCGGAAGTGCTGCGACCGGCTGCACGTTGATGTAATTGAGCGCGTGGCCCGCATTGAAGCGCATGCCGAGGTCGCGGATCGCGCGGCCTGCGACCTGCACGCGATCGAGTTCCGCGACGACGGCCCGGCTTTCCGCGTCGCGGCCCTTGGCGTGGAACGCGTGCGCGTACGGTCCCGTGTGCACTTCGCACACGCGGGCGCCTACGCGCGCCGCGGCTTCGACCTGCGGAAGATCCGCGTCGATGAACACCGACGTGACGATGCCCTGGTCCGCGAGGCGCGAAATCGCCACCTTCAGCCGCTCCTCCTGCGCGACGACGTCGAGGCCGCCTTCGGTGGTCACTTCCTCGCGCCCCTCGGGCACGAGCATGGCCATTTCCGGCCGCAGCGTGCAGGCGATGTCGACCATCTCGTCGGTGGCAGCCATCTCGAGATTGAGCTTGATGTGGACGAGGTCGCGCAGGCGGCGCACGTCGGCGTCCTGGATGTGGCGCCGGTCCTCGCGCAGATGCACGGTGATGCCGTCGGCGCCGCCGAGATGCGCTTCCACCGCCGCCCACACCGGGTCCGGCTCGTACGTGCGGCGCGCCTGGCGCAGCGTGGCCACATGGTCGATGTTGACGCCGAGCTCGATCACGTTCGTTCCTTTCGTTCCTGGGGTTCGCCTTCTTCCTCGAGCGCGGCGAGATCCTGCACGACCCGCCGGCTGAAGATGCGTCGCTCTTCGAGATAGTGGTCGAGGATGCCGCGCATCAGGCGCTTCGCTTCCGCCGCGGTATCCGCGTCGTCGAAGCGCTCGTTCGCGAGCGCGATCAGCGTGCCGCCGTGCACGATGGGCCATGCAGGACGAGGCTCGGCCGCCATACGAATCGGGCCACGGTCGAATGCGTAATGGTAACGCTGCGATGCGTCGATCGGCTCGCCGGTGGAAGCGTCGCGCGCGAGCGAAACCGCATAACCGAGTTCCGCGAGGAGACGCAGCTCGAAGCGCCGCAACGTTGCCGCCTGTTGCGACGGCGTGTCGTCGGCGACGAGTGCGGCAAGGGCCCGCTCGTAGTCGAGCCACAGATTCGGATGCGGATCCTCGCGCGCGAGCAACTTCAGCAGCAACTCGTTCAGGTAGAAGCCGCAGAGGAGCGCGGCACCCTTCGGCAACGGCAGGCCGCCGATCCACTCGGCCTTCACGAGCGTCTTCAATTCGCCGCTGCCGGCCCATGACAGCGTCAGCGGCTGGAACGCCTGCAGCACGCCGCGCATCTCGGAACGCGGCCGCTTCGCGCCCTTCGCCACCATCGCGACCCGACCGTAGCGCTCGGTGAACGCTTCGACGATGAGGCTCGTTTCCTTGTAGGGGTATGCGTGGAGGACGAACGCCGGCTCGTCGTCGCGGCGGTCGCGAAGCTGGGGCATGGGGCGGCTACGAGAGGAGGCTCTCGCCCGCGTCGTCCAGCGCCGGGACAGCCCGCTCCTGCGCGAGATCCGCGGCGATCAGGCGAAACTGCTCGAGTGCCGCCTCGAGATCGTCGACGGTCTCCTGCGCAATGACATCCGGCGGTGCCACGTTGTCGGAATCCGCGAGCGCCTCGTCCCTGGGCCAGAAAATGGCGAGGCTCGCCTTGTCGTGCGCCACCCGTTCGTCGTACTCGCAGGCACGCCAACGGCCGGATGGCCACGCCTCGCTCCACGTCGACTCGCGATCGTGGCGATCGACCAAGAGATGAACTTTGGACATATCTCTCGTGTTGGAAGACGGGCTCGAAAGACGTGATTCTGGTGGATACACTCTTCGAGTTGGTCCTCCCGGATCCAACCGCGCCCAGGCTTGTTCCGGCGACAACGCACCCTCCGCGCGCCGGATGCTAACACCCTCGATTGAAGCGTTCAGTACCCCAGCCGCGTCAGCATCGCGTCGCTGTCGGCCCAGCCGCGCTTGACGCGCACCCACACCTCGAGGAACACCTTGCCGCCGAAGAGCGACTCCATGTCGTGGCGCGCCTGCGTCGCGATGGCCTTCATGCGGCTGCCGCCTTCGCCGATCAGGATCATCCGCTGGCTCGCCCTGTCGACGTAGACCGTCGCGTGGATGCGCCGCAGGTCGCCCTCGTGCTCGAAGCTGTCGATCGCGACCGCGGTGCCGTACGGCACTTCGTCGCCGAGCTGGCGAAAGATCTTCTCGCGGATGAATTCGGCGGCGAGGAAGCGCTCGTCGCGATCGGTGACGTCGTCCTCGGGATACAACGCGGGGCCGGCGGGCAGGCGTTCCCGGATCGCGTCGAGCAGCGCATTGAGATCCGTTCCGCGTTCGGCGGAAATCGGGACGATGGCAGCGAAGTCGCGCAACGCGGCGATCTCCGCGATGCGCGGCAGCAGCGTCGACTTGTCGGTCACCGCGTCGATCTTGTTCAGCGCGACGATTGTCGGCGTCGTTTTCGGCACGAGATCGAGCACTTGGCGATCCTGCTCGGTGAAGCGCGTCGCGTCGACGACGAACACGACGACGTCGACGTCGGCCAACGCATCGCGTACTGCGCGATTGAGGCGCTCGTTGAGCCGCGAGCGATGCTTCGTCTGGAAGCCCGGCGTGTCGACGAAGATGAACTGCGCATCGGGCGTGGTGAGAATGCCAACGATGCGATGCCGCGTCGTCTGCGGCTTCTTCGACGTGATGCTGACGCGCGCCCCGACGAACGCATTCAAAAGCGTCGACTTGCCGACCGACGGCCGGCCGACGATCGCGACGTGGCCGCAGCGGAAGGCAGCCGGCGCGTCTTCAGCCATGCCGCGCCGCCTTCACCGCTTCCAGCGCAGCCTGCGCCGACGCCTGCTCGGCCGCACGCCGGCTCGGCCCCGACCCGTTCGCCACGATCTCGAGTTGCGGGATGCGGCACTCGACGTCGAAGCGCTGCGCATGTGCCTCGCCGCTCGTCGCGACGATCACGTAGTCGGGCACCGCAAGGTGCTTCGCCTGCAGCCATTCCTGCAGGCGCGTCTTCGGATCCTTGCCGAGCGTCGTGGGATCGGCGTCGCGCAGCACGTCCGCGAACACCGCGTCGATCGCCGCGCGCGCCGCGTCGAAACCGCCGTCGAGGAACACCGCGCCGAACACCGCTTCGAGCGCGTCGGCGAGGATCGACGCGCGGTCGGCGCCGCCGCTCTTCAACTCGCCTTCGCCGAGCAGCAGCGCCGCGCCGAGGTCGAGGCGGCGCGCCACCTGCGCGAGCGTGTCCTGATTCACGAGATGCGCGCGGGCGCGCGACAGGTCGCCTTCGGCGGTGGTCGGAAAGCGCTCGAAGAGCGCGAGCGCAACGACGCAATCGAGGACGGCGTCGCCGATGAATTCCAGCCGCTCGTAGTTGGGCGTGCCGTAACTGCGGTGCGTCAGCGCCTGCCGGAGCAGGCGGGAATCGGCGAACGTGTAGCCGATCGCGAGCGTGGCGCCGTCCGCCCGCTCGACGGGGGGAGGCGCTTCGCTAGCCGCGGGACGAGCGCGCTTCGAACTCGAGGAGGATGCTCGCATTGCCGATCATGTGCAGGACCTTCTGCCATGACAGCGTCGCGACGACGGCGTTGCCTTCACGGCCCACGAGTACGTCGGAAGCGTTGACCGCGTCGACGTAGTCGGCCGACAGCTTGCGGTCCATCGACCGGCGGATTTCGCTGGCGGTCGGGGTTTCGATGTCGCGCATCGTGGCGTCGAGCGCCTTCTGCACCGTGAAGTACTCGATGTACGACGGGCCGACACGGAAGGCGACGAGCGCGAAGATGATGATCACGATCGTCGTGAACAGGAAGCCCGTCATCGACAGGCCACGCTCTTTACGCCGCACGGTACCGCCCTCCCTCGCGCGCCTCACCCCGTCAGTGGCGACGGCCCGCCCCAAGCCGCCGACCCGCCCCTCGGGGGCAGCGGGCACAGCGAGCGTGGGGGCCGTTCATCCTCAGTGGATCGTGCTGCCGACGCGCTTGAATGACAACGACGCGATGTCGTCCCAGTTGAACCAGATGAAGAACGCCTTGCCTCGCAGGTGGTCGTCCGGGACGAATCCCCAATAGCGGCTGTCGTCGCTGTTGTCCCGGTTGTCGCCCATCATGAAGTACTGGCCGGCCGGGACCCGGCACGTAAAGCCGCGCTCATTGTATTCGCAATTTTCGCGCCCGGGGAACGGTCGCACGTTCGCCGGGTACACGGGCTGCGCCTGCGGATTGATGCCGATCGTGTGCGAAAGCGCGGCCTTGCCGTCGGTTTCCTCGATGTGCCGCTCGATCGTCTCGAACCGCAATCCCTCGAGGTAACTGTACGAACCATCGTCGCGCTGCGGCCAAGGGGTGCCGTTCACCGTCAGCTTCTTGTCCCGATATTCGACCACGTCGCCGGGCAGCCCGATCACGCGCTTGATGAAGTCCTGCGACGGGTTGAGCGGGTAGCGGAACACGATCACGTCGCCGCGCTTGGGGTCGCCGAGGGGGATGATCTTCTGCTCGATGATCGGCAGGCGGATGCCGTAGGCGAACTTGTTGACGAGGATGAAGTCGCCGACCTCGAGCGTGGGGCGCATCGACGACGACGGGATCTTGAACGGCTCCGCCAGGAACGAGCGCAGCACGAACACGACGAGCAGCACCGGGAAGAACGACTTCGAGTACTCGACCCACACCGGCTCCGCGGCGCCGGGCGCGCGTTGCTTCGCAAAGAATAGGCTGTCGACGAGCCAGACGATGCCGGTGACGGCGGTCAGCACGAACAGGATCAGGGCGAAATTCATCGAGGCTTGGTCTTGTTCTTCGTGGAGGGATCAGGCGGCGCGCATTGTCGCATGCGCAACGTCAAGGTCGGACTTCGGGGTCAGAGCGACAAGTCCGATAACGCCATTGGCACGACGCGGCTCCCGCCCCGGACTTGTCGCTCTGACCCCGAAGTCTCACTTCTCGACCTGCAGGATCGCGAGGAACGCCTCCTGCGGAATTTCGACGCTGCCGACCGACTTCATGCGCTTCTTGCCCGCCTTCTGCTTCTCGAGCAGTTTTTTCTTGCGCGTGACGTCGCCGCCGTAGCACTTGGCGAGCACGTTCTTGCGCAACGCCTTGATGTTCTCGCGCGCGATGATCTGCGCGCCGATCGCCGCCTGCACGGCGACGTCGAACATCTGCCGCGGAATGAGCGAGCGCATCTTCGCCGCCACCTCGCGCCCGCGGTACTGCGCCACCGACCGGTGCACCATCACCGACAGCGCATCGACCCGCTCGCCGTTGATCAGGATGTCGAGCTTCACGACGTCGGCCGACCGGAACTCCTTGAACTCGTAGTCGAGCGACGCGTAGCCGCGCGACACCGACTTCAGCTTGTCGAAGAAGTCCATCACCACTTCGGCCATCGGCAGTTCGTAGGTAAGCAGCACCTGCCGCCCGACGTACTGCATGTTCTTCTGCACGCCCCGCTTCTCCGTGCAAAGGGTCAGCACCGGCCCGACGTAATCCTGCGGCATCAGGATCGTGGCGGTGATGATCGGCTCGCGGATTTCCTCGACCTTGGATGCGTCGGGCAGCTTCGACGGATTCTCGATTTCGATCACCGTGCCGTCGCGCAGCAGCACCTGGTAGACCACCGTCGGCGCTGTGGTCACGAGGTCCATGTCGTATTCGCGCTCGAGGCGCTCCTGCACGATGTCCATGTGCAGCAAGCCCAGGAAGCCGCAGCGGAAGCCGAAGCCCAGCGCCTGCGACACCTCGGGCTCGTAGCGCAGCGACGCGTCGTTGAGCGACAGCTTGTCGAGCGCGTCGCGCAGCGCCTCGTACTGGTTCGCTTCGCTCGGATAGAGCCCGGCGAACACCTGCGGCTTCACCAGCTTGAACCCCGGCAGCGCGTGCGCCGCGGGCCGCGCGACACTGGTGATCGTGTCGCCGACGTGTGCGGCCTTCAGCTCCTTGATGCCGGCGATGATGAAGCCCACGTCGCCCGCCGACAGTGCGTCGCGCGCCGCCGCCCGCGGCGTGAACACGCCCACCTGCTCGACCGTGTACGCGGCGCCCGACGCCATCAACTGGATCTTCTCGCGCGGCTTCACCGTGCCCTGCATCATCCGCACGAGCATGACGACGCCGACGTAGTTGTCGAACCACGCGTCGATCAGCAGCGCCTGCAGCGACGCCTCGGGATCGCCCTTCGGCGGCGGCACCTTGGCGATGACGGCCTCGAGGATGTCGTCGATGCCCTCGCCCGTCTTCGCGCTGGCGCGGATCGCGTCGTCGGCCTCGATGCCGATGATGTCCTCGATCTCGTCGATCACGCGCTCGGGCTCGGCCGACGGCAGGTCGATCTTGTTCAGCACCGGCACCACTTCGACGTTCTGCTCGATGGCCGTGTAGCAGTTCGCGACCGTCTGTGCCTCGACGCCCTGCGACGCGTCGACGACGAGCAGCGCCCCTTCGCAGGCCGCAAGCGAGCGCGACACTTCGTACGCGAAGTCGACGTGTCCGGGCGTGTCGATCAGGTTGAGCTCGTACGTCTCGCCGTTACGCGCCCGGTAGGTAAGCGCCGCGGTCTGCGCCTTGATCGTGATGCCGCGCTCGCGCTCGAGATCCATCGTGTCGAGCACCTGCGCTTCCATCTCGCGGTCGGACAGGCCGCCGCAGCGCTGGATGAAGCGGTCGGCGAGCGTCGACTTGCCGTGGTCGATGTGCGCGATGATCGAGAAGTTGCGGATGTTCTGCATGGGGAGGCGCGGGCGGGCCGCGAAGGCGCCGTCTCGTGCGCGGGCGGCGGTGAGTCGCGCGGCAACGCGCGCACCGCGCGGGCGAAACATTGAATTTTAACGGAAAGCGACCGACGATATGGGCATGGCCGGCATCGTCGCACGCGACGCGATTCACGGACCGTGGCGCCCGGGCGTCGAATCGACGATTCCCGAGGCGATCCGCCCATTGTCGACGTACCTGCGCCCCGACGCGACGTCGACCACGCCGGATGCCGCGCGCGAGCTCTGCGACTACACGGGGCTGCCGCGCATCGACGTGGTCGCGTTTCGGCCCGAGCGCCTCGCGCTGCACGAACTGCTGATTCGGGTGACCGCCGATCTTTCCGTCCCCGACGGCACGAAGATCGAGGACCTCGGGATCAACTTTCGCGAGATCACGCGCACGATCCTCGCGCGTTCGATCGTGCCGCGGATGGCCGAGGTGATCGCGAGCTACGACGCCATCCGCCGCGACGTGGCGGGACGCGTCGAACGCGAGATCGGCGTGCTGTTCCAGGCCGACGCTCGCGCGGCGCGCAAGAACGCGCCGTGGTGGCGCTTCCGGCGCGACGCTCGCCGCGAGCACGCCGGGCATGCGGTGCCTTCCGACGAGGCGCCCCCGCCGAACCGCGAGCTCGCGGTCGTGAGCGACTGGGAGGCGCGAGCGCATGGCGCGCGCGACCCGCGCGAGGCGGCGGTGCTCCGCGCACTGGCGCGCGTGGTGTCGGCGGTGCTCGTACGCCATGGTCGGCTGTGGGGAAGCCGCGAGATGCTCGCCGCACTCGCCGTCGACCTCGCGTGCAACGAATGCGCGGGCGGCGCGATCGGCCGGCTGATCGAGCCGTGGATCGACGAGGCCGTGGCTGCCGAGGGGTATCGGCGGCTCGCGCCGCAGCGGCACCCGGTGGTGATGAACACGAAGGGCGCCTCGGCGTCGGGCAAGAGCACGCTGCGGCCGCTGCAGCGGCGTCTTGCCGGCGAGCTCGGCGTCGACTGGCGCGACTTCGCGCTGATCAGCCCCGACATCTGGCGCAAGCAATTGCTCGACTACGCGTCGCTCGGCGAGCACTACAAGTATGCCGGCCCGCTGACCGGCGAGGAACTGCGCGTGATCGACCAGAAGCTCGATCGTTACATGGCGGAGAAGGCCGCGCGCCGCGGCATGCCGCATCTATTGATCGACCGCTTCCGCTTCGACAGCTTCGCGCCCGACTCCGACGAGGCAGGCAGCAACCTGCTGACACGCTTCGGCGAGATCCTGTACCTGTTCTTCATGATCACGCCACCGGCGTCGCTCGTCGAGCGCGCATGGATCCGCGGTCTCGAGGTCGGGCGCTACAAGGCGGTCGACGACACGCTCGCGCACGGCATCGAAGCGTACTCGGGAATGCCGCAGTTCTTCTTCACATGGATCGACCGGCAGGACAAGCGCGTGCACTTCGAATTCCTGGACAACAGCGTGCGGCTGCCGGCGCAACCGCGCACGGCGGCGTTCGGCTCGAACGACACGCTGAACGTGCTCGACGTCGGCGCGCTGCTCGATGTCGAGCGCTATCGGCGCGTGAACGTCGACGCGCTCGAGCCTTCCGCGCTGTACCTCGACCGCTCGTTGCTCGAGCCTGCGCGCAACACGGCGTTCCTGCGGCAGTGCGTCGCCCATTTTCAGAACGTGAATTTCGCCGAGCAGGCGAGCGGACGCGTGTACCTGCGCGTGGTGGACGGCAAGCCCATGTGGATCGATCGCGACGTGTACATGCGTGCGCTCGAGGATCCCGATGCACGCGCCGCCATTCTCGACGTGCTGCCCGATGCCGCCGATGCCGCGGCCTGCGCCGACGCTACGCTCCACCTGCGCGACATCGCCGGCGACGAGCCGATCTGCACGCTGGGCGCGTGGGGCGACGCCGACAGGCACGGAAAGTAGGGTCAGACTCCACGCATTCGACACGAGCGCACTCACTCGCGTCGCCATCACCGGATGAGTGGAGTCCGACCCTACGTTTCGTGACCTACTTTCCCAGCACGGCGCGCACGCGCTCCGCGTCGAGCGTGTAGTGGCAGAGCTCGAGGCCGTCGTCGACGTCACCGAGCAGCAGCACCGGCACGAGCTCGCCGTATTTCGCTTCGAGTGCCGGATCGGCGTCGACGTCGAGCTCGACGACACCGGCGCCCATCTCCGCGACGATCGGCGCGAGCGCGTCGCGCATGTCGTCGCAGAGGTGGCAGTACGCGCGCGACAGCAGCGTCAGCCGGCGAGCGGCCATCACCCCGCCGCTCGTCGCTATTCCGTGCCCGGCTTCAGCGTCGTGTAGAACGTCTGGTCGTTGCGACGCACCTGGAACGTGACCGCGGCGCCCTTGTCGAGCTTCGCCAGGTAGTCGTTGACCTGTTGCGCGCTCTTCGCGTCGATCGGCTGGCCCTTCTGGATGATCGCGAGGATCACGTCGCCCGGCTGAACGTTGCCGCGCACCACGCCCACGACATCCTCGACGAGCACGCCGCCGGTCGCCTGGTCGATCTCCTTGCGCTGCTCGTCGGTGAGATCGGAGAGCACGAGCCCGAGTCGGTTGGGCTTCGCCTTCTCCTTCGGCTGCGCCTTGCCGCTACGCCGCTGCGCGTTGTTGCCCTGGTCGTCCTTGATCTCGGCGACGACCACGGGAATCTCCTTCGTCGTGCCCTTGCGGAACACGGTCAGCGAGATCTTCGTACCCGGTCGGATCGACGTGATGATGCGCGGCAGCTCGGTCGACGAATGCACGTCGCGGTTGTCGACCTTCGTGATGATGTCGCCCGATTCGATGCCCGCCTTCGCCGCCGGCCCGTTCGGCTCGACGCCGTTGACGAGCGCGCCGTTCGCCTGCTTCAGCCCGAACGCATCGGCCGCTTCCTTCGTGAGCTCCTGGATCTGCACGCCGATGCGCCCGCGCGTGACGCGTCCCTTTTCGCGCAGCTGCGTCACCGCATTCATGGCCACGTCGATGGGCACCGCGAACGCGAGGCCCATGTAGCCGCCCGTGCGCGAGTAGATCAGCGAATTGATGCCGACGACCTCGCCCTTCATGTTGAAGAGCGGGCCGCCCGAATTGCCCGGATTGATCGCGACGTCGGTCTGGATGAACGGCACCAGATTCTCCTGCGGCAGGTCGCGTCCCTTCGCGCTGACGATGCCGGCCGTCATCGTGTTCTCGAGGCCGAACGGCTTGCCGATCGCGACGACCCATTCGCCCACCTTGAGCTTGTCGGGGTTGCCGATCGTCACGCGCGGCAGGTCCTTCGCATCGATCTTCAGCAACGACACGTCGGTGCGCGTGTCGCTGCCGATGACCTTCGCGACGAACTCGCGCTTGTCCGACAGGCGCACCGTCACCTCGCTCGCGTCGTCGACGACGTGCGCGTTGGTCACGATGTAGCCGTCGGGCGAGATGATGAAGCCCGAGCCCGTGGATTGCTGCTCGAACTCGCGCTGCTGTCCGCCGCCGGGACCGTTGCGCGGAATCTGGCCGAAGCGCTTGAAGAACTCGTAGAACGGATCGTCTTCGGAGATCTCGGGCACGCGCGGCCGCTTCGCCTTCTGCGTGACGTCGATCGACACCACCGCCGGCCCCTGCAGCTCGTAGAGCTCGGTGAAATCCGGCAGGCCCGCGGCACGGCCCTGCGCGAGCGAAGGCGCCACGAACGACATCGACACGAGAACGGCGCTCGCGAGCGCCGTCGCGAACGACTTCAATGAGAAAACCATAGGTCCTTTCCGGAGGTGGCCGCTACTGATGCACGACCGACGTCGCGATCTGTCGCACCGTAGCCGGCGGCGTTTCGCCCATGACGGTGATCAGGTGATCGTCCTGCCGCACGCTGTAGACGTTGAGGCCGCCCTGCTGCAACGCGCCGGCGGGCAGCGACGACGCCATCAGCGGCTCGACGAAAATGCTGATCGAAACCAGACCGTCGGAAAATACCAGATGCGCCACCGGCCCGGCGCGGCCGCGCAACTTGCGCCAGCCTTCCGCGATCTTCGCGAAGCCGGGCGGCATTCGCGTGACCGTCCAGCCGGTATCGTGCGGCACCACGTCGCCGGATGCGCTCTTCAGCACCTGCCAGTCGTCGGGCACCGTGGGCCACGACGGCTGCACCATCGACGGGTCGATCGTCGCATTGATCGTGAGATCGGAGAACGCGAACTGCTCCACACCTTCGCCGCGCTCGTTGACCACGCGCGCCTTGAGCAGCAGCCCGGTCTTGGCGTCCGACCAGAAGCGATGCCCGTAGCGCAGGCCGTCCTTCGGCTCGAACACCACCGCCTGCACCGGCCGCCCGCCGACGCGATCCTCGCCGAGGATGCGGAACGTGTAGTAGCGCGACAGCGACTGCTGCTGCTCCGGCAGGAGCGACGGGAACACGTTGCGGAACGTCGCCGGCTCGATGCGCATCATCTTCGCGTCGGGGTAGTAGCAGCGCAACTCGCCTGCGGTGCGTACGACCTCGCGCGGCGGCCCGTCGAGGTTGACGAGCTTCGCGTATTCACGGCCGTCGTCGAACAGGTGCGTGATGCGCGCCGACTGCACGTGCGCGCCGTTCACGCCCGTCTGATAGACGATCGTGCCGACGTAATCGAGGTGGCGCGCGGCCTGCGCGGTGCGCGCGAGCCACGCCAGCGCGTCGTCGGCGGCCTGCGCCGTCGACGCAGCCAACG
Organism: Burkholderiales bacterium; assembly: GCA_025927765.1. Taxonomy (GTDB): domain Bacteria; phylum Pseudomonadota; class Gammaproteobacteria; order Burkholderiales; family Casimicrobiaceae; genus VBCG01. Next base: position 51,905 of record JAICKU010000002.1, read on the forward strand.
CAAGTACAAAGACGGCCGGGATCAGCCGGCCGGGAGTGAAACGGTGACGCCGCGCTCGGTGCTGCATGTTGCGATCGCTATCCTTCGCGCACGTCGGTGGTCATTCCGCCACCGCGCGAAGCGGCGTGCTGGCGGCGACGTCGCGCAGGTACGGACCGACGCCTTGCAGCGCGTTCGCCGGCGCGTATTCCTGATGCGCCAGCAGGTAGTCGGCGGGCAGCACCGTCGTGGGCCGCATTTGCGCGGCGCTCATCGTGCCCGCCTCGCGCATCTTCGCGAACGCCGCCGGCGTGGTGTCGACCATCGAATACGCGGTCCAGCCGACGACCGTGACGGCCGCGAGCGAAGCGGCCGCCGCGAACGCCCACGAGGCGGGGCGCGACAACGGCTGCGCACGCGGCGCCACGACCGTGGGTTCGGACGCGAGCGTACGCGACACGGCGCCCGCCACGTTGCGCGTGGCCGCGGTTTCGCCGCGCAGCGCATCGCCGATCGTGTGATAAAGGTTCCACGTTGCCATCGCGTCGTCGCGGCGAAGCGTTGCGCAGACAGCGTCCATTTGCGTCGCGTCGATCTCACCATCCATCAGACGCGAAATCTGTTCGTTCATTACCATCTCCGGTTCTCGTCGGTGCCGAGCAACGGCCGCAATTCGGCCGCGATCGACTCCCGAGCGCGAAAGATGCGCGATCGCACGGTACCGATCGGGCAATTCATCACGCTCGCAATTTCCTCGTAACTCAGGCCTTCGATCTCGCGCAGGGTGATGGCCGTGCGCAGATCGTCGGGCAGCTGCTCCATCGCGCGATTGACCGTGGCGGCGATCTGCTTGCCCAGCAGCTCCGCCTCCGGGGTCGCGGAATCGCGCAGTTGTTCCGCATCCTCGAAGCTCTCCGCGTCCTCGTGATCGAATCCCGTCGAGGTCGGCGCCCTCCGACCCATCGCGACCAGGTAGTTCTTGGCCGTGTTGATCGCGATCCGATAAAGCCACGTATAGAACGCACTGTCCCCGCGAAAACTCGGAAGCGCGCGATAGGCCTTGATGAAGGCTTCCTGCGTCACGTCCTCGACCTCGGCGGGGTCGCGCACCAACCGGGACAGTAGTCGCCCCAGCTTCCGCTGGTATTTCGCGACCAGGAGCTCGAACGCGCGCTTGTCACCTCGTTGCGCGCGCAGTACGAGCTCGTGATCGACTTCGCGATCACCCATCCGCCGGCAGTCCCTGATTTGAATCGTTGTTATGCCCGCCGAACGGCGGGTGCGGCACCCGGCGACCCGGTGCGACGCCTCGGGCGAGGCTTCGCAGACGAGCGTGGCGCGCGCTTGGAGCAACAGACCGTTGCCGGCCCGGCAAGTTCAGCGATCTACCCATTGGCGAACGCCGATAGTTGCGGGCGGGATCGACCAAGGTCAATGGCGGGGCGGATCTCGCCCGTTTCGAGGCCGCGATAGTTGCGGATCGTGCGCCGCGCCCAGGGCGCCAGTACGTCGCGGGCGGCAGCATCGACGAGGCCCAGCTGCTCGAGGACGGCGACGATCGCGGGGTACAGGCCGCGCTTCTGGCCATCGGCGACCTTGAACGCGATGCCGAGGCCACGGCTGCGCACGCCGATCGCCTGCACGCCTTCGGCACCGATCTTCGTGACCCAGTCGCCGCGCCCCGCCTGCATCAGGGCGAGATCGCTCCGATGCTCGCCCGACACCATTTCGGGGTGCGCCATCATCGCGTTCGCCAGCACGCGCGGCGCGAGCCCGTAGTCCGGATCGACCTCGGCCGCGGCGAGCCTTGCGAACGCGCGTGCAAGAGATGCGAGCGGGACCGCGTAGTTGGGCGCCGAGCAGCCGTCGATGCCGGCGACGAGGCGATCCTCGGCGACGCCGGTGAACGTGGCGACCGACGTGCGAATGGCACGCTGCAGCGGATGGTCGTACGCGAGGTAGTCGCCGATCGGCTCCTTGTGGTGCACACAGTACGCGAGCATGCCGGAATGCTTGCCCGAGCAGTTGTGCGAAAGCGGCGAGTACGGGGGCGGCGGCGGCACCTCGCCGCGCGCGTCGTAGAAGCCGGGCGCATGCGTGCCGCACTGCAGATCGCCGACCGAACAGCCGCAGCGCTGCAGCATGTCGGACACGGCTTCGACGTGCCGCGGTTCGCCCGAGTGGCTCGCACACATGAGCGCAACCTCCGCCTGCGAGAAGCCGAAGCGGTCAATGCCGCCGCCGGCGACCAACGGCAGTGCCTGCAGCGGCTTCAGCGAGCTGCGGGTGAACGTGAGGGTATGCGGATCGCCGGCAGCGTGCAGCACGTTGCCGTCGCGGTCGACGACGGCGACGGCGCCGTAATGGATGCTTTCGACGGCGCCGCCGCGCAGGACTTCGGCGAGCGGAACGTGGGCGTTCGCGACGACGTCGGGCATTCGGGCAGAGGAGGACAAACCGGCATTATCGCATTGCGGCAAATGCGGGGTGAGGGACGAAGGACGCGGGATGAGAGTGCCGCTCGAATCGCATCGTGCGGTTCGTCACACGTACCCGGCGTCTCGGCGACGCGCCCTTCTCGTCCCCGGCCCCTCTTCCCGTGTTTACGCCTTTGCCAGCGCCTCCCGGATCTGCGTCAACGCCGACGGATCCTCGATCGTCGTCAGATCGCCCGGGTCGCGCGACTCGGCGAGCGCCTGGATCGAGCGGCGCAGGAGCTTGCCCGAGCGCGTCTTCGGCAGCAGCGTCACGAAATGCACCTGCGCCGGTCGCGCGATCGCGCCGAGCTCGCGGTCGACCGTCTGCATGACCTCGCGCGCCAGCGCGGCCTTGCCCGCGCCGTCCGCCACGCGCGATGCATCCTTCGCGACCGCGAACGCGACCGGTACCTGCCCCTTGATCTCGTCGCGCACGCCGACGACGCCCACTTCGGCGATCGCCGGGTGCGCCTGCACCGCCTCCTCGATCTCGCGCGTGCCGATACGATGCCCCGCGACGTTGATCACGTCGTCGGTGCGGCCCAGCACGAAGTAGTAGCCGTCGGCGTCGCGCGTGGCCCAGTCGAACGTCGAGTAGAGCTGGCGGCCGGGAATCGTCTCGAAGTACGTCGACACGAAGCGCTCGTCGTTGCCCCACACGGTGGTCATGCAGCCGGGCGGCAGCGGCGGCTCGATCGCGATCACACCCTTCTCGTCGGTGCCGACGTCCTTGCCGGTCAACGTGTCGACGAGCTTCACGTCGTAGCCGTAGACAGGGAACGACGGCGACCCGAACTTGCGCGGCGTGTCCTCGACGCCGAGTTGCGCGGCGAGGATGGGCCAACCGGTTTCGGTCTGCCAGTAGTTGTCGACGATCGCGACACCCAGCGCCTCGTTCGCCCAGCGCGCGGTCGGCTCGTCGAGCGGCTCGCCGGCGAGGAAGAGGTAGGAGAGCGACGACACGTCGTGCCGCTTCATGTAGGACACGTCCTGCTTCTTCAACACGCGCGACGCGGTCGGCGAGCTGAACATCGTCTTGACCTTGTGCTCCTCGACGATCTTCCACCAGATGCCGGGATCGGGCTGGATGGGCAGGCCTTCGTACATGATCGTCGGCGACCCGTTGATGAGCGGCCCGTAGACGATGTACGAGTGGCCGACGACCCAGCCGATGTCGCTCGTCGTGAACATCGTCTCACCCGGCGCGAGGCAGAAGATCCGCCGCATCGACGAGGCGAGCGCGACTGCGTAGCCGCCGGTGTCGCGCTGCACGCCCTTCGGCTGGCCCGTGGTGCCCGACGTGAACAGGATGTACGACGGCTCGCTCGACTCGAGCCATTCGCACGGTACGCGCGCCCCGCGGTGCTGCTCGCGCAGTGTGCTCGCATCGAGGTCGCGCCCTTCGGTGCGCGTGAACGGCACGAGTCCGCGATCGACGAGGATCACCTTCTTCGGCGGATGGCGCGCGATCGACAGCGCTTCGTCGACGAGCGGCTTGTAGGCGATCGTCTTGCCGGCGCGCATGCCGGCGTCGGCCGTGATGAGCACCGACGGTTTCGCGTCGTCGATGCGCGTCGCGAGGCTTGCCGCCGCGAAGCCGCCGAACACGACCGAGTGGATCGCACCGATGCGCGCGCACGCGAGCATCGCGAACACCGCTTCCGCGATCATCGGCATGTAGATCAGCACGCGATCGCCGCGACCCACGGCCTGCGACTTCAGCATCGCCGCCCACGCGTTCACTTCGTCGTGCAGCTCGGCGTACGTGTACGTGTGTCGCTGCCCGGTCTCGGTCGAGACGTAGATGAGCGCCGCCTGCGCGGCGCGCGATTGCAGATGGCGATCGACCGCGTTGTGGCACAGGTTCGTGCGGCCGCCGACGAACCACTTGGCGAACGGCGGCCGCGAATAGTCGAGCACCTCGGAAAACGGCGTCTGCCAGTCGATCAGCGCGGCCTCGTCGCGCCAGAACGCGTCGCGGTCCTCGATGCTGCGGCGGTGAAACTCCTGGTACGCCTCCATTCTCTCGGCCTCCCCTCTGATCCCTGATACCCGGCCCCCGATCCCTGTCACGGATGCGTATCCGGTGCCACCCGCACCACGGTGCGTCCTCGCGCCATGCCCTTCAAATACGCGTCGAAGTTGTGCGGCAGCTCGTCGAAGTCGATCGTGCGCACCGCGTCGTGCACGCGATCGGGACGCCACTCGACGGCGAGCCTGTTCCACAGCGTCTGCCGCAGCGACATCGGCGTGTTCGCGCTATCCACACCCAGCAGCGACACGCCGCGCAGGATGAACGGCGCGACCGTCGTGTTGAGCTTCATGTCGGCGGCGAGACCGACGGCGGCGACGTTGCCGCCGATCTTCGACGCCGCGAGCAGCCACGCGAGAATGTCGCCACCGAGGTTGTCGACGGCGCCTGCCCACGTCGATTTCTCGAGCGGCCGGATCTTCGACAGATCGAGCGACGAGCGCAGCAGCACTTCGCTGGCGCCGATCTCGCGCAGGTAGCCGGATTCGCGTTCCTTGCCGGTGATCGCGACGACCTGGTAGCCGAGCTTGCCGAGGATTTCGATCGCGACGGAGCCTACGCCCCCCGTGGCGCCCGTCACGGCGACCGGGCCGGCGTCGGGCGTGAGGCCGTTGTGCTGCATCATGTGAATCGCGAGCGCCGCGGTGAAGCCCGCGGTGCCGAGCGTCATCGCGTCGAACGCCGTCATGCTTTCCGGCCGGCGCACCACCCAGTCGGCCGGCACGCGCGCGTATTCGGCGTAACCGCCGTCGTGCGACACGCCAAGGTCGTAGCCGGTCACGATCACCTTGTCGCCGCGCTTGAAGCGCGGATCGCTGCTCGATTCGACCGTCCCCGCGAGGTCGATGCCCGCGACCGTCGGGAACTTGCGCATGATCTTGCCGGTGCCGTTGTACGAGAGCGCGTCCTTGTAGTTGATCGTCGAATACTTGACCTTGACGATCACCTCGCCGGGATCGAGCTCGTCGAGATTCATGTCGACGAATCGGCTCGACACCGCCTTGTCCTGCTCGAACGTGCGATATGCCTTGAATGTCTGCACCGGAGTCTCCTCTCGCAGAAGGATCGGAACGTAAGGGATTAGGTGACCTCCGCAGCGTCGGTGGTGACGTGGGGGAGCGCCATGTAGTCGCGCGTGCGCATTTCGGCGAGACGGCTCACCGTGCGCGCGAACTCGCCGGCATTGCGGCCCGTCACGTACAGGGCCTCGGCCGGCACGGCCGCGGAGGCAACGAGCTTCACGCGATGATCGTACAGTATGTCGACGAGCCACGTGAAGCGGCGTGCCTGATCGGCCGCGTCCGGGCCCATCTGCGGAACGTTCGAGAGGAACATCACCGAAAACCTTCGCGCGAGCTCCAGATAGTCGCGCTGCGAGCGCGGCGCGTCGCACAGCGTGCGGAAATCGAACCACACGAGGCTCCCGGCGCGCCGCTTCGCGACGAGCTGGCGGGCCTCGACGGTGAGGTGCGTCGATTCCTCGGGGCTGCTGCGCATCCTCTCGTACGCCGCGCTCATGGCGGCATCCGCGGCCGCCCCGGACGGCACGTAGAACGCCTCCACGTGCTCGAGCGCGCGCAACCGATAATCGACGCCGGCGTCCACCTCCACGACGTCGAGGCGGCGCTTGATCGTCGCGATCGCGGGCAGGAAGCGCTCACGCAAGAGGCCGTTCGCCCACAGGTCGTCGGGCGCGTAGTTCGACGTGACCACGAGCACGACGCCCTGCTCGAACAAGCCGTCGAGCAGGCGGCCGAGGATCATCGCGTCGGCGATGTCGTCGACGTGGAACTCGTCGAGGCAGACCAGCCGGTAGCGGCGCGCGACTTGCGCGGCGACCGCCGCGAGCGGGTCCGCCTCGTGCGTGAGGCATCCCATCGCCGCGTGCACGTCGCGCATGAACGCGTGGAAATGGACGCGCATCTTGCGGCGGATCGCGACCGTCGCGTAGAAGCTGTCCATCAGAAGGCTCTTGCCGCGGCCGACGCCGCCGTGGAGGTAGACGCCGTGCGGGACTTCGAGGTTGCCGAAGAGGCGCCGCAGCGCCGACTTGCGCGCCGCGGCGAATTCCGCGAGGTCGTCGGCGAGCTGCTGCAGGCGCTCGAGCGCCGCCATCTGCGCGTGGTCGAGCGTCGAGTGACGCTGGTCGAGCAGCGGCGCGAGGTAATCGATCAGGCCGCCGTGGCGGCGCGAGATCTGGCCGGGGTCGGACGACCCGAGCATCTACAGGTTGAGGGTACGCTTGTCGACGGCGAGCGCCGCCTCCTTCGTCGCCTCGGACAGCGTCGGATGCGCGTGCACGATGCGCGCGACGTCCTCGCTTGAGGCGCCGAACTCCATTGCCATCACGCCTTCGGCGATCAGCTCGCTCGCCCAGGGTCCGATCACGTGCATGCCGAGGATGCGGTCGGTCGCGGCATCCGCGATGAACTTGAGGAAGCCGCTCGTCTCGCCGAGCGCGCGGGCGCGCCCGTTCGCCGAATACGGAAAGCTGCCGGTACGATAAGCGACGCCTTCCTGCTTCAACTGCTGCTCGGTCTTGCCGACCCACGCGATCTCGGGCCACGTGTAGATGACCCACGGAATCGTGTTGAAGTCGACGTGCGCATGCTGGCCGGCGATGCGCTCGGCGACCGCCACGCCCTCTTCCTCCGCCTTGTGCGCGAGCATCGGGCCGCGCACGACGTCGCCGATCGCGTAGACGTCCGCGAGGTTCGTGCGGCACGCGTCGTCCACTTCGACGAAGCCGCGCACGTCGAGCTTCAGACCCACGGTGTCCGCGCCGAGCCCCGCGGTATACGGCACGCGGCCGATCGACACGATCAGGCGGTCGAACTTCGCCGTCTCCCGTGCACCGTTTTCGCCGGTGTACTCGACGGTGACGTCGTTCTTGCCGACCTTCACCTTGTCGGTCTTGACGCCAAGCACGATGGCGAGGCCCTGCTTCGCGAAGAGCCTGGCCGCTTCCTTCGCCACCGCTTCGTCGGCCGCGCCGAGGAACTGCGGCAGCGCCTCGAGGATCGTGACGTCGGAGCCGAGGCGGCGCCAGACGCTGCCCATTTCGAGACCGATCACGCCCGCGCCGATCACGCCGAGGCGCTTCGGCACGTCGGGAATCGCGAGCGCGCCGCCATTGTCGAGCACGCGCACGTTGTCGAACGGCACGCCCGGCAGCGCGCGCGGCGCCGATCCCGTGGCGATGATCACGTGCTTCGCCGCGATCGTTTCCGGCTTCGCCCCTTCGACGCGAATCTGCCACAGATCGCCTTCACGGCCCGCGAACGCGCCGTGGCCGTGGAAGAACGAGACCTTGTTCTTGCGGAACAGGTATGCGATGCCGTCGTTGTTCTGCCCGACGATCTTCGCCTTGCGCGCCAGCATCTTGCCGACGTCCATCGACAGCCCCGACACCTCGATGCCATGCTCGGCGAACGCGTGACCGGCATGCTCGTAGTTCTCCGTCGACTGCAGCAGCGCCTTCGACGGAATGCAGCCGACGTTCGTGCACGTGCCGCCGAGCGCGGGCTTGCCGCCTTCGCGCGTCCACTCGTCGATGCACGCCGTCGCGAGCCCGAGTTGCGCGGCGCGGATCGCGGCAACGTAACCACCGGGGCCGCCGCCGATCACGACGACGTCGAATGCTTGCGTGTCAGGCATGGGCTTCAGTTTTGGTCATTGCAGAGGATGCCTCCAGCGCAGGCCCTTGGATCGGCTGTAGTCGCGATCGGCGGTGATCCATTCGCAGAGGTCTCGCTACAGGTCCAGCAGCATCCGTGCGGGATCCTCGAGCGCGTCCTTGATCGCGACGAGCGACAGCACCGCCTCGCGGCCGTCGATGATCCGATGGTCGTACGACTGCGCGAGGTAGTTCATCGGTCGCGCCACGATCTGGCCGTTCTCGACGACCGGGCGTTCCTTCGTCGCGTGCACGCCGAGGATCGCCGATTGCGGCGGATTGATGATCGGCGTCGACAGCATCGAGCCGAACACGCCGCCGTTGCTGATCGTGTAGGTGCCGCCCGTCAATTCCTCGATCGTCAGCTTGCCTTCCTGCGCGCGCTTGCCGTAGTCGGCGATCTGCTTCTCGATCTCGGCGAGCGACAGCTGGTCGGCGTCGCGCAGGATCGGCACGACGAGGCCGCGCGGGCTGCCCACGGCGATGCCGATGTCGTAGTAGCCGTGATAGACGATGTCGTTGCCGTCGATCGATGCATTGACGAGCGGGAATTTCTTCAGTGCGTGCACGGCCGCCTTCACGAAGAAGCCCATGAAGCCGAGCTTCACGCCGTGCTCCTTCTCGAAGCGCTCCTTGTAGCGATTGCGCAGCTCGATCACGCCCTGCATGTTCACTTCGTTGAACGTCGTGAGGATCGCCGCCGTCGCCTGCGATTCGACGAGACGCTCGGCGACGCGTGCACGCAACCGCGACATCGGCACGCGCTGCTCGGGGCGTGCGCCTTGTGCCGGTATCGGCGCGGGCGGCGTGGGTGCCTTCGCGCGCGGCTCGGTGACGACCGGCGCCGGCGCCTTCGCGGCCGGCGCTTCGGCGGGCTTCGCGGGCGCGCCCGTACCGCGAACGCCGATCGCCTCGACGACGTCGCCCTTGGTGATGCGCCCGCCGCGGCCGGTGCCGGCAACGGTGGCGGGGTCGATGCCCTGCTCGACCATCATCTTGCGCGCGCTCGGCAGCGCAGTGACGGGCGCCGCGGGCGCGGGGGCCGTCGAGGCCGAAGCGGCCGGGCGCGAGGCCACGGTCGCCGTGCTGGTCGTCGCGGCTGCCGCAGGTTGCGCCCGCGCGGCCGGCGCCGGCGCGGCCGCTGCCTCTGCCTTGGCCGCGGTATCGATCACCGCAATCACGTCGTTCGACGTGACCGTCGCGCCGTCTGGCTGCTTGATTTCCGCGAGGACGCCGTCGTTGGGCGCCGGCAACTCGAGCACGACCTTGTCGGTCTCGATGTCGATCAGGTTTTCGTCGCGCTTGACGGCGTCGCCGGGCTTCTTGTGCCAGTTGACGAGCGTCGCCTCGGCGACCGACTCGGGCAACTGCGGGACCTTGACTTCGACTCTCATCGGTTCGTTCTCGTGGAGGACTTCGGGGGACTTCGGGGTCTGATTTATCCTGCGATGAGCATCTCGCCCGAGCGCAGCTTCGCGGCGAACGCATCCTCGATCAGCTGCTTCTGCTCGGCGTTGTGCTTCGCGGCGTAGCCGACGGCCGGCGACGCCGACACCGGCCGTCCCGCATACGCGAGCACCTTGTCGGCAGCGATGTCGGCGCGCATGTACGCGTTGAGGCGGTACCACGCCCCCTGGTTCTGCGGCTCTTCCTGGCACCAGACCACTTCCTTCGCGTTGGTGTACTTCGCGACCTCGCGCTTGTACTCGTCGTGCGGGAACGGGTACTGCTGCTCGAGCCGCAGGATCGCGACGTCGTCGATCTTGTGCTCGCGACGATAGCTGCGCAGCTCGAAATACACCTTGCCCGAGCACACGATCACGCGCCTCACCTTGACGGCGTCGATGTCCTCGACCTCGCCGATCACGTTCTGGAAGGAGCCGTGCGCGAACTCGTCGAGCGACGACACCGCTTCCTTGTGGCGGAGCAGGCTCTTCGGCGTGATCGTGATGAGCGGCTTTCTGAAGAAGCGCAGCATCTGCCGGCGCAGCAGGTGGAAGATCTGTGCCGGCGTCGTCGGCACGACAACCTGCATGTTGTGCTGCGCGCACAGTTGCAGGTAGCGCTCGGGCCGCGCCGACGAGTGCTCGGGACCCTGCCCTTCATAACCGTGCGGCAGGAACAGCACGAGATCGCAGATGCGGCCCCACTTCACTTCGCCCGCGCTGATGAACTGGTCGATCACCACCTGCGCGCCGTTCGCGAAGTCGCCGAACTGCGCTTCCCAGATCACGAGCTGGTTGGGCTCGGACGTCGTGTAGCCGTACTCGAACGCGAGCACCGCGTTCTCGGTCAGCACCGAGTCGATGATCTCGAAATCGGGCTGGTTGTCCTTGACGTGCTGCAGCGGGATCCACGTGCCGAGGTCCCACTTCTCGCGGTTCTGATCGTGCAGCACCGCGTGGCGATGCGAGAACGTGCCGCGGCCGACGTCTTCGCCCGAGATGCGTACGCCGTAGTTCTGGTCGACGAGCGACGCGTACGCGAGGATCTCGCCCATGCCCCAGTCGACCGGCTGCTTGCCTTCGACCATCGCGCGGCGGTCGGCCATGATCTTCTCGACGCGCGGGTGCAGCTTGAAGTCGGGCGGCACGCTGGTGGCCTTCATGCCGAGCTCCTTCAGCTTCGGCATCGGCACCGCGGTGTCCACTTTCTCGGTCCACTGCCGTCCCTTGTACGGCGACCAGTCGACGATGAACGGCGGCTTGTAGTTCGACAGCACCGTCGTGTTCGTGTGGTAGCCCTTGTCCATCGCCGCGCGGTAGGTCGTGACCATCGCCTCGGCGTCGTCCGACGTGACCACCCCTTCAGCGATCAGCCGATCCGCGTACAGCTTGCGGGTGCCCGGATGCTGGTTGATCTTCTTGTACATCAACGGCTGCGTGATCATCGGCTCGTCGGCCTCGTTGTGCCCGAGGCGGCGGAAGCACACGAGGTCGATGAACACGTCCTTGTGGAAGCGCTGCCGGTAATCGAGCGCGATCTCGGTCGCGAGCAGGCAGGCCTCGGGGTCGTCGCCGTTCACGTGGAAGATCGGCGCCTCGACCATCTTCGCGACGTCGGTCGCGTACAGCGTACCGCGCACGTCGCGCGGGTCGGACGTCGTGAAGCCGATCTGGTTGTTGATCACGATGTGGATCGTGCCGCCGGTGTAGTAGCCGCGCGTCTGCGCCATGTTCAGGCACTCCTGCACGACCCCCTGGCCTGCGATCGCAGCGTCGCCATGCAGCAGCACCGGCAGCACCTGGTCGCCGCGCGCATCCTTGCGGCGATGCTGGCGTGCACGCACGCTGCCTTCGACGACGGGATTCACGATCTCGAGGTGCGACGGATTGAACGCGAGCGTGACGTGCACCGGGCCGCCGGTCGTCGAGATGTCCGACGAGAAGCCCTGGTGATACTTGACGTCGCCGGCCGGGAAGTCCTGCGGCGCCTTGCCCTCGAACTCGCTGAAGAGATCGGAGGGCATCTTGCCGAGCGTGTTCACGAGCACGTTCAGCCGCCCGCGGTGCGCCATGCCGAGCACGATCTCCTGCACGCCCGCGGCGCCTGCGCGCTGGATCAGGAGATCCAGCATCGGGATCATCGAATCGCTGCCCTCGCCGGAAAAGCGCTTCTGCCCGACGTACTTCGTATGCAGGTAGCGCTCGAGCGTTTCGGCCGCGGTGAGCCGCTCGAGGATGTGCCGCCGCTCTTCCGGAGAAAACGTCGGATGCGAGCGGATGGGCTCGATGCGTTCCTGCACGAAGCGCTTCGTCGGCGTGTCCGAGATGTACATGTACTCGGCGCCGAACGTGCGCGTGTAAGTCTCCTCGAGCGCGGCGATGATGTCGCGCAGCCGCATGCGCGCGGGCCCCGCCTTGAACGAGCCGACGTCGAACAGCGTGTCGAGATCGGTTTCGGTGAAGCCGTACGTGCGAAGGTCGAGGTCGGGGATGTACGCGGGGTCCTGGCGCGCGAGCGGATCGAGGTTCGCGTGGAACATGCCGAGCGTGCGGTACTTGCTGATGAGACGCAGCACGAGCACCTGCTTGTGCATCGTCGTCTCGTCGACCATCGCGCCCGCGACGCGGCGATTGCGAGCGAGCTGGCGGAACGACTCGACGACCGCGCCGTGCGCGACGTCCTGCGCCTCGCCGCGGAGCTCGTCGAAATACTTGCGCCATTCCGGCGACACGTTCTCCGGATTCGCGAGGTACGACTCGTAGAGCTCCTCGATGAACGGCGCGTTGCTGCCGTAGAGGGTGCTGGACTGCTCGAATTCCTGCATCGTGCCCATGGGAAACCTCGGGAAACTTCTGATGGACGCGGGGCGGCCGCGGAACGCCCCGACGTTGCGACTATCGTTCGGAGATGGGACGCACGTTGCGCGGTGCGGCACCGGTGAACAGTTGCCGCGGCCGTCCGATCTTGTACTCGGGATCCGACACCATCTCGTTCAGCTGCGCGATCCAGCCCACGGTGCGCGCGAGCGCGAACACCGCCGTGAAGAGCTGCACCGGAATGCCGATCGCCTTCTGCACGATGCCGGAGTAGAAATCGACGTTCGGATAGAGCTTGCGCTGCACGAAGTACTCGTCCTCGAGCGCGATCTTCTCGAGCGCCATCGCGAGCTTGAACAGCGGATCGTCGTGCAGGCCGAGCGCGGTCAGCACCTCGTAGCACGTCTCGCGCATCAGCTTCGCGCGCGGGTCGTAGTTCTTGTACACGCGGTGGCCGAAGCCCATCAGCCGCACGCTCGAGCTCTTGTCCTTCACCTGTGCGATGAACTCGCCGATCTTCGCGACGCCGCCCTGCGCCTGGATCTCGTAGAGCATGGTGAGCGCCGCCTCGTTGGCGCCGCCGTGCGCGGGACCCCACAGGCACGCGACGCCCGCGGCGATGGCGGCGAACGGGTTCGTGCCGGACGATGCGCACATCCGCACCGTGGACGTCGACGCGTTCTGCTCGTGGTCGGCGTGCAGGATGAAGATGCGATCGAGCGCGCGCACCAGCACGTCGTTGACCTGGTAGTCCTCGCAGGGCGTGGCGAACATCATCCGCATGAAGTTCGCGGCGTACGACAGGTCGTTGCGCGGATAGATGTATGGCTGGCCCATCGAATACTTGTAGGCCATCGCGACGAGCGTCGGCATCTTGGCGATCAGGCGGATCGCCGAGATGTCGCGCTGGTGCGCATCGTTCAGGTTGATCGAGTCGGGATAGAACGCCGACAGCGCGCCGACGAGGCCGGTCAGCACCGCCATCGGATGCGCGTCGCGCCGGAAGCCGCGCAGGAAGAACTGCATCTGCTCGTGCACCATCGTGTGGTGCGTGACGCGGCCGGCGAAATCGTCCTTCTCGGCCCGCGTCGGCAGCTCGCCGTAGAGCAGCAGGTAGCACGTCGCGAGGTAGTCACAGCGCGTCGCGAGCTGCTCGATCGGGTAGCCGCGATACAAGAGCTCGCCCTTGTCGCCGTCGATGTACGTGATCGCGGAGCTGCAGGCGGCCGTCGACAGGAAGCCCGGGTCGTAGGTGAACTTGCCGGTCTTCGCGTACAACGTGCGGATGTCGATCACCTGCGGCCCCATCGTGCCGGTCAGGATCGGGAACGTGACGGCAGGCGAGCCGTCGGAAAACTGAAGCGTGGCGGTGTCGGTCATCGAACGTCTCTTCGTATGAGGGGCCGGAAAGTCGAACCCTCCATCATCCTCCTGCCGGCGATGCGTCTTCTCGGCATCTCGCAATTTGGCAGGCGTTCCTCAAGCGGCCCGCAGCCGCGCCACGAAGGGTGCGAGCGACGGCTCGGCCTCGGCGCGTCCCGCGAGCAGGTCCCACAGCCTGTCATCCGTCATATCGAGGAGCGCGTCGAGGTTTGCAACGTCGTCTTCGGTGAGCGCGACGGCGTTTGCGTCGAGAAAGCGGGCGAGGATCAGGTCGTTCTCCAGCATGCCGCGACGGCAGCGCCATCGAACGCGTCGAAGTCGTATCTCGTCGATCATTAAAATAGGGTCGGACTCCACTTATTCGGGCAACGGTGTCGCGAATCGGATGGCTGCGCGCGAACGAGTGGAGTCCGACCCTACTTTCATACGGTGCGCTTCACCATCAGGTCCTTGATCTTCTCGATCGCGAGCGTCGGGTTGAGGCCCTTCGGACACACGTCGACGCAGTTCATGATCGTGTGGCAGCGAAAGAGCCGGTACGGATCCTCGAGGTTGTCGAGCCGCGCGTTCACGTCCTGGTCGCGGCTGTCTGCAATGAAGCGGTACGCCTGCAGCAGCCCCGCGGGACCGACGAACTTGTCGGGGTTCCACCAGAACGACGGGCATGCGGTCGAGCAGCACGCGCACAGGATGCACTCGTAGAGGCCGTCCAGCTCCTCGCGCTCGGCCGGCGACTGCAGCCGCTCGCGCTCGGGCGGCGGCGTGTCGTTGACGAGGTACGGCTTCACCGAGTGGTACTGCTTGAAGAACTGGCTCATGTCCACGATCAGGTCGCGGATCACGGGCAGTCCGGGCAGCGGGCGCAGCTCGACCGGTTCCTTCAGCGTTTTGAGGTTCGTGATGCAGGCAAGGCCGTTCTTGCCGTTGATGTTCATCGCATCCGACCCGCACACGCCTTCGCGGCAGCTGCGCCGGAACGCGAGCGAATCGTCGACCGTCTTCAGGCGGATCAGCGCATCGAGCAGCATCCGGTCGTGCGAGTCGAGCGGAATGTCGTACTCCTGCAGGCGCGGCTTCGCGTCCTTTTCCGGATCGTAGCGGTAGATGCGGAACTTCATGGGGCGAGGGACGAGGGGCGAGGGGCGAGTGTAAGCATGCGGGCATCAATACGTCCGCGCCTTCGGCGGGAACGATTCGACGGTCATCGGCGTCAGGTGCACCGGCTTGTAGTCGAGGCGATTGCCTTCGCGATACCAGAGCGTGTGCTTCAGCCAGTGCACGTCGTCACGCTCCGGGTAATCGCTTCGCGCCTGCGCGCCGCGCGACTCGTGGCGCGCGAGCGCCGACACGACGCTCGCCTTCGCGACCTCGATCAGGTTGTCGAGCTCCAGCGCCTCGACGCGTGCCGTGTTGAACGTGCGGCTCTTGTCGCCGATCGACGTACGCGCCACGCGCGCCTCGAGCTCCATCACCTTGGCCACCCCTTCGGCGAGCAGGCCCTCGTTGCGGAACACGCCGCAGTGCGACTGCATCGTGCGGCGCAATTCGTTGCCGACGTCGGCGACACGCTCGCCGCCGCCGGCCGAATCGAGCCGCGCGAGACGCGCGAGCGAGAAGTCGCCCGCGTCCGGCGGCAGCGGCTTGTGCACGAACGACGGCAGGTTGCGGCTGACGATGAAGTCGCCCGCCGAGCGGCCGAACACGAGCAGATCGAGCAGCGAATTGGTGCCGAGACGGTTCGCGCCGTGCACCGACACGCACGCACACTCGCCGACGGCGTACAGCCCTTCGACGACCGTCTCGGGATTCCCGTCCTTCGGCACGACCACCTGGCCGTGGATGTTCGTCGGCACGCCGCCCATCATGTAGTGGATCGTCGGCACGACGGGAATCGGCTCCTTGATCGGGTCGACGTTTGCGAACTTGATCGCGATCTCGCGGATCGACGGAAGCCGCTTCAGGATGACCTCCGGGCCGAGGTGGTCGAGCTTCAGCAGCACGTAATCCTTGTGCGGTCCGCAGCCGCGGCCTTCCTTGATCTCCTGGTCCATCGAGCGGCTCACCACGTCGCGCGATGCGAGGTCCTTCAGGTTCGGCGCGTAGCGTTCCATGAAGCGCTCGCCGTTGCTGTTCAACAGGATCCCGCCTTCGCCGCGCACGCCCTCGGTGATCAGCACGCCCGCACCCGCGACGCCGGTCGGGTGGAACTGCCAGAACTCCATGTCCTCGAGCGGAATGCCGGCGCGTGCGGCCATGCCGAGGCCGTCGCCCGTGTTGATGAATGCGTTGGTCGACGCCGCGAAGATGCGCCCGGCGCCGCCGGTGGCGAGGATCGTCGCCTTCGCGTGGAGCGCGACGACGTCGCCCGTTTCCATGTCGAGCGCGGTGATGCCGAGCACCGTGCCCTCGGCATCGCGGATGAGGTCGAGCGCCATCCATTCGACGAAGAACTGCGTGCGTGCACGCACGTTCTGCTGATACAGCGTATGCAGCATCGAATGGCCGGTACGGTCCGCAGAGGCGCACGCGCGGCGCACCGACTTCTCGCCGAAATTCATCGAGTGGCCGCCGAAGGGCCGCTGGTAGATCGTGCCGTCGGCGTTGCGATCGAACGGCATGCCCATGTGCTCGAGCTCGTAGACGACCTGCGGCGCCATCCGGCACATGTATTCGATCGCGTCCTGGTCGCCGAGCCAGTCGGAACCCTTGACCGTGTCGTACATGTGCCACAGCCAGCTGTCCTCGGACATGTTGCCGAGCGACGCGCCGATGCCGCCCTGCGCGGCCACCGTGTGCGAGCGCGTCGGGAACACCTTCGAGAGCACCGCGACGGTCAGGCCGGCCGCGGACAACTGCAGCGATGCGCGCATGCCGGCGCCACCGGCGCCGACGATCAGTGCGTCGAAGCGGCGCGTCGGAAGCTTCATCCTTGTCCCCACAGCACCTGGATCATCCAGCCGAGATACGCGACCAGCACGCCGATGACGACGATGTCGAGCGCGAGCCGTACGCCCATCGGCTTCGCGTAATCCATCAGGATGTTGCGCACGCCCACCCACGCGTGCCACAGCAGCGCCGCCATGAACAGGAACGTCGCGACGCGAAATGCGTTGCTCGCGAAGAGCGCCTTCCACACCGCATAGTCCATCCCGCCGTACCACAACACGATGCCGAGGAAGAGCAGCGTGTAGAGCGTGATGACGATCGCCGTGACGCGCTGCGACAGCCAGTCGCGAAGGCCGTAGTGCGCCCCGACGGGGCGCTTGTCGACGCCGGCTACCATAGCCGCACCGCGACGATCAGCGCGATCAGGATCGACAGCACGAGCACGACCGCTGCCGAGCTGCGCGCAGGCTGCAGGCGGATGCCGACGTGGAGGTCCAGTGCCAGGTGCCGCAGCCCGGCAAGCAGGTGATACACGTACGCCCACGCGAGCACGAGCAGCGCGATCTTGCCGACCACGCCGGTGAAAGGAGCCATCGCCGCGGCAAAGCCCTCCGGCGAGGCGAGCGAGCGCTGCACGAACCACAGCAGCAGCGGAATGCCTGCGAGGAACAGGAGCGCGCCGCTGATCCGATGCAGGATCGACACGATCGCCGGCAACGGCTGGCGGATCGAGAAGAGATCGAGATAGACCGGGCGCGGTCTTGCGACAGGACGATCGGCCGTCGCCATTTACGCTTCTCCCCGTTCGCACGCGCCGTCGACTGGCGCATTTGCGCGCTTTCGGCCTGCGACGCGCGATTCGTATCGTTTTTGCACGGCATCAAATTATACCGGCCGGCGGGAAGGCACTCGCGCGCCGCGCACCTGATGGCCTGCGTCGCGAGGCGTTCCACCGAGCCGAACGCGGCCTACGTCAGCGCGTTCCAGTAATGCTCGTGGCGCGTCGTGCAAAGGCCGCGGCGCACCTCGACCGGGCGATCGCCGTACGTGTACGCGACACGATCGACGGCGAGGAGCGGCGTGGCCGGCGCGACCTGCAGCAGGTTGGCGGAGCGCTCGTCCGCGGCTACGGCGCGAAGCCGCTCGTCGGCGCGCAGCATCCGCACGCCGAACGCGGTTTCGAAGAAGCCGTACATCGAGCCATGGTACGCGGCGAAGCGCGCGCGCGTGAGTCCGGGGAAGAGTTCGGCCGGCAGCGTGATCTCGTCGAGCACCGAAGGCTCGCCGCCGTACTCGAGGATGCGCCTCAGGACGAAGACCGGATCGGCCGGGTTCAGCGCGAGCACGGCTGCAATGTCGGCGCTCGCCCGGGCGCGGCGCAGGTCGATCAGCCGGCTCTTCGGGTACTCGGCCTTGCCGTCATCGCGCCGGATGCGCAGAAAGCGGAAGTTCGACGCCTTTTCCTCGGTGTGCGTCGCCACGAACGTGCCCTTGCCTTGCCTTCGCACCAGCAGGTTGTCGGCGGCGAGCGCCTGCACGGCCTTGCGCACCGTGCCCTGCGACACGCCGAAGCGCGACGCGAGCTCGAGCTCGGAGGGGATCGCCTGCCCGGGCGCCCACTCGCCGCTCTCGAGCGCGTGCTCGATCAGCGTGCGGATCTGCGCGTAGAGGGGACGGAACGTCGTGGCGGGCGCCGGGGTCACTCTTGTATCTTATATCAGTCATAGGACATTGACACCAGGCCGCCCCGCCGCCTACCATTGGACAGGTGGCGCGCGGCTCACGCCTCGCGCTCGCGCGCCCCTCACCCCGCGGCTCGCCCTACGCGGCCAGCTTCGTCCCAGCACGCGCCTTTGGAGTCCTCGCGATGAAAGCACCCGTTCGTGTCGCCGTCACCGGCGCCGCCGGCCAGATCGGCTACAGCCTCCTTCCCCGCATCGCCGCCGGCGAGATGCTCGGTCCCGACCAGCCCGTGATCCTCCAGCTGCTCGAGCTGCCCATCGACAAGGCGCAGTCCGCGCTGAAGGGCGTGATGATGGAGATGGAGGATTGCGCGTTTCCGCTGCTCGCCGGCATGACCGGCACCGGCGATGCGAAGGTCGCGTTCAAGGACGCCGACGTGGCGCTTCTCGTCGGCGCCAAGCCGCGCGGCCCGGGGATGGAGCGCAAGGACCTGCTGCTCGAGAACGCGAAGATCTTCATCGAGCAGGGCCAGGCGCTCGACGCGGTGGCGTCGCGCGACGTGCGCGTGCTGGTCGTGGGCAATCCGGCCAACACCAACGCGTACATCGCGATGAACTCGGCTCCGTCGCTGCCGAAGAAGAACTTCACCGCGATGCTGCGGCTCGATCACAACCGCGCGCTCACGCAGCTCGCGCAGAAGAGCGGCACGCCGGTGGGGTCGATCGAGAAGCTGATCGTCTGGGGCAACCATTCGCCCACGATGTATCCCGACTACCGGTTCGCGACCGCCGACGGCCAGTCGCTGAAGGACCTGATCCATGACGACGCGTGGAATCGCGACGTGTTCATCCCGACGGTCGCCAAGCGCGGCGCGGCGATCATTGCGGCGCGCGGGCTGTCGTCGGCGGCCTCCGCGGCCAACGCGGCCATCGATCACGTGCACGACTGGATCCTCGGCAGCAACGGCAAATGGGTCACGATGGGCGTGCCGTCCGACGGCAGCTACGAAATCCCGCAGGGCATCGTGTACGGCGTGCCGGTGATCACGAGGAACGGCGAGTACACGCGCGTCGAAGGGCTGCCGATCGACGCGTTCTCGCGCGAGAAGATGAACGCCACGCTCTCCGAGCTCGAAGACGAGCGCGCGGGCGTCGCATCGCTGCTCGGCAAGTGACGCGCGCAATGACCGCTGCCACCAACGTGCCGTGTCCGGCGACGGCGGGTGCGCGCTTTCGCGCCGCGGTCGCCGCCGAGCAGCCGCTGCAGGTCCCCGGCGCCGTATGCGCGTACCACGCGATCCTCGCGCAGCGCTCGGGCTTTCGCGCGCTGTACCTGTCGGGCGGCGGCGTGGCGGCGTCGTCGCTCGGCCTGCCCGATCTTGGCATCAGCAACCTCGACGACGTGTTGACCGACGTGCGCCGCATCACCGATGCCTGCGACCTGCCGCTCCTCGTCGACGCCGACACCGGCTTCGGCGCCTCGGCGTTCAACGTGGCGCGCACCGTCAAATCGCTGATCAAGGCCGGCGCGGCGGCGATGCACATCGAGGATCAGGTCGGCGCCAAGCGCTGCGGTCACCGGCCCGGCAAGGAGCTCGTCTCGCAGCAGGAGATGGTCGACCGCGTGAAGGCAGCCGTCGACGCGCGCACCGATCCCGCGTTCGTCGTCATGGCGCGCACCGATGCGCTCGCCGTCGAAGGCCTCGACGCCGCGATCGAACGCGCACGCGCGTGCGCCGAAGCAGGCGCCGACATGATCTTTCCCGAAGCGATCACCGAACTCGACATGTACCGCCGCTTCACCGACGCGGTGGGCGTGCCGGTCCTCGCGAACCTCACCGAGTTCGGCAAGACGCCGCTCTTCACGCTCGACGAGATCCGCAGGGCGCACGTCGCGATCGCGCTCTACCCGCTGTCGGCGTTTCGCGCGATGAACGCCGCGGCGCTGCGCGTGTATCGGACGCTCCGTGACGAAGGCACGCAAAGGAGCGTCGTCGACACGATGCAGACGCGCGCCGACCTCTACGACTTCCTCGGTTATCACGCGTACGAACAGAAGCTCGACGCGCTCTTCGCGCGCGACAAATCGTAACCACGACATGGCCACGAACCCCAGCGAGACTCCTCCCGTCATCAAGCCGAAGAAATCGGTCGCACTCTCGGGTGTTGCCGCCGGCAACACCGCGCTTTGCACGGTGGGCCGCAGCGGCAACGACCTGCACTATCGCGGCTACGACATCCTCGATATCGCCGCGTCGGCCGAATTCGAGGAGATCGCGTACCTGCTCGTGCACGGGCAATTGCCGACGCGCGCCGAGCTCGCCGCGTATCACGAAAAGCTCGCGTCGCTGCGCGGCATTCCCGCGCCGGTGCGCAACGTCCTCGAGCAGATTCCCGCGTCCGCGCATCCGATGGACGTGATGCGCACCGCGTGCTCGATGCTCGGCACCGTGCACCCCGAGAACGACGCGCACGACGCCGCCGGCGCGCGCGACATCGCCGACCGGCTGATCGCGTCGTTCGGCTCGATGCTGCTCTATTGGTATCACTACAGCCGGGACGGCAAGCGCATCGACGTCGAAACCGGCGACCGCTCGATCGCTGCACACTTCCTGCACCTGCTGCACGGCAAGCCGCCGTCGGAACGGTGGATCCGCGCGATGGACACGTCGCTCAACCTCTATGCCGAGCACGAGTTCAACGCGTCGACGTTCACCGCGCGCGTGATCGCCGGCACCGGCTCCGACATGTACTCGGCGATCACCGGCGCCATCGGCGCGCTGCGCGGACCGAAGCACGGCGGCGCGAACGAGTTCTCGTTCGAGGTGCAGCAGCGCTACGCGAATCCCGACGAGGCCGAGGCCGACATTCGCCGGCGCGTCGGCGCGCGCGAAGTCGTGATCGGCTTCGGGCATCCGGTGTACACGATCGCCGATCCGCGCAACAAGATCATCAAGGACGTGGCGCGCGAGCTGTCGCAGGCGGCCGGCGACACGAAGATGTACGACATTGCCGAGCGCCTCGAGTCGGTGATGTGGGACGCGAAGAAGATGTTCCCGAACCTCGACTGGTTCTCCGCGGTGAGCTACCACATGATGGGCGTCCCGACGTCGATGTTCACGCCGCTCTTCGTCATCTCGCGCACGTCCGGCTGGTCCGCGCACGTGATCGAGCAGCGCGAGGACGGCAAGATCATCCGGCCGTCCGCGAACTACGTGGGCCCGGAGGATCGCAAGTTCGTGCCCGTCGACCAACGAGCCTGATGACATGTCCGCCACCACCCCCAACGCCGCCCGCCCCGCCCCCGACCAGGTGCTGGTCGACATCGCCGACTACGTCGCGAACTACACGATCGCGAGCGAAGAGGCGTACCGGACCGCGCACTACGACCTGCTCGACACGCTCGGCTGCGGCTTCGAAGCGCTTTCGTATCCCGCGTGCACGAAGCTCCTCGGGCCGATCGTGCCCGGCACCGTCGTGCCGAATGGCGCGAAAGTGCCCGGGACGCCATACCAGCTCGACCCCGTGCAAGCGGCGTTCAACCTGGGCGCGACGATCCGCTGGCTCGACTTCAACGACACGTGGCTCGCCGCCGAATGGGGCCATCCGTCCGACAACCTGGGCGGCATCCTGATGACCGCCGACTGGCTGTCGCGCAACGCGATCGCCCAGG
Source organism: Burkholderiales bacterium (assembly GCA_025927765.1). Classification (GTDB taxonomy): domain Bacteria; phylum Pseudomonadota; class Gammaproteobacteria; order Burkholderiales; family Casimicrobiaceae; genus VBCG01. Next base: position 73,955 of record JAICKU010000002.1, read on the forward strand.
GGCGCTCGCCGCTGTGCGTCGCCGACGTGCTCACTGCGATGATCAAGGCGCACGAGATCCAGGGCGTGATCGCGTTGCAGAACGGCTTCAACCGCGTCGGCCTCGACCACGTCGTGCTGGTGAAGGTCGCAACGACCGCAGTCGTCGCGCAGATGCTGGGCCTGTCGCGGGACGAGATCATCAATGCCGTGTCGCTCGCGTTCGTCGACGGTCAGAGCCTGCGCACGTATCGGCATGCGCCGAACACCGGGTCGCGCAAGAGCTGGGCGGCCGGCGACGCCACGTCGCGCGGCGTGCGCCTCGCGCTGATCGCGAAGACCGGCGAGATGGGCTATCCGTCGGTGCTGACGGCGAAGACCTGGGGCTTCTACGACGTGCTCTTCAAGGGCCAGCCGTTCCGTTTCGACCGCCCGTACGGCAGCTACGTGATGGAGAACGTGCTCTTCAAGATCAGCTTTCCGGCCGAATTCCACGCACAGACGGCGGTCGAATGTGCCATGCAGTTGCATCCGCTCGTTCGCGATCGCCTGAAGGACGTGCGGCGCGTCACCATCCGCACGCACGAATCGGCGATCCGCATCATCGACAAGACGGGCCCGCTCGCCAATCCCGCGGACCGCGACCACTGCATCCAGTACATGGTGGCGGTGCCGATGATCTTCGGGCACTTGACCGCAGCCGACTACGAGGACGCCGTCGCCGCCGATCCGCGCATCGACGCGCTGCGCGACAAGATGGTGTGCGTGGAGGATGCGCAGTTCTCGCGCGACTACCTCGACCCGAACAAGCGCTCGATCGCCAACGCGATCACCGTCGAGTTCAACGACGGCACCCGCACGCCGGAAGTGGTCGTCGAATATCCGATCGGCCATCGCCGCCGCCGCGAGGAGGGCATTCCGCTCTTGCTCGAGAAGTTCCGCGTGAACCTCGCGCGCCGCTTCGCGGCAAAGCAGCAGCAGGCGATCCTCGACGTCGCGCTGGATCGAAAGCGGCTGGCGGCGATGGCGGTGAACGAGTTCGTGGATCTCCTGGTGTGACGTGAGCGCAACCCTGCCTCGCCGGTCGTCGGTCGCGTTGCTGCTCGCGCTCTTCGCGCTGCCCGCCTGCGCCACCGACTTCCCCCATCTCAAGCCCGGATTGTGGGAAATGCAGCGCTCGTCCGACCGCCCGGGGGAGCCGCCCAATCGCGCGACGATGTGCCTCGACGATTCCGTGCAGAAGGAGATGTTCGACATGGGCGCGGGCGCGATGCAGGGCATGTGCAGCAGGCACGACTTCAAGTTCTCCGGCAATCGCGCGACCGGCGACTTCGTGTGCACGATGGGCGGCAGCACGATGCATTCGAAGTCGACGATGGTGCTCACCGGCAACACCGCCTATCGCACGGAAATCGTCACGACGTACGAACCGCCGATGATGGGCCACGCACGCACGAAGACCGTCATCACGGCGAAGCACCTCGGCGCCTGCAAGCCGGGACAGCGGCCGGGCGACCTCGTGCTGCCGAATGGCCAGACGATGAACATGCACGACGTCATCACCGGAGCGCGCAACGCGCAGCGCGCGGCCCCGCCGAACACGCAACCGGGCGCGCGCAGGCCCGCGCCGCTCCAAAGATAGAACGGACCCCACGATGGCACACAACCTCTTCGATACGCTCAAGACGTTCTCGCTCGGCTCCGGCGCGACGGGCCGCTATTACTCGCTGCCCGCGCTCGAGGAGGCCGGCATCGGCCGCGTGAGCCGGCTGCCGGTGTCGATCCGCATCGTCCTCGAAAGCGTGCTCCGAAACTGCGACGGGAAGAAGGTCACCGAGCAGCACGTGCGCCAGGTCGCGAACTGGGCGCCGAACGCGCCGCGCACCGAGGAGATTCCGTTCGTCGTCTCGCGCGTCGTGCTGCAGGACTTCACCGGCGTGCCGCTTTTGTGCGACCTCGCCGCGATGCGCAACGTCGCCGCGGACCTCGGCCACGATCCGAAGCTGCTCGAGCCGCTCGTGCCCGTCGACCTCGTCGTCGACCACTCGGTCATGGTCGACCGCTACGGCTCGCCCACCGCGCTCGAATTCAACATGAAGCTCGAGTTCCAGCGCAACGCCGAGCGCTACCAGTTCATGAAGTGGGGCATGCAGGCGTTCGACACGTTCCAGGTCGTGCCGCCGGGCATCGGCATCGTGCATCAGGTGAACCTCGAGTACCTGGCGCCCGGTGTGCACGAGAAGGACGGCATCTACTATCCCGACACGCTGGTCGGCACCGACAGCCACACGACGATGATCAACGGCATCGGCGTCGTGGGCTGGGGTGTCGGCGGCATCGAGGCCGAAGCGGGCATGCTCGGCCAGCCCGTCTACTTCCTGACGCCCGACGTCGTCGGCGTCGAGCTCGCGGGCCGCCTGCCCGAAGGCGCAACGGCCACCGACCTCGTGCTCACCGTCACCGAGATGCTCCGGCGCGAGAAGGTCGTGGGCAAGTTCGTCGAGTTCTTCGGCGAAGGCACGGCGAGCCTGTCGGTGCCCGATCGCGCGACGATCGGCAACATGGCGCCCGAGTACGGCGCGACGATCGGCTTCTTCCCCGTCGACGACGCCACCGTCGATTACCTGCGCTCGACGGGCCGCAGCGAAGAAGCGCTCGACGCGTTCTCGCGCTACTTCAAGACACAGGGCCTGTACGGCGTGCCCCGCGCAGGCGACATCGATTACACCAAGACGCTGCGCCTCGACCTCGCATCGGTCACGCCGTCGGTCGCGGGTCCCAAGCGCCCGCAGGATCGCATCGAGCTGCCGAAGCTCGCACCGCGCTTCGCCGACCTCTACAGCATGCCGGTCGCCGAGAGCGGCTTTTCGCAGCCGCAGGCGAAGCTCCGCCAGCGCTACAAGACGGCGCCGATGGTGCCGGGCCGCGGTCAGGTGGGCGACGCGGCGCATGCAGCCGCGCAGAAACCGATCGACATCGGCAACGGCGACGTGCTGATCGCCGCGATCACGTCGTGCACGAACACGTCGAACCCGAGCGTGCTGCTCGCTGCGGGCCTGCTCGCGAAGAAGGCGGTCGAGAAGGGATTGACAGTCGAGCCGCACGTGAAGACGTCGCTCGCCCCGGGCTCGCGCGTGGTCACCGACTACCTGACCAAGACGGGCCTGCTGCCCTATCTCGAGAAGCTCGGCTTCGACGTCGCCGCGTACGGCTGCACCACGTGCATCGGCAACGCCGGTGACCTCGCCCCGGAAATCAACGACGCGATCACGTCGAACGACCTCGTGTGCGCCGCCGTGCTGTCGGGTAATCGCAATTTCGAAGCGCGGATCCACCCGAACCTGAAGGCGAATTTCCTGATGTCGCCGCCGCTCGTCGTCGCGTACGCGATCGCGGGCAGCGTGCTGCGCGACATCGTGCACGAGCCGCTCGGCGAAGGGCGCGACGGCCCCGTGTACCTGCGCGACCTGTGGCCATCGAACGAGGAGGTGCGAAGCCTCCTCGACTACGCGCGCGACCCGGCGACGTTCCGGCGGCTCTACAGCGACCTGCCGAACGCGAACCCGATGTGGTCGACGATCGCGGGGTCGACCGGCCAGGTGTACGACTGGCCGCCGTCGACGTACATCGCCAAGCCGCCGTTCTTCGAAGGCTTCTCGATGACGCCGCCGCCCGTCACCGACATTCGCGGGGCGCGCACGCTCGGCATCTTCGGCGATTCGGTCACCACCGACCACATCTCGCCCGCGGGCTCGATCAAGCCCACGTCGCCGGCCGGTCTCTACCTGCAGGAGCGCGACGTGTCGGTGGCGAACTTCAACAGCTACGGCGCGCGGCGCGGCAACCACGACGTGATGCTGCGCGGCACGTTCGCGAACGTGCGTATCAAGAACCTGATGCTGCCGCCGAAGGCCGACGGCACGCGCATCGAAGGCGGCGTCACGTTGTATTACGACGGCAAAGCGCCCGAGCAGATGCCGATCTACGACGCGGCGATGCGCTACCTCGAGCGCGGCGTACCGACGGTCGTGCTGGGCGGCGAGGAATACGGCACGGGCAGTTCACGCGACTGGGCGGCGAAGGGCACGCAACTGCTGGGCGTGAAGGCGGTGATCGCGAAGAGCTTCGAGCGCATCCACCGCTCGAACCTCGTCGGCATGGGCGTGCTGCCGCTGCAGTTCCAGCCCGGGCAAGGCGCCGACACGCTGGGGCTGCGCGGCGACGAAACGTTCGATATCGCGGTGCCGGCCGACATCAAGCCGCAGCAGACGCTGACCGTCAGGATGACGCGCGCCGACGGCAGCCGGCAGGACATTCCGGTGCTCTGCCGCATCGACACGCCGATCGAGGTCGACTACTACAAGCACGGCGGCATCCTGCCGTTCGTGTTGCGCGGCATCCTGCAGCAGGCCGCATAACTTCCTCTCCCGTGGCAGCGCATCCGTTGCGGCATGCGCTGCCGCTCTTCCTGGTCGCGGGCCTTTGCCTGTCGTCGCTCGATGCAACGGCGAAGTGGCTCGTGCGCGACCATTCGCTGTGGGTGGTCGTGTGGGCGCGCTACGTCGGCCAGATGCTGGTCGTCACGCCGTTCGCGTGGCAGCGCGCCGGACGCGGCTTCTGGCGGGCGCGCAAGCCCGGGATGCAGCTTCTGCGCTCGCTCTTCCTGCTGCTCGCCACGCTCGGTTTCTGGGGTGGCCTGCGCTACCTGCCGCTCGCCGAAGCGTCGAGCATCACGTTCCTGGCACCCACGTTCGTCGTGCTGCTGTCGTGGCCGATCCTGCACGAGCGCGCGACGCGCGCCCGCCAGATCGCCTCCACCGCAGGCTTCATCGGCATCCTGATCCTGCTGCGTCCGGGTTCCGCGGTGATGCATCCGGCGGTGCTGCTGCTGCTCGCCGCGGCGCTGTCGAACGCGCTGTACCAGCTGCTGACGCGCAAGCTCCTCGACGAGTCGCCGTACACCACGCTCTTCTACAGCGCCGTCGTCGGCACCGTTGCGATGACGCTGGCGCTGCCGTTCACGATCGACGTCGCGCACCTGATGTCCGTGGGCGTTGGCCCGCTCGCGCTGCTCGGCGTGCTCGCCGGCCTCGGGCATTACGCGATGACGAACGCGTATCTGACGGCGCCCGCGTCGCTGCTGACGCCCTTCACGTACCTGCAGATCCTGTGGGCAACGGCATTCGGCTACCTGCTGTTCGACCAGCACCCGGATGCGCTGTCCGCGCTCGGCATGGCGATCGTCGTCGCGAGCGGCGTGGCGCTCGCGGCGTGGGAGCGCCAGTCGATGCGTCCCGCCGCCGCCCGTTGAACGGCTGTTGTATTTGCGTTGCACAACAAGTTCTCGCCGGTCGCGAGCGTCCCCGGTTTTGCTGCACCGCAGCGCGCATGCGGACTAGAATGTTTGGTGCGGCGTGCAACCCACCTTACGCCCACCATTTCATTCCCAGGAGAACATCGATGAAGAACGGAACGTTGGCCGCGCTCGCAGCCGTGGCGCTCGCCATGACGCTCGCGGCCTGCGGACAGCAGTCCGAACAGGCGGCAGACAAGGCGAAGGCCTCGGCCGCCGCCGCGGCGGATTCGGCCGCCACCGCCGCGAAGGATGCGGCCAACGCCGCCGGTGCGGCGGCGAAGGACGCGGCGAGCGCCACTACGGAAGCCGCCAAGGACGCGACGAACGCCACTGCCGACGCCGCGAAGTCGGCGGCCGACGCCACCAAGGAAGCCGCAGACAAGGCCGCCGACGCGACCAAGGATGCAGGTGCGAAGGCCGCCGACGCGACGAAGGAAGCGGCGGACAAGGCCGCCGAGGCGAGCAAGGACGCCGCCGCGAAGGCCGACGACGCCGCGAAGAAGGCCAACGAAGCCGCGAAGGAAGAAGCCAAGAAGTAAGCGATGCTTCGGGTCAACGTGAAACGGCCGTCTTCGGACGGCCGTTTCGCTTTGGCGCGCCCCTCCGGCGCCCCGCCGGTCGGGCGAGGCGCGTGCTTGGCATCACGCTTGCACACGCGCACACCGCTGTCGCGTGAAAGCGCAGCCCTTCGCCACGAATGGGACGGACCGCCATGCAAGTGTCGACCGTCGTGACCCGCACGCCCGCCGGCAGCGCCGAGCTCGCCGCGCCGGCGCACGGCCTGTCGCTCACACAGCGCCGGTTTCTGACGCTGCTCGACAGCGCCTGCTCGATCGAGGCGCTGGCCGCGCGCCAACCGGGCGACGCCGAGAAGCTCCAGCGCGACCTGGCGCGCCTCGCGAGCCTCGGCCTCGTCGCGTTCGATACGCCCGCCGCCAACGACGCGCACGCCGCGCTCGACACCGTCCGGCTCGGCCCGCCCGGCGCGTCGTCGCGGCTGCCGTACATCCTCGCGCCGCTCGTCGCGGCCCTGCTCGGCCTCGTCGCGTGGCATTTCCTCGCGTCGTCGCCGGCGCCTGCGCCGGCGCACAGCCCCGACACGCCGCATGCCGTCGCGTCGCCGCCGACCCCGCAGCGTGCGGCGTCACCGGCCGACGCGATCGCGACCCGGGTACTGCTGAGCGACCCGGCGCCGGCGCATCCGCGCGAGGCCGTCAAGGAGCCGCCGAGGGCCAAGCCGGTCGAAACGGAACCCAGGGCCGCGCCGGTCGACGCGTCCACTCCAGCACCCCTGCCGACGCTGCAGCCCATCGAAACCCGCCTGACGCCGCAGCCGTTCGTCGCCGCACCCATCGCGCTGCCCGTCGTGCGGCGCAGCCCGGCGCAGGAACTGCCTGCGCCGGTGCCGGGCGACGTTGCGCCGGCCAAGACCGATGGTCACGCGATGCCGCCGCCGGTCCACGTCGCGAGCGCGACCCCGGCGGCTGCGGCGCTCGTGCGCTCGCCGCCGCGCAAGCTCGTGCCCATCGCCCAGGAACCGCCGTCGTTTCCGCGCGAAGCGATGGCGGCGGGCCTCGCGAGCGGCAACGTGAAGGCGCGCCTGACCATCGACGCGAAAGGCAGCGTCAGCAGCGTCGATATCGACGAGGCGTCGCACCGCGCGTTCGATCGCGCCGTGCGCGACGCACTGTCGCGCTGGCGCTTCGAAGCGGGCGCGGCGGGCCGCACGACGACCGTCGACGTCGCCTTCAGGCGCGACTGACGCATCGCGCGCGACGCGCTTCTCGCGAGGGGCACAGCAGACGCGACAGGTAAAATCGGCGGATGGACGACGTCGCGGCACGCGCGCATTCGGATTCGCAGGAAGGCTTCGTCGGCGCAGCGACGAACGCGCGGCGCGACACGCGAAAGGCGGACTTCGAGCTGTCGAAACTGCGCAAGCGTTTGCGCCGCCAGGTCGGCCAGGCGATCGCCGATTTCGCGATGATCGACGCCGGCGACCGCGTGATGGTGTGCCTGTCCGGCGGCAAGGACAGCTACGGCCTGCTCGACATCCTGCTCACGTTGCGCGAGAGGTCGCCCGCGCCGTTCGAGATCGTCGCCGTCAACCTCGACCAGAAGCAGCCGGGCTTTCCCGCCGACGTGCTGCCCACGTACCTCCGTGCGCGCGACATTGCGTTTCGCATCGTCGAGCAGGATACGTACAGCGTGGTCAAGCGCGTGATCCCGGAAGGGCGCACGATGTGCTCGCTGTGCTCGCGGCTGCGCCGCGGCGTGCTGTATCGCGTCGCGGGCGAGATCGGCGCGACGAAGATCGCGCTCGGCCATCATCGCGACGACATCCTCGCGACGTTCTTCCTGAACCTCTTCCACGGCGGCAAGCTGAAGACGATGCCGCCGAAGCTCGAGTCGGACGACGGCATGCACGTCGTGATCCGGCCGCTCGCCTACGTGCGCGAGCGGGACCTCGCGCGCTACGCCGAGGCTTGCGCGTTCCCGCTGATCCCTTGCACGCTGTGCGGTTCGCAGGAAAACCTGCAGCGCAAGCAGGTGGCGGCGATGCTGCGCGAATGGGAGAAGCGCTTTCCCGGCCGCATCGAATCGATCTTCAACGCGATGGGAAACGTCGTGCCGACGCATCTGCTCGACACGTCGCTGCACGACTTCGCGGCCGTGCATGCGACCGGCATGGCATCACCCGACGGCGACCGCGCGTTCGACTCCGACGACGCGCCTGCGCCGCGACCGCCGTTCGTCGACGAAGACGACGCCGACGATTGAGCGCGCGACGCGTCAGTGCTGGATCGTGTGGCGGTCCTGGCCGAACAGGATCCTGCGCGCTTCGTCGTCGCTCACCGACGGCTTCACGTTGACCTCTTTCGCGAGCTCGTAGGCGCGCTTCGTCGCCGGGCGCGCCGCGATCGCTTCGCGCCAGCGCTTCAGGTCGGGAAAGTCGTCGATGTCCTGCCCCTGCCGGGCCGGCTGGACCCACGGATAGCAGGCGATGTCCGCGATCGAATAGTCGCCAACGATGAATCGGCGACCGTGCAGCTGCTTGTCGAGCACCGCGTAGAGGCGTCCCGTTTCCTTCACGTAGCGCTCGGTCGGATACACGAGCCGCTCCGGCGCGTAATGCGCGAAGTGATGGTTCTGCCCGGCCATTGGACCGAGGCCCGCCATCTGCCAGAACAGCCACTGGATGCATTGCCAGCGCTCGCGCGCGCCGTGCGGGATCAACTGGCCGGTCTTGTCGGCGAGGTAGAGCAGGATCGCCCCGGATTCGAACAGCGGCAGCGGACCGCCGCCGATCGCGGGGGCGTGATCCACGATCGCGGGAATACGGTTGTTCGGCGAGATCGCGAGGAACTCGGACGTGAACTGCTCGCCCTTCGAGATGTTGACGGGCTTCAGCGTGTACGGCAGGCCCGTCTCCTCGAGGTACATCGTGATCTTGTGGCCGTTGGGGGTGGTCCAGTAGTAGAGGTCGAGCATCGTCAGGGATCAGAAAGTACCCGGGTAGGCGCCGCCGTCGGCGAGAATGTTCTGCCCGACGATGAAGCCCGCGTGCGTGCTGCAGAGGAACGCGCAGATCTCGCCGAACTCGCCTGGTGCGCCGAAGCGTCCCGACGGGTTCGCCGCCATCGCGGCGTCGCGTGCCACGTCATACGTGGTGCCCGCCGCTTTCGCACGGCCTTCGAGCGTCACGCGCAGGCGGTCGGTGGCGAACTGTCCCGGCAGCAGGTTGTTGATCGTCACGTTGTGGCGCGCGACCTTGCGCGCAAGGCCGGCGACGAAGCCGGTCAGGCCCGAGCGCGCGCCGTTCGACAGGCCGAGCACGTCGATCGGCGCCTTCACCGCCCCCGACGTGATGTTCACGATGCGCCCGAACTTGCGCTCGATCATCGTATCGATCGTCGCCTTGATGAGCTCGATCGGCGTCAGCATGTTCGCGTCCAGCGCGCGGATCCACGCGGCGCGATCCCAGTCGCGAAAATCGCCGGGGGGCGGGCCGCCGGCGTTGTTGACGAGGATGTCGGGTTGCGGGCAGGCGGCCAGCGCCTTTGCGCGTCCGTCGGGCGTGGTGATGTCGCATGCGACCCACTGCACCGCACGCCCGGTCGCCTCGCCGATGTCCGCCGCCGTCTTCGCGACTTCGCTCTCGGTGCGCGCGCAGATCGTCACGTCGACGCCTTCACGCGCGAGCGCTTCCGCACAGCCGCGTCCGAGGCCCTTGCTCGCGGCACACACCAGCGCGCGTCGTCCCTCGATGCCGAGATCCATCGCCTCCTCCTGTTTCAGCCCACGAGTTGCGGAACGCTCGCGCGGCGCAGGTTCACGACGGTGGCGAGCGTCACGGCGAGCAGCGCGCCGATCACGAACAGCACGTCGCGTGCGAGCCCGTGGTCGAGCATCGCGCCAAACCACACCGGCCCGAGCATCGATCCGATGTCGAGCCCCGAATAGACGAAGCCGTACACGCGGCCGGTGGCGCCACGCGGCGTCGTGTTGCGCACGATCAGGTCGCGCGACGGCGACGTCGTGCCGAGCGCGAAGCCGATGGCGGCGAAGAGCGGCACGAGCGCCGCGGCCGCGACGGCGCCGCTCGCCGCGAACACGACGAGCAGTGCCGAGATCGACAACCCGATCACCGCGACGCGATCGTGACGCGTCGTGTGCACGGCGAGGAAGCCGCCCGTCGCGATGCCGGCCGAGCCGCCGAGCAGATACGCCGTCACCGCCGAGGTGCCGAGCACCAGCGGCACGGCGAAGCCGACGTGCAGCGTCGGCGGCAGGAACGTCGACACGCCCACCGACGCCGTCGTCTGGAACACGAAGTAGAAGAGGCACAGCAGGATCGCCGGCTGCAGGAAGATCGAGATGCTTCCCCGCAGCGTATGCGAACGCGCGTCGGGCACGCGATGCGACGTCAGCCGTTGCCGCGCGATCGCGAGCACCGCGAGCGCGACGAGCCCCGCGGCGCCCATCACGAGCAACGCCACTCGCCAACTCACGGCACTGCCGATGCCGAAGCTCACCACCGGCGCGAGCGCGTAGCCGAGATTGCCACCGATGCCGTGCAGCGAATAGGCGTGCCCGAGCCGGCGCGGCGAGACGTTCGCGTTCAGCACCGCGAAATCGGACGGATGGAACACGCCGTTGCCGGCACCCATGAGGGCGGCGCAGGGAAACAGCCACCACGGGTTCGGCGCGAGCGCGGCAGCGAGGGTGCCGAAGGCGAGCAGCGACATGCCGCCGAGCAGCACCGGGCGCGCACCGACGCGGTCGACGACGAACCCGGCGCAGAATTGGACGATGCCGCTCGCGACGTAGAACGTCGAGGCGACGAGGCCGAGCACCGTCCACGACACGCCGAACTCGCCGCGCAGCAGCGGAAACAGCGGCGGCAGCGCGAGTTGCAGGAAGTGCGATGCGGCGTGCGCGAAGCCGATGACGCCGATCACCCGCGCGTCGCGGCGGAACGAGTCGGCGGACGCGTTATCCAATGGCGGGAACGATGCGGACCTGCAAGGACAAGCATCGACTATAGCGCAAACGACGTGCAGCACCGGGCGTCGGGCAAGATGAGCGGCGTGCGCCGTCCATCATTCGAGAACACGAGGAACCCAAGAGATGACCGATCCAATTCACAAAACCGACGACGAGTGGAAGGCGCAGTTGACGCCCGAGCAGTACCGCGTCACGCGCCAGAAAGGCACCGAGCGCCCGTTCACCGGCGCGTACTGGGACAACGAGGCCGCGGGCACGTACCGCTGCGTGTGCTGCGGCACGCCGCTCTTCCAATCGGACACCAAGTTCGACGCCGGGTGCGGCTGGCCGTCGTTCAACGCGCCCATGGACGAGGCGAACGTGCGCGAGCACGAGGACACGTCGTACAACATGCGGCGCACCGAGGTCGTGTGCGCGAACTGCGAAGCGCATCTCGGGCACGTGTTTCCCGACGGCCCGGCGCCCACTGGGCTTCGCTACTGCATGAACTCGGCGTCGCTCGACTTCGAGCCGAAAGGCGAGAAGCCGTAGGTCCTACTTCGCCACGCGCGCGTCGCCGTCGCCGCCCAGCGCGCGCGCGATGAACGCACCCGCAGCCACGATCTCGTCGATGACCGCGCTGTGCTCCATCGGGTACGCGCGCCATTCGACGTGCCAGCCTTCGGCGTTCAGCACGTCGCGCGAGCGCTCGCCCCATTCATATGCGACCACCGGATCGTGCGTGCCGTGTGCCATGAAGATCGGCACGTCGCGATTCGCGGCGGAGGCCTCGCCGCCGATGCGCTCGGCGGCGACGAGGTATGTCGACAGCGCAACGATGCCGCCAAGGCGCTCGGGATAACGAAGGCCCGCGTAGAGCGCGATCGCGCCACCCTGCGAGAAGCCGGCGAGCAGCATGCGGCGCGCCGCGATGCCGCGCTCGGTTTCGCGGGCCAGCAGCGCGCCGATCTGCGCCTGCGAGCGGCGCACGCCCTCGACGTCGGCGCGCTCGGACAGATTGGCCTGCCGGATGTCGTACCACGCGCGCATCTGCATGCCGTTGTTGATCGTGACCGGCATGACGGGCGCGTGCGGGAACAGGAACCGGATCGCGAGATTCGAAGGCAACGCGAGCGAAGGCACGACTTCGGACCAGCCGCGGCCGTCGTCGCCGATGCCGTGCATCCAGATCACCGTCGCGTCGGGATTCGGTGCGGTTTCGATTTCGATCGCGGGAAGGAGGTCCGTCATGGTTGGCGCTGTGCCTCGCGTTCGGGGAGATTCGCGTAGCTGTCGGCGGGATGCGTGCCGGGCTCGATGGTGACACAGGCGACGCGCCCGGTGTACGGCCACGCGCCGTTGCCTTCGTAGCGCTCGGTCACCGGCAGCTTGCGATCGACGCCGATGTCGAGCCCTTCGCCGACGCCAAGCCCCAGGATCGTCGTCGGTGACATATCGACCGTCGCGACGCGTTCGTCGTTCACCACGAGCGTGCCGCGGCCCCGTCGCGCGCCAAGCGCTTCGTGCCGCAGTTCGAAGCGATTCGTGCCGGCACGCACGCGCAACGCGTCGCTCGCCACCTCGCCGCCCTGCCCGCTCCGATACACGAACACGAGCGCGTCGCCGCGCGCGAAGAGCGCCAGGCCACCCAGGAGATCGCCGAGCGCGAAGAGCACGCCTTCGTCGCCCGGTTCGAACTCGAACGCGCAGGCGAGCCGATAGTCGCGGTCGTTGACGAGCGGCGCGACCACGCCGAGCGCGATCGTGCTGCCCGGATGAAATGTGTGCGGTCGCGCATAGGCGCCCTCGAGAAACGGCGGCACCGTCAGCGAGCGGCGCACGCCGCGGTTGTCGAGCGGGTACACGTAATTCGCCTGCGCGTCGGCGTCGAACGCGGCGACGAGCTCGGCGAGCTTGTCCGGATGCGCCCTGGCGAGATCGTGCACTTCGGTGGCGTCGCACTCGAGGTCGAACAGCATCCAGTTGTCGAGGTCGATGGCGCGCCCCGGCGGCTGCAGCGACACGATCTTCCAGCCGTTCTCGATATAGCCGCGATTGCCGGCGAGCTCGTAGTGCTGGCGCGAGCGCGCGCTCGTCGCATTCGCGCGCCGGAACAGCGCCTTCGCGCTGACACCATCGAGCGAGCGCGTGCGATAGCCGTTCAACGCCTCGGGATAGGGCTGACCGACGATGTCGAGGATCGTGGGCACGATGTCGGTCACGTGCAGCCACTGCTGCCGAATCGCGCCGCGCTCGGCGATGCCGCGCGGCCAGTGCGCGACGAACGGCACGCGGATGCCGCCGTTCATCGTCGTCGTCTTGTACAGGCGAAACGGCGCCGACGACACGTCCGTCCAGCCGAGCGGATACGCAGGCCACGTTTCGGTCGCTCCCAACCGGCCGCTCGCCATCACGTCGCGCACGCGCTCGGGGTCCTCGCGTCCCGTCAGGCGCTTCGCGAGATTGTTGACCGCACCCTCGACGCCGCCGATGCCGTTCGCGCCGTTGTCGGAGGTGACGATGACGAGCGTGTTGTCGAGTCGCCCGAGCTTTTGCAGGCACGCCACGACGCGGCCGACGTTCTGGTCGACGTTGTCGACGATCGCCGCATAGAGCTCCATGTAGCGCGCGTAGAGCGCACGCCGCTCCGCCGGCAATTCAGCCCAGGCCGGGACGCCGGGGCTGCGCGGTGCGACGGGCCATTCGCGCGCGAAGAGGCGCATCGCCTGCTGTCGCTCGCGGCGCGCATCGCGGAGCTCGTCCCATCCGCGGTCGTACACGCCGCGATAGCGCACGAGGTCGGACGGCTTCGCCTGCAGCGGCGCGTGCGGCGCGTTGTACGGCAGGTACAGGAAGAACGGCTTGTCGCGCGACGACGAGACGTGCGACGTGAGCCACGCCACGGCCTTGTCGGTCCAGTCGTCGGTGCAGTAGTAATCGCTCGCGTACGCGTCGCGGTCGACGATCGCGTTGTCCTCGAACAGCTGGAACGGCGAGAAGTAGTGCGTCTCGCCGCCGATGAAGCCGTAGAAGCGGTCGAAGCCGCGCGCGAGCGGCCACGACGCGCGCGACGCCGACGCCGACACGTCGAAGTCGGCGGTGTTGTGCCACTTGCCGGCGCAGTAGGTCGCATAGCCGCTGCCGCGCAACAGTTCCGCGAGTGTGGGCGCATCGCGCGAAATCTCGCCCGCCTGATAACCGGGGTAGCCTGGCAGGTTGAAGGTGAGCCACCCGCAGCCGACCGCATGCGGGTTCTTGCCGGTCAAAAGCGCTGCACGCGCGGGCGTGCACATCGGCACCGTCGTGTATTGCGAAAAGCGCAGGCCGTTGGCGGCGAGTGCGTCGATGTTCGGCGTGGCGATCTCGGCGCCGAAGCAGCCGACGTCGGAGAAGCCGAGGTCGTCGAGCAGCACGACGACGATGTCCGGCGAGCCGGCGCGCGCTTCGGGTCGCGGCGGCCACCACGGCGAGGACTCCTGCAGCGTGCGTCCGATCGTTCCCTGGTAACCCGCGCCCGGATCGCCGGAGGGCAACTTGTCGTCCATCAATCGAGCACGATCTTCGCGTCGGTGACCACCTTCTTCCAGCGCGCGACGTCGTCGCGCATGAACCGACCGAAGTCGGCCGGCGTGTTCGGCTTCGCTGGATCGATACCCATGCCCTGCAGCCGGGCGACGACTTCGGGGGTAGCGAGCACCTTCATCACCTCGGCGTTGACGCGATCGACGATCGCCTTCGGCGTGCCCTTGGGCATCGCGAGCCCGAACCACGTGCTCATCACGAGATCGGGATGGCCGAGCTCGACCACCGTCGGCACGTCCGGCAGATGCGCATGTCGCGTCGCATCGAGGATCGCGAGCGGACGCAATTCGTTCGCCTTGATGTGCGGCTCGGCGAGGATCAGCCCGAGCGTCATGAACTGCACGCGCGCGGTGATGAGGTCGGGAATCGCGCTCGGCTGACCCTTGTAACCGATCATCTCCATCACGATGCCGGTGTCGTGCATCAGAAGCTCGGTCGCGAGATGCACGACCGTGCCCCGCGCGCTCCCGCCGTACGACAGCGCGCCCGGTTTCGACTTCGCGTACGCGACGAATTCCTGCAGCGTCTTCGCGGGAATCGACGCCGGCACGACGAACAGGAACGGGCTCGTGCCGATGAACGCCACCGGCTCGAAGTCGCGGATCGGCTCGTACTGCAGCGTCTTCGGCCGCACGCTCGGCTGGATGGTCGTCGGCGGGCTTGCCGCGAGCCACGTGTAGCCGTCCGGCGCGGCCTTCGCGACGAGCTCGGTGCCGATGTTGCCGTCGGCGCCGGGCTTCGCCTCGACGACGATCGGCTGACCGAGCACCGGCGAGACACGCTCTGCGATGAGGCGCGCGACGACGTCGAGCTGACCCCCCGCGGGAAACGGCACGATGAAGTGGATCGGCTTCGCGGGCCAGGCTGCGTCGGGCGCGGCGGCGAACGAGATCCCGCTCGCCAGCGCGACGAGCAAGGCCACGACGATCGATCGATGCATCTTCATCTCCCTCGCGAAATCAGCGTTGCAGCAAGCCCCAGCGCGCCACGGTGCGGCGCTCGATCGGCGTGAAGATCGTGCGGTCCATCACGACCCACAGGATGCCGATCACGATCATGCCGAGGATGATCTTCTCGGTGCGCTGCCACTGCACCGCTTCCATCGTCATGTAGCCGAGCCCGTTGCTGCCGGCGATCATCTCGGAGGCGACGAGCGCGCGCCACCCGTAGGCGACCGACGTGCGGATGCCGAGCAGGATCTGCACCATTGCGCCGGGCAGGATCAGGTTCGTGAGGAGTGCCAGGCCGCGCCCGCCGTGGCTGCGTACCGCGCGATGCAGCGCGAGCGGAATCGACTGCACGCCGATCACGGTGTTGTAGAGCGACGAGAAGAAGATCGTGTTGGCGATCACGAAGATCACCGAGCCGTTGCCCATGCCGAACCAGATGATCGTCAGCGGCACCCACGCGATGCCGGCGATCGCCTGCAGGAACGAAAGTACGGGCCGGAACACGTCGGCGACGTAGCGGTTGAGCGCGATGGCCAGGCCGAGCGGCACCGCGAGCGCCATGCCGATCGCGAAGCCGATCGCGAGGCGCCCGAGGCTTGCCACGATGTCGCGCAATAGCGAGCCGTCGAGGATCGACTCCCACGCGTAGTCGAGCACCGTGTCGATCGGCGGCAGCTTGTACGCCGGGTACTGCATGACGTGCGGCAGCAGCCACCACGCGGTGATCAGCAGCGCGAACGGCAGCGTGCCGAGCATCACCGCGTCCGGATGACGCGGGCGCATCGACCACGGCGCCGCTTCGCGCGGCCCGCTCGCCGCCACGTTGCCGACGCTCATCGCCGGTCCTCGGCGTCCACGGTCAATCCCCAGCGCTGGATCGTCGCGCGCTCGATCGGCCGCAGGTAGAACTGATCGATCGCGAGCCACAAAAGGCCCATGACGATCATGCCGACGATCGTGCGCGCGGTGTCGTGCGACTGCGCGCCGTCGAAGATCAGGTAGCCGATGCCGGTCTTCGCGGCGACCATCTCGGCGAACACGAGGCCGCGAAACGCGAAGCCGGCGCCGAGCCGCAGGCCGGTGATGATGCCGGGCAGCGCACTCGGCAGGATCACGAGGCGCAGCACCGCGAGCCGGCCCGCGCCGAGCGAGCGCACGGCGTTGACGAGGATCTGCGGCGCCGTGCGCACGCCGAGCAGCGTGTTGTAGAGCACGGGGAAGAACACGATGTAGATCAGCGCGAGCACGATCGTCTCGATGCCGTAGCCGAACCACACGACGAAGATCGGGATCCACGCGACCTCGACGATCGCGAACAGGAACTTGAGGAGCGGCGACAGCGCGAGC
The DNA here is from genome assembly GCA_025927765.1 of Burkholderiales bacterium. GTDB lineage: Bacteria > Pseudomonadota > Gammaproteobacteria > Burkholderiales > Casimicrobiaceae > VBCG01. Next base: position 90,655 of record JAICKU010000002.1, read on the forward strand.
GCGATCCGCCGATGCATGCCGATCGCCACGCCGAACACGATGCCGAGCGTCGCGCCGGCGAAGAGCCCGATCGCGTAGCGCCCCATGCTGTCGGCGAGATACACCGGCAGGATGCCCTTCCGCAGGAGGTCGACGAACGCGCGAAAGACGTCGGCGGGCGACGGATAGAAATACGGCGACAGGCCAACGAGCGGCACCGACACCTGCCAGGCGACGAGCAGGATCGCGATCCCGGCGATGCCGCGCGCGGTCCTGCCGAGCCGACGGAACGGACGCGGCAGCCGCAGCGGCAAAGCGAGCGCCGCCGGGGGCGTCACGGCCCGCTCCAGCGCGCGATCGACTCGACCCAGTAGTTGCGCGCGATCGACGCGAGCGCGTGCGGATCGACGTCCTTCATGAACACGGTGCTGCCCTTGACGCCGACGAGCCGCCCCTTGTCCTGCAGCAGCAGCTGATGGAAGCGCTCGGGCGCGAACCCGAGCGTGATCTCGTAGTTGCCTTTCGCGGCGAGCGGCTCGAGCGAAGCGAGCTTGCGATGCGCGCCGATCTCGCCGGCGGCGAGATACGCGAGCACCGCGGACGCGACGAGCACCGTCACGACGACGGGCAGGCGCAGCATCAGGCAGCCGCCTCGGCGGTTGCGGCGTGGTGCGACGGCTGCCGCACGAGATCGAGCAAGCGGTCCCGCATGGCGTTGAACGACGCGTTCGCGTTCATCGCCGTCCACGTGCGCGTCTCGCGCGCGAACGGCACGTCGACGATCGTGCGAATGCGCCCGGGCCCCGGCGTCATCACCGCGACGCGATCGCCGAGGAAGATCGCCTCCTCGACGCTGTGCGTGATGAACAGCACGGTGAGCCGCGAGCGGAGCGAAATGCGGATCAGCTCCTCCTGCAGTGCCATGCGCGTCTGCGCATCGACGGCGGCGAACGGCTCGTCCATCAGCATCACCTCGGGGGCGTTCGCGAGCGTGCGCGCCACCGCCACGCGCTGCTTCATGCCGCCCGACAGCTCGTGCGGATACTTGTGCTCGACATCGTGCAGGTTCGCGATCGCAAGGAAGCGGCGCGCCTCGGCGTAGCGCTCCTTCCTCGCCATGCCCCGGAGCTTCAGGCCGAGCGCGGCGTTGTCGAGCACGGTCATCCATGGCAGCAGCGCGTATTCCTGGAACACGACGCCGCGCTCGGCGCCGGGACCGGTGATGGCGCGCCCGTCCATCAGAATGCTGCCGTGCGTAGGCGCGAGGAAGCCGGCAATGGCCGAGAGCAGCGTCGACTTGCCGCAACCGCTCGGGCCCACGATGCAGAGGAATTCGTCGGCGGCGATGCGCAGGTCGCAGTGCTCGACCGCCCGGTGCGTCGCGCCGGTCTCGGCGTTCACGTAGTCGAGCGCGAGCTGGTCGACGACGATCCTGGTGCTCATGACGACCTCACATGCCCAGCGCACGCCGCTCGGCCGCACGCAGGTGCTGCTCGAGCGCCGCCGCCGCCTGGTCCGGGTCGCGCGCCTTCATCGCCGCGATCACCGCGAGATGCTCCTCCATCGCCAGCGGAAGATAGCGCGGCGAGCGGCCGTGCAGGCGAATCATCTTGATCTTGTCGAAGTTCTGGCGGTGCGCGCTCGTCATGATCCGGTTGCCGACCGATTCGACGATCATGTCGTGCATGCCCCAGTCGACCTGCAGCGCGGCGTCGATGAGCCGCGGGTCGGTCTGCCCGCCACCGTCGAAGCGGCGCAACACCGACGTCGTCAGTTTCTCGAGCTCGCCGAGCGTGCCATCGTCGGCAACGGTCACGAAGTGGCGGATGGCGGCGGTCTCGAGGATCGCGCGGAACTGGAACGCCTCGTGGATCAGCGACACGCCGATGTCGGCGATCTGGATGCCGCGCTGCGGGATCAGCCGCACGAGGTTCTCGGCCTCGAGCCGCTTCAGCGCCTCGCGGGTGGGCCCGAGCGGGACGTCGAGCAGTTCGCACAGCTCACCCTGCGACACGAACTGGCCGGGCGCGAGGTTGCGCTTGAAGAGCTCCGCCTTGAACCGCTGGTACGCGACTTCGCGCATCAGCGATTTGGGCTTCGCCTTTCGCGCGCCCGGTGCCGAAAGGATCTCGCGTTTCATCGTGCCACTTGTCAGCCTGCGCTGCGTCCACTAGGATGCGACTGAGATCTTACCAGTATCCCGCGAGGGATCAAACGAAGGAGGAGTCGATGGGCAAGCTTTCCCGCGCAGTCGTCGCCGGCCTCGCCGCCGCACTCTTGACCGGCACCGCACTCGCCGAGCAGCTTCGCGTGGCCGTGACTTCGGCCGCAGAAAACGCACCGTTCTTCTCGGCGATGGAGCACGGTACGTTCTCGAAGCTCGGCCTCGACGTCAAGGTCGACGTGATGCCGAGCGGCGTGGAAATCTCCAACGCGCTCGCCAGCGGCAGCGTCGACGTGGGCCTGTTCGGCACGTTCCCGTTCCTGACGGCTGTTGCGCGCGGCGTGCCGGTCGTGCTGATCGGCCATACCTGGAACAACGCGCTCAACAACCCGCAGAGCGAAATCCTGTCGGTGATCGCGCGCGAAGGCTCCGGCGTGCCGGCCGGCGACCTGAAGGCGCTCAAGGGCAAGAAGGTCGGCGTCACGCGCGGCGCCGGCGGCGAGCCGTACATCGTGGGCCTGCTGAAGCAGGTGGGCCTGTCGCCCGACGACGTCACGCTCGTCAACACTGCGCCTTCGAACATGGCGACGGCGCTCGCGAACAAGGACGTCGACGTGATCACGTCGTGGGAGCCGTGGCCGAGCGCGGCGCTCACCAAGGTGCCGGGCGCGTACAAGGTGATCTACGGCGGCTGCAAGAGCTGCTACGACGCCGGCACCGTGGTCACGACGCGCACCGCGATCAAGGACAAGCCGAAGGAACTCGCGCTCTTCATCCAGGGGTATGCCGAGGGGCAGCACTGGGCGCGGCTGCACCGCGATGAGGCCGCGACGATCGCCACGCGCTGGATTCCGGGCCTCGACGAGGCGACGCTCAAGCTCGCGTTCAAGACGCTGCCCATCGACGTGCGGCTGTCGAAGAACACGATCGAGGGGTTCAAGGAATACAGCATTCCGCTGCTGCTGCGCGACAAGCGCATTCCGAAAGCCTTCGACCCGGCGCCTGCCGTCGACAACCAGTTCGTGGCGAAGGCGGAAAAGGCCGATCCCGAGGCGTTCTCGGACCTGAAGCCGATTCCGGCGGACAAGCGGCTGTAGCGCGCGTGACCACGCCCGCGCAGAAAGCAGGGTCAGACTCTACTTTTTTGCCGTGGCGTGCGCGATGCGCGCAAAAGTAGAGTCCGACCCCTGCTTTCCGGCGATGACCAAGCGCCCCAACCTGCTGTTCCTGTTCTCGGATCAGCACACGCAACGGATCGCCGGCTGCTACGGCGATCCCGTTGCGCACACGCCGAACCTCGATCGCCTCGCGCACGAAGGCGTCGCGTTCGACAACGTCTATTGCCCGTCGCCGCTTTGCGTGCCGAGCCGCATGTCGATGCTGACCGGCCGCTATCCGTTCGAGCAGGAATGCTGGACGAACGACGACTACCTGCGTTCGGATGCGGCCACGTGGGTGCATGCCGTGGGCGCGGCCGGTTATCGGCCGGCGCTCGCCGGGCGACTGCATTCGATGGGTCCCGATCAGTTGCACGGCTACGCCGAACGCATGGTCGGCGACCACAGCCCGAACTGGGGCGGCGTGCCGCGGCACGATCTCGGCGTGCTCGACAAGGCGAACGACCCGTGGCGCCAAAGCCTCGAGCGTTCCGGCGTGGGCCAGTCTGCCTATCAGGTGAAGGACGCGGAAACCGCGGCCGCTGCCTGCGCGTACCTACGCGAGCGCAGCCGTGACCGACGCACCGGCAGGCTCGACCCGTTCTGCCTGACCGTCGGCTTCCTGTTGCCGCATCCGCCCTATGTCGCGTGGCGCAGCGACTACGAGCGCTTCGCGGGTCGCGTACCACCGCCGACGTTCGGCGAACCGCCCTCCCCCACGCATCCCTGGGAAGCGTGGTGGCGCAACAATCGCAACATCGCCGACGTCGATGTCCCCACCGCGGAGCGCGCGCGCACCGCGTATTACGCGCTCGTGTACCGCCTCGACGCGCTGATCGGCGACGTGCTGCAATGCCTCGCAGACGAAGGCCTCGACGACGACACGCTCGTCGTCTACACCACCGACCACGGCGATCAACTGGGTGAGCGCGGCCTGTGGTGGAAGCACACGCTCTACGAGGACTCGATCCGCGTGCCGCTGCTCATGCGCTGGCGCGAGCGACTGCCGGCCGGCGAGCGCCGCGGGAACGTCGCGAACCTGATCGACGTTGCGGCGACGATGGTCGACGCGCTCGGCGGACCGGCGTTGCCGCATGGCCGCGGCCGCAGCCTGCTTGGCGCGGCTCGCGATGCAGGCGCGTCGTGGAGCGACGAAGCGTTCTCCGAGCACTGCACCGATCGGGTACCCGCATGGACGGGGGGTCGCCCGACGCAGCAGCGCATGGTTCGCGCGGGGCGCTACAAGTTGATTCATTCGCACGGCGATCCGTCGCAATTGTTCGATCTCGCCACCGATCCCCACGAGCGACACGATCTCGCCGGCAATGCGCAATACGCCGACGTGCGCGCGCATCTCGAAGCGCGCGTGCTCGACGGCTGGGATCCGGACGCGATCGCGCGGCGCATCGTCGAGCGGCGCCAGGACAAGGACGTCATCGACGCGTGGGCGCGACAGGTGCGCCCGCCCGACGAGTTCCGCTGGAACCTGCTGCCGGAACACAACCGGCTCGATCCCGTCGGTTGAAATGCCCCCGCGCTCGCTTCGCTCACTGCCCCCAATGGGGGCGCGTCAGTGGCTCGGGGCCTGACGTGACGTCCGGCGACGAGAAACGCTGGCCGCGCGTCGGCCTGGGCTGTGCCGCACTCGGCACACCCGCGCCGGGCCTCGCCGACTCGACGGCCGTCGCCGTGATCGAGGCGGCGATCGTGCGTGGCATCCGCTTCTTCGACGTGGCGCCTCTCTACGGCGGCGGACTCGCCGAGATGCGCCTCGGCCGCGCGCTCGCGGGACTCCCGCGCGACGACTACGTGCTGTGCACGAAGACCGGCGTAACGCGACCGTTCGGCGAGCCTCCGCTGCCCAAGGGGGCGACGCGCCGTCGCGCACACGACGTGTGGGACTACAGCGCCAGCGCGACACGCGCGTCGATCGAGCGCAGCCTCGAGCGGCTGCGCGTCGACCGCCTCGACGTCGCGCATCTGCACGACACCGAGGACCATCTCGACCGCTGCCTCGACGCGCATGGCGAACTCGCGCGCCTTCGCGACGAAGGCGCCGTCGGCGCGATCGGGATCGGGTCGAACTGCGTCGAACCCGTCGCGCACCTGCTCACGCAAGCGCCGTTCGACGCGTTCCTGATCGCCGGCTGCTACACGCTGCTCGATCAGTCCGCGCGAACGCTGATCGACGATGCGCACGCGCGTGGCCTTCGCGTCGTCGCGGGTGGCGTGTTCAACTCCGGCATTCTCGCGCGCTGGCCGCATCCGGCGCCGACGTTCGGCTATTCGCCGGCGGACGAAGCCACGCTCGCCCGCACTGCGCGCATCGCCGCGCTCTGCGCTGCGCACCGCGTCCCCATCGCGGCGGCCGCGCTGCAGTTCGTGACGGCCAACCCCGCGATCGACACGGTGTTGCTCGGCCCGCGCAGCCTCGTCGAACTCGACGCGAACCTCGCGGCGCTGCGCTTTCCGATCCCGGAGGCGCTGTGGTCCGCGCTCGAGGCTGAAGCCATCATTCCGCGCGGCAGCCCGCGGCGATCGCACGCGCCGGACGACGCACTCGCGTGACGCGCGAATCGAGCATGCGCATCGACGCGCACGTCCACTACTGGAAGCCCGAATGCGGCTTCGATAACCGGCCGATCAAGGACCACGAAGCCTATCGACGGGATTTCCTGCCGCGCGATCTCGAACCCGAGCTCGCCGCGAACCGCATCGACGGCGTGCTGCTCGTGCAGACCGCGCCGCAAACGGAGGAGACCGACTGGCTGATCGCGCTCGCCGAGCATGACGCCCACATCGTCGGCGTCACCGCGTGGGTCGACCTCGGCGCCGGGCACGTCGACTTCACTGCCCTCTGCGCGCGCCCGAAAATCGTCGGCATCCGCGCGCAGTTGCGGCGCATCGCCGATCCCGCGTTCGTCGCGGGCCCCGACGTCGTGCGCAATCTCGGGGTGGCGCTCGAAGCCAAGCTCGGCGTCACGATCCTCGCCGAGCCGCGGCATTACCCGTACGTCCGTGACGTGCTGCGCAAGCTTCCCGCGGGACCGATCACGCTCAATCACCTCGGCCTCGTCTTCCCCGACACCGATCGCGACGCGTGGCGCGAAGCGATGCGCGCGTTCGCGACGCGCGATCGCCTGTTCGTGCAGCTCTCCGGCCTGCCGTTCCTGTTCGGCGAGCGCTGGCGGGGGCTGCAGGCGAAAGCGATCGTCGACGACGCGTTCGCGATCCTCGGCCCCGAGCGCCTGATGTTCGCGAGCGACTGGCCGATGCTCACGCGCTTCGCGACGTACGGCGACTGGGTACGCTATGTCGACGACTATCTCGACGCGCACGACTTCGCCGCCGACGCGCGCGACGCCCTCTTTTCCCGCAACGTCCATCTCGCCAATCCCCTGCTGGAGAACCGCTCATGAAGCGATCGCAGATCAACGCCGCCATCGAGAACGCGCATCGCGCGTTGCGCGAGCACGGCATCCGCCTGCCTGAATACGGGTACTGGAGCCCGGACGACTGGCGCCGCAATGCAGGGCCCGGGCATCACCGCATCTACGAGAACATGCTCGGCTGGGCGTGCACCGATTTTGGCCAGGGCGACTTCGATCGCTGCGGCATCACGATGTTCGACGTCCGCAACGGCACGCCGGAGCCCAATCTCGGCACACCGTACGGCGAAAAGATCTTCGTGCTGAAGCCCGGTCAGCGCCTGCCGTTCCACTTTCACTACAACAAGACCGAGGACATCATCAGCTACGCCGGCGGCACGCTGATGATCGAGCTCTACAACGCGAATCCCGACGAGACGATGGACGAGACGACGCCCGGTGTCGTGTATTGCGACGGTGTGCGAAAGCCGTTCGAGCCGGGGCAGATCTTCGAGATCCCGCACGGGCAGAGCCTGACGATCGTGCCCCGGCTTTATCACCGGTTCTGGGCAAAGGACGACGGCGCGGTGCTCGTCGGCGGCGAAATCTCGACGATCTCGGTCCCCAGGACGGACAACAAGTTCACCGCGGGCGGCCGGCGCTTCGTGCCCATCGAGGAGGACGTCGAGCCCACGTACCTGCTGAACGTCGACTACGACAAGCTGCACGAGGTGGCGTGACATGACGCGTCGGCTCGAAGGACGCGTCGCGATCGTCACCGGCGCCGCCGCGGGCATCGGCGCGGCGATCGCACGGCTCTATTGCGTCGAGGGCGCGTACGCGGTGATCGCCGACATCGACGGGACCGCCGCCGAGCGCGCCGCCGATGCGATCGGCGCGCAGGCGATGCCGATGCAGCTCGACGTGACGAACGAAGCCGACGTGCAGCGCACGGTGGCCGCGGCGCGGGAGCGCTTCGGGCGCATCGACATCCTCGTCAACAACGCGGGCATCATGCGCAAGTCGTACGTGGTCGACATGCCCGAGGCGATGTGGCGCGCCGTGCTCGACGTGAACCTGACCGCGACGTTCCTGTGCAGCAAGGCGGTACTGCCGGCGATGATCGAGGCGAAGCGCGGCCGCATCGTCAACATCGCCTCGATCGCCGGCAAGGTCGGCGAGCCCACGGCGAGCGCATACAGTGCGGCCAAGTGGGGCGTGATCGGCTTCACGCGCTCGCTCGCGCTCGAAGTCGCGCGTCACAACATCCTCGTCAATGCGATCTGCCCGGGCCCGATTCCCACGGCGCTTGGCGAGCAGGGCTGGCGCGAGGGCGCGCTCGTGGAAGGCGTCGGGCTCGACAAGGTGATGGCGCGGGTCGGCAGCCGCGCGCCGCTCGGCCGCCTCGGCACGGTCGAGCAGGTCGCGAAGATGGCGCTGTTCGTGGCCTCCGACGATTGCGATTTCACCACCGGCTCGGCGTTCAACGTCGACGGGGGCATCGTGATGACGTAGGCGATGCCGCTCCAGCGCGGCTTCCCCGGCTGACCCCGAAGGCGTTCGGGCGTAAGATTCGCTTATGGGCAAGTGACACGATCGCTTCGCCTCAAGGCCGCGCCCACCCGTCGCGGCGCGATCCGGAACACGATTCTTGGAGCCTTGCCGATGTCCCTGCCTGCTGCGGTTTCCGCCGTCGCGCTTCGCGACGTCACCCTCGACGACAAGTACGAACTCGGCACCGGTCGCGTTTTCCTGACCGGCGTGCAGGCGCTCGTGCGCTTGCTGATCCTGCAACGACAACGCGATTCGCAGGCCGGCTTGAACACCGGCGGCTTCGTGTCCGGCTATCGCGGATCGCCTTTGGGCGGCCTCGACCAGGCGCTGTGGAAGGCGCAGAAATTCCTCGACCGCGCGCGCATCAAGTTCCAGCCGGGACTGAACGAGGACCTCGCCGCGACCGCCATCTGGGGTACGCAGCAGGTGACGATGTACAAGGACGCGAACGTCGACGGCGTGTTCGCGATGTGGTACGGCAAGGGCCCGGGCGTCGACCGTTGCGGCGACGTGTTCAAGCACGCGAATTTCGCGGGGACGTCGAAGCACGGCGGCGTACTGGTGCTGGCCGGCGACGACCACGCCGCAAAGTCGTCGACGCTGCCGCATCAGTCCGACCACCAGTTCTCGGCGGCGATGATGCCGGTGCTCTACCCGTCGTCGGTGCAGGAGATCCTCGATCTCGGCTTGCACGGGTGGGCGATGAGTCGCTACTCGGGTTGCTGGGTCGGCTTCAAGTGCGTGTCGGACACCGTCGAGAGCTCGGCCTCGGTCGACGGTGACGCGAGCCACGTCGAGATCATCGTCCCCGACGACTTCCCGCTGCCGCCCGACGGCGTGTCGATCCGCTGGCCCGACGCGTTCCTCGCCACCGAGGCGCGGATGCAGGATTACAAGATCTACGCCGCGCTGCATTACTGCCGCGTCAACAAGCTGAACCGCATCGTCGTCGATTCGCCGAAGCCGCGGCTCGGCATCATCACCAGCGGCAAGAGCTACCTCGACGTGCGCCAGGCGCTCGACGACCTCGGCATCACCGAGGCCGACGCCGCCGAGATCGGCATTCGCGTCTACAAGGTGGCGATGCCATGGCCGCTCGAGCCCGAGGGCGTGCGGAATTTCGCCGAAGGGCTGGACGAGATTCTCGTCGTCGAGGAAAAGCGGCAGATCGTCGAGTACCAGTTGAAGGAGCAGCTCTACAACTGGCGCGACGACGTGCGCCCGCGCGTCGTCGGCAAGTTCGACGAGAAGGGCGAATGGGTGCGCCCGCACGGCGACTGGCTATTGCCGCCGCATGCGGAACTGACGCCGGCGATGATCGCGCGCGTGATCGCGCAGCGTATCCAGCGGCTCGAGTTGCATCCGCGGCACATGGAACGCATTCGCCGCCGCGTCGACTTCATCAACCAGAAGGAACGCGCGCTCGCGAAGCCCAAGATCAGCCTGACGCGCATGCCCTACTTCTGCTCGGGTTGCCCGCACAACACGTCGACGAAGGTGCCCGAAGGCAGTCGCGCCAGCGCGGGCATCGGCTGCCATGTGATGGCGATCTGGATGGATCGCAGCACGTCGACGTTCACGCACATGGGCGGCGAAGGCGTGCCGTGGATCGGCCAGGCGCCGTTCACCGACGAGAAGCACGTGTTCGCCAATCTGGGCGACGGCACGTACTACCACAGCGGGCTCCTCGCGATCCGCGCCGCCGTCGCGGCCGGCGTCAACATCACCTACAAGATTCTCTACAACGACGCGGTGGCGATGACCGGCGGGCAACCCGTCGACGGCCCGCTCTCGCCGCGCGACATCGCCGCGCAATGTGCAGCGGAAGGTGTCGCGAAGATCGTCGTCGTGACGGATCAACCGGACAAGTATCCGGCGCGGTACTTCACGGACGACATCGAGATCCATCATCGCGACGACCTCGACGACGTGCAGAAGCAGCTGCGCGAAGTGACCGGAACGACGATCCTGCTCTACGACCAGACGTGCGCAGCCGAGAAGCGCCGGCGTCGCAAGCGCGGCACGTTCCCCGATCCGGCGAAACGTGTCGTGATCAACGAACTCGTCTGCGAAGGCTGCGGCGACTGCGGCGTGAAGTCGAACTGCGTGTCGGTGGCGCCGGTGGAGACGGAATTCGGGCGCAAGCGCACGATCGACCAGTCGTCGTGCAACAAGGATTACTCCTGCGTCAACGGGTTCTGCCCGAGCTTCGTCACGGTCAATGGCGGCAAGCTGCGCAAGCCGAAGAAGGCCGAAAGCGTCGACTTCTCGCATCTGCCCGAGCCGACGCGGGCGTCGACCGCGAATCCATACGGCATGCTCGTGACCGGCATCGGCGGTACCGGCGTCGTGACGATCGGTGCCCTGCTCGGCATGGCCGCGCACCTCGAAGGCAAGGGCGTGTCGGTGCTCGACATGACCGGACTCGCGCAGAAGAACGGCGCGGTCGTGTCGCACGTGCGCATCGCGGATCGTCCCGAGCAGCTGCACGCGACGCGCATTGCCGCGGGGGAGGCGAAGCTCGTGCTCGCGTGCGACATCCTGACCGGCATCGGCAACGAGGCGCTCGCGAAGATGCAGAAGGGCGTTACGAAGGCGCTCGTCAACACGTCGCTCGTGATGCCGGCGCAGTTCACGCGCGAGCCCGACCTGGTCTTCCCGCTCGGCTCGATGGAGCAGGAAATCCGCGATGCGATCGCGCCCGGCGACGCCGAATTCCTCGATGCGACGAAGCTCGCCACCGGCCTGATGGGCGACTCGATCGCAACCAACCTGTTCATGGTCGGCTATGCGTATCAACGCGGCCTGCTGCCGGTGGGCGAAGCGGCGATCCTGCGCGCGGTCGAGTTGAACGGCGCCGCCGTCGAATCGAACAAGCAGAGCTTCTACTGGGGACGTCTCGCGGCGGTCGAGCCGGAACGCGTCGCCGAAGCGGCGATTCCCGCGGCGCAGTCCGAATCGCAGCGGCTGTCGGCGTCGCTCGACGAAGTGATCGAGCGGCGTCGGGCGTTCCTCACGGACTACCAGGACGAGGCGTATGCGAAGCGGTATGCCGATTTCGTTGCGCGCGTGCGCGACGTCGAGGCGACGAAGCAGCCGGGCATGACCGATCTCACCGAAGCGATCGCGCGCTATTACTTCAAGCTGCTCGCCATCAAGGACGAGTACGAAGTCGCGCGGCTGTATGCCGAAACCGATTTCGTCGAACGCGTGAAGGCGCAGTTCGAAGGCGACTACAAGCTCGAGTTCCACCTCGCGCCGCCGACGATGAACAAGCCCGACGCGACGACCGGCGTCGCGAAGAAATCGACGTACGGGCCGTGGATGTTGCCGGCGTTTCGCGTGCTCGCGAAGATGCGGCGCTTGCGCGGCGGCGCGTTCGACGTGTTCGGGAAGACCGAGGAGCGCAAGCGCGAGCGTGCGCTGATCGGCGACTACGAGAAGCTCGTCGACGAGTTGCTCGCGTCGCTGACGCCGCACAACTACGAAGACGCGGTGGCGCTGGCGTCGATCCCGGAACACATTCGCGGCTACGGGCACGTGAAGGAGCGGCATCTCGCCGACGCGAAGAAGCGCGAGGCCGAACTGCTCGCGCGCTTCCGCGCCGAGCGCGCGCCGCAGGCAACGCCGGTGCTCGCCGCCGCCGATTGACTTCGGTGACTTCGGGGTCAGAGCCGTAAGTCGGCAAAGCCGACTTACGGCTCTGACCCCGAAGTCTTCCCTGCCGACTTACCGCTCTGACCCCGAATTACCGGCGCTTGCGCGTCCCCGGCTCCTGCCGCGGCATCTGCTGCACGCGGGGCGCCTCGGGCGCCGGCAGATCGAGCACCGTGCGCTCGACGGCCGCGAGGCGCTCGTGCGTTTCCGGCAACGACGGCACGTCGAAACGTGGTGACGTGCCAAGCCCGAGCGCCGACGTGAGATCGCCACAGGTGTCGCGCCGCCAGCGCGAAAGATACGGCACCTCGACCCCGAACCGCGCTTCGATGAGCCGCAGTGTCGACGTGTGGTCGAGCGTGTCGCCGACTACGTAGCCGCCGCGCGAGAACGGCGAGATCACGAGGCACGGTACGCGAAAGCCCAGGCCCACCGGCAGGTCGCGCACGAATTCACCGGGCGTGCCTGGCGGCGCGGCGGGCGGCAGCACGTGGTCGAACTGCCCGTCGTTCTCGTCGTAGTTGATGATCACCACGCTCTTCGCCCACACGCGCGGATTCGACCACAGCGCCTCGAGCACTTCGCGCGTGTGGTTCTCGCCGGCAACGGGCAGGAAATCCGGATGCTCGCTCACCGTGGACGGCGGCACGATCCACGTCACCTGCGGCAGGTTGCCGGTGCGAAGGTCGTGCAGCAGTTCGTAGTGCGGGCGCGGCGTCAGCGCCGCGTCGCGCAGCGGCGAATTGCGTGCACTGCGGGCAAACGCCGAGAAGTACCGCAACACGTTGCAGCCGTAATCGTCCCATTCGTGATACACGCGCCACGTGATGCCCGCGCGCTGCAGCCGCTCGGGATAGGTCTCCCACTTGAAGTCGCGCCGGCCGTTCGCGACCACCGGCTCGCCGAAGCGCGCGTCGGCGTCGATCGAGCCCGTCATCAGGAACAGGCGGTTCGGATGCGTGGGACCGAACATCGACGCGTGATAGCCATCGCAGATCGTGAACGCCTCGGCGAGCGCGTGATAGAACGGCAGGTCGTCGCGCGTCAGATACCCCATCGTCAGCGGACCCGCCGCGCCGTCGACTGTGCGGTGTGTCGCCACCCACCCGTCCATCGCGCCGTGGTTCCAGCACGCGTGCATCGGCCTCCAGCTGTGGTTGAGATCGTGCAGGCGCTGCGCGCTCGTGCGCGACGTGTCGAGGCGAAACGGCAGCAGGTAGCCGTCGGGATGGCGTGCGTCGGGCTGCTGGAACACGGGCGCACCGTTCGGCAATGCGATCGCCGATGCATCGTCGAAACCGCGCACCCCCGCGAGCGTGCCGAAGTAGTGATCGAAGGAGCGGTTCTCCTTCATCAGGATGATGATGTGATCGACGTCCGACAGCCGCGCTGCATGGGCAGTCGCGGCGCGCACGTCGAACGCCGCGGCGGCGAGCGTGGCGCCCGCGGCCTGCAGGAATCGCCTTCGCTCAGGGTCGTGGCCCGGTCTCATGGCGCGCGATTGTGCGCCATTCACGGCCTCCCTTGCATTTCCCCGCTTCGGCCGCCATCGTCGGCAAGCCCGTTCGCGCGCCGGGTCGTCCCAAGCACGAATCCATCCCGACGCGAAGCGCGGAGCATAGCCAAGTGACCGCCGCCCACCTCGCTCCCCTCGTCGCCGACGCATTCGCGGCCGCCCGCGCGTGGTTCGCCTCGCAGGGCTTCACGCCGTTCGCGTTCCAGGAAGCCGCGTGGCGCGCGTATGCCGAAGGCCGCTCGGGGCTGTTGCATGCCCCCACCGGCATGGGGAAGACGTACGCGGCGCTCGTCGGACCACTCGCGCTCGGCGTACGCGGCGAGACGAACCGTCCGCCGCCGCTCACCGTGCTGTGGCTGACGCCGCTACGCGCCCTTGCCCAGGACACGACGCTCGCGCTGGCCAGGGCGGCGCAGGCGCTGCAGCCGCATTGGAGCGTCGGCGTACGAACCGGCGACACACCCACCTCCGAGCGCGCGCGCCAGGATCGCCGGCTGCCGACGATCCTCGTCACCACGCCCGAGAGCCTGTCGCTGATGCTCTCGCGCGCCGATTGGCGCGAGCGTTTCGCGCATCTCGCGTGCGTGGTCGTCGACGAATGGCACGAGCTGATGTCGACGAAGCGCGGCGTGCAGGTCGAGCTCGCGCTCGCGCGGCTCGAGACGAACACGCCCGAGCTTCGCATCTGGGGCCTGTCGGCAACGCTTGCGAACCTCGAGGATGCGCGCGCGTGCCTGGTGGGTCCCGCGCACGCTGCGCACGCGTCGGTGATCGAGGGCATCGTGCCGAAGGACATCGCCATCGACACGGCGCGACCGCCGACGATCGAGCGCTTTCCGTGGGGTGGCCACATCGGCCTGAAGCTCCTGCCGCAGGTGATCCGCGCGATCGAGAACGCGCGCTCGACGCTGATCTTTACCAACGTACGTTCGGCCACCGAAATCTGGTATCGGGCGCTCCTCGACGCTCGTCCCGACTGGGCGGGGCAGATCGCGCTCCATCACGGCTCGCTCGAGCGCGAGGTGCGCGACTTCGTCGAAGACGGCCTGCGCACGAACAAGTTGCGCGCGGTGGTATGTACGTCAAGCCTCGATCTCGGCGTCGATTTCGCACCGGTGGACCAGGTGCTGCAGATCGGCAGCCCGAAGGGCGTCGCGCGCCTGCTGCAGCGCGCGGGCCGCAGCGGGCACCGCCCGGGCGCCGTGTCGAAAATCACCGTCGTGCCGACGCAGGCGCTCGAGCTCGTCGAGGCCGCGGCCGCGCGCGAAGCCGCGCAAAATCGTGCGATCGAGCCGCGCACGCCGCTTCGCGCGCCCATCGACGTCCTCGTGCAGCACCTCGTCACCTGCGCGCTCGGCGGCGGCTTCCGGCCCACCGAGCTGCTGGCCGAAGTTCGGACCACACATGCATACGCGGCGCTGGGCGACGACGAATGGCAATGGGCGCTCGACTTCGTCGCGCACGGCGGCGCCAGCCTCAACGCCTATCCTGAATATCGGCGCGTGGTGATCGGCGACGCCGGCATTGCGCAGGTGCCCGACCGTCAGATCGCCTATCGCCACAGGATGCAGATCGGCACGATCGTGTCCGACTCGAGCATCGTCGTGCATCTACGTAACGGCCGCAGGCTCGGCCACGTGGAGGAGTCGTTCATCGCGCGGCTGTCGCCCGGCGACTGCTTCGTGTTCGCCGGCCGCGTGCTCGAGTTCCTGCGCGTGCGCGAGATGACCGCATGGGTCGCGCCCGCGCCCGCGAAATCGGCCGTGGTCACGCGCTGGCTCGGCGCGAAGATGCCGCTGTCGACGCTGCTCTCCGAACGCGTTCGGCGGCTCGTCGCCGAAGCCAAGCGTGGTCGTTACGATTCGCCCGAATTGGCACTCGTGCGGCCGCTCCTCGAGCTGCAGCGGCGCTGGTCGGCGTTGCCCGACGAGCGCGAATGGCTGTGCGAGCGCATGAAGCTGCGCGACGGTCATTACGCGTTCTTCTATCCGTTCGAAGGACGCCTTGCGCATCTCGGCCTCGCGACACTGTTCGCGTATCGGCTGTCGCGCGCAACGCCACGCTCGTTCAGCCTGATGATCAACGACTACGGCTTCGGCCTCCGCGCAGCCGAGCCCTTCGAGCTCGGCTTGCGCGACATCGGAACGCTGCTCGCGGCACCGGACGTCGAATCCGATATCCTCGCGGGCCTCAACGCCGCGGAACTCGGGCGCCGGCAGTTTCGCGAGATCGCACGCGTCGCGGGGCTCGTGTTCCAGGGCTACCCCGGCCAGCCGCAATCGAACCGGCAGTTGCAGGCGTCGAGCGGCCTCTTGTGGGACGTCTTCAGCGAATACGATCCGCAGAACCGGCTGCTCGCGCAGGCCACGCGCGAAGTGCTCGAGCGGCAGATCGAAGCGCCGCGGCTCGAGGCTGCGCTCGCACGCATGCGGCGCGCGCGCGCCATCGTGACGACGCCTTCGCGCCCGACGCCGTTCGCGTTTCCGCTGGTGGTCGAGCTCTTTCGCGAGAAGCTGACGACGGAGGCGCTGGAAGCGCGTGTGGCGCGGATGGTGGCCGATCTCGAGAAGGCGGCCGGGGTTTAGGGTCGCACTCGAAATGCGGTACCGTATTTGGAGTGTGACCCCGAATTTCCCGAGGACCCGATGAACGACGCGATGGCGCATCTGTTCGACCTGTCGGGCGAGGTGGCGCTCGTCACCGGCGCATCGCGCGGACTGGGCTTCGAAATCGCCCGCGGTCTCGCGAGCGCCGGCGCACGCGTCGTGCTCAACGCGCGTCACGACGCAACGCTGCACGACGCCGTGGCGATGCTCACGCGCGACGGCCTCGACGTCGTCGCCGCCGCGTTCGACGTCACCGACGACGTCGCGCTCGACCAAGGCGTGGCCGCGATCGCGCGCGCGCACGGCGCGATCGACATCCTCGTCAACAACGCCGGCATCCAGCGGCGCCATCCGTTCGTCGACTTCCCGCGCGCGCAGTGGGACGAAGTGATCGCGACCAACCTGACGGCGCCGTATCGCGTGTCGCAAGCGGTGCTGCCACCGATGATCGAGCGGCGGCGCGGCAAGATCATTCACGTCGCGTCGCTCCTTGCCGAGCTCGCGCGACCGAACGTCGTCCCCTACACAGTGAGCAAGGGCGGCCTGCGCCAGCTGACGCGCGGGATGGCCGTCGAGCTCGCGCCGCACTGCGTCCAGGTCAACGCCATCGCGCCCGGCTACTTCGCCACGGAACTGAATCGCGCGCTGCTCGACGACGTTGCGTTCGATGCGTGGGTGAAGCGGCGCACGCCCGCCGGACGCTGGGGCGAGCCGCGCGAAATCGGCGGCCTCGCCGTGTTCCTCGCCTCGCGCGCGGCCGATTACGTCACCGGCCAGATGATCATGATCGACGGCGGAATGAGCGTCGCGCTGTAGCCGCAACAGCAGGGTCAGGCTCCACTTCCGGCGATCGCTCGGGAATTTCGCCGATCCGACCGGAAGTGGAGTCCGACCGTACTTTCGCTGACCTACTTTCTCGTCAGCGCTTTGCGGCGAGCGCCGCTGCCTGGCGAATCAGGTTGCCGGAACGCGTGCCGGAGCGGCAGAAGGCGAGTGTCGGCTTCGGCAGCGTGTCCAGGAGCTCACGCATGCGCGCGATTTCCTGCGGCGTTTGAAACCCGGACTGCACGGGCAGGAACGCGTAGGCGAGGCCCGCGTCGTTCGCGGCCTTTGCGATCGCCTCCGACGTCGGTTGGACCGGTCCGCCTTCGAAGTCGGGACGATTGTTGATGATGCTCTGGAAACCGCTTTGCGCCGCTTCTGCAATATCGCCGGGCGCAAGCTGCGGCGCGGTCGCGAGGTCGGGCGTGATCCAGGTGACGGTGAGTGCCATTGAAGATCCTCGATGGGTTTACGGTGCGCCAGCGCGCGCGGGGCGCCGATCGAGCAGGCGATACAGCCAGCCCAGGCCCGCTGCCGTGCCGTTCGCCGGACGATACTCGCAGCCGACGTACCCTTCGTACTTCGACTCGTCGAGCACCTTGAAAAGCCACGCGTAGTTCACTTCGCCGACGTCGGGCTCGTGCCGGCCCGGCACGCCGGCAATCTGCACGTGCCCGATGTGCGGCAGGTAATGGCGGAACTTCTCGGTCAGGTCGCCTTCGACGATCTGCGCGTGATAGAAATCCATCTGCACCTTGAGGTTGCTCGCGCCCACCTCCTGTCGGATCGCGTGCGCGTCGGCCTGCGTCTGCAGCAGGTAACCCGGCACGTCGCGCGGATTGATCGGCTCGATCAGCACCGTCACGCCCTGCGCGGCCGCTTCGCTCGCTGCCTGCTTGAGATTGCGCACGTACGTGCGTCGGCGCCGCGCACGCTCGTCGTCGTCGGCGCCCTCCGGCAGCACGCCCGCCATCACGTGCACGTTCGTGCATTCGAGCGCGCGCGCGTATTGCAGCGCCTGCGCGATGCTCGCAGTGAACTCGTGCTCGCGCCCCGGCAGCGAGGCGAGGCCGCGATCGCCCGCCTGCCAGTCGCCGGGCGGCGCGTTGATCAGTACGACGTCGACGCGATGCGCACGCTGCTCGGCCACGATCTCCTGCAGCCGATACTCGTACGCGAACGCGAACTCGACGGCGCGAAATCCGGCGTGCGCCGCTTCGGCGAAGCGCTGCAGGAACGGCACTTCGTGGAACAGGAACGACAGGTTGGCGGAAAAGCGCGGCATGGGTTCGGTGACGGTCGTCGCCTACAATTGTGCCTGCGTTCGCGCGTCGCGAACATCGAAAGTGCGACGACGCCCTCGCCCACGCCCGTGTCAACCCTTCCGCTGCCGCTCGATACGCCCGGCCGATCGCCGGCGGGCGCGCCCACGATGCCGCTCGCGATCGCCGGCGAGCGCGTGCTGCTGCATGCAGCGCGCGCGCTGTCTTGGCCGCGCGAGCGCACGGTGTTCGTCGCCGACGTGCATCTCGGCAAGGCGGCGGCGTTTCGCGCGGGCGGCGTCCCGCTGCCTCGCGGATCGACGGCGACGGACCTGCGCAAGCTCGCGGAGCTCGTGGCGCAATGCGACGCGCAACGGCTGGTGGTGCTCGGCGATTTCCTGCACGCGAAGGCGGGCCGCGTCGCGGCGCTCGACGCCGCGTTCGTTGCCTGGCGCGATGCGCACCCCGCGCTCGACGTCGTGCTCGTGCGCGGCAACCACGATGTGCGCGCCGGCGATCCGCCGGCCGCGTGGCGCGTCGACATCGTCGACGAGCCGCATGCGTTCGCCCCGTTTCTCGCCTGCCACCACGTCGTCTCGCCCCGCTCGGGCTACGCGCTCTGCGGGCACGTGCACCCGGGCGTGCGCATCGTCGGCGAGGATGACGCTGCGCGGGTGCCTTGTTTCGTCGTCGGTGAGCGGCGCACGGTGCTGCCGGCGTTCGGTCGCTTCACCGGGCTCGCGGAAGCGACCGCCGACGCGAGCGATCGCGTGATCGCGATCGCCGGCCGCGCGCTCTTCGAGTTGCCCGTGCGCCGCTAGCGCGAGGACAACCCGCATCGTTCACGGCGCATGCGCGGTCGCGAAATTGTGCGACGCGGCAAATGCCCGCTGTCGCAAAACTGCAACGCCCGCGTAATCCCGTTCGGTGTGGACAAGACGGTGGATAGACGGTGCACGCACCGGTGATGCTTCGTGCGGACGCACGTAGAGCGCTGTTTGCACACACGCTTTGAGCCCCCGGGCCTGTGGAGCAAAAAAGCCTTGCACGGCCCCCGTTGGACTACTATGCTTTGTGCCGCGGTATCCGAACAGTACAAGATATAGTAGGTTTCGATCCAAGACGCCCGGAACAAAGGAGACCCTCCATGCGCATCGCCCCCGCTCCCACATCGTCCACCGCCACGCCTTTGCGCGACACGATTGCGGGAGACCCGGGAGACGCGATGACGACTGCGGCCGATCCGCGCTTCGCGCAATTCAAGGTGATCCGACGCAACGGCGCGGTGGTGGGGTTCGAGCCCGCGAAAATCTCGATCGCGATGACCAAGGCGTTCCTCGCCGTCAACGGCGGGCACGGCGCCGGCTCCGCACGCGTGCGCGATACCGTGACGCGGCTCACCGAAGTGGTGGCGGCGGCGCTCATGAAGCGCAAGCCCGACGGCGGCGCGATCCACATCGAGGAGATCCAGGACCAGGTCGAGCTCGCGCTGATGCGCGGCGGCGAGCACGAGGTCGCGCGCGCCTACGTGCTGTACCGCGAAAAGCGCACGCAGGAGCGCCAGCAGAAGCAGCGTGAGTCGCAGAAGGCCGAGGACACCACGCTCCACGTCGTCGACGACGGCGTGCGCAAGCCGCTCGATTTCGACCGCCTCTCCGGCCTCGTCAACGCGTCCTGCGAGGGGCTCACCGACGTCGAGCCCAACCGCATCCTGAAGGCGACGCTCAAGGACCTCTACGACGGCGTGCCGATGGAGGAAGTACGCAAGTGCGTCGTGCTCGCCGCGCGCACGTTGATCGAGAAGGATCCGGCCTATTCGTATGTGACCGCGCGCCTGCTGCTCGACGCGCTGCGCTTCGAGGCGCTGGGCTTCGAAGCGACGCAGGCCGACATGGTCACGCAGTACGCCGAGTACTTCCCGCAGTTCGTCAAGCACGGCATCAAGATCGGGCTTCTCAACGAAGCGCTCGCGAGCTTCGACCTCGCGCGTCTCGGCGCGGCGCTGAAGCCAGGGCGCGACCTGCAGTTCGGTTACCTCGGCCTGCAGACGCTCTACGACCGCTACTTCCTCGTCGACCAGTACGTCGGCGGGCGTCACTTCGAGCTGCCGCAGTGCTTCTTCATGCGCGTCGCGATGGGCCTCGCGCTGAACGAGATCGACCGCGAGGCGCGCGCGATCGAGTTCTACGACGTGCTGTCGACGTTCGACTTCATGAGCTCGACGCCCACGCTCTTCAATTCGGGCACGCATCGGTCGCAGCTGTCGTCGTGCTACCTCACGACGGTCGCTGACGACCTGGACGGCATCTACGAGGCGATCAAGGAGAACGCGCTCCTCTCGAAGTTCGCGGGCGGCCTCGGCAACGACTGGACGAACGTCCGCGCGATGGGCTCGCACATCAAGGGCACCAACGGCAAGTCGCAGGGCGTGGTGCCGTTCCTGAAGGTCGTCAACGACACCGCGGTCGCGGTCAACCAATGCTTCGCGCCCGACACGCCCGTGTACACCGCGCGCGGCGTGCTGCCCATCCGCCAGGTGCGCGAGGGCGACCTCGTGGTCGGCCAGAGCGGCGTGTATCGCGAAGTGATGGAGAAGCTCGTCTACGAGCAGAAGGACGCGATGGTCGCGATCGACGTCAAGCACACGATCGCACCCATCGAAGTCACCACAGGCCATCCGTTCTGGGCGCTGACCGGCGTGCCGCTCGAGCAGGCGAGCGGGCGCACGCACGAGTGGCTCGCGAAGGGCAAGGTGGCGCCGCGCTGGGTGGACGCGGGCGAACTGCGTGTCGGCGATTACGTCGGCTTCACGGTGCCGAACGAAACGGTGGCGGTCGACGGCCTCACCGAGGACGATGCGCGCCTGTACGGCATCCTGCTCGGCGATGGCCACGTGTCGAAGGATGGCCGGCAATGGAGCGTGTCGGGCAACCCGCAGCGCGACGAGCATCTCGCGTTCGTGCGCGCGTACCTCAGCGCCCGTGGCGTGGCGTTCCACGAGGTGCAGC
Source organism: Burkholderiales bacterium (assembly GCA_025927765.1). GTDB lineage: Bacteria > Pseudomonadota > Gammaproteobacteria > Burkholderiales > Casimicrobiaceae > VBCG01. Next base: position 111,748 of record JAICKU010000002.1, read on the forward strand.
GCGGCGAGCGCCATGCGCAGATGCAGTGGGCCGCCGACATGGGCGTCGTGCGCGACGCGACCACCGGCCGCGTCGTCGACTCGGTGGCGCACACCCTCCCCTTCACCTACGACGATCTCTACGACGCCGATCACCGCAAGCGCGTCGCGCCGCGCCTTGCGCACCTGCCGCGCCCGCACACGCGCGCGCTGCTGCGCGGTGTGCTCGAATCCGACGGCGGCGTGTCGCGCGGCACCGAGATCTACTTCACCACCGCGTCGGCGCCGCTCGCCGAAGGCGTGCGCTACCAGTGCCTGCGGCTCGGCGTGCCCGTCGCGGGCCAGCGTCGCCGTCGTGATCACGTCACCCGCCGCGATGGCGCAGCCACCTTCCGCGGTGCCACGACCTGCATCGACCTGCGCATTCCGGCGGTGCCGGAGATCGCCGAACTCGTCGGCTGCAAGCCGATCGCCAAGCGCAACTGGATCACGCTCGGCAACACGGTGTTTTCGCGCATTCGCGCGGTGCAGCCGATCACGCCGAAGCCGCTCGTCGTCGATTTGAAGGTCGACGCCGATGCGTCGTACCTGACGGCGTCGGGGCTCGCGCACAACGGCGGCAAGCGCAAGGGCGCGGTGTGCACGTACCTCGAGACGTGGCACCTCGACATCGAGGAGTTCCTCGAGCTGCGCAAGAACACCGGCGACGACCGGCGCCGCACGCACGACATGAACACGGCGAACTGGATTCCAGACCTCTTCATGAAGCGCGTGATGGAAGGCGGCGAGTGGACGCTGTTCTCGCCGGCCGACGTGCCCGACCTGCACGACAAGTGGGGCCGCGCGTTCGAGGACGCGTACGCGCGCTACGAGGACAAGGCCGCGCGCGGCGAGTTGAAGCTCCACAAGCGCATTCCCGCCGTGCAGTTGTGGCGAAAGATGCTGTCGATGCTGTTCGAGACCGGGCATCCGTGGATCACGTTCAAGGACGCCTGCAACGTGCGCTCGCCGCAGCAGCACGTGGGAACCGTGCATAGCTCCAACCTCTGCACCGAGATCACGCTCAACACGAGCGCCACCGAAATTGCCGTCTGCAACCTGGGCTCGGTGAACCTGCTCGCGCACATGCGCGAAGTCGACGGCCGCTTCGAGCTCGACCACGCGAAGTTGAAGCGCACGATCACGACCGCGATGCGCATGCTCGACAACGTGATCGACATCAACTACTACGCGGTGCCGAAGGCGCGCAACTCGAACCTGCGGCATCGGCCGGTGGGCCTCGGCATCATGGGCTTCCAGGATTGCCTGCACGCGATGCGCGTGCCGTATGCGTCGGACGAGGCGCTCGCGTTCGCCGACACGTCGATGGAAGCGGTGTGCTTCCACGCCTACTGGGCGTCGACGGAGCTGGCGGAGGAACGCGGACGTTACGCGTCGTACAAGGGCAGCCTCTGGGATCGCGGCATCCTGCCGCAGGACACGCTCGCGCTGCTGCGCGACGAGCGCGGCGGCTACGTCGAGATCGACGAGGCGGCCACCCTCGACTGGGACGCGCTGCGCAAGCGCATCGGCGAGCACGGCATGCGCAACTCCAACTGCGTCGCGATCGCACCGACGGCGACGATTTCGAACATCATCGGCGTGGCCGCATCGATCGAGCCCGATTACCAGAACCTCTACGTCAAGTCGAACCTGTCGGGCGAGTTCACCGTGGTGAACGAGCAGCTCGTTCGCGACTTGAAGGCGCGCAATCTGTGGGACGACGTGATGGTGTCGGACTTGAAGTACTTCGACGGCTCGCTCGCGAAGATCGACCGCATCCCGCCGGAGCTGCGCGCGTTGTATGCAACGGCGTTCGAAGTCGAGCCTGCGTGGATCGTCGAGGCCGGTGCGCGGCGCCAGAAGTGGATCGATCAGGCGCAGAGCCTCAACATCTACATGTCGGGCGTATCCGGCAAGAAGCTCGACGAAACGTACAAGCTCGCATGGCAGCGCGGCCTCAAGACCACCTACTACCTGCGCTCGCTCGGCGCGACATCGGCCGAGAAGTCGACGGGCCGCGGCGGCGAGCTCAATGCGGTGGCCGCGTCGGCGCCGGCGATCACGGCCGCGCCCGCGGCCGTAGCCGCGGAGCCGGCCGAGCCGAAGTTCTGCTCGATCGACAATCCCGAGTGCGAGGCGTGCCAGTAGCGACCTCCGTACGGCGCGCAGCGATGACGGCGGCCCTCGCCCTGTCGATTGCACCGGAGGTGCAATCGGAGGCGCTTCGCGAGCGCGTGCAGGTGCTCGAATCGCGCTCCGGCGTGCGCGAGGTGCTGCTCGTCACCGAGGCCTGCGCGCCCGACGCGCGCGAGCAGCACGTGGTGATCGTGCTGGGCGGCGCGGGCGGTGGCTTCGCCGTCGTCTCGCACGACGGCCTGCCTCATGTGTATGGCGGCCTGCCGCTCGAGCAGCGGCAACGCCTCGCCAATGCGATCAACGGCGCAGTGATTGCGCTGTCGCCGCCGTCCGACCAGCCGGTGATGGATCGCGACTGGCGGCTGTCGAACCAACACGTGTGCGACCTGCAGGCTGCCGTGCACTGGGCGCGCGCGCAATGGCCGGACGCGAAGACGTGGGTGCTCGGCATGAACAACGGCGCGCTGTCGGCGGCGGTGGCGACCGCGAGCATCGACGACCTCGCCGGCGCGGTGCTGCTGTCGTGCGTCGACGAAGCACTCGACCAGCCGCAAAAATCCGAGCGCATGCGCGTGCTGGCCGTGCGTCACCGCGCAGTGGCGGCGAGTGCGCATGCCGGCGTTGCGAACTGCGCGCGGCGGACGCTCGTCCGCGTGCACGACGAGCGCCGCGCGGCCGTGCATGCGCTCGGCCGCGACCCGGTGCAGGCGCCGCACTTCAATGGCAAGGAACGGCAGGTCGTGGACGTCGTCGCGCGGTGGATCGTGACCGGCGACGCGCCCGACGAGATTCGGTGAACCGGTGAAGCGACAGTCAGCGATGCCTTCGAGAGCATGGCGCGGCGACACCGGGTGGAAGGATCCCGCGCGAACCCGGACAGGACGCGAAGTTGGCGTGGACGCGCCAGGGAAACCAAGACCGAAGGGGCCGGCAACGGCTCGCAGTCGTTCGACCGGGGGCGCGCGGCGGTGTCCGTGCCGCGCGCCGATTTTTTCCCGGCACGAAGTCCCTGGAGTCGGCCACCGCTTCGCATCGATGCGCGGCATCGGCGCGACGGCGGCCCGTCAATCACCTCGCGAAAGGAGGATCCTGTTGGCTCGCTACGAGTACGCACCGCGCCACGTGGTGGAAGCGCGCTGGCTCGGTGACTACAAGGTCTGGCTGGAATTCAACGATGGCCGCAAGGGCGTCGTCGATCTCGCGGACGAGCTGCATGGCGAAGAGCTCGAGCCGCTGCGCGATCGGCATCGCTTCTCGCAGTTCTACCTCGACTACGGGCTGGCGTCGATCGCCTGGCTCGAGGGCCAGGATTTCACGCCGGAATTCCTCTACGACAAATTGACGCCGATGCATTGACGGCCACGAGGAGCGTCGCTCGCGGCGCTCCTCCATCGACCCGCTTCACGAAAAGAACACGAACACCGGAGACACCATGCTGAGTTTCGACGACGACCTTGCCGCCGCGCCCGCCCCTCGCGCAACGCCCCTGCCCGCGCCCATGCCGCGGACAGGCGCCGCGGGCATCGCGAGCGCGCGCGCGACGACCGATGCGCCGAGCGCCCACGCCGATGCGACACCCTCGGCGTTCCGCCGCGTGCGCGTCGAGGACAAGCGCGTGATCAATGGGCAGGCCGACGTCAACCAGCTCGTCCCGTTCAAGTACAAGTGGGCGTGGGACAAGTACCTCGCGGGCTGCGCGAACCACTGGATGCCGCAGGAAATCAACATGCAGCGCGACATCGAGCTGTGGAAGAATCCGGCGGGCCTCACCGACGACGAACGGCTCATCGTCAAGCGCAACCTCGGCTTCTTCGTCACCGCCGACAGTCTCGCGGCGAACAACATCGTGCTCGGCACGTATCGCCACATCTGCGCGCCCGAGTGCCGGCAGTACCTGCTGCGCCAGGCGTTCGAGGAGGCGATCCACACGCACGCCTACCAGTACATCG
>JAICKU010000135.1 GCA_025927765.1 Burkholderiales bacterium
CCCCGTCGTGCTGGGCTGCGCCGGTTTCTTCGCGGGGTGGCTCGGGCGGCTTTGATCCGGCGACTGGCGGGTCTGCGCCTAATTTCGATAAATTCGCCACCGCCCCGCATAGCGCCGACGTATCATTCGGCGCGCCCACTCCACGTCCTCGACCCGCATGATCGCGCCGATCGACTTCAGCCGCCTCAAGGTCGCCCTCTCGCTGCCGCACGGCTGGCTCGAGCTGCTGGTCACCGTCGTGTGCATCGCCATCGGCTGGTACGTCGACCGGCGCACCACGCGCTCGCGCAGGGAGCGTCTGCGCCACGTGCATCTGCGGGGCGGCTTCGTGCACCTCGCGTTTCCGCTCGTCGCGCTGCTGCTCGTGTATATCGCGTCGCTCGCGTGGCACCGCTACGTGCACGAGCCGTTCTTCCTCGCGATCGCGTTTCCGATCCTGATCGCGCTCGCGATCATCCGCATGCTCGCCTACGCGCTGCATCGGCTGTTTCCCAAGCAGACGTGGCTGCCCGCGTCGGAAGTGGCGATCGGCACGACGATCTGGGGCTTCGCGATCCTGTACTTCCTCGGCGTGCTGCCGGAGCTTCACGACACGCTCGCGCACCTCTACATCCCGTTCGGCAAAACCGACGTCTCGCTGCTGACGATCTTCACCGGCATCGCCGTCGTCGTCGTCACGCTCGTGGTGACGCTGTGGATCTCCGGGATGATCGAGCAGCGCCTGGCACTCGCCACGCAGCTCGATCCGAACCTTCGCGCGGTGCTGTCGAAATTCGTGCGCGCGGTGCTGATCGTGGTGGCCGTGCTCGTGGCACTCGAGCAGATCGGCTTCGACCTGACGCTCCTCACCGTGTTCGGCGGCGCGCTCGGCGTGGGCATCGGCCTCGGCCTGCAGAAGCTCGCGTCGAACTACATCGCCGGCTTCACGATCCTGCTCGACCGCTCGATCCGCATTGGCGACCTCGTCACCATCGACAACCGCACAGGCGTCGTGTCGAAAGCGACGTCGCGCTACGTCGTGGTGCGAAGCGGCGACGGCGTCGAGGCGATCGTGCCCAACGAGACCGTCGTCACGACCACCGTGCTCAACCATTCGTACACGTCGGCGAAGGTGCGAGTGGCCGTGCAGGTGCAGGTGTCGTACGACAGCGACGTCGAGAAGGCGCTGGCGCTTCTGTGCGAGATCGCCGCGCGCGAGCCGCGCGCGTTGCGCGACGCGCAAGCGCCCAAGGCGTTCCTGCTGGGCTTCGCCGACAGCGGCATCAATCTCGAGCTCGGGGTGTGGATCAACGATCCGCACGTCGGCCAGCTCGACTTGAAGAGCTCGATCAATCGCACGATCCTGAAGGAATTCGTTGCGCACGGCATCGAGATCCCGTTCCCGCGGCGCGACGTCCGCATCGTCGATGCGGTCACGCTCGCCGACCGCCGCGTCGATCGCACTTCGGCCGCCTGATCCGGTCCAACCGCCGATGACCGGCGGCGCGCGATAAGTTGTACGCACGATGCAGCAATTGCCCGTCGCACGAACGAAAACAATCGCCGGGCGCCCTCTTGTGCCAAACCCGGTGCGGGGCCATATCGTGGCGAAGGCCGCTCGCGTACAATCGACGTCGCAACCTGCCCGCCGGCAACGCCGTTGCCGGGCCCGAGGTTGCTTTTTTACGGACATTCAATGAATTCGGATTTGCTGGCCCTCGCCGCGCACGGCCTCATCGATCTTCCGTGGTGGGGCTACGTGGTCGTCGCGCTCGCTCTCACCCACGTCACGATCGCCTGCGTCACGATCTACCTGCATCGCAGCCAGGCGCATCGCGCGCTCGACCTGCATCCGGTCGTGGCGCACTTCTTCCGCTTCTGGCTCTGGCTCACCACGGGCATGGTCACCAAGGAGTGGGTGGCCATCCACCGCAAGCATCACGCGAAGGTCGAGACCGCAGACGATCCGCACAGCCCGCAAACCCGCGGCATCAACAAGGTGCTGCTGGAAGGCGCCGAACTGTATCGCGCCGAAGCGAAGAACCTGGACACGATGGCCAAGTATGGCCACGGCGCGCCGAACGACTGGATCGAGCGCAACCTGTACACGCGCTACTCGTGGCAAGGCGTGGGCGTGATGGCGGTGATCGACGTCGCCCTCTTCGGCCCCATCGGCCTCACCATCTGGGCGATCCAGATGCTGTGGATCCCGATCACCGCCGCCGGCATTATCAACGGGCTTGGCCACTACTGGGGCTATCGCAACTTCGCGTGCGCCGACGCGTCGACCAACATCGTGCCGTGGGGCATCGTCATCGGCGGCGAGGAGCTGCACAACAACCACCACGCCTACGGCTCGTCGGCGAAGCTGTCGTCGCGCTGGTACGAGTTCGACATCGGCTGGATGTACATACGCATCCTGGAAACGCTGCGGCTCGCCACCGTGCGCAAGGTGGCGCCGCAGGTGAAGGTGGACAGCACGAAGGCCGTTGCCGATCTCGAAACGCTGCAGGCGATCATCACGCACCGCTATGCGGTGGCCACGAGCTACGCCAAGTTGGCGAAGGCGGCGTGCGCAGCCGAATTCGCGGCGCTCCGCGCACGTCACGGCCACGTCGATCTCCCGAGCCTGCGTCGCGTCAAGCGCTGGCTGGCCGCCGATCCCGTGGCGCTGCCCGAGCGCGAGCGCGCAAAGCTCGAGCAAACGGTCGAGAAGAGCTCGGTGCTGCAGCAGATCTACCACATGCGCCAGGAGCTGGCGACGCTATGGAGCCGCTCCACCGAATCGTCGGAACAGCTCCTCGTGCGGCTGCAGGACTGGTGCCATCGCGCCGAAGCGTCGGGGATTGCGCCGCTCGCGCAGTTCTCCATGCAGCTCAAGCGGTACGCGTAAACCAGCGGTCGCAGAAGGAGCGCTTCGGTCAAACGACCGATTGCGCTCTAGCTCGTCATCGGGCAGCATGTGTATGATTTGCTGTATTCATACACATGCGTACCAATATCGATATCGGCCCCGACATCGCAGACGAGGCGGCGTTGAATTACCGGCGGCTACGAGCGCTTGGGATCACGACGCGCAAGACGATCGACACGGCGATCGCCACGCGATGCATCATGAGCGGATACGCGCTCCTGCACGATGATCGCAACTTCGATGCATTCGAGACGTATCTCGGGTTGCACTGCGTGTAGGTGGGCGTCGATTTCATTGCGCCTTCAATCGCGGCCCGCGCTGCACGTGCAGCTTGAGTGCCGCGCCGACAATGGGCTTGGCCCAATTCGGCGTCGTGCCGAGAAGCGAGCGCAGATGCGACGCGGGGGCGATGCTCCCTCGCTGCATCTCCAGCAGAAGGACGGGGCGAGGCTGTGACCCCGTTGCCGGGTCCGCCTCCGCGGAATTGTCGTAGACCCGCAGGGACGCAAGGTACGGCAGGAGGCGAATCAGGTTTTCGCGCCCTCGCACGTACCGCTCACGCACCTTGGACTCGGGGATGTCGTGTCCTCCCTGCGCGACGCGTCGGCGTACCCGTTCGAGATGCAGCTCCAGGCTGTCGAGCCCGGCAAACCAGATGTTCACGGCAACGCCGTCGCGCGCCGCCTGCAGCAACAGCTCGCTGATCGTTGTGCCGCCGAGCGTGGTCTCGAACGCAAAGTCGAGATTCTCGCGGATCGCGCGCTCCAAGAGGCGCTTGCCTTCCGACCACGCAGCGCCATTCGCCTGTTCCTGAGTCATCGCCGGGCGACCCGCGGCGTTGGCGTTCAGGATTGCGCGCGCCGCTTCGTCGGGATTGAAATACGCCGCGCCATTCGCGCGTAGCGCCGCGCCGCCAATGCTGCTCTTGCCGCCGCCATTGCAGCCGGCGAGCACGAAGATGGCGCCTATTTCGTCCTCGGCCGCTTTCGCTTCCCGCGTTCGGGCTCGGCGAGGGGACGTCGCGTGCGGGCTTGCGCGACCGCCGCGGCGCCGAGCTGTGCCGGCGCCATGCGGAACGCACGCTCCATTGCCTCGGCCATCCCGGGCTGCTGCATGCGCTCGAGCAGTGCGTCGAACTCCGACGTGAGCGTATCGAGCGTGTTCTCCTCGGCAGCGAGCAACCGTGTGTACGTTTCGACGGGAATCACGACTGCCAGCGGCGTGTGTCTGCGCGTGATGGTGACGCCGCCTGCCTGCGCGACGTAATCGAGGATTCGACCCACGTTCTTGGCATCGGTCGCCGATACCTCCGGCGACTCTACGAGTTCACCGCGCAGGTTGCGTACACGTATCGCGTGTCCCATGACAGACCTCCAGTGATCCCACCTTACCACAGTTGGTCAAATCGTCCAATCAGGACAACGGAGACGGATGTCGGGGCAATCAAACGAGCTTGATCTCGCCCGGGTAACGGGCCACGGCCGCATCGGACGTCAGTAGCGTCAGGGCTTCCCGGGCAACCTGGGCGATCAGGATTCGATCGATCGGGTCGCGATGGATCGGCGGAAGCGATTCGACCGCGATGACGTGGGCGCCGAGAATGGGCAGTTCGGTGTAGCCATTCTCTCGCAACTTCCTGCGCAGGCGCGCCGCATCCACCCGGAAGTCCTGGCGGCCGAGCGCGCGCTTGATCACGATCTCCCAAATGCTGGCAACGCTGAACAGCAACTGATTCTCGGCAGCAGCCAGCAACCCTCGAGTTCCGTTCGACAGTCGCTTCGGCTCGCCTGCCGCCCGTAGCAGCAGGTGCGTGTCCAATAGCAGCTTCACGAGGGCGCGTCGAACATCCGCTCGATTTCTTCCTCACCCATACGGTCGAAATCGTCGGGGACCTCGATCTCGCCAATCATGAACCCCAGCCGCTTGACCTCCTCGCTGCTCGGCGCGCCGAGCGCGATGACCCTGACAAGGG
>JAICKU010000083.1 GCA_025927765.1 Burkholderiales bacterium
ATTCCTTCGTGCCGGGCTTCGCGGTCTTCAGCGCGACGGGGATCGCGTGCTCGAGCAACACGAACGAGTCGAACGCGTGGCCGCCGAACGTCGTACGCGAATCCTTGCCGTACTTCGCCTCGTATTGCGTGATGTATTTGGCCGCGACCTTCTTCACCGGGTTCGACTCCGGCAGCTGCTCGAACACGAGCATCGGGCCGATGGGCAGCAGCGTACCGTTGCAGTCGGCGCCGCACACGCGCAGGAAGTCGGGGTTGGCGACGCCGTGCGTCTGGTAGATCCTGCCCTTGTAATGCCGCGCGACGAGTTCCTTCTGCGGCGTAGCGCCCGGCGTGCCGGATGCGCCGATCAGGATCGCGTCGGGATTCGCCGAGACGAGCTTCAGCACCTGCCCGGTGACCGATGTGTCGTTGCGGTTGTACTTCTCGTCGGCGACGACCGACAGGCCGTTCGCGGCGGCGGCGCGCTTGATCTCCGCGAGCCAGCTCTCGCCGTACGCGTCGTTGAAGCCGATGTAGCCGATCGTCTTCACGCCGTGCGCCTTCATGTGCTTAGCGATCGCGTCGGCCATCAGCGAATCGTTCTGCGGCACCTTGAACACCCACTTCGTCTTCGGGTTCGCGGGATCGACGATGCGCGCCGACGCCGCCATCGAGATCATCGGCACCTGCGCGTCGGCGACGATGTCGACCATCGCGAGCGAGTTCGGCGTGACCGTCGAGCCGACCACGACGTCGACGTTGTCCTCGTTGATGAACTTGCGCGTGTTCGTCACGGCGCGCGTGGTGTCGGAGCCGTCGTCGAGGACGATCCACTTGATCTTCTCGCCGCCGACCGTATGCGGCAGCAGTTCGATCGTGTTCTTCTCGGGAATGCCGAGCGACGCGGCCGGGCCCGTCGCCGAAAGCGTGACGCCGATGGTGACGTCGGCCAGGGCGAGCGGTGCGAACGCGATGCCGAGCGCGAACGCCGCGGTCTTGCAACGGAATGAACGAGGCATGGAAGCTCCGGATTGAGGTGGAACGATGCGCCGTCCCTCGCGGCGCGTGGCCGCGATTATGCCAAAACCGCTACACGAGCGGGGCACGCCTCACCGAGTCGCGGATCTCGCGCAGCAGCACGACCTCTTCCAGCGGTGCCGGCGGCGCGGGCGGCGGGGCCTGGCGGCGCAGCCGGTTCACGCCCTTCATCATCATGAAGATGACGAACGCGAGGATCAGGAAGTAGATGCACGCGGTGACGAAGCTGCCGTAGGCGAAGAGCGGCACGCCGGCCTTGGTCAGCGCCTCGTAGGTCATCGGCCCGCTGTAGCCCGCCGGCGGCGCCTTCAGCACGACGAAGTAGTTCGAGAAGTCGAGGCCGCCGAGGATCGCGCCGATCACCGGCATGATGATGTCCTTGACGAGCGAATCGACGATGCGCGAGAACGCGGCGCCGATGATGATGCCGACGGCGAGATCGACGACGCTGCCCTTGATTGCGAATTCGCGAAACTCGCTTGCAAACGACATGATGTCTCCTTTGCGCGTCGCGGCCCGCGAGGGCCGGCCGGATGGTCAGATCGCCGCTTCGCCCGACTCCCCCGTGCGAATGCGAATCACCTGCTCGACGCCGGTTACGAAGATCTTGCCGTCGCCGATCTTGCCCGTGCGCGCCGCCTTGACGATCGCCTCGATTGCCTGCTCGACGATTGCGTCGCCGACGATCACCTCGATCTTCACCTTCGGCAGGAAGTCGACGACGTACTCGGCGCCGCGGTAAAGCTCGGTATGCCCCTTCTGCCGGCCGAAGCCCTTCACTTCCGTAACGGTCAGCCCCGAGACGCCGACTTCCGACAGCGCCTCGCGGACCTCGTCGAGCTTGAATGGCTTGATGATCGCTTCGATTTTCCTCATGGACCGCATCCCCTCGCTTCCGCGGGAAGCATACACGACCAAACGCCCGCCTACGTTGGCTGCACGCCTACGCGCTCCCATTCGTTCCAGCGCGAGGTGATCGGGTAGCGCCAGTCCTTGCCGAAGCCGCGCGGCGTGATGCGAATGCCGACCGCCGCCTGGCGGCGCTTGTATTCGCTGATCTTGATGAGGCGCACCACCTTGCTCACGTCGGCGGGCGCAAAGCCTTGCGCGACGATGTCGGCGGGCGCGAGATCGCGTTCGACGTACGCCTCGAGGATCGCGTCGAGCACGTCGTACGGCGGCAGGGAATCCTGGTCGCGCTGGTCGGGGCGCAACTCGGCCGACGGCGGCCGCGTGATGATTCGCTCGGGAATGACGCGGCCGAGCCGGTTGCGGTAGTGGCACAGCCGATAGACGAGCGTCTTGCTCACGTCCTTCAGCACGGCGAACCCACCCGCCATGTCGCCGTACAGCGTCGCGTAGCCCACCGCCATTTCCGACTTGTTGCCGGTCGTGAGCACGATCGTGCCGAACTTGTTCGACAGCGCCATCAGAAGCGTGCCGCGCACGCGCGCCTGGATGTTTTCCTCGGTCGCATCGACGGGCAAGCGCGCGAATTCGCCCGCGAGCGCGCCGAGAAACGCGTCGAACATCGGGCCGATCGGGATCTCGTCGTAACGGACGCCGACGATTCTCGCCATCTCGCGCGCGTCGTCGAGGCTGATCGACGCGCTGTACTGCGACGGCATCATCACGGCGCGCACGCGCGACGGTCCGAGCGCATCGACAGCCACCGCGAGCGTCAACGCGGAATCGACGCCGCCCGACAATCCGAGGATCACACCGGGAAAGCGATTCTTGCGCACGTAGTCGCGGACACCCATCACGAGCGCTCGGTAGACGTTGGGCTCGAGCGACGTGTCGAGCTCGCCACGCACCGGGCGGGGGCGCGCGCCGTCGAACTCGGCAATGGCGAGCGTGGGTTCCCATGCAGGCAACTGCTGCGCCATCGTCGCGTCGGCGTCCATCACGAACGACGCGCCGTCGAACACGAGCTCGTCCTGTCCGCCGACCTGATTGAGATAGACGAACGGCACGTCGGTCTCACGCACGCGCGCCTCGATCTGCGTGCGTCGCGCGTGCTGCTGCTCGGTGTGATACGGCGAGCCGTTCGGCACGACGATCACTTCGGCGCCGGCCGCGCGCGCCTGCGCCGCAGGCGCGGGAAACCAGCAGTCCTCGCAGATCACGATGCCGATGCGCGTGCCGTCGACGTCGAACACGCACGGCTCGCGGCCCGGCTCGAAGTAGCGCTCCTCGTCGAACACCGTGTAGTTCGGCAGGTAGTGCTTGCGGTACACGCATTCAACGCGGCCGTTGCGCAGGACCGCGGTGGCGTTGTAGCGCGCACCGCGATGCAGCTCGGGAAAGCCGACGAGCGCGACCACGTCGTGCACGCGCGTCGCGAGCGCGGCGAGCTCGGCTGCGCACGCGGCGAGGAACGCCGGTCGCAATACGAGGTCTTCGGGCGGATAGCCGCAAAGCGAAAGCTCGGGCGTGACGACGAGCGACGCCTGCGCGCGCCGGCCCGCCTCGATCGCGTCGACGATCGCGAGGCCGTTGCCGTGAAGGTCGCCGAGCGTCTGGTCGAGCTGCGCGAGCGCGATCCGCATCCGAAAATGGTATCACTGCAGGGTCGGCCGCCACGCGCGCGAAAAAAGCGGCGACAATCGACACCGACATGCACGCCCCCGTCCCCTACTCGCATCACCGCCCACCCGTCGTCGCACCGCTGGTCCGCAACGACGTGCCGCTGTCGGCCATCGCGCCGGATGAATGGAACGCGCTCGCCGGCAACGCGCCGCTCCTGTCGCATCAGTATTTCTCGGCGCTGCACGACACCGGCTGCGCGTCGCCGGCCACCGGCTGGGAGCCGCGCTTTCTGACCGCGTGGGATCGCGCGATGCTGATCGGCGCGATGCCGTTGTATGCGAAGTCGCACAGCTACGGCGAATACGTGTTCGACTGGGGATGGGCCGATGCGTATCGCCGCTACGGACGCCACTATTACCCGAAGCTCGTATCCGCGGTGCCGTTCACGCCGGTGCCCGGGCCACGGATGCTCGCACCGCTCGCGAGCGTTCGGCGGGCGCTGCTCGAGCGCGCCATCGTCGAGCTGCAGCGCGGCTATTCGTCGCTGCACGTGCTGTTCGTCGACGACACGCAGGCGCGCGAAGGCGGCGCGCTCGGCATGATCGCTCGCGATGGTGTGCAGTTCCACTGGCGCAACGACGGCTACCGCGATTTCGCCGATTACCTCGCCGCGATGAATCACGACAAGCGCAAGAAGATCCGGCAGGAGCGGCGCAGGCTCGGCGAAGCCGGCGTGACGTTCGTGCGGCGCATCGGCCGCGACATCGGCCGCGACGACCTCGCGTTCTTCTTCGACTGCTATCGCCGCACGTACCGCGCACATCACTCGACGCCGTACCTGTCGCTCGAGTTCTTCGACGAGATCGCGCGCACGCTCGCCGACCACCTGATGCTGGTACTCGGCTATCGAGAGGGCGAGCGGCTGTGCGCCGCGCTCGACGTGTTCGACGACACGACGCTATGGGGACGCTACTGGGGCACGCGCGAATACGTGCCGGGGCTGCACTTCGAGGCCTGCTACTACCAGGCGATCGAGTTCTGCATCGAGCGCGGCATCGCGAGCTTCGAAGGCGGCGCGCAGGGCGTGCACAAGCTCGCGCGGGGATTGTTGCCCGTGCCGACGCATTCGCTGCACGCGATCGCCGATCGCACGTTCGGATCGGCCATTGCCGACTATTGCATGCGCGAGCGCGCGGACGTCGCGCACTCGATCGACGAACTGGAATCCGGCAGCCCGTTCCGCGCGCAGAAGTAGCGGCGCAAAGGTAGGGCCACCCAGAAGCAGGGTCGGACTCCACTTTTCGCGTCGCGTCGCGGAAAGCGGAGTCCGACCCTACTTTTGCTACTTCTGCCTAGGACTTGTCGTCGAGCAGCAGGCGCCGCAACGCCGGATTGTCCTGCGCGTCGGCCGCCATGTCGGCCTGCACGACCGTGCGGGTGCGCTTTGAGCGGATCTGCGGCTGGCGGCTCGGGCGCTTCGGCGCGCTGTACTCGGGCACGCCGAGCTCCATGCGCTCCGACCCGCCACCGGTCAGCTGACGCGCCGAGCGGCCATTCGCCTGCGCCGCACGCTTCGCACGCGGACCGCTGCGTTGCCGCGGACCCTTCGTGTTGCCGTAACCCTGCGGCACGCCGCCCGGCACCGTCAAGGTCTTGTGCCCGAACGGCGACGCGTTCGCGTTGCTTTGCGGTTGCACTTCGTCGAAATCGCGACGACCGCGCGGCGGGCGCGCAGGCTGATGTCCGCCCTGCGGCTTGGCGGGCTTGCGGAACGGCTTGCCTCCCGACCCATTCGCGCCCTGCTTGTCGGCGCGCTGCTTCCACGGCCGCCCTTTGCGCGGATGCTGATGGCCGGCGGGCTTCGCGCCGTTCGCATGTGCAGCCGGCGCCGCTTCGCCCGCAGCGACGTTGCCCCCCGCGCCTTGCGCCTTCGCGTTGAACGGCGCGCGCGGACCATGCGGCCGCTTGCCGGGATGGCCTTGCGCGCCCGGCTTGCCGCGCTTGCCCTTCGGAGGATGCGCGTTGCGCGGACCCGCGGGCCGTGCGGCACGACCCGGCGTACGCAGCCCCGCGGTGACGACGAGCGCATCGACTTCGGGCGCCTCGAGCTCGACCATCTGCCCGCGCTTGAGCGAAGACGGCATCGCGATTGCACCGTAACGCGTGCGGATCAATCGGCTCACCATGAGGCCGAGCGCTTCGAAGATGCGCCGCACTTCGCGATTGCGCCCTTCCTTCAGCACGACGTTGTACCAGTGGTTCGCGCCGTCGTCGTCGCCACCGCCGTCGGTCACGCTGTCGACCCGCGCCGGGCCATCCTCGAGCTGCACGCCTTCGGTGAGGCTGCGCATCTGATCGTCGGTGAGACGTCCCATCACGCGCACCGCATATTCGCGCTCGACTTCGTAGCGCGGATGCATCATGCGGTTTGCGAGCTCGCCCGAGTTGGTGAAGAGCAGCAGGCCTTCGGTGTTGTAGTCGAGCCGGCCGACGTTGATCCAGCGGCCGTTGCCGATCGAAGGCAATTTCTCGAACACCGTCGGGCGTCCTTCGGGATCGTCGCGCGTGACGAGTTCGCCCGCGGGCTTGTGATACATGAGCACGCGCGGCCGCGGTTCGGCGAAGCGCACCTTCACCACTTCGCCGTTGATGCGCACTTCGTCGCCCGGGCCGACCTTCTGGCCGACCTCGGCAGGCATGCGATTCACGGTAATGCGCCCGGCGAGGATCATCTCCTCCATGGCGCGACGCGAGCCGAAGCCGCAGCTCGCGAGCACCTTGTGCAGGCGCTGCGGCTCGCTGAAGACTTCGTCAGTCGACCGTTTGTGCTTCGGTGGCGGCAGGCTCTCCGCGATCCGTTGCAGCGCCAGGCTCGGCTGTTCGGTCGGACCCGAGGATCGGGCTCGCGAGTGCGCGTGGCGCCTCGGCGGCCTTGGTGGGGGCATCAGGCATCTCCAGGAGGTGGGAGGTATCGAGTTCGGCGAGCGGAGGCAGCTCCGCGACCGAGGTGAGGCCGAGATCGTCGAGGAAGGCCTTCGTCGTCGCGTAGAGCGCGGGACGGCCGGGGGTCTCCCGGTGGCCGACGGTCTCGACCCATTGCCGGTCTTCGAGCGTCTTGATCACGTTCGTCGACACGGCCACGCCGCGGATCGCTTCGATGTCGCCGCGGGTGACGGGTTGTTGATAGGCGATGATCGCCAGCGTCTCCATCACCGCGCGCGAATAGCGCGGCGGTTTCTCGGGCGTCAGGCGATCGAGATACGGCTGCACGTCGCGACGGCCCTGGAAGCGCCAGCCCGACGCGACCTGTACGAGCTCGACCTTGCGCGTCGACCAGTCCTGCACGAGGTCTTCCAGCACCTTGCGCACGGTCTCGCTGTCGAGCACCGGGTCGAAAAGCTTCGCAAGCTGCGAGGCAGGCACCGGCTCGCCGGCGACGAGCAGCGCAGCTTCGAGCACGCGCTTCACTTCGTTCAAATCATCGTTCATGTGTTGCGAGGCGACGTGTTGCGATTCATTCGGCGGCGAGCGCGAAGGATTCCTTGCGGAGCTCCGCGTAGATCGGCGCATAAGGTTCCGCCTGCGTGACGCGGATCAACTGCTCGCGCGTCAACTCCAGCAGCGCGAGGAACGTGACGACGAGATGCGCGACGTCGACGTGCGCGGCGAACAGTGAAGTGAATTCGACGTAGCGCGCAGGCGTCAGCACCTTGAGGAGCCGCGTCATCTCCGAGCGCACCGACAATTGCTCGCGCGTCACGAGATGATGACGGTTCGCGCGCGCTCGTGCAATCAGGCTGGCCCACGCCGCGCGCAGATCCTCGGGGGCGACGTCGGGGAAGCGATCGCCGGCGACGCGCTCGAACCACACCCGCACCGTCGTGAAGTCGCGTTCGGCAAGCGGCAGCGCATCGAGTTCCCGCGCCGCGGCCTTCATGCGTTCGTATTCGAGCAATCGCCGCACGAGCTCCGCACGCGGATCCTCGGGCTCGCTGCCCGGCGGCGCCGGCGGCCGCGGCAGCAACAGCCGCGACTTGATCTCGATCAGCACCGCGGCCATCAGCAGGTATTCCGCC
Organism: Burkholderiales bacterium; assembly: GCA_025927765.1. Classification (GTDB taxonomy): domain Bacteria; phylum Pseudomonadota; class Gammaproteobacteria; order Burkholderiales; family Casimicrobiaceae; genus VBCG01. The sequence continues at coordinate 7,628 of JAICKU010000083.1, forward strand.
GCGAGCTCGAGCTGCGTACGCCGCATCATCTCGACGTAGCCGAGGTATTGGCGGGTCAGCTCGGCCATCGGAATGTCGAGCACGTTGACGTTCTGCTTGCGGATCAGGTACAGCAAGAGATCCAGCGGGCCTTCGAACGTCTCGAGGAACACCTCGAGCGCTTCCGGCGGAATGTAGAGGTCCTGGGGCAGCTCGTTGACCGGTTCTCCGTAGACGCGCGCGAGCGGCTTCGGGTCGGCCGACAGATGCTCGAGGTCGAGCGAAGCGCTGGCCTCGGTCATGCTCGAGCGTCAGTCATACCGCAGTCCCATCGACTCGCGCACGTCGCGCATCGTTTCCTCGGCGAGCTTGCGCGCACGCTCGCAGCCGTCAGCGACGATGTTGCGCACGAGCGTCGGATCGTCGAGGTAGCGCTGCGCACGCTCGCGGATCGGCTGTTGCTCCTTGATGATCGCGTCGATCACCGGCTGCTTGCATTCGAGGCAGCCGATGCCCGCCGTGGTGCAGCCATGCCAAACCCAATCGCGCGTGTCCTGCGACGAATACACCTGATGCAGCCCCCACACCGGACAGCGCTCGGGGTTGCCGGGATCGGTCCGCCGCACGCGCGCAGGATCGGTCTGCATCGTGCGGATCTTCTGCGCGACCGACGCCGGCTCCTCACGCAGCATGATCGCGTTGCCGTACGACTTCGACATCTTCTGGCCGTCGAGGCCCGGCACGCGCGGCGTTTCGGTGAGCAGCGCCTGCGGTTCCGGCAGGATCACGCGGCGCGCCCCTTCGAGGTAACCGAAGAGCCGCTCGCGGTCGCCGAGCGACAGGTTCTGCGCGTCGTCGACGAGCTCGCGTGCGGCTTCCAGTGCCGGCGCATCGCCCTGCTCCTGGAATGCGGTGCGCAGTTGCTCGTAGCGCTTCGCCTTCTTGCTGCCGAGCTTGCGGATGGCGGCCTTCGCCTTCTCCTCGAAGCCCGGCTCGCGACCGTAAATGTGGTTGAAGCGGCGCGCCATCTCGCGCGTCACCTCGAGATGCGAGATCTGGTCTTCGCCCACCGGCACCTTGTTCGCGCGATAGACGAGGATGTCGGCGCTCATCATCACGGGATAGCCGAGGAAGCCGAAGTTCGACAGGTCGCGGTCGGCGAGCTTCTGCTGCTGGTCCTTGTACGTCGGCACGCGCTCGAGCCAGCCCACGGGCGTGATCATGCCGAGCAGCAGCGACAACTCCGCGTGCTCGGGCACGCGCGATTGAATGAAGAGCGTGGCGCGCGTGGGATCGATGCCGGCGGCGAGCCAGTCGACGAACATCTCCCACACGCTCTCGGCGATCGACTCGGTTTCGTTGTAGTGCGTCGTCAATGCGTGCCAGTCGGCCGCGAAGAACAGGCACTCGTACTCCTCCTGGAGCCTGATCCAGTTCTTCAGCGCACCGTGGTAGTGGCCGATGTGCATGCGGCCCGTCGGGCGCATGCCGGACAACACGCGATCCGGAAACATGAGAGCGGTGGTGGTTGGAAAACTCAGTGGCCGAGCAGCACGCCGAGCAGCCATTGGCCGGCGCGCAGGATCGGACGCATCGCGTCGTCGAGCACGCCGAACGCGAGCAGCGCAACGATCACGAACAGGCCGTATGGCTCGATTCGCGCATACGCACGGGCGGCCGGCCGCGGCAGCAGGCTCATCGCGATGCGGCCGCCGTCGAGCGGCGGTACGGGCAACAGGTTCAACGCCATCAATACGAGATTGACCGATATGCCGACGAGGGCCATCTGCATCGCCGCGGGCGACATCGCCGGCGGCAGCGCCTTCAGCACGAGTGCCCAGGCGACGGCCATGACGAGGTTCGCGCCCGGCCCCGCCGCCGCCACCCACAGCATGTCGCGCCGCGGATTGCGAAGGTTCGCGAAATTGACCGGAACGGGCTTCGCCCAGCCGAACACGAACTGCGGGCCACCGAACTTCGCCGCGAGGAGCAGGACGCCCGGGACGAGGATCGTGCCCACGGGGTCGATGTGCTTCAGCGGATTCAGCGTAATGCGGCCCTGCAACTCGGCCGTGCGGTCGCCGAACATCCGGGCGACGTAGCCATGCGCCGCCTCGTGCAAAGTGATCGCGAAGACCACCGGCACTGCGAAGAGCACGATGGCCGAAAGCGACACATCCATCCAGAACCGGAGTGTACCCCAATCCCGGCGTTGCCGGCGAATGCGCGGGGAGCCGCCGCGCCGCTGCGCTGTCCCCGACGCATGGGCACCCACGCCGGGCGCCCCCGGCGTGTGCGCATAATGGCGGCTCCCCCCATCGATTTCCAACACCTTCATGCTTCGCTTGCTCGCCGGCCTGTGCGTTGCCGGCTTCGTGGCCTTCCCGATCGGCACCCTCGCCGCCGACCTGCCGACGCGCACGCTGACGATCAACGGCAATACCCTCACTGTCGAAGTGGCGGCAACACCGCAGACCCGCGAAACCGGCCTCATGAACCGCTTCAGCCTGCGCACCGACCACGGCATGCTGTTCGTGTTCGAGGCGCCGCAACCGCTGGCCTTCTGGATGAAGAACACGTACATCCCGCTGTCGATCGCGTTCGTCGGCCGCGACGGCCGGATTCTCAACATCGAGGACATGCGGCCGCAGGACGAAGGCACGCACTGGTCGAAGGGCCGGGCGCTCTACGCGATCGAGACGCAGCAGGGCTGGTTCACCAAGCGTGGCATCGCGGCCGGGGATCGCGTCGAGGGGTTGACGCCGTCCGGCTGACGACACGGAAAGTTCCGGCGATGTCCCCGTCATTTCTGACAGTTGCGCCGCCGAATTTGCCCTCCCGCAGAAGACGCACCCGGCTCGCCCACCGCGACCGGCGGCGTTGACAAGCGGCGCGCGCCGCCGCGTATGATGCATCGAGGAAGCACGACAAAAGGGGATTGTCATGCTGACGGTCATCGATCCGGGCAAGCCCGTGGTCATCCACGGCTATGTCCTCAACGATCACATGCGGCGCCTGTCCGCTGCCGCGGCGAAGCACGAGCCGCTGAAGCCCGTGATGGCGGCCATCGTCCGCGAGCTGGGCTTCGAAAGCTTCATGTACGGGATGTCCGCCGATCCGAATCCGGCACGGCGCGAGACGCACGCATTCGCGTGGTCGACGCTGCCCGACGATTGGCTGCATCACTACGGCGAGCGCGGTTACGTCGAGGTCGACCCGCGCGTCACCCGGACGTATCACCGGACCGTGCCGTACGTGTGGGAAGCTTCCGAGTTCGCGCACGATGCGCTCGCGCGCGATTTCCTCCGCGATGCGGCGGCCGTCGGCATCGCGAGCGGCGTCGCGATCTCGTTTCGCGATCCCGATCACGGCCGCATCGTCGTCGCGCTCGATTCGCCGCTCGCCACGCTCGACGAGGCGCGCAAGGAACAGATCGGCGCACGCCTCGGCGACATCGTGCTGCTCGCGATGGCGTTCCACGATTTCTTCATGGCGCAGGTCGTCGATCGCAAGCCGTCGGTGATGGTGCGCGTCGGCCCGCTGTCGCCGCGCGAATCGCAATGCCTCGAGCTGGCAGCGAACGGCATGACGAGCGAGGACATCGCGGTCAAGCTCGGCATCAAGGCGCGCACGGCGAATTTCCACTTCGGCAAGATCGTCTCGAAGCTCGGCGTGCTCAATCGCAAGGAAGCGATCGCGCTCGGCATGGCACGCGGCCTGATTCGCCCGAACCCGCTGACGATGGGCCGGCTGCCCCCACCGCGCCTGAAGTAGGGTCTCGACCCCGGGTCTGACCCTACTTTTCCGCGCCGAGCTTCGCCACGAACGCCGCGAGCTCCGCCGGCAACGGCGATTCGATCGTCATCGCCTCGCCGCTTCCCGGATGGCGAAAGGTCATCCGCGTGGCGTGCAGGAACATGCGACGCAGGCCCGCCTTCGCGAGCTCCCGATTCCACGCGAAGTCGCCGTACTTGTCGTCGCCGGCCAGCGCGTGGCCGAGATGCGCGAGATGCACGCGGATCTGGTGCGTGCGGCCGGTCTCGAGCTCCGCCTCGAGGAGCGCGAGCGGCGGCACGTGCGCGCGCCATCGCTCGCGCAGGCGGAAGATCGTCGTCGATGCGCGGCCCCCGGCGTCGACGCGCACGCGCCGCTCGCCTTCGCGCGTCGCGAACTTGAACAGCGGCGCGTCGACGACACGCTCCTGCGCACGCCACGGCCCGCGCACGAGCAGCAGATATCGCTTGTCGGTGTCGCCGTCGCGGAGCTGCGCATGCAGGCTCGTCAACGCAGACCGCTTCTTCGCGACCAGCAGCACGCCCGACGTTTCGCGATCGAGCCTATGGACGAGCTCGAGGAAGCGCGCCTGCGGGCGCGCTGCGCGCAGCTGCTCGATCAGCCCGAGCGCGATGCCGCTGCCGCCGTGAACGGCGAGACCGGCCGGCTTGTCGACGGCAATGAGCGCATCGTCCTCGAACAGGATCGCCGGTTTGAACGGGCGCACGACGGCCACACGCTCGCTCGCCGGCGGCGCCGTGCGAATCGGCGGCACGCGAACGACGTCGCCCACCTGCACGCGTACGTCGGGGCCGACCCGGCCCTTGTTCACGCGCACCTCGCCGCTGCGCAGGATCCGGTAGACGTGGCTCTTCGGCACGCCCTTCAGGATGCGGAGCAGGAAATTGTCGATGCGCTGCCCGGCGCCCGCCTCGTCGACCGTGACCTGCGACGGGGCATCCTTGCTTAACTCGTTCATTCGCCTATAATTGTCGGCGAACGCGCGAGTGCGCACGTGCCGGAGCGGCGATGGCCCCCGGGCGGGCAACCCCTCGCGACGAGTCCCGCGCGGTAACAAGCGGGTCGAAGGACGGCTAAGTCGCTCGCCGAGCGGTTCACTCGCGAAGAAAGTAGCGATGGTAAAGCAACAGCGCAGCTCCCGCACCCGGCACCGGCCGGTTCGAAGCGGCCGCCTGCGCGGCGCCAAGCGAATCATTCTGCCCCGGCTGCCCTCTCGCAGGATCGAGCGGCAACCGGCGGGAAATTCAGCAAGTCTGCGAAGAAGAAGACCGAACGTCGAGAACCCGGCAAGGCTGCCGGCCTGACCCTCTCATGCGTATCCCGTCTTGCCCACCGCGTCCTGCCCGGCTCGAGCCGGCAGCACGACCGACTTCGCACGTCGCCGCCGCGTAAGCGTCACCGCGTCGCGTTTGACACGCGACGCGCGCCTTCGTCCGAGCCCGTGCCCCGGGCGCTTGCGCCGGGGATCGAAGGCCCATGAAGCGCATGCTTTTCAATGCCACCCAGGCGGAGGAACTCCGGGTGGCGATCGTCGACGGTCAGAAACTGATCGATCTCGACATCGAATCCGCGTCGAAGGAACAACGCAAGAGCAACATCTACAAGGGCGTGATCACGCGCGTCGAGCCGTCGCTCGAGGCGTGCTTCGTCGATTACGGCACCGAACGCCACGGCTTCCTGCCGTTCAAGGAAATCTCGCGCCAGTTCCTGAAGCCCCGCCGTAACGGCGACGGGAACGGTCACGACGACAACGGCGACGGCGAGTCGCGCGCCCGCATCCAGGATCAGCTGCGCGAAGGGCAGGAGCTGATCGTCCAGGTCGACAAGGACGAGCGCGGCAGCAAGGGCGCGGCGCTCACGACGTACATCTCGCTCGCCGGCCGCTACCTCGTGCTGATGCCGAACAACCCGCGCGGCGGCGGCGTCTCGCGCCGCGTCGAAGGCGAGGAGCGCAACGAACTGCGCGAAGCCGTCTCGGCACTCGAGGTGCCGGGCGGCATGAGCGTCATCGCCCGCACTGCCGGCATCGGCCGCACCGCGGAAGAGCTGCAGTGGGATTTGAACTATCTGCTGCAACTGTGGCGCGCCATCGAGGACGCCGCCAAACTGCAGTCGGGTGCGTACCTGATCTACCAGGAATCGAGCCTCGTCATCCGCGCGATCCGCGACTACTTCCAGCCCGACATCGGCGAAATCCTGATCGACACCGAGGCGGTCCAGGAGCAGGCCCAGCAGTTCATGGGTCACGTGATGCCGAACAACGTCTCGCGCGTGAAGCTCTACAAGGACGACGTTCCGCTCTTCTCGCGCTTCCAGATCGAGCATCAGATCGAGACCGCGTATTCGCGCCAGGTGCCGCTGCCGTCGGGCGGCGCCATCGTCATCGATCACACCGAGGCGCTGGTGTCGGTCGACGTCAACTCGGCGCGCGCCACCAAAGGCAGTGACATCGAGACGACGGCGTTCAACACGAACCTCGAAGCCGCGGATGAAGTCGCGCGCCAGCTGCGCCTGCGCGACCTCGGCGGCCTGATCGTCATCGACTTCATCGACATGGAGAGCGCGAAGAATCAGCGCGAAGTCGAGAATCGGCTGCGCGATGCGCTGAAGTACGACCGGGCACGCGTGCAGCTCGGCAAGATCTCGCGCTTCGGCCTCATGGAGCTGTCGCGCCAGCGTTTGCGTCCGGCCCTTACCGAATCGGCCTACATCCCCTGCCCGCGCTGCCACGGCATCGGGCACATCCGCGGCACCGAGTCGACCGCGCTGCACATCCTGCGCATCATTCAGGAAGAGGCGATGAAGGAGAACACGGCCCAGATCGTCGCGCAGATGCCGGTCGACGTCGCCACGTTCCTGCTGAACGAAAAGCGCGCCGAGGTCGTGACGGTCGAAACGCGGTTCAAGGTCAACGTGCTGCTCGTGCCGAACCGGCATCTCGAGACACCGAACTTCAGCATCCAGCGCATGCGCCACGACGAACTCAACAACGGCGAGCCGCTGCCCGCGTCGTTCGAGATGGTCGAGCAACCGGAGGACGTCGACGCGGTCGCCCGCAAGGACGAGGCGAAGGAGCCGCGGCAGGAAGCCGTGGTCAAGGGCATCACGCCGTCGCAGCCGGCGCCGATGCGTCCGGCACCCGAACCCGCGCCGGCCGCGCTGCCCTCGCCCGCGGCGCATCCGCATTCGTGGCTGTCGCGCATGCTGCACTGGTTCCGTACGCCTGAACCTGTCGAGCGTCCCGCGGAGGCTGCGGCGAAAACCGCCGAGCCGCCCCGCGAACCGCGACCGGCGCAGCGCGCGCGTGAGACGAGTCGCGACGGCCGCGGGCGCGGCGAGTCGCGTCGTGAAGGCCACCGTCGCGACGAGCGTCGCCCGGACCGCGAGCGCCGCGACGCGCGCGGCGGCGAGCAGCGCGAAGCGCGGCACGACCAGCGCGAAGGCCGCAGCGAACATCGCGAAGGCCGCGGCGAACATCGCGAAGGCCGCGAGGCGCGTCGCGAAGCCGCCGAAGCGCCGCGCGCCAACGCACGTTCGGAAGCGCCGGTCAACGAAACAGCCGCGCGCGAGAACGGCGCACGCCGCGAAAACGAGCGGCGCGAACGGCGCGAGCCCCGTACGCCGAAGGGCAACGGACCGCGCTCGCCGAAGCAAGGCGAACGCGTCGAGAAGGAAGCCCGCGAGGCGAAGCCGGTGGAAGCGGTCGCCGAAGTTGCGGCCGTCCCATCTGCCGTCGAGCTTGCGCCGATGACCGAGATCGCGGAAGCCACGCCGGGCGCAAACGGCAACGGCAACGACACCGGCGAGCATCGCGAAGGCAGTCGTCGTCGCCGCGGCCGCCGCGGTCGCGGCAGCGATCGTGCACGCGGGGCGAGCGAAGGCGAAGCGCGTGCAGACGAAGGCGCCGCGACGGGCAGCGGCAGTGCGACGCCCGAGGCGTCGGAGCTGTCAACGGCGAGTCATGACGGGGTCGCAGAAGTGCGCGCGACGATGCACGCCGAGCCGGGCGCTGAAACCGTTCAGGTCGAATCGGCAGCGGCGGCCGAGCGCATGCCGGAAGCCGTCGCCGAAGCCGCGGCGACGCCGGTCACCGTGCACGTCGAGGCGGCGCCCATCGCGCAACCCGCGCCTGCGGTGGTCGCTGCGCAGCCGATGCCTGCCGAAACCGTTGCGCAACCGCTGGCTGCCGAGGCAGTCGCACAACCG
>JAICKU010000003.1 GCA_025927765.1 Burkholderiales bacterium
AGGTAATCCTCGAGCCATTTGCCGATCGGCTGCTTCTCCCAGTCGTAGGCCTGCTGGTAGTTCTCGATCAGCGCCGGCATCAGCGTGAGATTCGTCGCCGGCAGCTTGCCGCCGGAATAGGCGAGCGGATACACCGCCATGTCGAGCGAGCCGTTGGCGAGGGCATCGAACTGCTGCGTGGGCTTGTACAGCGACGCGCCGGGATAGATCTGGAACTTCACCTCGCCGTGGGTGCGCGTCTCGACCTCCTGCGCAAACTTGCGCGCGATCTGATCGCGGAAATCGGTGTTGGCGGGAAACTGGTGCGAGATCTTGAAGACGACGGGCGCGGCGAGCGCGAGCGGCGGTGCCAGCAACAGCATCGAGGCGAACCCGACCAGCGCCTTGCGCACGCTCCAGGCATTCGTTTTCATAGCTGAACCTCCTCCTTCGTGGGTTTGCCGTCGGCACCCGCGCCGTTGACTCCCTTGCGCAGCAGTCGTCGAACGCCCGGCGATACGGCCACCCGGCCCTCGCGAAAGTACGCCTCGTGGTTCTCCTCGATTTCTGACGGCTCGTACACGTAATTGACCATGATCCCCAGCGATTCGTGCAGTCCCCGCGCCGAGGTATTGGCCAGCCAGTTGATCCGGTCGAGGCGCGCGCCGTTGCCGAAATGGAAGCGGGCGACGGGATCGATCGGCATGCCGTCGCGCTTCTCGGCGACGAGATAGCGCGCGCAGAGCGGGACGAGCACGGCCTCGAGCGCGTCGCACGCGGCCCGATCGGACGGCATCTCTCCGCCGAGCACGCGGGTCAGCGCGCCCTCGGCATCGCGGCTTCGCGCGAGCTTCGCGAACGCCGCGCGATTGCGCTCGGTGAGGAATCTCTTCGTGCCCGACGCGAGCCGCTCGTCGAGCCAGCGGCGAAAGCCCGGCACCGGGGAGAGCGTCGCGAACGTGGTGAGCTTCGGAAACTCGCCGAGCAGCTTCTCGACCACGCGCTTGATCAGGAAGCCGCCGAACGACACGCCGCGCAAGCCGCGCTGCGTGCTCGAGATCGAATAGAAGACCGCGGCGCTGGCGACGGACGGATCGATGGCCGGCCGCGATTCGTCGAGCAGCGGCTCGATGCTCGACGCGACGCGATTGGTGAGCGCCACCTCGACGAACACGAGTGGCTCGTCGGGCATGCGCGGATGAAAGAACGCGTAGCAGCGCCGGTCCGACTCGAGGCGGTGCCGCAGGTCGGTCCACGAGCGGATTTCGTGCACCGCCTCGTACGCCATCAGCCGCTGCAGCAGCGATGCCGGCGAGTCCCACGAAATGCGCTGCAGGACGAGATTGCCGAGCGCGAACCAGTCGCGGAACAACGCGAGGAGCGCCTCGTCGACGACGTGTAGCTCGGTGCTGGTCTCGCAAAGGCGGATCGCGTCGGCACGCAGATCGACGAGGAACTTGACGCCGTCGTCGAGCAGATTGAATTGGCGCAGGATCCGCAGCAGCGTATCGGCGAGCGCGGCGCGCAGGCGCAGCGCGGCGAGCTCGCGCTCGGGCCCCGTGCTGCGGGCAAAGGCGCCGACGAGCGGCTCGACGTCCTGCATGGCCCGGCTGCCCGTCCTGGCAAGCAGCCCGAGGAAGGCGCGCTTGCCGGCGTCGTCCTGCGCGACGTAGATGTCCGTCAGCGCCGCCACGCGCCGGCGTGCCGACGCCTCCCCGCCAACGGCGTGGGCGCATTCGTCGAGCACGCGTTTCACGCGCGCCACCGGCAGCCGCGCAGCGCGCGCCCCACCTGTCGCCGGCTTGTGCCGCACGAGCCAGCGGAAGATGCCGCTCGTGACCGGGGCTTCGACGGCGCCCTGCTGGGGTGGAGCCGATGAATCCGTCATCTGCTGTTGTACGTGCGAACTCGACGACGCGGACGTGGCGATACCTTCCGCTCGCCGTCGGGATCCGGCGGGAACGCCGGTTAGACAGCCGCTCACGCGAAGATTCAGTGCGTCGCCCCGATTTCGCGCGTCCGTCTGCGGTGCCGCACATTTTGTTTCCGGCGACGACACCCAGCTTGTCCGGATGATTGCCCTGCCCGGTGCGCCGCTTGCGTCGTACGACATCCGCTGGGTCGATCCCAGCGGTATCACTACTATTTGTCCGACACGAGCGGCCCGAACGGCATGACGGCCGACGGCAATTTCATCTACGCCGGCAACGGCGACAGCACCCGGCGTGGCCGTCTTCAATCCGAAGACGGGCATCTCGCCACGCTGCACGTGCGCCGCTCTCCTCAATCCTCGAAGCGGTGAAGCGCGTCGGTGCAAAAACGCGACGTCACGCGAGGCGGCGCGCATGATCGTCGACTCGATACACTCGCCATTTGTCGGCTCGCGAGGCGCGAGGAGGACGCATTGGAGGAAGCAATGAGGATCGAAGGGATCAGGAACGTCGTGATCGTGGGGGCCGGGACGATGGGCCCCGGGATCGCGGCAACCTTTGCGCGGCATGGCTACGATGCCACGCTCACCGACATCGATGCGCAGCAAATCGACAAGGCGCGCGCGACGCTCGAGCTCGTGTTCACCACGTGGAAGGCGGGCGGATTTGCGAGCGACGCCGACATCGCGGCGGCGCGCGGACGCCTGACGCTCGCGATCGACGCATCGGAGAAGATCGCCCGCGCGGACTTCGTGCTCGAGAACGCCCCGGAGCGGTTGGAGCTGAAGCGCGAAATCTTCGCGCATTTGTGCGGGGTGACGCGCGCGAGCGCAATTCTCGCCTCCGACACGTCCGGCATTCCGATCACCGACATCCAGCGCGATCTTCCGAACCCGGGACGCATCGTGGGCATGCACTGGTCGAATCCGCCGCATCTCATTCCCGTGATCGAGGTGGTGCGCGGCCGCGAAACGGCGCCCGCGACGGTCGACACCATCGTCGCCCTCGTCGAGAGCGTCGCCATGATCCCCGCGATCGTCGATCGCGACGTGCCGGGATTCGTCGAGAACCGGATCCTCTACGCGGTCATGCGGGAGGCGCTGCATCTGCTCGACGAGCGTGTCGCATCGGCGGAAGCGATCGACACGATCGTGCGCTGGGGCATCGGCTACAAACTCGGTGTCGTCGGTCCGCTGCGCCTGCTCGACATGGCTGGCCTCGACATCTACACGGCCGTCGCCAGCTATCTCAACCGGGATCTTTGCAACGACAGTGGCGTGTCGTCCACCGTCACGAGCAAGGTCGCCGCGGGCCGGCTCGGCGTCAAGACGCAGGGTGGGCTGTTCGATTACACGCCGGAGGAAGTCGAGCGCCTGGCGCGCGAGCGCGGACGTTTGCTCGTCGCGTCGAAGAAGGCGCTGACGAGCTGACCCTACTTATCGATTACGCGGCGTTTGCGGCGATCAGCCGATTGAGGATGATGCGATGCACGGCCTCGAGGTGCGTGCGCATCGCCGCCTCGGCGCGCTCGGGATCGCGCGCGGCGATCGCCTCGGCGACGTTGTGATGCTCCTGGTCGCGCTGTGCGAGACGATCGGGCAGGGGCGGCGCGCTGCTCTGCACGCGCACACGCGCGTCGGCGCCCACCTTGCGCAACAACGCGTACAGGTCGGCCGCGAGACCGTTGCCGCTCGCGGTTGCGACGAGTTTGTGGAACACGAGATCGGCGCTGCTGCGCTGCATGTCGGCCGGGGTGGTGGCCGCGCGCATGATGCGTGCGATCTCGAGCGGCGTCGCGCGTACCGCGGCGAGGCGCGCGAGCGCCGGTTCGAGCGTCAGCCGCAACTCGATCACCTCGAGCGGATTCGTCGAGCGAATCAGCGATTCGCCGTCGGCGACGCCGTTGCGCGGCCACGGATCGAGATCGCCCCGTTCGCGCAGAAGCGCGAGCGCCTGCCGAACGCGGTGTCGCTTGACGCCGAATTCCTCGGCGAGCGCGCGCTCGGCGGGTAGCGCCTCACCGCTCGACAGGCGCGCACGCAGTTCGTCGGCAAGGGCAGCGACGGGCGCGTCGAGCGCCGTCTGTGGTCGGGAGCGGTTGAGCATGGTTGTCCGGCGATTCTTGCGCCCGATCCTAATCCGATTCTCCTGTGAGTTCAAGCGGTGAGGCGCGACTCCGCATCGTTCGCCGCCGCGGTGTCGTACGCAACCAAATACCACCATGGTCGAAAATGGTTGACAGTCCTCCGACAGCTTGGCAGTATCCGCGCATCGACTCGTTACCGGGCATTCGATCATGGGCAATCACCGCGAACTGAAGCTCTCCGGCGACGCGCGGGAGGCCGCGTTGCGCGAGATGTACGGCGAGATCGCCGCGCGCAACATGTTTCCGTTCTGGGCGAAGTCGTCGGACGTCGAGCACGACGACATCAAGCAACTGATGAACGGGCCGAAGCCTGTGCCGTTCCGCTGGAGCTACAAGGACGACATCGAGGGCCTGCTGCATCGCTCCGCGGAACTCATCAGCACCGAGGACAGCGACCGCCGCTCGCTCGTGCTGATCAATCCCGGTCTCGCGCCGCGCCGCGCCACGGTGAGCACGCTCTACACCGCGTACAGGCTGAACGACCCGAACGAGATCATGCCGCCGCATCGTCACACGGCATGTGCGGTGCGCTTCGGACTGACGGGTGCGAAGAATTTCACCGGCGTCGAGGGCGAGGACATCACGTTCGGCCCAGGCGACCTCGTGCTCACGCCGCGCGACACCTGGCACAACCACGGCAACGTCGGCGACGAGCCGGCGATCAATCTTTCGGTGCTCGACTATCCGCTCGTCGAGAGCCTGCACGCACTCGCGTTCGACCACGATTACAAGGAAGCCGGCGTCGCCAAGAAGAAGCAGACCGCCCGCTTTCCCGCCGACTATTCCGCGCGCGTCTACGGCAGCGGTGGATTGCGGCCGCGGTTCGTCGACCATTTCCGCGGCGTCGGCGGATCGTCGCCCATGTACGTGTATCGCTACGATGCGATGCGCGAGCTGCTCGAGCGCCATCGCGATTTCGCCGACAACGCGCATGAAGGCCTGCTCGTCGAATACATCGATCCGCTGACCGGCGGACCGGTGTACAGGACCACCACGTTCTTCATGCAGATGGTGCGTCCCGGTGAGCGCACGCTGCCGCTCAAGCAGTCGGCGAACCTGCTCGTCGCCCCGTTCGAGGGCGCCGGTCATGCGTTGATCGACGGCAAGCGCTTTGCGCTCGAGCGCTTCGACACCGTCGCGATTCCGGGAGGTCACTGGGTCGAGTACGTGAACGAGGCGAAGGACCCGCTGATCCTGTTCGTCGCGAGCGACGAGCCGGCGCTTGCCGCGTTCGGCCTGCTGACGCGCTACGGGCGCACCGCCTCCGGCTCGGTGACAAAGCTCGCGTAACAGGATGGCGCGCGCATCGAACACGAAGCTCGTCAGCTACATCGACTGCCAGGGCGGTGGCCAGGTGTGGTGGGACAGGAACGTCCTGTACGTGTCGCACATGCGGCCGCCCGACGGCACGTCGATCTACGACGTCGCCGACCCGCGGCATCCGAAGCTGATCGCGAAACTCGACGTGCCGATGGGCTGGCACTCGCACAAGGTGCGCGTGGCCAACGGCCTGATGGTCGTCAACTACGAGAAATTTCGCGACGGCGCGCCCGACTTCGGCGGCGGCCTCGGCATCTTCGACGTGTCGACGCCGTCGCAGCCGAAGCTCATCGCGAAGTGGCGCGTCAGCGGCGAGGGCGGCGGCGTGCATCGCTACGACTTCGACGGCCGCTACGCGTACATCTCGCCGACCGCAGAGGGTTACGTCGGCAACATCATGATGATCCTCGACCTCGCCCACCCCGAGGCACCCGAGGAAGTCGGCCGCTGGTGGATCCCCGGACAGCACGTGGCGGGCGGCGAGGAGTACCCGTGGGACGATTACGTGAAGCCGCGCTGCCATCATCCGCTGCGTCACGGCGACCGGCTGTACGTGTCGTACTGGCATCACGGCTTCTACATTCTCGACATTTCCGACATGCGCCGGCCGACGCTCGTGTCGGGCATCAATCCCGGGCCTGCCGATCCGCATCCCACGCATACCGCGCTGCGGATTCCGACGAAGCTCAAGGGCCGGGACATCATGATCGTCGCCGACGAGGACGTCGCGAAGCTGCGTCCGTCGCCGCCGGCGTTCGCATGGATCTACGACGTGAGCTCCGAGCGGCAGCCGATGCCGATCGCGACGTTCCAGGTGCCCGGGCTCGACCGCCACGGTGAGCCGCAGCCGCCGATGATGGGTTGCCACCAGCCATCCGAGCGCTTTCACGGCACGACGATTCCGTTCGCGTGGTTCGCGCGCGGACTGCGCCTCGTCGACGTGAGCGACCCGTTCGCGCCGCGCGAGGTCGGCTTCTACGAGCCCGATCTGCCCGAAGGCTATTCGATGGTGTCGTCGAACGACGCGACGGTCGATCCGAACGGGCTCATCTACCTGATCGACCGGCAGCGCGGGCTTTGCATCATCGAAAGCAACGTGTCGTAAACGAGGAAACATGAGCAACATCGAGGTCTACGGCAAGAAGAATCCAAACCTGCCGTTTCATCCGGCAGTGCGTGCGGGCGATTACGTGTACGTGTCGGGACAGGTGGCGAAAGACGAGAGCGGCACGATGGTCGCCGGCACCATCGAAGAGGAAACGCGCGCGACGCTGGAAGCGGTGAAGCGCGTGCTCGCGCAGGCGGGCTGCGAGCTCGCCGACGTCGTCAAGGTGACGACGTACCTCGAGGATGCGCGGGATTTCGGGCGCTACAACGGCGTGTTCAAGGAATACTTTCCGGAGGGGCGCATCGCGCGCACCACCGTGGAGGCGCGGGCGGTGATCACCACGAAGATCGAAATCGAGTGCATCGCCTACAAGCCGCTTTGACGAATCGGTAACGACGAGGACGACGACATGATCGAGCTATTGGGCCGGGCCACGTCCGGCAACGTGCAGAAGGTGATCTTCCTGCTCGAGGAACTGGGACTACCGTACGAGCGCAAGGATTTCGGCCGCCAGTTCCAGAACACGACCACGCCCGAGTACGCGGCGATGAACCCGATGCAGAAGGTGCCGACGCTCGTCGACGGCGACGTCGTCGTCTGGCAATCGAACACCATCCTGCGTTACCTCGCGAACAAGACGAAGAGCGGTCTCTATCCCGCGGACCCCGCGCCGCGCTCGCAAGTGGAGCGCTGGATGGATTGGCTCCTCGCCGAGCTCAATCCCGCGTACCTCGCCGGCTTTCGCGACGCCAAGAAGGCGGAAGGCGAACGCGCGCCCGACACCGCGACGAACCTCGGCAACGAATTGAAGTTGCTCGAAGGTGCGCTCGCGAAGACGCCGTTCGTCGCGAGTGCGCAATTCTCGCTCGCCGACGTGGCGCTCGGGCCCATCGTCAAGCGTTGCATCGGCTTTCCGCTCGGCCTGCCCGCGTTCCCGAAGACGCAGGCGTGGCTTGGCGAACTGCAGAAGCGCCCGTCGTTCCAGAAGGCGACGGCCACCGGCTGACGCATTCACGCACGCGGTAACCATGACCTCGACCATTGCGCCGGTCCCGCACGCGCCCGCGCATATCCTGGCGCGGAACGTGTGCGTCGATTTCACCGTCGCCGGGCGCGTCACGCGCGTGCTGAACGACGTCAGCCTGTCGGTGCCGAAGGGCGGTTTCGTGTCGCTGATCGGCCCGTCGGGATGCGGCAAGAGCACGCTGCTCAAGGTGCTTGCCGGATTGCTGGCGCCGACGTCCGGCGACGTTTCGGTCGCCGGTGTCACGCCCGTCGAGGCGGTGCGACAGCGGCGCATCGGCATCGTGTTCCAGGAGGCGACGCTGTTGCCGTGGAAAAACGCGCTCGACAACGTCGCCATGCTCATGCAGGTGGCGCATGCGAGCCGCAGCGGGGACGAAATCCGGCAGCGCGCCGCCGACATGCTGCGTCTCGTCGGCCTCGAACGCGCCGCGCAGAAGCGCCCCGCGCAGCTTTCGGGTGGCATGCGCCAGCGCGTGTCGATGGCGCGCGCGCTGGCACTCGATCCCGAGGTGCTGATGATGGACGAGCCGTTCGGCGCGCTCGATGCCATCACCCGCGAAGAGATGAGCGATTTCCTGCTCGAGATCTGGGAGCGCACGAAGAAGACGATCGTGCTCGTCACGCACTCGATCGACGAAGCCGCGTTCCTGTCGGGCGAGGTGCACGTGATGGCGGCCAATCCGGGGCGCATCCTCGAAGCGATGCCGATCGGGCTGCCGTATCCGCGCAACGAGGAGAGCTACGCGGCACCGGAATTCGCGCGCGCGACCTCGCGACTGCGCCGGCTGTTGAAGGAAGGGCACCGGCAAGTCCGCGCAGCATGAGTGCCGCTACACACGGAGGGCAAGCAATGACCGCGACGGACAACGTGACGCGCGTCCCGGCGAACGTCGACCGTGCGGCCGCGAACGCGCGCATGCGCGAGGTGCTTGCGCGCTTCATGCCGCCGTTCGTGTTGCTGGTCGGCGTGATCGTCGTCTGGGAAGCGGTTTCGCGCATCTTCAAGGTGCCCGAGTTCGTGCTGCCGGCGCCATCGACGATCGTCGCGGTGCTGATCGCGCACCAGCGCGACCTTGGTTACGCGGCGTTCGTCACTGCGCGCGAGGTGCTCTGGGGCTTCGTGCTCTCCGGCATCATCGGCGCGGCCGTCGCACTGGTGATCGCGCGGTTCGCGACGTTCGGCCGCGCGCTCTATCCGCTGGTGGTGCTGTTCCAGAACGTGCCCAAGGTGGCGCTCGCGCCGCTCTTCATCCTGTGGTTCGGCTTCGACCTCGCGCCGAAGGTGGTGCTGATCGTCGTGATCGCGTTCTTCCCGGTCGCGATCAACATGCTGGTCGGCCTGCAGACCGTCGATTCGAACCTGGTCGCGTTGATGCGCTCGGTGGGAGCGAGCAGGAACGTGATCCTGTGGCGCATCCAGATCCCGAACTCGCTGCCGTACCTGATGGCGGGACTCAAGGTGGCCGTGACGCTGGCCGTCATCGGCGCGATCGTCGGCGAGTTCGCGGGCGCGCAGGCGGGCCTCGGCTACATGATCCAGTTCGCGTCGACGCAGATGCAGACGGCGCTCGTGTTCGCGGCGCTCGTCGAAGTGTCGGTGCTGGGGATGCTGTTCTATTACGCGATCGAATGGATCGAGCGGCGCTACATCGACTGGATGCCGCACACCGCTTGAACGAACGCCGGGCCTGCAGGCGAGGCGCGGTCACGATGGACATGATTGTCAACGAGAGGAACGTGTCATGAACAGGAGGAAATGGATGGGTTGGCTGCTCGCGGCCGTCGCGGGCGCGTCGATGTTCGCCGGGGGCGTTGCGCAGGCGGCCGACGACGTATCGGTGCAGCTCGACTGGCTGGTGCGCGGCAACCACGCGATGTTCTTCGTCGCCCGCGACAATGGCTATTTCAAGGAGCAGGGCATCAACGTCACCGCCATCCGCAAGGGCACGGGATCGACGGATGCGCTGAAGCTCGTCGCGAACGGCAACGCCGACTTCGGCTTCGGCGACCTGCCGACGCTGCAGGTGGGTCGCTCGCAGAAGCTTCCCGTGGTGGCGCTGGTCGCGGTCAACCAGGAAAGCCCGCTCGCGATGATCTCGCTCAAGGCGAAGCACCCGATGAGCAAGCCCGCCGACATCAAGGGCATGAACATCGGCGTGCATCCCAGCGGCTCGACGTACGTGTTCCTCAAGGCCTTCTTCGCGAAGAACGGCCTCAACCTCGCCGACTTCAAGCAGAGCACGGTGTCGCCGCCGTACGAGAACATGCTGCTGCTCGGGCGCGTCGACGTGGTGCCGGGCTACATCGACGCCGAGGTGCCTGAGCTCGAGGCCAAAGCGGGTGGACCGGGATCGCTGTCGATCCTGCTGGGCTCCGACTTCGGCTATGACGCCTATGGCTCGGGTGTCTTCACGTCGGAAAAGATGATCGCGGAGAAGCCCGATCTCGTGCAGCGCTTCGTCAACGCGTACGCGAAGGCGTTCCAGTTCGTGGTCGAGCATCCGAAGGAAGCGGTCGACATCGTCGTCAAGGCGAACCCCGAGTACAAGGGCAAGGAGCACACCCTTTCCGCCCAGCTCGATGCCGACATCAAGTCGACGTTCTTCGGGCCGTACACGAAGAGCCATGGCATCGGCGCGATCTCGGACAAGCAGTGGACCGCGACCGCGCAGGTGTTGAAGGACCAGGGCATGCTGCCGGCGGATTTCAATCCGGCCGCCGGCTTCAATTCCACATTTATCGAGAAGGCCGGCGCGCTGAAGCGCTGATCGCTTCGCTCATGACAGCGGGCCGCGCACGAGGCGGCCCGTTTCATTCCGGGAGCGAAGGGCCGCTCCGACCGACCGGTCCGCCCTCTTTGGGCAGCGAGCCGGGCGAGCGTGGGGGATCACCCAGTGTCTTCCGAATTCGACTACATCATCGTCGGCGCCGGCTCCGCGGGTTGCACGCTCGCATATCGCCTCGGTGAGGATCGCGACGTGCGCGTGCTGGTGCTCGAAGCCGGCGGCTGGGATCGCAGCCCATGGATCCACGTGCCGCTCGGCTGGGGCAAGATTTTGACCGAGCGCCTCGTCGACTGGCAATACTTTGCGAGCCCGGAACCGAGTGTCGATGGGCGCGCTGTCGAATGCGCGCGCGGCAAGGTCGTCGGCGGCTCGTCGTCGACGAACGCGATGGCTTATGTTCGTGGCCATCGCGGGGACTTCGACCGCTGGGCGGCGGCCGGCCTGCCGCAATGGAGCAGCGCCCATGTGCTGCCGTACTTCAAGCGCATGGAACGCTGGGAAGGCGGTGCCGACGCGTGCCGTGGCGGCGAGGGTCCGCTGAACGTCCAGCATTGCCGCTATCAGGATCCGCTCAACGATGCGTTTCTGGCCGCTGCCGGTGAGGCGGGACACCCTGCGACCGACGACTACAACGGCGCGCAATCGGCGGGATTCGGCCGGCTGCAGGTGACGATCGCCGGCGGCAAGCGCATGAGCGCGGCGCGCGCGTACCTGAAGCCCGCGATGGCGCGCGGCAATGTCGAGGTGCGCGTGGCTGCGCACGCGACGCGCATCGTGTTCGACGGCGACGTCGCGCGTGGCGTCGACTACGTCCGGAACGGCAAGGCCGAGCGCGTGGCCGCGACGCGCGAAGTGATCGTCGCGGGGGGCGTGATCAATTCGCCGCAACTGTTGATGCTCTCCGGTATCGGCGATCCCGCGCAGCTCGCACGGTACGGCATCGAGGTGCGGGCGCCGCTGCCCGGCGTCGGGAAGAACCTGCAGGATCACGTGTCGGTCATCCTGATGTATGGGCGCCGCGAGACCAGCCCGTTCATGCGCAACATGCGCGCCGACCGCATCGCGCTGTCGCTCGCCAATGCCTATGCGTTCGGGCGTGGCTTCGCGTCCGACATTCCGGGCGGCGTGGTCGGGTTCCTGAAGAGCGATCCGCAACTCGTCACGCCTGACATGCAGCTCATCCTCACCAATGCGTCGCTGCCGGCGTGGCCGTGGTTCCCCGGCGTGCGCAAGCCGTTCGCGGATGGATTCGCGTGTCGCACGGTGATGCTGCATCCGCGAAGCCGCGGCGAGGTTCGTCTCGCGTCGCGAGATCCGTTGGCGGCGCCGCGCATCGATCAGCGTTTTCTCGACGATGCGCACGACTGGCGCGTGATGCGACAAACCATACGCGCGGTCCGCGAAATCGTCCGCCAGCCGGCGCTTTCGCGGTTCGTCGAAACCGAAACGCTGCCCGGTGCTGCGGCCGAAAGCGACGAGGCGCTCGATGCGTTCATTCGCAAGACCGCGATCACCGTGCATCATCCCGGCGGCACGTGCCGCATGGGCCCGGCGGGCGACGCGATGGCCGTCACCGACGACGAGGGACGCGTTTACGGCGCCAGAGGCTTGCGTGTCGTGGATGCGTCGCTGATGCCCGATCTCACGTCCGGCAACATCAATGCGCCGGTGATCATGATGGCCGAGAAGATCGCCGATCGCATTCGCGGCAAGCCGGCGCTCGAGCCGCGGGTGCACTAGCGTGCACCTGTCGCTTTCCGGCTTTCGACGCCATCCGGTCCTGCTGACATGCGTGCCCGATCCCGGTCTGCTGGCATGCCTCGAGCGGTTCTTCGAGGTCGAATTCGCGGATGATCCCGACCTCGGGGATCGCGATGCGCTGCGCGCACGCCTCGCCGGCAAGTCGGCGCTCGTCGATGCGCGCGCGCTTGCGATCGATGCGTCGCTGCTCGCGTCGCTGCCGCATTTGAAGGCCGTGTGCAGGATCGGTTCGTGCGACGCGGGCATCGACCTTGCGGCGTGCACGCGCGCAGGGGTGATCGTCACCAACACGCCGGACTGCGGCACCGACGAATCGGCGTGGCGTACGATGGCGCGCGTAGCGGCGGACAACCTCGCTGCGGCATTCGGTTTCGGCCGCGACGGCCACCCGCAAAATCTGCTCAACACCGAATTGCGCTGCGTGCTCGGCTGCTGCCTCGGATAGGTGCCGGCGCTCGCGGACCTGGCGCCACACCCATCAGTACACCGGACGCAGCGGCCAAGGCGGATTCGCCGTTGCCGTCCTATTCGGACGAGTACCATTTCGTGGCGCTTGCAAGCGCGACCGGTCGCCCCAATAGTGAACACAGCGCTGCGCGACCCTCGCCTGCGCGTCCCGCTGCGCGCGTCGTCCCTCCTCATGGAAGCCCGGCACCGCCGGGCTTTCGCGTTCTTACCTTTTCAAAGGATCCCATTGGCCAAGGAAGAAGTTCTGCAAATGCATGGCGTGGTAGACGAAGTGCTGCCCGATTCCCGTTATCGCGTCACCCTCGACAATGGTCACAGCCTCGTGGCCTACAGTGCCGGCAAGATGCGCAAGCATCGGATTCGAATCATTGCCGGCGACAAGGTGTCGCTCGAAATTTCTCCCTACGACCTCACCAAAGGCCGTATCACGTTCCGGCAGATCGAGTCCCGATCCATGGCGCCGCCTGCGCGGCCGAGGTACTGACCCGGTCCGCCTGCTCGATTGCATTCGACGGGCGCCGCGTCGTCAATACGTCGGCGAGCGAGCCGCTTCGCCTGTACACGCTCTACGGTCCACCCGAGCATCGCGAAGGCACGGTGCACGCCACCAGGGCCGACGAGCCGCCGGCGCACTGAACGCAGAGGCGACCCCGGCTGAACCACCCGCGAAGCCGAGGTCGGCCAGGCAGCCAATGCCGACAGCGCCACCGTGCATCGCCTCGCTGATCCCGGCATGTGCCTGCGCACCACGCCAGGTGCGACACGTCGCGTCCGTGGCCAACCGTGGGCGCATTCGTCGCGAGTGTCGATTCTCGGCTTGCGGGCGCTATGATCGCTTCACGCCCTCGTCGCGGCCCCTGACCCTCGATGCGCAACGGAATCGATTTCAGTTCGTGGCAGGCCCTGTTTTCGACCCTGCTCGGTCTTGCCGTGTTCTCGCTCCTCGTGGTCGGCATCCGCCTGCTCGTCATGCAAGTCGTGCAGAAGCGGCGCGAGCGCGAAAACCGGCAGATCAACGAACGGCTGCGCCCGCTGATCGCCGCCTGCAAGACGCTCGGCGGTTCGTTCACGGGCAGCCTTGTCGCGGCCGGGCGCGCGGCCGCGACGGCCGAACTCGTCGTGACGCTGCGAACGTTCATCCGGCAGGTGCTCGATCTCGAGCCGATTCCATCTGAGCTCGTGATCCCGCGGCAAGGCCCGCTGCGGCCGTCGAGCGGCGGGTCGAAGGGCGGGGGCGGCCGCGATGAACGGGGCGGCCGTGGCGAAGCGGGACGGGGCGGTGGCGCCGGCCGCGGAGGTGCCGGTGCGGCAGGCGTCGGGGGATTCGGCGCAGGCGTCGGTGGCCTCGGCCACGATATCGACCCCCACCCTGCCGATTCGGCCAGCTGATCCGAACGTCGGAGGACGCTTGTACGAATTCCTTCAGCGCGACATCGATTACGTCATCCGCGTCGACGAAATCCTGTGGGGTTGCCTGTTGCTCGCCATCACGCTCCTCGTGCATGGCGTCGGCATATTTCAGATTGCGCGCACGAGTGCGCGTTGGATGGTGTGGGGCAAGACGGCGCTCCCCGGCTTTCGTACGGCCGTCCTGATCCTGGCGATCGTGGGAATCGTCGTCCTTCACTTGCTCGAGGTCGCGCTGTGGGCCGAATTCTTCACCTGGAAGAACGCGCAGCCGAACGAGTCGAGCGCGTTCTACCATGCACTCGTCAACTACACGACGCTCGGCGCCGGCTACCTGCCGATTCGCTGGCGGCTGCTCGAGGGCGTGCTCGGCATGGCCGGCCTGCTGTGCTTCGCGTTTTCCACGAGCGCGGTGCTCGCGCTCGCGCAGCAACTCATCCACCTGCCGTTCACCGAGAGTCAGGCGAGTGAGCGGAGCGACCGGGCGGAGGACGCGTCGAAGTGAACGACGAGAACGAGTAGGATCGCGCGGCCGATCCTATCTTTCGGGGCCCGATCTCGGCCCGCCGATGAATCCCGTTCAGTACTGACACCGAAAGGACTGCACGGCGTGATCCGCATTCCCAAGGCGGTGCGCACGTGCAGTGAATCGGGTCGAATATCGCGGCGCGACGTGCCTCGCGTATATCCTTCGGACTAATCCATGCGGCTGATTGCCGTCGCCCGATTTCACTGGCACCCTCGCGCGGTCGATAAGGGGAGGTCGGCATGGATCGAGGCGCTACTGCATCGCAGGTTCCGGGTATTGTGTCGTTCGTTCGATCCCGGCCGAAACGACGGTTCCTGGCCAATGTCGCGCTGCTCTGCGCGACCATCCTCGCGCTCGTCGCTGCAACGCCCGCAACCGCGGCGTTTCGCGATATCCGGGTGCATTTCACGAACAACTCCGATTCGGTCCTGACGCGGGCCAGCGGCACGCTGGACCATGGATGCTGGACGGTGGAACCGCCGTTGAAGATCGAGATCGATCAAACGGTCGACATCGCCTCCGAGTCGTGCGGGGTTGGGACGGGAACCGAGTTCCACGTTTCGTATTGGATCGAAAACGGCACGCAGCTCAGCCTTCACTACGACAATCCGGCGGTCGGCTCCGACACGTTCGAAGAAACGGCGCCCGAGGGCTATGCGTTCGAGAAGTCCGGCGTGATCGAGGACCGGACCGCCAGGTTCGGTTGCGACTCGCCCTGTGACGGCATTCCGCTCGCCTGGAAGAAGAACGGCGTCACGATCGACCCGGGAAGCGGCAACGTGCCGCAGTTCGTCGATCTGCCGAAGATGGGCGTGTCACTGGACCGCCCCAACATCCTCGTCCAGCTCGACTGGATGGAGGATGCGGGTCACAACCAGCAGCTTCGGCAAGCGGCCATCGACGCTGCGATCGATGCGTTCGACAAGGATCCCGTCGTTCATCGCGGGGCGACGCGAGCGGGCATTACGCTGATCATCGACGCCGGACCGACCAGCACGCTCAGTCCGGGCGGCGCGCAGTGGGGCGTGCTGTCCAAGGCGCAGAAGGTCGCGTGGAGCAAGTACCTGTTGACCGGCAATCGCGACGACGGCTACCAGCTCGCCAACTTCTATTCGCTATTGAAGAGCAATTTCGTGCCGACGGGTCGGCTTCCGAGCTTTCACTATGCGATCGCCGCCGCGGTGATCGCGCAGGACACGCGGCCGATGCCGCCCGTCGACGACAACACGTCGGGCCTGACCACGAGCGACAAGCTGGGATTCATGGTCACGCTCGGCGGATGGACGGGCGGCATCGGCAGCCAGAACGAGCAGACCGGATCGTTCATGCACGAGTTCGGCCACACGCTCGGCCTCGATCACAGCGGGGGCGAAGGGGACGACGATAGCGTCAACCGCAAGCCGAACTATCCGTCGGTGATGAGCTACGCCTATCAGACCACGGGCATTTTCCGCAACGGCGTTCAGGTGTTCGACTACTCCCGCGACACCACGCCCGACGTCGACGAAACCAAGCTCACCGAGGCGGGCGGCGTCGATCTCGGGGGCAACCCCTCTGCGTACGGGAGCACGAACTCGTGCGGGACCAAGGATGCCAGCGGCAAGCTCACCATTACACGCACCTACGTCAAGAAAGACCTAAAGCCGCTCGACCTCGACTGCGACGGCGGCACCACCACGGCCGGCACAGGCTTCGACGCCAATGGCGACACGGCGCAGGCGACTCTCAAAGGCAGCACCCCCGACTGGTCGAGAATCAGGTTCCGCACCGGCGGCGTCGGCCAGGGCGCGGACGCGAAGGACGTCGTCACCATCCCGACCTCAGGGATCAGCGAGCCTCACCACGACATCACGTACGAGGAATCGCATCACGTGCTCGTGCTGCCGCTGGCGTCGACGCTCACCTACAAGGGCGCAACGACCGGCGACTACCACGACTCGGCAACCGTGTCGGCGACGCTCGGCTTTTCAGGCGACGGCAACGCGCCGGCATTGGGGAAGATCATCAAGTTCCAAATTGGCGCGGCGGCGAGCGATGCCTGTTTCGCGACGACCGACGGCACCGGAACGGCGTCATGCAGCATCAAGGTGTCGCAAACGCCGGGTCCGTCGACCGTCACCGCCTCGTTTGCCGGCGACTCGTTCTACACGCCCGCGTCGAGCTCGCAGAGCTTCACGATCACTCGCGAAGAATCCACCGTCAGCTTTACCGGTCCGACGGTGATCCTGGCCGGGTCCGGCAGCACCACGTTGTCGGCGAAGCTGGTCGAGGACGGCGCGAACGACGGCGACGGCGACGGCGGCGAGGCGGTACCCGCGCCCGCGGGACAAACGATCACCTTCACCCTCGGCGCACAGTCGTGCAGCAGCATGATCGATGCAACGGGCGTGGCCACCTGCTCGATCGCCAACGTATCGGGTCAGCAGCTTGGCCCCAAGACGCTGACGGCCTCGTTCGCGGGCGACGCCTACTACAAGCCGTCGAGCGACAGCGCGGACGTGATCGTGTTCGCATTTCCCAGCCGCGGAGCTTTCGTGCTCGGCGACACTACCGTTGCCACTGCCGGGCCGAACTCTTCGGTTACCTGGTGGAGCGACGATTGGTCCGTGCAGAACAATGTTTCCGGCGGCATCGCTCCGTCGGCGTTCAAAGGGTTCGCGGGCGCGGTGACTACGTTGCCCAGCACCAGCCCGGCGAACGTCTGCGGGACGACGTTCCTGACCCAAACCGGAAACAGCGCGCCGCCCACGGCCGATGTACCCGCTTACATGGGGGTGATCGTCGGCAGCTCGGTCAGCAATCAGCAGCCGGGAACCATTGCCGGAGGGTGGGCGCAGATCGTGGTCGTCAAGACCGACGCCGGCTATTCACCCTCGCCTGGACACCACGGCACCGGGACGATCGTCGCCACCTTCTGCAAATAGCCGCATAAAGCGGAACCAGCAGCGCGGTGGGCTGCTCAGCCCACCGCGGACGCTCGACGTTTCGACGACGAGCGGATCGGTCGCCAGCTGATCATCAGGACGAAATGAGCGTCGGACCCTTATTTCCATTTTCGGGACAATGAGGGTCTGACCCTCATTTCATCGGGAGCACCCAACGCGGTGCTGACCGGGTCGCGTTGCCGCGACTCGAGGGCGAAGCGTTGCGGCGTGGATTTGCAAGCCGAAGCGTCCCCGGCCGGGCGCGTCGTTCAAACTTCGGTTGCGCGGATCGCTGCAATCGTGATTCGCCAGCCGCTGCAGGCGTCGAAGCGTTGATCGTGCTCTTCGATCGAAGCCTCCAGACCTACTTCAGAGAAGTCCTGCGGGACGCGATGCGGGAGTTCGGCGGCGAGTTCATCGACCACTTTCCCGACAGGAGCATTTGATGACGATCCAGAGCAAATTCAGCCGCCTCGGCACCGACAACGCCCCGGGACAGGAGGTCCGGCAACGGGCCGGCGCGATCGAAGCGAAGTTGCGCGGTGAAAAGCTCGAAGGCCGCACGGTCGACTTTTCGCATGGCGATGTCGACGCGCATCCGCCGACGCCTGGCGCTTTCGAAGTCTTTGCCGAAGGTGTGGCGAAGGGCGCAACTCAGGCGTACACCGAGTATCGGGGTGCGCTATCGATTCGCGAGGCGCTCGCCGAACGTCTGGCGGCCTTCACCGGCGTGCCCGTCGATGGCCGCGACGGAATGATCATCACCCCCGGGACGCAAGGGGCACTTTTTCTCGCCGTGGCGTCGACGGTGACGCGCGGCGACAAGGTGGCGATCGTGCAGCCCGACTACTTCGCGAATCGCAAGCTCGTGGAGTTCTTCGAGGGCGAGCTCGTGCCGGTCCGGCTCGCGTATCAGGACGTCGAGGGTCGATCCGGCATCGATCTTTGCCAGCTCGAGGACGCCTTCGCGGCCGGCGCGAAAGTGTTTCTGTTCTCCAACCCGAACAACCCGGTGGGCGTGGTGTATTCGCGCGAGGAAATCGAAAGCATCGCGGCGCTCGCCAGCCGGTACGGCGCGACGGTCATCGTCGATCAGCTCTACGCGCGCCAGATCTTCACCGGCTACGTCTACACGCATCTGCGCGCGCAGAAGATCGACGCCGAGAATGTCATCACCATCATGGGGCCGTCGAAGACGGAGTCGCTCTCCGGCTATCGGCTCGGTGTCGGATTCGGCTCGAGGGAGATCGTCGGCCGCATGGAAAAGCTGCAGGCGATCGTGTCGCTTCGCGCCGGCGGCTACAGCCAGGCGGTGCTGCGCACCTGGTTCGACGAGCCGCACGGATGGATGGCGCAGCGCATCCGCGACCACGAGGCGATCCGCGACGATCTGCTGGAGGTGTTTCGCAGCATCGACGGCATACGCGTGCGCACCACCGAAGCCGGCAGCTATATCTTTCCAACGCTGCCGAAGCTGACCCTTTCGGGGCTCGAGTTCGTCAGCGCGCTGCGTCTTCAGGCCAATGTGATCGTCACGCCCGGAACGGAATTCAGCCCGTTTTCCGACAACTGCGTGCGCCTGAATTTCTCGCAGGACCGTGCAGCGGCCGTGGCGGCGAGCCAGCGCCTCGTGACGCTCGTCGAACGCTATCGCGCGTGAGCGCGACGGGCCGCCCCGAGCGCGAACGAGCCGCGAAGCGCGCCCACGATGCTGTCCGGATGCGATATCTTGGTGTGTCCGGTGCCGTTGACGGCGCAAACCACCGGCCTGCTGGACGCACGGCACCTCACCGCGCTGCCGCCCGGGGCGGCGTTGATCGACTTCTCGCGCGGAGTCGATCGGGCGCGCGGCTACTGATGCGGCAGGCTTCGTGACGGCCGCCCGGCAGTGAATTCGACGATCAGGCGATCACGACACCGGATCGATCGATGATTCGTCGCACCGACCCGGCAGCGGACGCCGGCGTGTACGAACCCGTCACGCCACCGAGCGACTGCGACGCGACCTGGATAGTCCATTCGAGTCCCGGACCCGACACCTCGATGGTGTGCCGCATGCGCGGTTCATTCGGTACGGCGACGATCCTGCTGCGTGTCTTGTCGAAACCCAGTCCCGCCAGCGCGATCGCCGCGTGAACGTTCACGTTGCGCGGGAAACGGCGGCAGGCGTCGCGCGTCGAGCCTTCGAACACCACGCCCGACGCGCCCGGATCCAGCCCGAAGCTCTTGCCGCTTTTCGTGGTCGTGATGACCACGCGTTCCAGCACGTCGCGGCCGTCCACCAAACCATCGAGGCCGAGTATTGCGCCATGCGGCACGTACAGGCGGCGACCCGATTTGGCAGTCGCGTCGCGTACGGCGGCTTCCAGCATCGGATCCGCCAGGGCGGTGCAACTGAAACCGCAAAAATCGCTGTGCTCGAGCACGGCAGGCGCGAGCCGCGCGAAAATCTCGGGTACGGCCGCCTCGATCACCAAATCGACGGGTCGTGCGACCGCTTCGTCCGGATTCGTCAGCCATGGTACGTTGGCGAGGCGGGAAGGACGCTCGCGCCCGGATCGCGATGTCAGCACGTAGCAGACATCGGCCGCTCCGGACGCTTGCAGATCTTCGATGATGGCTCGAGCGATGGTGCCGGCGCCGATGATGCCGACCATGATGCGGTCCGTTGCCATGATCGTCTCGTCTCTGGTCATTGGGAGGGATCGCGCCAGCATAACTTGACCGCGTTCCGGCGTCGTCAATTGTTTCGGCTCTCGCGTTACATTCGACGTAGCATCGGAGGATGAATATGATCGGCAAGAACACGGTTTGTCTCTGGTACGACGGTACAGCGCTCGATGCGGCGCGGTTCTATGCGCAAACGTTTCCGGACAGCGCAGTTGGCGCCGTGCATCGCGCTCCCGGCGACTATCCTGCCGGCAGGCAAGGAGACGTCTTGACCGTCGAGTTCACCGTCATGGGCATACCTTGCCTCGGCTTGAACGGCGGCCCTGCGGTTGCGCATAACGAAGCCTTTTCGTTCCAGGTCGCCACCGACGACCAGGCCGAAACCGATCGGTTATGGAACGCGATCGTCCGTAACGGCGGGCAGGAAAGCGCATGCGGCTGGTGCAAGGACAAGTGGGGCGTGTCGTGGCAAATCACGCCACGGGTGCTCATGGACGCGATTACGGATGCCGATCCGGCGGCGGCCAAGCGCGCGTTCGACGCGATGATGGACATGAGAAAGATCGATATCGCGGCGATTGAAGCAGCGCGACGCGGCTGACAGTCACGACGTCCGCAGCCGTAGGCGGCTCGCGGACGCGATCATGCGTTCACTTCCTATTGTGAACGCCGCGCGTATCCGCGAAAGTCCGCGTAGCCGGTGAGGATGCTGCAGCATGAATCGGCGAATGCATGCGGAGACGTCCTCGGATGAAAACCGTCGTTGTCACTGATCAGCATCAGAAGTGGTTCGAGATCGTCGACGCGACGGTCCTCACGGCGCGGCGCTACCTGGCCGAACCGGAGAGCGTCAGCGAAGTCGCCGTGCGGGTGCTCAACTTATGCCGCACGGGCCGCTACCAGAGACGCGGGTACTACGTTTCGCTCCTCGCCGAGGCACGTGGCCAGCGCCCAGTCCCGGATGTCAAGACAATCGGGGACCTCAAGTCCGACGCCTACGTGCCGGCGCTCGACGCCGAGATTCAGCCGCTGGTGCAGGAGACGCTGCATCGCCACGAGAGCGAGCGCTTCCAGCTCGACGTCTACCTCGGAATGCATCCGGACCATCCGGCGCTCGCCGAGCAATTGTTCGCGAGGACGCGCATGCCGCTGCTGCGAGCGGTGTTTGCGCGTGCAGAGGGAAGCTGGCGACTCGATGCCCTGCAGGCCATCGGCCTCGCGGACGTTGCCCTACAGGATCGTGCGTTTCTGCTCGACGCCGTCAAGTCGTTCATCGCCCGAAGCTCGACACCGAAGCGGCCGGGCGCCAGAAGCGGCCGGCCGCGACTGGCGATCCTGTGGGACCCGAACGAACCCCACAAGCCCTCGAACGAGGAAGCGTTGCAGCGATTCATGAAGGCGGCGCCGCGCGTCGGATTGGAAGCGGAACTGATCGGCCCCGACGCATTGGAGCGCCTGCCCGAGTTCGACGCTCTCTTCAACCGCGCGAGCCCCGAGGGCGTCATCGAGGAGTTCGTGCGCCGGGCGGATTCGCTTGGCATGCCGGTGGTGGACGATCCGGAGTCCATCCTCAAGTGCGGGAACAAGGTGTTCATGCAGGAGTTGCTGAACCGGCATCGCATCGCGACGCCGCCCTCCGGCATGGAGGTCGATCGGGCATCGGTCCACGCCGTCACAGACGCGCTGAGCCGCGGTGACGTCGGCTGCGAGCTCGGCGCGACGCGACTCCTCACCACGATTTCTCAAGCGTCCTTCGAGCGCGTGCTTCTCGTGGGCCTTGGTCCCATGGACGAATTCATCGAGAGCAGCTATCACACGGCGCTCTGCGCGGCGACGACGACCTTGCGCACGACGGGCACCGTCCAAGCGACGCTCTGTCTCGACGAGCTCGACGTGAACGGCCGCGACGGCGCCTGGAAGATCGAGCAGGCGGTGCTCGCCGTCATGGACGTCATGTATCGCTTCGACGAGCTGAAGAGCGAGCCGCCGAAACGGAAGGTCGCGCTCGAGAAAGTCGTCTTCCACATCGCGCATGGGCAGGAGGCGTCGGCGGCCGAGGCTGCCATCGATCGGGCGGTGGCGATCGGCGAGGGCATCACGCTCGCGAAGGATCTCGGCAACCTGCCCGCCAACATCTGCACGCCGACGTATCTCGCCGAGCAAGCGCGAGAGCTCGGCAGCGAGCACGGCTTCGAGGTGACCGTCCTCGAACAAAGTGACATCGAGAAGCTCGGCATGAACGCATTCCTCGCGGTCGCGCGCGGCAGCCGGCAACCGCCGAAGCTCATCGTCATGGAGTACCACGGCGCCCGCCAGACGCGTCCGGTTGTCCTCGTGGGGAAGGGGATCACGTTCGACACGGGCGGCGTGGACATCAAGTCCGCCTCGGACATGGAGGAAATGAAGTTCGACAAGTGTGGCGCCGCGAGCGTGTTCGGCGCGCTGCGCGCGGCCGCGCTCATGAAGCTGCCGCTCAACGTTGTCGGCATCGTGCCGGCCGCCGAGAACATGCCCGACGGCAATGCAATGAAGCCGGGCGACGTCGTGACGACGATGTCCGGCCAGACCGTGGAGATCCTCGACACCGACTCCGAGGGCCGTCTCGCGCTTTCCGATGCGCTCACGTACGCGGAGAGGTACACGCCCGCGGTCCTCGTCGATGTCGCGACGTTGACAGGAGCGATCGTGCGCGCGCTCGGCGAGATCGCCACCGGCGTGTTCTCCAACAGCGACGCGCTCGTGCGCGAGATGCTCGAGGCCGGCGACAGCGCTTGGGACCGTGGCTGGCACATGCCCCTGTGGCGCGAATATCAGGAAACGTTCAAGTCGAACGTCGCGGATTTCGCCAACGTCGGGCCGCACGGTGACTGCGCGATCACCGCGGCGTGCTTCCTCTCGCGGTTCACCAAGCATTATCCATGGGTGCACTTGGACATCGCCGGCACAGCGTCCAAGAGCGGCGAGGAGAAGGGTGCGACGGGGAGGCCGGTAGCACTCCTTGCGCATTTTTTGGCGGGCCGCGCGACTGGCTGAACCGCGACCACTTCGGAGCTCGCCGCAAAGAGCCGGCTCGTGACCGGCGGCAAGGATCGCTACGAACGCAGATCGGCGACCACGCTACGACGGCGTTGCGATTCGTCGCGGTGTTCGAACAGGTAGATGCCCTGCCAGCGGCCGAGCGCGAGCCGGCCGTCGCGAACGGGAATCGAGAGCGAAACCGCGGTGAGTGCACTCTTGATGTGGGCCGGCATGTCGTCGGGGCCCTCCGTTCTGTGCGCAACCCACTGCATCGACGATTGATTCGATGCGGGCACGAGCCGGCGAAAGAACTCGACGAGATCGCGGCGCACGTCGGGGTCGGCGTTCTCCTGGATCAGCAGCGAGCACGACGTGTGCTGCACGAACAGCGTTAGCAATCCTTGCTCGACCCCGCTTCTCGCGACGAACGCCGCGACCTCGCGTGTGAACTCGTAGAGTCCCGGGCCGTCGGTTGCGATGGAAAGAACCGTTTGCATGGCGTAGCGAGAGCGTGTGAACGCGATTATGATCCGCCGACTACGGCTGCGGTGACGCGATGATCGACATCGACCCGGACGACATCCAATGGTCCGCGATACGGGCGCAAGGCGCCGGCGGGCAAAACGTCAACAAGGTGTCGAGCGCCGTGCACCTGCGTTTCGACGTGCGAGCGTCGTCGCTGCCGGACGAGGTCAAAGACAGTCTGCTGCAAAGCCGCGACCAGCGCATCTCCGGCGAGGGCGTCGTGATCATCAAGGCGCAGCGTTATCGCAGTCAGGAAAGGAACCGCGAGGACGCCATGGCGCGACTCCGCGAGATCGTCGAGGAGGCAACTGCGGTGACGCCGGAGCGACGTCCTACGCGTCCGACGCGCGCGTCGCAGCGGCGGCGCGTCGACTCCAAGGTCCGGCGCGGACAGACCAAGGCGGGCCGCCGAAAACCCGGGTACGAATGACGCCTGGGGCCCAGATGTTCGGCCATTGCACGTGATCGACTTCGATTATCGGCGTTCTGCCTGAATCACACTGAACTCGTGTCGTGTCGGCGACGCCGCGATGATCGCGAAGCCGCAGGCCTTCAGCATGTCGTCGAACTCGGTCAGAGCGCGTTCCCGACCGTCGCTGGCCATGCGCAACCCGGCGGGCATTCTGCTCGACCTGTGGGAGTTCAAACGCGAGCAGCAAGTGGTGCAGGTGCCCGTGAAAGGCTGGCTGTCGAGCAACGCTCGCGAAGCCGTCCTCGATATGGTCATTGGCGGTCACGGCGTTGGACGAATCACCGAGATCACGACGCGCGACCATGTGCAGTCGGGCCGCCTCGTTGGTTCAAGGCGGTCCTCCCGTGAACTTGCTGTTCAAGGGCAGCGCGAGGCGCACGCTGCGCGTTCGCGCCTTCGTCGATTACGCGCTCGAATGCTTTCGTGAACTGCGGAGCGTCGAGGCCGAGAGCGCCATTCGTTTGTCCACGGATCGTCCGGCTTGGCACATACGCGGTGATGGAAGGGCGTCGGCCGTGCGGCAGAGGCGGTGAGAGGGCAGTCTCAGCGTCGTCGTGTCGTCTTATGACGGCGCGTTCAAAACTCGATCGGCGCGCCGCGCCACGTGTCGTCGCGGGGCGTAGCTCGTGCAAGCGCAAATTCAGCGGTGCACCATCCACCGCACGCGTTGCGGCCCGATCGCCCGCGCCATACATTCAGCAGTCCCTTGCATGCTGCGTACAACCGGAAGAACCGAAGTATCGCTTTGCGCTCCGCGCCGGTCACCGGTGCGGTGCTGCAGATGAGCTTGTCGTCCGCAATACCTCGATCGATGAGCGTCACCGCCCCCCACGCCGCGATCGTCACCCTCGTTCCAAGGGGCAGTCGGGGACCCAGCACCACGGCGTCGAGCAGATCGCCCTCCAGGCCAAGATGAGTAGGAACCGAACCATAGTTGTAGGGGCAGGGCAATGGAGAAACGAAATCAATGCGCCCGAGCGACCCGCGCTTCACGCAGCTCCCGCGCGGCACTTCGATCACAACGTCGACGAGCGGAGGCGTTGCTCGCACCCGGGTTGACCAATGGAGTGAGGCGTCACGTGCATCGAAAGCATGCGCGCGATTGATACACGTACTCGTTCGGCTGATCACGCGCGATGACGAGAAGCAGTGTCGACGAGACATTGACCGAAGATTGAGACGACCGCTCGGGCGTTCGGTTGACCGAAAGGCTACGTCGCGCTCGTGGGCTGTGCAGTGAACTTGACGCCAAGCGCTCGAGCCACCTTGATGATCGTGTCGAAGCGAGGCTTGGCTCCCGGCGTAAGAGCCTTGTACAAGCTCTCTCGGCCGAGACCAGCGTCCTTGGCCACCCGAGCCATTCCTTTGGCCCGCGCGACATCAGCCAAAGCAAGCAAAAGGAGGTCCGGATCGTCGGCTTCCAACGCCGCCGTCATGTACTCGGCAATCGCTTCTTCGCCGTGGAGGCAACGTGCGGCATCGAATGCATGAAGCTTCAACGGTGTCTTCGCCTTGGTCATAAATCGTCTCCGATCCGTGTCGCCAGAGTCAGGGCTCGTCGGATATCTCGCTTTTGTGTCGACTTGTCGCCCCCATTCAATAGAATGACGAGAATCTTTTCGCGGCGTACAAGGTACTCGAGCCACGCGAGGAACGCGTCGGTCTGTCGGACGACAAACACGACGCATTGTATCCAATTGGCTACAGATTGTCAATCTACGGCTTGCGGCCGCGGTGGGCTGCATGTCGATGCATGGCACTTGGCCACCGGATGCTCCCCAACGTGCCGGCGTTCGCGAAGTGAAGAAGCGGCCCGATGCTCGGGAGCTGCTCGCTAAATTGAGGAAGTTCCGCGGCCGGCTTCCCGCCGATTTCAAGTTCGATCGTCCGGAGGCCAATGGACGCCGGCCCGATCGATGAAGCCCGGCAAGCCGTTCATCGACACCAACGTCTTGCTTTACCTGCTGTCCCCGGACGACGCAAGGGCTGATCGCGCCGAAGAAGCGGTGGCGGGCGGTGGCGTGATCAGCGTGCAGGTGCTGAGCGAATTCGTACCGGTGAACTCGCGCATGCGCTCGATGAGCCCTGAATGCCTGGCCGTTGCGGAAGCCACACCTTCTGCCAATGAATTCGCGTCGCTTGCAATGACGACGTACGCCCGCGCCCGCGTCACAGCCGTATAGATCAATTCTCGCGTCACGACGCGCGACGCCTTCGAAGGCAGCATCAGCATTACGGCGTCGAACTCCGAGCCTTGTGCCTTGTGCACGGTCGTCGCGAACGCGGTGTCGTGCTCGGGGAGGCGGGCGGGTGCAATCGCGCGGAAGGTTCCGCCCGCGTCGGGGAAGTGCACCATCAGATCGCCATCGTCGTTCGCCAGCACGATGCCGATGTCGCCATTGAAGAGCTTCAGCACGTAATCGTTGCGAAGCACCATCACCGGCCGCCCGGGGTACCACGGCGAGCGTGATCCGGGGTCGAGCGGGTGATCGAGCGTCGCACGGAACCAGTCGGAAAGCGCTTCGTTCATGCCTGCGACGCCGCGCGCGCCCTCGCGTTCGGCACATAACCCGCGAAAGCGACCGAACGCCGCGAAGAGTTCGACGAGATCGGCCCCTGACTGCACCGCGTCGCGATAGGCCGCGTAACCTTGCTGCGCGCACGCCATCGTCGTCGCGGTCGGCGAACGGTTGCCGTCGTCGAGCCACGTCACCGACGAATCCTCGCCCGACCGCAACCACGTGAGCGCCTGCTCGGCCTCTCCGGCGTTGACGAGCGACGCGAGCCGGCCGATCCCCGAATCCGTCGCAAAGCGGAAGTTCTCGCTGAACCAGACGACGCCATCGTGCAATGGCGTCGGCTCGACCGGTGATGCCGGAAGAATGCGTGCCGCATGGGTTCCGGTGAGCGTCGCGACGCGTTCGCGCGTCCCGATGCTCATCGACGGATCGGCGCAGATCTCCGAGAACACCGCGCCGGCCTCGACCGCCGAGAGCTGATCCTTGTCGCCCAGCAGGATGACGCGCGCGGCATCGGGCACCGCTTCGAGAAGGCGCGTGGCGAGTGCCAGGTCGAGCATCGACGCTTCGTCGACGACGAGCACGTCGATGGGCAGCGGATTGTCGGCGCGATGGCGGAATGCATCCGAGCCGGGCATGACGCCGAGCAGGCGATGGATCGTGAACGATTCGCCGGGCAGGCGCGCGGCGAGCTCGGGCGGCAGGTGCGCGGCGCGCGCGCGGATCGCGTCGAGCATGCGCGCGGCGGCCTTGCCCGTCGGGGCCGCGAGCGCGATGCGGCATTCGCGATTCTCTTCGAGCAGGCATGCGAGCAGGTTCACCACCGTCGTCGTCTTGCCGGTGCCCGGGCCACCGCTGATCACTGTAAGCCGCCGCAACATCGCGAGCGCGACGGCGATCTTCTGCCAGTCGGGGCGCTCGCCAAGTCGTTGCCGGTTGGCGGCAAAGAGGTCGTCCAGCCGCGCGCGCAACGCTTCGTCGGACACGTTCTGCACCTGTGCGGCGGCGAGTTGCATCAGGCGTTGCGCAAGGCGCCGCTCGTAATCGAAATAGCGGTGCAGATAGAGGCGGCCATCGTCGTCGAGGATGAGCGGCAGGTTCGCGGGTGCGTCCGCCGTTCCCACGACCTGCGATTCGAGCAGGCGGGCGCGCACCGTCGCTTCGTCGAGGCCGCCGGGCCATGTCACGTCGCCAATGTGGAGACACACGTGGCCCGATGCGGTGGCCGCGCTCGTCCGATATGCCGCCTCGCGCAGCACGTCGAGTGCGGTTTCGGGTGCGGCGCGCCCGCGTGACCAGGCCACGGCGCGCTCCGCGAAACCTTGCGCGAGCCAATGAGCCGGTGCGATCTCGGCGTCGGGCGTCACCGCAAAGCTCCTGCTTCATGGGGATCGAGGAGCGCATCGAGGCGCGCCAGTGTCGCGGCTTCGGGACGACGGAAATGCACACCCGTCTTTGTTCCGTCGGCGCCTTGCCATTCCGGTCGTACGCCGCGCACGAACAGGTAGAACACGCCGCCGAAGTGCGCATCGTGCCGGTAGTTGCGTACGCGGCGCGCAAGGTAGCGTGCAAGCGCCACGCAATAGAGAAGCGACTGCAGGTGGTAACCATGCTCGGCCATGGCGCCGGCGAGCGCGGGCCGGTCGTAATCCGCCGGCGCATAGCCGAGGTGATTCGATTTCCAGTCGACGACGTAGTAGCGGCCTGCGTGCTCGAACACGAGGTCGATGTAGCCCTTCAGATAGCCGTCGAGTCGCGCGAACGTGAGCCGGTCGACCTGATAACCGAGCGAGCGCAGCAATGCGTTCAGCGCGTGCGGTGTGAGATCCCGCGCGGGCAGGTCGAATCCGAGCTCGGTGAGCCGTCGCTCGCGCTTGACGCGATCGAGACGAATGCCGCCGGGCAGTTCGGTGCGCACGACGTCGCCGATCATCCGCGACATCATTCGCGCGAGTGATGGTGTCGAAACGCCCGGAAGCGATACCGGATGCCGGCGCAGCGCGTATCCGATCGCGTCGTTCCACGTCGCGTCGTCGGTGAAATCGGCGCGCTCGAAGGCGGCGTGCAGGCATTCACCGGCGCGCGCGCCGCGCGGGAAGCGCAGGATGTCGTCGGGCGCGAGCGTGGGTGGGGCCGAGAACTCGCGCGGTCGCTCGCTGTGCGCGTCGTGATCGGTCGCCGCGCTCTCGCTCACCGCGCCATCGTGCAGCGCGCTGAAGCTGCCGATGCGCCACGGCGAGGAAATGTGCGCGGGCGGCATGGCAGCGTGCAGCGTTTCGGGCGACGGCTGCGGCACGACGAGCGGCACGCCCGCATCGAGCGGCAACGGCGAGCATTCGACGTGCGGCGCGAGCCGTGCGGCGAATTGCAGCCACGCTTGCTCGATCTGCGCCGGTGAGGTGACGCCGTCCATCCACGCGTCCCGCATCTGCGCAGCACCTGCGACGAGCCAGTTGAGGAGGCTGCGGCAGCTTTCCTTCGAGGAGCGGTTGCTCGCGTAGCAGCCGGCGACGACGTAGCAGCGATGACTCGCGCGCGTCAGCGCCACGTAAAGCAGGCGCAGGCTCTCGGCGCACGCTTCGAGCTTGATGCGTGCCTCGATTGCATTCTTTTCGTCGCCCAGCTCGCTGTCGTCGCGAAAGTCGAGGACCGCGTCGCCGCGTTCGTCGTGATATTCGCGCCCTTCCTTCTTGTCGCTGCGCTGATGGCCGTCGAACACGAACGGGCAGAACACCACCGGATACTCGAGTCCCTTCGCCTTGTGAATGGTCACGATCTGCACGAGCTTCTGGTCCGATTCCAAGCGAAGCTGCGAAACCTCGGCGGCGGCATCGTCACGCCGCTGCGCATCGAGCCAGCGCAACAGCGCATCGGCCGAGCGATGCGTCTGCGACGCGACGTGCAGCAGCTCGCCGAGATGGAGCAGGTTCGTGAGGCGCCGCTCGCCATCCTCGCGCGCGAGCATGCGCCTGCTGATGCCTTCGCCCGCGAAGAGCTCGCGATACATGACGCCCACGCCGCGAGTGAGCCAGGCGTCGCGATAGCCGAGAAAGCGCTGGAGATGCGCCATGAGCTGCGCTTCGTCGGCCGACAGCGCCGCGATCGCGTCGGCGTCGCGGCCAAGCAGCTCGGTCGCGAGCGCGGCGCGCAGCAGGCTCGTGTTGCCGGGCTCGAGCACGGCCATCAGCACGCGCGCGACGTCGTCGGCGTCCGGCGTGCGAAACACGCTCTCGTGCGCGAGCTCGACGCTCGCGATGCCGACCGCGGCGAGCGCCTGCTTGACGACGCTGCCTTCGGCGTGCGTGCGAACGAGCACGGCGATGTGCCCGGCCGCCAGCGGCGCGTCGCCGTAGCTGATCGTGCCGCTCGCGGCGGCGCGCAGCAGACGCGCGATTTCCGCGGCGGTCGCCTGCGCCGCAGTCTCTTTCGCGGCGCTCTTCTTCATGCAGGCGACGCTCGCGTATTCGGGAAGCATCCACACGCAGAAGTCGGCGCGCCACTCGCTTTGGTCGCGCAGCACCTTGCGTGGCTTCTTGCCCTCGAGCACCCGGTGATAGTCGAGGCCGGGCAGCATGAACGCCTGCGCGTTGGTGGCGAACAGTTCGTTGACGGCTGCGATGAGCCCTGGCGTCGAGCGCTGGTTCTCGCCGAGCGTGTATTCGGCGTTCGCCCATGCGCGCGCCTTCAGGTACGTGTGCAGGTCGGCGTGCCGGAACGCGTAGATGGCCTGCTTGGGATCGCCGACGAGGAAGAGCGGCGCGTCGCGCGTTGCGTAAACCGCCTTGAAGATGCCGAACTGAACCGGATCGGTGTCCTGGAACTCGTCGATCAAAGCGACCGGAAAGCGCTCGCGCAAGCCGCGTGCGAGCGTTTGATCGTCGCTTCCGTGCAAGGCCGTGTAGAGGTTGAACAGGACGTCGTCGAAGGAGACGACGCGCCGCTCGCGCTTGCGCGTTCGCAACGTGCCGCCTGCTTCGTCGAACAGCGTCCGCACGAGACGCAGGCGTTGCCGAGCGAGCGCCGCTTCCGCGCTGGCGCGCGCGGTGAGCAGCGCTTCGGCCTGATCGAAGAAGGCGTGCTCCGGCGTGCGCTGGTTGTTCTTCGTCTTGTCTTTCAGGCACGACGCGCACCCGAGGCGCAGTTTGCCTTTCGGATCGATCGCGGCGAGCGGGTCGTGACTGTCGATGTACGCGTCCCACTCGGCCACTGCGGTGTCGATGCTCTTCTGTTTGTAGGTGTTCCCGTTGAGTGCCGGCGATCGAAGCGCAGCCTCGATTTCGGCTCTCGCGTTGCGCCATGTCGCCGATGCAACCTCATAGGCGGCGTCGAGTGCATCGAGGGACCGCTCGACCGGTTCGTCGATCGCCGCGGGCCAGCGGATATGCGCGAGCGGCTTGGCGAGACGGCGCTCGAGCAGCTTCGCGAACGCGTCGGGTGAATCCTTGTTCGCGACCAGCCACGCGGCGAGCGCCGACGAGCAGCCGTCGGTCGCGACGTGGCGTCGCCAGTAATCCTGCACGACTTCGAGGCGCAGCTCGGCGTCGCTTTCCTCGACCTCGATCGCGAACGGCATGGCCGCTGCGAACGGCGTGTCGGCCAGCGCGCGCTGGCACCAGCCGTGCACCGTGTGGATGGCCGCCTCGTCGAACGTGTGCAGCGCGAGCTCGAGGCGCTGCACGAGCTCGTCACGCGCGAGCCCGCGCGTTTCGAGCGTTTGCGTGAGCGTCGCGACGAACGGGTCGGAGGATTCGGGTGCGTCCGCGCGGAGGTACGCGAGCAATTCGACGATGCGGGCGCGTACGCGCTCGCGGAGCTCCGCGGTAGCCGCCTTGGTGAACGTGACGACGAGGATCTGCTGCACTTCGAGCTTGCGCTCGAGGAGCAGTCGCAGGTAAACGCCGCAGATGTTCCACGTCTTGCCGGTGCCGGCGGAGGCCTCGACGAGGTTGACGCCCTCGAGCGGCGCGTCGAACACATTGAATGGAACTGCAGCGCTCATGGCTTCTTGATCCGCGGATCCTCGATGCATGCGAGCAGCGGCTCGAACAGCGCACGCGCGCATTCCTTGAACTCCGCGTCGAGCGGATCGTGCTGGCCGCGCAGCGCCAGCCGGTAAGCCGGGTCGTCGCGCTCGGGAAACTTGCCGTCGCTCCACTTCTGCCGCGCCATGGAGTCGCTTTCGCCGTTCTTCATGTACGTCCACGCGGACTTGGGAAAGAAATGCAGCGGCGCGCGCAAGCCGCGGCGATAGAGCGCGAGGAGGGCGGCGAGTCGCGCGCGTGCGTCGTCGATCGGTTGGAGCACGTAGCGGCCGTCGCGCGAGTGCCATGTCGTGCGCTTCGTCACTTCGGCGACGTCGAGCGCATTGAGGAACAGATGCGCGAGAAAGCCGGCGACGTAATCGCCGGCGCGAACGTCGTCGTAGCGATGGCGCACGAGCCCGGCGCGACGCAGGTCGCCGAAGGTGCCCGTCAGCTGCCACGGTTGCCCGGCGAGGTCGAACTCGAGCGTGGCTTCGACGGGCGCGACGCACGGCTCGGCGAGCTCGTGCTTCAACGCGTGCGCGAAGGCGTCGAAATGGCGCAGTTCGCGCGCGAGCAGAAGCTCGCCCATGCGTCCGGGCGGATACTCGGTGCCTGCGCGCGCGAGCGCGGCGATCGCGTCGGCGTCGGCGCCGTCGAGATACGCCGGCAGCAGGCGTTCCGCGAGCGCGCATCGGCCCGGCCAGTCGGGCACGAACGGTTCGTCGTCCGAAAGCTCCTCGTCGCCTTCCGCCAGCACCACGCCGAGGCGCCGCTCGAGCAGATAGCGCGTCGGATTGCGAAAGAAGCGCGTCAGTTGGACGAGTGTGACGTGTCGCCATGCTTCGTCCGGCTCGTCGAGCGGCGCCGCGAAGAACGGCAGCTCGCGTTCGTCGACGCGGGAATCGTCATCCGTGTCGTCGCCGGACTTCGGGGTCAGAGCCGCATGTCGTCCAGAACTCGACGCCGTCGACCCATCATCCCCGACATGCGGCTCTGACCCCGAAGTCTTCGATAGCTGCGCTTTCAGCGCGTCGCAGTACTCGGCGTTGAAGCTGCGCAGGCGCGGCTCGGCGTCGGCCGCGTAGCTCTCGAGCGAGAACGGCTGCAGCGGATGCTGGACGACGAGTCGCCGGCGTGCGCCGTCGAGCGCTTCCTGCGACGATGGGTCGCTCGCGATCGCCGGCACGAGGCAATCGAGCAGCTCGGCGATCAGCACCGACGGAGGCAGCGGCGCGTTGTCGCGGACGCTGCGTCCGACGTAGCTCAGATACAGGCGTTCGCGCGCCGACAGCATAAGGTCGAGGAACACGTTGCGATCGTCGTCGCGCCGCTGCCGGTCGCCTGCGCGGGGCGCGATGGCCATCAGATCGAATTCGAGCGGACGTGTCGTCGCGGGATAGGCACCGTCCTCGAGACCGATCGCGCAGATCAGCCGATACGGAAGATTGCGCAGGCTCGACATCGCGCTGAACGTGACCGCGCCGGTCGGCACGCCGCCGCGGGCCGGATCGTCGAGCAGCGTTTCGAGCGCCGTGCGCGCGACGGCGATCGGAATGCGTGAGTTCGGCGCGCCCTGGCGCATGCGTTCGTACAGTGCGGCGATCGCGGCCTCGACTTCGCGCACGTCCTCGATCTCGTCGCCGCCGGGGGCGAGAAACGCGCCGAGCATGTCCGTCATCGCGCTCGACCACGCGTCGGGCGACTTCGGATGCGCGACATCGACGCGCACGCGGTCAATCTCATGCAGGAATCTGGAGAAGCAGCCGAGGGCGAGCGCCTCGCCGCCTTCGGGATGGCCGGCCGGCAACCGTTCACCGAATGGCGCCGCCGTGCGCGACGGCAGCGCGTAGCCGAGGTACAGGCGGTCGAGGCCGTCCTCGAACGTGTGGCGCGACAGCGCGGGCAATCCGAGCGCTGCGCGATGCTCTGCGTCGATCCCCCAGCGCACACCGGACTCCTGCATCCACCTGCGGATGCTTTCCAGCGCGGGCGCGTCGATGCCGAAGCGCCGTGCGACGATCGGCTGCTGCAGGAGCTCGAACACACCGCTCGCATGGAATCGCGACGTCGCAAGCGCCAGGAGGTCGAGCAGGGCGCGCGCGGCGGTGTTCGCCTGACTCGCGCCGCGCCCGGTGATCGTGTAGGGAATGCGGCATGTTCCCGTCACGGTGCCGAAGACCGCATCGATCAGCGGTGCGGCTTCGTCGAGACGCGGCGTGACGACCAGAACTTCCGATGGATGCAGATCGGGATCGTCGGCGAAGCGCGCGAGCAGGAAATCGTGCAGCGCTTCGAGCTCGCGCGTGCGCGAATGGCAGGCGTGGACTTCGACGCTGCGATCGTCCGGCGCGATCGGGTGCAGCACGCCGGGCGGCAGCTCGGCGAGATCGAGGATCGCGTCCTCCACGCGCGCGAGCAGCGTGGTTCCGCCGTTGGGCACGAAGCCGTCGTCGTCGAGGACGGCATCGCCGGTATCGTCGAACAGCATCGCGAGCTGCGATTGCCGCTGCTTG
Organism: Burkholderiales bacterium; assembly: GCA_025927765.1. Lineage (GTDB taxonomy): Bacteria > Pseudomonadota > Gammaproteobacteria > Burkholderiales > Casimicrobiaceae > VBCG01. The sequence goes on from JAICKU010000003.1 coordinate 34,127, forward strand.
CCCCACGACGCGAGCAGCGGATTGCGCACTTCGTGATGGTCGAGGCGTCCGCGTGCGGCGAGATAGCGCAGGCGGCGCGGATCGACGATGTCGAACCAGAATTCGCGGCAGGGGTTGTCGACGTGCAGGTGCACATCGACGTAGCGCCCGAGCTGCCGCAGCATGGCGAGGTAGAGCGGCGGCATCGTGGGCAGGCAGAAGACGTGCGCTGCGGATGGAATGCCGGCACTGCGCACGCCGGCCGCTCCTGCGCGCTCCATCGCGGCGAAGAATATCGACGACGGATGCTCGGCGCTCGCGCCGACCTCGCGTGCGATGCGCCGCCACAGCGCCGCCTGCCAGCGCTGATCCTCCACGTCCCCGTCGCCGGCTTCGCGCAGCACCACGCTGCGGCCCTCGCTCCACGCCGCCAACCAGTCGGGCCGGTAGGTGAGGTACTGGTCGAACAGCTTCGCGACGCGAAGCGCCAACTCGTAGCGCATCAACGCGTCGGCGTCGCGCAGGTACTTCTGCAGCGGCGGCTGCGTGCCGACGAAGTCGTCGTTGCCGAAAATCTCCCAGACGCGCCACGCCAGCACGTCGGGGGCGAAGGGCGAATCGTCGGCGACGTCGACGAGCCGGCCGATCTGGCGCCACAGCCATGCGCCGAGGAACGAGAACTCGACGTTCGCGCAGATGCCGAGCCGATCGGCGAGCGCGAGCTCCACCTTGCGGCGAACCGCCATGCTGGGGACGACGACGTGTTGTGCCTCGAACGGCGAAGCGGGCGCGTCGGCGAGCGCGTCGACGAGCCCGTCGAGCAGCGTTTCGAAGCGGTTCGAGAAGACGACGTGGAGCATGGTGCGGGCGCGATTATGCCGTGGCGATGCGTGCGTGCAGAACGCCCGGTGATCAGCGCCGGCGCAGGCGCCGGTAGCGATGGCCTACGGTGACGATCGCGCCGTCGGCAACGACGACGTACACGCCGCCCAAACGGTCGATGTCGCGACCGGCGGCGCCGCGCCGTCGCAGCGATTCGCGCGTGGCGCGATCGACGCAGACGACCATGCCCCCGTGGTGGTCGAACGCTTCGCGGCCATAGGCCAGCACGCGCTCCACGAGCGCGGGCGCGATCCCGCGCTGGCGAATGCGCCTGGCGGCGTGGGCACTGAGGCTCGATTCGACGTTCATGTCGCTCCTCCTTGTTCTCGATGTCGGGTCCAGTATGATGGCGCGGTGGCTCACGAGATGAGCCACCCAAATCGAACGCCCGTTCGAGAGCGAATGGTATGGGAACGCGATGGACCGCACCGAGCGCTTCTACCGCATCGACCAGCTGCTGCAGGAGCGCAGGATCGTGTCGCGCCGCGAGTTCCTCGAGGCGCTCGAGGTGTCGCTCGCAACCTTCAAGCGCGATCTCGAGTACATGCGCGAGCGCCTGAACGCGCCCGTCGAATGGGACGCCGACGCAGGTGGCTACCGGTACGCCGAGGCGCCGCGCCGCGGACCGCGCTTCGCGCTGCCCGGGCTGTGGTTCAACGAGGGCGAGGCGTTCGCGCTGGTGACGATGGAGCACCTGCTCGCGTCGCTCGACCATGGCGGCCTGATCGGCCCGCACATCGCGCCGCTGCGCGCGCGCCTGGCCGCGATGCTCGGCACCGGCGATTCGTCCGCTGCCGAAGTGCGCAAGCGCGTACGCCTGCTCGCGTTCGCTCAGCGCGCGCTGCCGCTCGAGCACTTCGAAACCATCGGCCGCGCGACGATGAAGCGGCAGCGCCTCAATATCGGCTATTACGCGCGCAGCACCGACGAGCGGTCGGAGCGTGACGTGTCGCCGCAGCGGCTCGTGCACTACAGGGGCAACTGGTACCTCGACGCGTGGTGTCATTTGCGCAACGACCTGCGCACGTTCGCCGTCGACGGCATTCGCCATGCGAGCGTGCTCGACGAGCCGACACGCGAGGTGTCGATGAAGGCGCTGGAGGAGCACCTCGCCGCGGGCTACGGCATCGTGCGAAGCGGTCGCGACGTGACGTGGGCGAAGTTGCGCTTTTCGGCGGAGCGCGCGCGGTGGGTCGCCGCGGAGGCATGGCACCCGGACCAGCGTGGCCTGGTCGAGCCGGGCGGCCGCTACACGCTCGAGGTGCCGTATCGCGACGATCGCGAGCTCGTGCTGGAAATCATGAAGCACGGACCGGAGGTCGAAGTGCTCGCGCCGCGCGGGCTGCGGGAGAAGATCGCGACGCTGCACTTGGCAGCGGCCAAGGTGAACGGGCGGGACGACATGGCGGGGGATCCGAAGCGATGAAAGTGTTCCACGAGCTGGCAGCAGCGGCGCTCTTCGCCTTCGCCTCCACAGCGCACGCACAGGTCTACAAGTGCACCGACGCGAACGGCAAGACCAGCGATGCAGATGCGCCGTGTGCGCCCGGCGAGCGCCAGCCTCGCGCGGCAACGTGCGCGCGTCGTCGCGCAATACCCGCGCCGCGGTGCCTCGGTGAGTCGTTGACAACCGCGGCGGAGGCGCGCACATTGGGCCTTCGCTCGACGTGCGAAAGGAGGTGATCCATGAAGCGTCTACTGGCCGGAACGATCCTCGCCCTGTTCGGTCTTGCACCGATGATCGGCTGGGCGTGCGGGTATACCGATGCTTCGATGGCATCCTCGACGCCTGAAGCGAAGCTCGGCCTCGCGGCCGCGCCCAGCGCAAGCAAGGCGCCGGCAACCGTCGCGGTCAAGGCGCCCGACGTCAAGCAGGTGAAGGCCACGAGCGACAAGGCACCGTCGCGCGTAAACGACGCCAAGCTGGCGGAGGCGACGCGCCGCTGAGTTCGCATTCCGGTGAACGCGATGAGGCCCGCTCCACGCGGGCCTCGTCGCTTCTGACGAGCGTGCCAGTGATCCTTTACTGCCCCGACGCACTTCCCGAGGGCGATGCGGTCTATGTCATCGTCGACGCGGTCGTCGATTCACGACAGAAAGGAGGAGTTGACCATGGCGAAGCTCACGACCGAGCAGCGCAAGAAGCTGCCTTCGTCCGATTTCGCACTGTCCGGACGCCGTTATCCGATCGAGGACAAGGCGCACGCGCGCGACGCGAAGGCGCGCGCCTCCACCGAGGAACATAAGGGCCACTTGAGCGCCGCCGAGAAGGCGAAGGTCGACAAGAAGGCCGACGCGGTGCTGCACAAGAAAGGCAAGTAGCGTCGCAAAGCGGCGGGCGCTGCGATGCGGTCGCGTTCAATGCGCGCCGGCCGCCGCTTCGCTGCCCGCCGTCTGGCCTTTCACGGGTCGCGCAAGCCAGACGACGGCGATCAGCGCGAGAAACAACACGGCCGAGACGAAGAACACGTCGTTGGCCGACAGCATGAACGCCTGCTGGTCGACGAGCCGGTTCAGCGCCGCGTAGCTCTGCTCGGCCGTCAGCCCGCTCGCCCGCATCGCCGCCAGCGCCTGGGTCGTTGCGGGCGTGTTGCCGATCCGCTCGACGAGTTGCGCATGATGCAGCGTCGCGCGGTGGTCCCAGAACGTCGTGGCGATCGACGTGCCGAACGAGCCCGCGGTGATGCGCGCGAAGTTGAAGAGCCCGGACGCCGACGGGATCTTCTGCGGCGCGAGTCCGGACAGCGAGAGCGTGACGAGCGGAATGAAGAACATCGCCATCGCGGCGCCCTGGATGATGGTCGGGATCATCAGCGTCCAGAAGTCCGCGGACGTGTTGAAGAGGGAGCGCATGTACAGCACGAGCGCGAACACGATGAACGCGCCGGTCGCGAAGAGCCGCGGATCGATCTTGTGCACCGTGCGCCCCACGAACGGCGTCAGGAAGATCGCGAGCAGACCGACCGGCGCGAGCACGAGGCCCGCGTCGGTGGCCGTGTAGCCCATGTATTGCTGCAGCCATAGAGGCAGCAGCACGACGTTGCCGAAGAACGCGCCGTACGCGAGCGACATCGCGAGCGAGCTCGTCCAGAAATTGCGCCGCGCGAAGAGCCGCAGGTCGACGACCGGATGGTCCTCGGTCAGCTCCCACACGACGAAGAGGGCGAAGCCGACGAGTGCGGCGATGCCGAGAATCGTGATCTCGGCGGAACCGAACCAGTCGAGATCCTTGCCCTTGTCGAGCATGACCTGCAACGCGCCGACCCACAGCACGAGCAGTCCCAGGCCGACGGCGTCGATCGGCAGCTTGTGCGTCGGCGTTTCGCGTGCGCGGTAGATCATCCACGTCACCGCCGCCGCTACGAGGCCGACCGGAACGTTGATGTAGAAGATCCACGGCCACGCGATGTTGTCGGTGATCCAGCCGCCGAGGACGGGGCCCACGACGGGCGCGACGAGCGTGGTGATCCCCCATAGCGCCAGCGCGGTGCCGGCCTTCGCCTTCGGATAGCTCGACAGCAGCAGCGATTGCGACAGCGGAATCATCGGTCCCGCCACCGCGCCCTGCAGCACGCGAAACGCGATCAGCAGGCCCAGCGTCGGCGCAAGCGCGCACAGGAACGACGCGAGCACGAACATCAGCACCGAAGCGACGAACAGCCGCACCTGCCCGTAGCGTTGCGTGAGCCACCCGGTGAGCGGCAGCGAGATCGCGTTCGCGACGCCGAACGACGTGATCACCCACGTGCCCTGATCGGGTGAGACGCCGAGGTCGCCGGCGATCGCGGGCAGCGACACGTTGGCGATCGACGTGTCGAGCACGTTCATGAACGTCGCGAGCGACAGCGCCACGGTGCCGAGCGCGAGCATCGCGCCCGTCAGTGGCGCCGGCTCGGTGGGCACTGCCGGGGCGCGCGCTTCGACGCTCGTCAGTGGCGTGTCGCCGCTCATGGCCTGTGGACGACTACGGCCGCGTGGCGGCGAGGCGCCGTGGCGCGTCGTTCGCCGCGGCGTCGCGCGCGACGTTCGTCGTCGCCGACGAAGCCGCCCGCGTGCCCGACGCGGCGCGGTCGTTCGCGACGATGATCGCGCGCACGCGCTTCGCGGCGGCCGCGTCGACCGCATCGTAGACGTCGGTGGACAGCGGGGCCGTCGATTGCGCGAGTTGCGGCAGGCGCGCGCCGTTGCGCTCGTGCGTATCGACGTCGACCTGCATCGACAGGCCGATCTGCAGCGGATGCTGCGAAAGCTCGTTCGCGTCGAGCGCGATGCGTACCGGCACCCGCTGCACGATCTTGATCCAGTTGCCGGTCGCGTTCTGCGCAGGCAGCAGCGCGAACGCCGATCCCGTGCCCGCGGCGAATCCTGCGATGCTGCCGTGATAGCGAACCTTGCCGCCGTAGAGATCGGCGCTGAGCGTCACGGGCTGGCCGATGCGCATCGTCGCGAGCTGCGACTCCTTGAAGTTCGCGTCGACCCACACCTGGTCGAGCGGCACGATTGCCATCAGCGGTGCGCCGGGCGCCACGCGCTGGCCGAGTTGCACCGAGCGCTTCGCGACGTAGCCCGACACGGGCGCGGGCAGCGACGTGCGCGCGAGGTCGAGGTAGGCGTCGTGCACCTGCGCCGCGGCCGCGAGCACGTCGGGATGATTCTCGACGGTCGTCCGGTCGATGCGCGCCTGGTTGGCGGCAAGCGCCTGCTGCGCGGCGGCGAGCGAAGCCTTCGCGCTCGTCAATGCGTCGCGCGCGTGCTGCAGTTCCTCGCCCGACACCGCACCGGAGCGCGCGAGCCGTTCGCGGCGAGTGAGGTCTTCGGTGGCCCTCGCGACTTCCGCGTTGCGCATGTCGACGTTCGCCTTGAGTTGCGCCGACGTCGCGAAGAGGCCGCGCACGTCGCGCACGGTCTTCGCGAGCTTCGCGTCGGCCTGCTCGAGCGCGATCTTCGCATCGGACGGGTCGAGCTCGACCAGCGGCGTACCGGCCTTGACGAACTGCGTGTCTTCGGCGGCGATCCGCACCACGGTGCCCGCGATCTGCGGCGTGATCTGCACGATGTTGCCGCTCACGTACGCATCGTCGGTCGATTGCTCGTAGCGCAGCACGAGCACCCAGTACGCGCCATAGGCGATGCCGATCAGCGCGAAGACGCCGACGACGATCGCGAGCCAGCGCTTGCGCGTGCCGTTGGCGGTAAAGGTGCCGGAATTGGCCTTGGTGTCGCTCATCGCTTCTGTCCTGTCGTCATCGAAACTTGGGTCGCAACGCTGTTCGGGTCGTAGCCGCCGCCCAGCGCGCGCACGAGGTTGATCGAAAGCTCGAGCGCGCGTACGTGAAGGTCGGCGGCGAGGCTTTGCTGCGCGAGCAGCGGCTGCTCGGCGGATAGCACCTGCAGGTAGTTGCCGAGGCCTTCGCGGTAGCGCAGCAGCGCGAGGTCGTATGCTTCGCGCGTGGTTGCGGCGGCAATGCGCTGCTGCGTCCGCTGCGCGTCGAGGCTGCGAAACGATGCGACCTGGTCGACGACGTCGCGCATCGCGTTCGCGAGCAACTGGTTGTACTGCCCAACCGCCATGTCGTAATCGGCGTCCTTGGCGGCGAGGCCGGCGCGCAGCCGCCCCGTGTCGAAGATCGGCAGCGTCACCGCAGGCGCCACGCCGAGCGTCCGGCTCGCCGCGGAGAGCAGGTTCGTGCCGGCGAGCCCCTGCACGCCGGCGAACGCGAGGAGGTTCACGTTCGGGTAGAACGATGCCTTCTGCGACGCAATGTCCTGGCTCGCCGCTTCGATGCGCCAGCGCTGCGCGACGATGTCGGGGCGGCGACCGATGAGCTCCGCGGGCAGCGTCGACGGCAGCGCGACCTGCGCCGAAGCCGTGGCCGTCGGCCGCACGATCGCGAGGCCGCGGTCGGGTCCCGCGCCCATCAGCGCCGCGATCGCATTGCGCGCCAGTGCGATGCGTTCCTCGAGCGCCGCGATCTCTTCGCGCGTCGCCGGCAGCGCCGCTTCGGCCTGCTTCACCTCGAGCCGCGAATCGATGCCCGCGGCGTTGCGGTCGCGGGTGAGCGCGGCGATGCGCTCGCGCGACGCCAGCGTTTGCTTCGCCACGTCGAGCTGCAGGTACGCGCGCAACAGCTGCACGTACGCCTGCGCGATGTTCGTCGAAAGCGCGAGGCGCGTGGCGTAGGCGTCGACTTCCGCAGCGCGCGCGGCGCCGAGGGCGGCTTCGTACACCGCCCGATTCTTGCCCCAGAAGTCGATCTCCCACGACAGCGAAAGCTGCAGGTCGGAGAGCGTTTGCATCGTGCCGCCGAACGGTGGGGGAACGAGGCCGTGCTCCGGGAAGCGCTCGAGCGCCGTCGACGCGCTGGCGTCGACGCGCGGCGAAAGGGCGCTGCGACTGCCTTCCGCGAGCGCCAGTGCCTTGCGGGTACGCGCGGCCGCGAGATCGAGCGTCGGGTTGCTCGCGAGCGCCTCGCTCATCAGCGCATCGAGCTGCGGGTCGCGAAACGACTTCCACCAATCCCCCGCGGGCCACGCGGCGTCGGTGACGCGCACGCTCGACAACGCGCCGTGCGCGCCCAGCGCGTTGGGGTCGTTCGAGGTCGCCTGCGGCGCGAGCCCGTTCATGCCGGCGCAACCGGCGACGAGCGCGCAGCCGAGGGCGAGACCGGCGCGTAAGAAGGGAGCGATCATGATGGCTGGAGCGGGAAGGGTAATTGCTTCGGCTGTGGATGCCTAGGCAAGTATATGGGCGAAAAAAGATCAGCGGTTGGCGAGCATCCGATGGAGGAGCGATTCGAGGCGGCGCACGTCTTCGTCGCTGAAGCCCCGGAAGAGCCGGGCCTGGACGCGCTCCTTCGCTGCCATGAGTTGCGGAAAGAGCGCCTTGCCCGCGACCGTCAGCTCGAGATTGATCGCGCGCCGATCCTCGGGATGCGGGACGCGGCGTACGAGTCCCTTCTGCTGCAGGCGGTCGATCATGCGCGTCATCGCGCCCGGATCGTAGGAAATGGTCTTGCAGAGGCTCGACGCCGAATCGGCTTCGCCATTGGCGACCGACGCCAGCACGAAAAGCTGCGGCGCCGAGATGTCGAAGGCCGAAAGCTCGCGGTCGAGCGCGTCGATGAGCTCGACGCGCACGCGGTTCACGAGCCGGAGGATGCCGTATCGTGGCGTGGTGGGTGCCGGCTCTGTGACAACGGCGCGATCACCGTGGGTTCCCATGGCCGCCACAATAAATGCCTAGGCAATCACTGTCAAGGCTGCGACCTCGGACACGCCAATCGCTGCCGCTGATCATCGCCTGCTAGACTCCGGCGCGATCATGACCGCAACCATCGACGTGAACGTCGCGCAACGCGCCACCGCAGCCATGGCGAAGCGCCGCACGCCTTTGCGCCGGCTTCGCAAGCTGCTGTCGCTCGACGACTTCGAACGCGCTGCCGAGCGTCATCTGCCGCGGCCGGTGTTCGGCTACGTCGCGGGCGCTGCGGAAACCGACTGGTCGTTCCATGACAACCGCGCCGCCTTCGCCGAGTACGGCTTCGTGCCGCGCATGCTGGTGGACGTATCGAGGCGCTCGCAACGCACGACGCTCTTCGGACGCACGTATGCGTCGCCGTTCGGCATCGCGCCGATCGGCATCTGCGCGCTCTACGCGTACCGCGGCGATCTCGTGCTGGCGCGTGCGGCCGCCGCGGCGAACATCCCGATGGTGATGAGCGGCTCGTCGCTGATCCGGCTCGAGGAGCTCGCCGCGCAATCGCCGGGCGCATGGTTCCAGGCATACCTGCCGGGCGACACTTCGCAGATCGTGCCGCTGATCGAACGCGTGGCCCGCGCGGGCTTCGGCACGCTCGTGATCACCGTCGACTCGCAGGTGGCCGGCAATCGCGAGAACAACATCCGGGCGGGCTTCTCGACGCCGCTTCGTCCCACGCTTCGCCTCGCGTGGGACGGCATCACGCATCCGCGCTGGCTCGCGGGCACGTTCCTGCGCACCATCGTGCAGCACGGCATGCCGCATTTCGAAAACAATTTCGCGACGCGCGGCGCGCCGATCCTTTCGTCGTCGGTGCTGCGCGACTATTCCGATCGCGGCAACCTGCATTGGGACCACTGGAAGAGCGTGCGCGACATGTGGAAGGGAACGCTCGTCATCAAGGGCATCCTCGACCCGCGCGACGCTGTCCGTGCCTGCGAGCTCGGCGCGGACGGCGTCGTCGTGTCGAACCACGGCGGCCGCCAACTCGACGGCGCGATCGCTCCGTTGCGCGCGCTGCCGGCGATCGTCGCGGCCTGTCGCGGCGTTCCGGTCATGATCGACGGTGGCGTGCGTCGCGGCACCGACGTCATGAAAGCGCTGGCGCTCGGTGCCGCATTCGTGTTCCTCGGACGCCCATTCGGTTTCGCCGCGGCGATCGCAGGCGAGGCGGGCGTCGAGCACGCTGTCGCACTGCTGGCCGCCGAGATCGATCGCAACATGGCCATGTTGGGCATCACCAACCTGGCCGAGCTCGATCCGAGCTGGCTCGTGCACGTGCACGCGTCGGCCGGTGCGGCAGCAAAATAGCGGTCGCAAGCGAACCCAAGTCGCCGCCACTGCCTCTAACCTTGCGCAACTCACCCGTGATGTCCGGGCCTTTTCGAAGCCGCCAACAAGGAAAGGTGACGAACCATGAAGCGCAGTGCGTTGAGAAGTTGGCTCACGATCCTGGTATGCGCGTCGCTCGTCGGCTGCGCATCGACCGGCACCCGCGTCACGACATCGTCGGACGCCTACAAGGCAATGGCCGACAGCCAGCAATGGTGGTGCTCGCAGTTCGGGTGCGGCTGCACGCTCGACGGCAAGCAGGCCACCTGCGCGCTCGTTGCCACCTGCATCAACACCGGAAGCTGCAGCAGCGCGCCTTGACGTACGGCGCGACCGTTCGCGACGAACTCGCTCATCCTTCTTCGCCCCGGCGCCCCTTCGCCGGGCATCGCGCGCCCGCGCCGCTGCTGCAGCGCGGGCCGCTTCGCGTCGGCCGCCGCGGAGCCGGCTGCCGCGGCATCGACCCGGCCGCGTAGCCGACGCTCAGCATGGACCTCGCCGCGTTCCTCGCCCATCACGCGATCGAGGCCAAGCGCTTCGAGCATCCGCCGGTGATGACCGTCGCCGAGTCCGAACGCCTCGTGCCCGGGTTGCCCGGCGCCAAGACGAAGAACCTGTTCCTGCGCGACAAGAAGGGCGCCCGACACATTCTCGTCACCGTGCCGCACGATCTTGCGGTCGATCTGAATTCGCTCGGCCTCATGCTCGGCGCCGGCAGGCTGGGCTTCGGGTCGGCCGAGCGGCTGATGAAGCATCTCGGCGTCACGCCGGGCTCGGTGAGCCTGCTCGCGCTCGTCAACGACGCCGCGCACGCGGTCGAGTTCGTGCTCGATCGCCGTCTGTGGGAGGCCGATGCAGTGCAGGCGCATCCGCTCGTCAACGACGCGACGATGGTGATTCCGCACCGGCAGCTCGAGCGCTTCCTCGCCGCCACCGGCCACGTCGCGCGCGTGATCGACGTGCCCGGACGCCTGCCCGGCGGCTGAGCGTTTTTCCTGGCGTCTTTTAATATTTTATAAAACCGCGTAAGCTCGGCACCTATGTCCGAGGTGCGCGAACGCTTCCACACCAAGCGCGAAGTCGCGATCGCGCGCATGCGCGACGCGATCCTGCTCGGCCGTTACCGCCCGGGGCAGGTGCTGCGTCAGGTGGACCTGATGGCCGATCTCGACCTCGGCGCCACGCCGGCGCGCGAGGCGGCGCTCGAACTCGTCGCGCGCGGCCTGCTCGTGCACGAATCGCACCGCGGCGTGCGGGTGGCGGGGCTCGACGCGGAGCGTGCGCGCCACGTCTACGAGGTGCGCGCGCTGCTCGAAGGCGAAGCCGCGCGCCTGTCGTCCGCGCGCGCGGACGACGACGCGATCGATCGGCTGACGCGCCACCTGCAGGCGATGGAGCGCGCATTCGAGGCCGGCGAGCGGAAGCGCCTCGCCGCCGCGGACGAGCGCTTCCATCGCACGCTTTGCGAAGGCGCGGGCAACCCGGTGCTGATGCGGCAGATCGAACAGCTGTGGGAGCAGTTCCCGCGCTACATGCTGTGGCGCAAGCGCGAGCGCGTCGCCGAGTCGCTGCGCGAGCACAAGGCGATCCTGAAGCAGTTCTCGCGCGGCGACGGCGACGCGACCGCCAGCGCCGTGCACAACCATATTCTTCACGGGCTCGATGCGCTCGCCGCGATGCTGCGCGACGATGCGTCACGGGCCGGGAGCGACGAATGAGCGATCACGCAACTTCGCCGGCAGCCTCGTCCGCCGGCACTGCCGATTTCCGCGATCACCTGATCCGCTACGGCGGCGACGCGTATCCCGAGATCGTCGAGACGGCGAGCGGCTGCTACGTGCAGGACGCCTCCGGCAGGCGCATTCTCGACTTCACGTCGGGCCAGATGTGCGCCACCGTGGGGCACAACCATCCGAACATCGTCGCCGCGATCCGCAAGAGCTGCGACACGGCTCTCCACCTCTTCTCGGGGATGATTCCGCGCAGCGTCGTCGAGCTTGCCGGCGCGCTCGCGAAGATCCTGCCGCCGCCGCTTCGCAAGTCGCTGTTCCTGAACACGGGCAGCGAGAGCAACGAGGCGGCGATCAAGATGGCGAAACTCGCGACCGGCAGCTTCGAAGTGGTCGGCCTCGGCGGTTCATGGCACGGCGTCACCGGCAACGCGGGCGGCGCGTCGTTTGCGAGCGATCGCAAGGGCTACGGCCCGGGCATCCCCGGCACGTTCGCCATTCCCGAGCCGAACGCGTATCGCTGCCCGATCAAGCACTGCCGCGACACGTGCGACCGCACGTGCATGAAGGTGGGCTTCGAGCTCTACGACATGCAGTCGACGGGCGCACGCGCGGCGGTGATCGCCGAGCCCGTGATCAGCGCGGGCGGGGTGATCGTGCCGCCGGAGGGCTATTTCGACGCGCTCGCCGCCGAGGCGAAGAAGCGCAACATGCTGCTGATCTTCGACGAGGCGCAGACCGCGTTCGGTCGCCTCGGCCACTGGTTCGCGGCGTCGTACCTCGGCGTGACGCCCGACATCATGACCGTGTCGAAGACGCTCGGCGGCGGCATTCCGCTCGCCGCGGTGATCACCAACGACGAGATCGAGGCGAAGTGCCACGCGCGCGGGTTCGCGTTCTACACGTCGCACGTGTCGGATCCGTTGCCCGCCACCGTAGGCCTCGCCGTCCTCGATACGATCGAGCGCGAGCACCTGCTCGAGCGCAGCCGCGAAATGGGTGGCTATCTCGCCGCGCGGCTCGAGGAGCTCAAGTCGCGGCACGAAGAGATCGGCGACGTGCGGGGCATGGGGCTTTTGCGTGGCGTCGAGCTCGTGAAGGATCGCGAGACGCGCGAGCCCAATCACCAACTCGGTGCACTCACGACCGAGCGCTGCCTGCAGCTCGGGCTCAGCATGAACATCCGGCGCCGGCCCGAGCGCGGGTCGGTGTGGCGCATCGCGCCGCCGCTCACGGTGAAGCGCGAAGACGTCGACCTCGCGATGACGATCTTCGACCAGGCGCTGACCGAAATGAAGGCGCTGCTGGCGAAGCGATCGTCGAGCGCGGCCGCGAGATAGCGGCGGCCGCGAGGCCGTCAAAAAATCGGGCACAATGGCAGGCGCGTCGGAGGCGCTTCATCCTCCGGCCCCGACCCTGACATACGAGACGGAGGAGAACAACATGGGCAAGAAATGGTTCACGGTCGTCGCCTCGCTGCTGCTGCTCGGCGCGCTGGGCGTCACGGCGGCCAAGGCCGACGAGCTATCGGACATCAAGAAGAAGGGGACGCTGATCGTCGGCACGAAGGCCGACTACCGGCCATTCGGTTACCTCGATCCGTCGGGCAAGATCATCGGCTTCGAGCCCGATCTTGCGGCCGACGTCGCGAAGCGGCTCGGCGTCAAGCTCGAGCTGGTGCCGGTCGTCGCGTCGAACCGCATCCAGTTCCTGCAACAAGGCAAGATCGACCTGATGATCGCCACGATGAGCGACACGCCCGAACGGCGCAAGATCGTCGACATCGTGCAGCCCGACTACTACGCGTCCGGCACGAACGTGATGGCGAAGAAGTCGGAGAACCTGAAGAGCTGGGATCAGTTGAAGGGCAAGAAGGTGTGCCTGATCCAGGGCTCGTTCTACAACAAGGAGCTGCAGGAGAAGTACGGCATCGAGGGCGTCGCGTTCCCGGGCACGTCGGAGGCGTACTCGGCGCTTCGCAACGGCAACTGCGTGGCGTTCGCGTACGACGACACGGCGATCCAGGGCGAGCTGCAGAAGCCCGAGTGGAGCGATTACGACATGCCGCTCGACTCGATCCTGGTCCAGCCCTGGGGTCTCGCCGTGAAGCTTGGCGACAAGGCCTTCGCCGACTACATGTCGAACGTCGTCAAGGACTGGCACAAGAGCGGATTCATCATCGAGCTCGAGAAGAAGTACCACATCAAGCCGACGAAGTTCGCGCAGGAAATGCACGACAAGTACAGCAAGTGACCTGACGCTGCGGGGCGCGGCGTTCCACGCCCGCGCCCCGCACTGCCATAGGCGCGCCGCCTGACGACGGACGAAACGCGCGTCTCGACTCGAACGATTGACCGCGGGGGAGCGGCCGATGCAAGTCGTCTGGGACTGGTTCCGGTGGCTGTACGACACCACCGGCATCAATCTGACGATCTTCTACGATGCGTTCGACCGCACGCGCTTTGCGAGCGGCTTCTGGATGACCGTCAAGCTGTCGGTCATCTGCATCCTGCTTTCCGTCGTCATCGGCATCATCGGCGCCGGCATCCAGCGCTCGCGCTACCGCATCCCGCGCACCGTCGTCTACTGGTACATCCAGGCGTTTCGCAACACGCCGCCGCTCGTCCAGCTCTACTTCTTCTATTTCGGCCTCGGTGCGCTGCTGAAGGGCGTGACCGGGCCGATGGTCACCAACGTGACCTGGGCGATCATCTCGCTCTCGTTCTTCGCCGGCGCCTTCAACGTCGAGATCTTCCGCTCGGGTATCGAGGCGGTGCCGCGCACGACGCTGGAAGCCGCCGAGTCGCTCGGCTTCAGCCGGCTGCAGACGTACCTGCGCATCGTGTTCCCGCTCGCCTTCCGCATCAGCCTGCCGGCGCTCAACAACAACCTCGTCAACCTCGTGAAGACCACCACGCTCGCCTATGCGATCGCCGTGCCCGAGATGCTGTACGTGTCGAGCCAGATCTGGTCCGACGAGTTGAACGTGCCGGTGATGATGAACGTGCTGCTGGTCGCGTATTTCGTGCTGGTGGGCATCCTCGTGTGGATCATGCATCGCTGGGAGAAGGCGATACGCGTGCCGGGGTTCGGCGTATGAAGAGAGAGAGCGTTCTCCCGGTGCTGCTGCCGGATGCGTCGCGCCTCGTGCAGACGGCGCTGCGCGAGCGCCGCGATGGATGGCGCGTTCGCCTGCGGGCCTCGCACGGTGGCGCATTGCTCGCCGTGTTCGTGACCGGCTGCGCGATCGCGCAGGCGCAGGTGCAAGCGGGCAATCCGTCGATCCTCGAGACGATATGGAAGTGGACGCCGCTGCTCGCGCGCGGCTTCGTGTTCAACCTCGCGATCAGCTTCATGGCGATGGGCATCGGCTCGATCGCCGGCCTGTTTCTCGGCTACGCGCAGATCTCGCTGCTGTCGCCGGTGCGCAAGACGTCGTGGTTCGTCACGCACTTCTTCCGCAATGCGCCGTGGCTGGTGCTGCTCTTCTACTGCATGTTCCTGATCCCGTTCGAGGTGACGCTCTTCGGCACGAAGATCCCGATCCCCGACTGGACGAAGGCCACGCTCGGCCTGGCACTCCCGGTGATGGCGAACGTGTCGGAGATCCTGCGCGGCGCCGTGCAGTCGATCCCCACCACGCAGTGGGAGGCGGCATCGTCGCTCGCGTTCAACCGCCGGCAGACGATGTGGATGATCATCCTGCCGCAGTGCATCAAGCGCATGCTGCCGCCGTGGATGAACCTCTACGCGATCCTGACGATGTCGACGGTGCTCGCGTCGATCGTCGGCGTGAACGAGATGATGACGCTGACGCAGCGCGCGCTGTCGGCCGAGAACAGGCCGGGCCTGCTGCTTTCGTTCTACAGTTACGTGCTGCTCTGGTTCTTCGTCTACTGCTATCCGATCGCGCGCTGGACGGTCCACCTCGAGGCGCGCTACGCGGTCAAACAATGATGGATCGTCCCGCCGTGAACAAATCGCCCACGCAACGCGAGCGCAAGCGCTCCGGATCGGATCCCTCGCGCCCGATCGTCGACGTCGCCGACGTGCATCAGGCGTTCGGCAGCGTCGAGGTCCTGAAGGGCGTGTCGATGATCGTCAGGAAGGGCGGGGTCGTGTGCATCATCGGGCCGTCGGGCTCGGGCAAATCGACGCTCCTTCGGTGCATCAACGGTCTCGTGCCGATCCAGAGCGGGTCGATCCGCGTCGCCGATTTCGAGGTGCATCAGCTGCGCACCGACAAGGAGAAGATCGCGCTCCGCAAGGAAGTGTCGATGGTGTTCCAGCAGTACAACCTGTTCCCGCACAAGACCGCGCTCGAGAACGTGATGATGGCGCCCATCCACGTGCTGCACGAGGAGCGCAACGAGGTGCGCGAGCGCGCAGTCGCGCTGCTTACCAAAGTGGGCCTCGCGCAGAAGCGCGATTCCTATCCGGGCGAGCTGTCCGGCGGCCAGCAGCAGCGCGTCGCGATCGCGCGCTCGCTCGCGATGCGCCCCGAGGTGATGCTGTTCGACGAAGTCACCGCCGCGCTCGACCCCGAGACGGTCAAGGAAGTGCTGAACACGATCCGCGAGCTCGCGCGCGAGGGCATGACCTGCATCCTCGTCACGCACGAGATGCGCTTCGCGCGGGAGATCGCCGACGAGGTGCTGTTCACCGACGGCGGGAAGATCGTCGAGGCGGGGCCGCCGGCCGAGCTTTTCGACCGGCCCCGGATGGAGCGTACGAAGGCCTTCCTCTCGCAGGTGCTGTAGGTTCGCGCCGCGAAGGCTCGAGCCCCGGGAGCACGCGCGCAGGAATAGCGCTGCCCGTATAGCGCTCGATCTGCCGCAGCGTTCCCCGCTCGCTCGCGTTCGCGAGCGATACCGCGATGCCTGACGCGCCGGCGCGGCCGGTACGGCCGATGCGGTGCACGTAGCTCTCGGCCTGTCGAGGCAGGTCGAAGTTGATCACCTGCGAGATGCCCGGCACGTCGAGTCCGCGGGCCGCGACGTCGGTCGCCACGAGGGTACGAACGCCGCCGCGACGCAGCCGCATCACGGTGCGGTCCCGCTCGCGCTGGTTCATGTCGCCGTGCAACGCGGCCGCGGTGTGACCTTCGTCCCGCAGCTTGTTAGCGAGCGTCTCCGCGTCGCGCTTCGTCGCGATGAACACGATGCTTTGGCCTTCGCCCACCTCGGCCAGCAGGCGATCGAGGATCCGGTACTTGTGCGCGCGATCGTCGGCGAAATGCACGCGCTGCTCGATGGCCACCGGTGCGGCGTGTGCAGTGCGTACGTCGATGCGAGCGGCCGTGCGCGTGAGCGCTGCTGCAAGCCGCCCGGCGGCACCGTCGAACGTCGCCGAGAACAGCACGGTCTGGCGCTCCGCGGGCGCCAGCGAGCACACGCGCTCGACATCCTCCTGAAAGCCCAGGTCGAGCATCCGGTCGGCCTCGTCGAGGACAAGCATCGACAGCCGCGAAAGGTCGACGCGCCCGCGCTGGACGTGATCGATGAGCCGGCCGGGCGTGGCGACGAGGATGTCGACGCCGCGCTCGAGGTCGCGATACTGGGGCGGATAGGGCGCGCCGCCGAAGAGGCAGACGGTGCGCAGCCGCAGCTGGTCTCCGTAGCGCGTGGCTTGCGTCGCGACCTGCTGCGCGAGTTCGCGCGTGGGTGCGAGCACGAGCACGCGCGGCACGCCGACGCCGCGGCGCCTGGGTGTTGGCCTCGTGCCGTGCGTGGCCAGTCGCTGCAGCGCCGGCAGGATGAAGGCTGCAGTCTTGCCGGTGCCTGTCTGCGCCGACGCGATCACGTCGCGGCCCTGCAGCAGCAGGGGAATCGTTTGCGCCTGAATGGGCGTGGGTTCGTCGTAGCCGCAGGCAGCCAATGACTGCAGCAGCGGCGGAATGAGCTCGAGTTGTTCGAATCGCATGTTCGTGTCCAGGTTGGTCGATGTCACTGCAAAGGCATCGTCGCTAACCGGGACGCGGGATCGGAGGCGATGCCCACTGGAACGCCGAACACGGCGCAGGACCCGCGGGTGCGCGGATCCTCGGATTAGAAGTCGATGATCGGGTTGCCGAGCGGAGAATGCGTTGCGGCGGGCAACCGATTGGAGATTCGCAGGTTACCGCAACGACGCGAATTATAGCAGTGATGCGCCGCGACGTCCGCCTGGTCGACCGGGAATCGCGCATTTGCGAGAATAGCGCTCACCTTCGGCACCCTGGCGTCGATGCCTTGAAATATTCGATCTTCTCGCTCATCGGCCACGCGCTTTCGCGTGAGCGCTGGCCGCTCGCGTGGCGCAGTCCCGAGCCGGCGAAGCACTACGACGTCGTCGTCATCGGCGGCGGCGGGCACGGCCTCGCGACCGCGTATTACCTCGCCAAGGTGCATGGCATCCGCAACGTCGCGGTGCTCGAGAAGGGCTGGCTCGGGGGCGGCAACACGGGCCGCAACACGACGATCGTGCGCTCGAACTATCACTTCGAGCCGAACGCGCATTTCTACGAGTACTCGCTGAAGCTCTGGGAGTCGCTGTCGCAGGAGCTCGACTTCAACGTGATGTACAGCCCGCGCGGCGTGTTGAATCTCGTGCATACGCCGGGCGAGATGGATGCGGCGATGCGCCGCGGCAACGCGATGCGCCTCAACGGCATCGACGCGAAATTCCTGTCGCGCGACGAAATCGCATCGTGGATCCCGAACCTCGATTGCTCGCCTTCGTCGCGCTTCCCGATCCTGGGCGGCCTGTTGCAGCCGCGTGGTGGCACCGTGCGCCACGATGCCGTCGCATGGGGCTACGCGCGCGCGGCCGATGCGCTCGGCGTCGACATCATCCAGCAGTGCGAAGTCACCGGCATGCGCATCGAAGACGGTGCCGTGACCGGCGTGCGCACGACGCGTGGCGACATCGGCGCGGGCAAGGTGGGCATCGCGGTGGCCGGCTATTCGAGCAAGGTCGCCGAGATGGCCGGCATCCGGCTGCCCATCGAGTCGCACGTGCTGCAGGCGATGGTGTCGGAGCCCATCAAGCCGGTGCTCGACACCGTCGTCACGTCAGGCGCCGTACATTTCTACATCAGCCAGTCCGACAAGGGAGAGCTCGTGATGGGTGGCGACCTCGACTTCTACAACTCGTACGCACAGCGCGGCAACCTGCCGGTGATCGAGGACGTGGTGCGCGCGTGCCTCGCGCTCTTCCCGAGCTTCGGACGCCTGCGGTTGATGCGCACGTGGGGCGGCATCATGGACATGACGATGGACGGGAGCCCCATCATCGGCAAGCTTCCGGTGAAGAACCTCTACATGACCGGCGGCTGGTGCTACGGCGGCTTCAAGGCGACGCCCGCATCGGGCTACGTGCACGCGTGGACGATCGCGCGCGACGAGCCGCATCCGCTGAACGCGAAGTTCACGCTCGAACGCTTCGCCGAAGGCCGCACGATCGACGAGAAGGGCGCGGGGCCGTATCCGTGGGCACATTAGGAAGACGCTCGAGATGATGCTCATTCCGTGCCCGTGGTGCGGGCCGCGCGACCAGATCGAGTTCACGTACGGCGGCGACGCGACGGTGCGCCGACCTGCTTCCGACGCGCCCGAACCGGAGTGGGTCGACTACGTGTACCTGCGCGACAACCCGTGCGGGCCGCTCGACGAGCTCTGGTATCACGGCGCCGGCTGCCGCAGCTGGTTCCACGTGCTGCGCGATACGCGCACGCACGAGGTGCTCGCGAGCGCAGCCATCGGCGAACCGTTCGCGCCGGGCGAAGGCTAGGACGATGACGCAGCGCTTTCGCCTGCCATCGGGCGGCATCGTCGATCGCACGCAGCCGATCGCGTTCGAATTCGACGGCACGCGCTACGAAGGCTACGCGGGCGACACGCTCGCGTCGGCGCTGCTCGCCAACGGCGTTCACCTCGTCGGCCGCAGCTTCAAGTACCACCGGCCGCGCGGCATCTTCAGCGCCGGCACCGAAGAGCCCAACGCGCTCGTGCAGCTCGGCGTGGGCGCGAATACCGAGCCGAACACGCGGGCGACGACGACGCCGCTTCGCGACGGGCTCGTTGCCGCGCCGCAGAACTGCTGGCCGTCCGTGCGCTTCGACGTCGGACGCATGGCGGACGTTCTCTCGCCGATCCTTCCCGCCGGCTTCTACTACAAGACGTTCAAGTGGCCGGCGTCGCCGAAGTGGTGGATGCGCTACGAGCATTTCATCCGCCGCGCCGCGGGGATGGGCCATGCCGCGCGTGAACCGGATCCCGCTCGCTACGATCATCAGTACGCGCATTGCGACGTGCTCGTCGTCGGCGCCGGCGCCGCGGGGCTGGCGGCGGCGCGTCGCGCGGCGGAGTCGGGTGCGAGCGTGATCGTGTGTCAGCAGTCGCCGCGATGGGCGATGCAATTCGGCGACGGCAACGCGGCCGTCGACGCCGTCGCACCGGCGCGCTGGATCGACGATGCATCGACGGCACTTGCCGCATCGCCCGATGTCACGCTGCTCGCGAATACGACAGCCTTCGGTTACTACGACGCGAATCTCGTCGGTGCGATCGAGCGTCGCGCCGACGACGGCGCGTCGTCGCCGCGCCAGCGCCTGTGGATGATCCGCGCCAAGGCGGTGGTGCTCGCGAGCGGTGCCCTCGAGCGTGGCATCGCGTACGCGAACAACGACCTGCCCGGGACCATGCTCGCCGGATCCGCGGCGATCTACGCGCGACGCTATGGGGTGCGGGTGGGCACGCGCGCCGTCGTCTTCACGAACAACGACTCGGCGTACGCCGCGGCGCTCGCGCTGCACGACGCCGGCGTCGACGTGGCCGCCATCGTCGACGCGCGCGACGAGGGCGCGGTGGCGCGCAGGACCGACGAGCGGTTGCGCGCTGCGAACATACCGGTTCACGGCAACGCGCTGGTCATGGCCGCGCACGGCAACGATCGCGTGTCGCGCGTCGACGTCACGTCTCACGCAGGTCAACGCATCGCGTCGATCGACTGCGACGTCGTCGCGGTGTCAGGCGGCTACAGCCCGACCGTGCATCTCTTCTCGCAGGCGCGCGGCCGACTGCGCTACGACACGCGGACGGCGAGCTTCGTGCCCGACCGCTCGCCGATGGCGATCGTGACGGCGGGCGCGGTGAACGGCTATTGCAGCGCGCGCACGGCGATCGACGAAGGCGCTGCGGCGGCGGACGAGGCGCTGGCGCTGGCGGGCAGCGAGACGGTGCACGGCGGTCGTCGCAGTGCGCGTGACGTGGGCGCGCCGCAGGCGGCGCCGTTCGATGGCGAAGCGAGGCTGCGCGTCGAACCGCTGTGGTCGGTGCCCGCGCCGCGCGGCGCGAAGTGTTTCGTCGACCTGCAGAACGACGTCACCGTGCGCGACGTCGAGCTTGCGCGGAGCGAGGGCTACCAGGCCGTCGAGCACCTGAAGCGCTACACCACGCTCGGCATGGGCACGGACCAGGGCAAGACGAGCAACGTCGCCGGCATCGGGCTGATGGCGCGCGCACTCGACGTGCCGCTCGACGTCGTCGGCACCACCACGTTCCGTCCGCCGTATACGCCAGTCACGCTCGGCGCGTTGCCCGGCATCCATCACGGCGCGCACGTCGAGCCCGTACGCAGAAGCGCGATGCACGACTGGCACGCAGCGCACGGCGCGCGCTTCGTCGACGCGGGACTGTGGAAGCGGCCGCATTCGTATCCGCGGCCCGGCGAAAGCGAAGATGACGCCGCCAATCGCGAGGCGCGCAACGTGCGCGAGAACGCGGGCATCGTGGACGTGTCGACGCTCGGCAAGATCGAGCTGCAGGGGCGCGACGTTGCCGAGTTCCTGAATCGCGTCTACATCAACCGCTGGGACAACCTGCAGGTGGGCCGTTGCCGCTACGGCGTCATGCTGCGCGAGGACGGGATCGTGCGCGACGACGGCACGACGTCGCGGCTCGACACGACGCACTACCTGATGACGACGACGACCGCGAACGCCGGCGCGATCATGCAGACGATCGAGCGGCTGCTGTCGATCGACTGGCCCGATCTCGACGTGTACGCGACATCGGTGACCGAGCAGTGGGCCGCGGCGGCGGTGTCCGGTCCGAAGTCGCGCGACGTGCTCGCGCGCGTCGTCGACATCGACGTGTCGAACGAAGGGTTCCCGTTCCTGGCGGTCGCCCCGTGCAACGTGCGCATCGCGCAGGGAACGATTCCGGCGCGGCTTTTCCGGATGAGCTATTCCGGCGAACTCGCGTACGAGGTGCACGTGCCCGCGGATCGCGGGCGCGAGATGTGGGAAGCCGTGCTCGCCGCGGGTGAGCCCTTCGGCATCATGCCGTACGGCACGGAAGCGATGAGCACGCTGCGGATCGAGAAGGGCCACGTCGTGATCGGTTCGGAGATCGACGGGCGCACGACCGCGTTCGATCTCGGCATGGAGAAGCTCGTCAATCCGAACAAGTGGTGCATCGGCAAGCCGCTGCTCGCGCGGCCCGCGTTGACGTCGCCCGACCGCTGGCAGCTGGTCGGCCTGTGCGCAGAAAGCGGCGAACGCGTGCCGCGCGGCGCCAAGATCGTCGCGGACCCCGACGCGCCGGCGCCGGTGCCGATGCACGGGCACGTCACGTCATGGTGCTACAGCCCGAATGTCGGCGCGTGGATCGCGCTCGCGCTGGTGTCGCGCGGACGCGAGCGGCACGGCGAGAAGGTGTGGGCGGTGTCGCCGCTCGCGAACGAGAAGGTGCAGGTGACGATCCAGGCGCCGGTGTTCATCGATCCGGCCGGGGAGCGGCTGCGTGGTTGAAGCTTCGACGGGACAGGCAGGTCGTGCCGGAACGAGTGCACGCGTGGCGTTTCGCGAGTTGCGGATCGGACACGCGTGGAACGTGCGCGGCGATCCGCGCAACGCGTCGTTCATCGCGGACGCCGGCCGGCGGCTCGGACCGCTGCCGATCGCGCCGCTGACGAGCGCGCGGTCCGATGATCACGTGGCGCTCTGGCTCGGGCCGCGGTCTTGGCTGTTCGTGACCGGCGCGTCCGCGCCGCGGCGCGACTTCGATACGATGCGACTCGCGGTCAATGCGGCGGGCGGGGCATTGTTCGACGTGTCGGCGAGCTACGTCGGATGGTCGGTCGCGGGCGCGGGCGCCGCACGCGTGTTGAATCGAGAATGTCCGCTCGACCTTTCGCCACGTGCCTTCCCTGCGGGCCATTGCGCGCAGAGCGTGCTCGGTCACATCAACGCGCTGATCTACCGGCCCCGGGAGGCACCCGTGTTCGTGGTCATGGTCGCGCGAAGCCTGGCCGCCGATGCCTGGCATGCGGTGACGACGGCGGCGTCCGCGGAAGGCTACGACGAGGCCGAAGCCGTCGAGTTTCCGTCGGCGTGACCGAACGCGCTGTGCGCGCGCTGCGGTCAATCGGCGTTCGTCACTTGCGGCGCTTGATCACGAACGCGTTGTCCGCGTGCGTGAAGCCGACCGACGGGTAGTACGACATCGCGCCGGGCGCCGAGAGCAGTATCAGCGATACCTCGTCGCCGATCGTCGCCTGCACGCGCTCGATCAGTTGCTTGCCGATGCCGTGTTTCTGGAAGGCGCGGTCGACGGCGAGATCCGACAGATAGCAGCAATGGCTGTAGTCGGTCAGGGCGCGCGCGACGCCCACGAGCACGCCGTCGGCCCAGGCGGAGATGACCAGGTTCGACGCGGCGAACATGCGGGCAAGTCGCGGGATGTCGGCGCTCGGCCGCCTGATGCCGGAGGCATCGAACACGCGCGCGACGTCCTTCGGATCCAGCGGGAAATTGTGACGGTACTCGATCATCGCGTAGGAAGCGGAAGCAGGGAAGCGCGATTCTGGCAGACGCGCCGCATCACCGCGCCGGTCTTCGACCGGCCTCACCTTCGCCGTGATCGTGGACCGATCCTATCGCCCGGCCATCGGCATCGGGCCCTCGGCAGCGTCAACATGTCCCGGGCCGTTTTGCACGTAGCGCAGGATCATGTCGGCCGCGTGGTCGAGTCGCTGTTGAATGCGCCTGGGAGTCATCAGTCGCTTGCCGAAGATCGCCTCGAAGGTGTAACGATTGGTGATGTAATGAGCAGTGAGCGCGGTGATGGAAACGTAAAGGTCGATGACATCGATCCCCTGCCGGAACTGGCCGCTCTTCACGCCACGATCGAGCAGGTCGCGGATCGTGTCGAGCAACGGGTTGTACATGCGGGGGATCGACTTCGATCGCCGTACGTGCTCGCCTTCGTGAAGATTCTCGCTGTGCAGCAACCGCTGGAACTCGGGCAGTTGCACCCAGATCCTGCCGGTGAAGATCACGAGCTTGCGCATGCCGGTCACGGGATCCATGTCGCGGAGTTCGAGATCCTTCTGCCGCCTGCGGATCGCCTCGTAGGTGTACTCGAGCACCGCCGCGAAAAGCCCGTCCTTGCTGCCGAAGTGATGATAGAGAAGGTTCTTGTTGACCCCCGCATGCATCGCGATCTCGTCGACGCGCGCACCGTCGTAGCCCTTGTCCGCGAATTCACGGACCGCGGCGGACATGATCGCCGAGCGCGTTCCGATCGAACTCGGCCGCGAGGCGCTCTTCTCCGGCGCATGGCGGCCGCGCGCCTGCGCGGTGGCCTGCATGCCACGCCTGTTCATCGCCCGCATCCTGTGGCTTTCGAAATCGGATGTCACGAGATAGCACGCCAGGGGCGGCCTTGACAAATATTGACTATCTGGTCAATCCTTCACGCCGCGCGACGCGGCGCCGCGGTCGCGCATCCGCACGCCACGCCCAGAACCCACTGCAAAGAGAGCCGATGATGCTGTTCCGAAGCCTAGCTGTCGCCGCGATCGTCGTGGCGTCCATCGCCACCGCCGCCGCTGCCGACGTGACGTGGAAGTTTGCGCATGAGAACCAGGAGACGGTGCCCGCAGCCAAGGCCGCGCATCGCCTCGCCGACGAGGTCAGGCAGAAAACCAACGGCCGCTTCGACATCCAGGTGTTCCCCGCGGGCCAGCTCGGCAAGGAGCAGCAACTCGTCGAGCAGACGCAACTCGGCGTGATCCAGATGACCTTCACGCCGACGGCACCGCTGACCAACTTCGTGCCGACAGTGCAGCTCCTCGACCTGCCGTTCATCTTTCCGTCGCCCGCCGCGGCGTACGCGGTGCTGGACGGTCCCATCGGGAACGAGGTGCTTCAGGCGCTCGACAAGCGGGGTCTCAAGGGTCTCGCGTTCTGGGAGAGTGGCTTCAAGCAGATGACGAGCTCGGTCCGGCCGATTCGCGGCCCCGAGGACCTGCACGGGGTGAAGGTGCGGACGATGCAAAGCCCGCTGCTGATCGCGCAATACAAGGATTGGGGCGCGAATCCGGTGCCCATCGCGTTCTCCGAGACGTACAACGCATTGCAACAGGGGGTCGCCGATGCGCAGGAGAACCCGCTGGTCTCGATCGACGCCATGAAGTTCTACGAGGTCCAGAAATACCTGACGATCACGAACCACGGCTACATCGGGTTCATCGTAATGGCGAACAAGCAGGCATTCGACAAGCTGCCGCCGGACTTCCAGAAGGCGCTGCTCGAGGCAACGCGGGACGCGCGCGACTGGGAGCGCGCCGAGAGCAAGCGCGTCAACGACGAGCTGCTCGCGAAGATGAAAACGAAGATGCAGGTCGGCGAGCTGTCGGCGGAAGGGCGCGAGAAGTTCATCGACCAGAGCCGCAAGCTCCACGCGCGCATCGCCAATCCCGAAACGCGCGCATTGCTGGATCGCGTGTACGAGGTGACGGCGAAGTACAAGTAGGACGTCGCGGGTGGGGGCCGTGATGGCCGCGCTCGACCGGGCGCTTGGCCGCGTCGAGGACGTGCTCCTCGTCGCCGCGATCGCGCTCGGAACCGCGCTGACCTGCACGCAGGTCGTGCTGCGGTTCGTCTTTTCGAACAGCATCGACTGGTCGGAGGAGGTGACCATATACGCGATGGTCTGGGCGAGCTTCGTCGGCGCCGCCGCGGGCCTGCGCCTGCGAAGCCACCTGATCGTCGACGCGCTGCTGCTCCTGGCGCCGCCGGGGCTCGCGCGCGGCCTCGCGCGTGCCGGCCTCGCCATCACGTTCCTGTTCGGCTTGGCGTTCGCCTGGTATTCCGCGTGGCTCGTCGTGCGCACGCAAGCGCTCGGTCAACTCACGCCGGCGCTGCAGATACCGATGTGGATCGTGTACCTCGCGATGCCGCTCGCCGGCATCCTGCTCGCATTTCGCGCGGTCCTGCTGCTCGCCGGCGTCGAGCGCGACAGCGTGCAATCCCCGAAGCGGTAGCGTGCTGGCAGCCGCGTTCCTGATGTTGTTCGTCGTGCTCGCGCTGGGCACGCCGATCTTCGTGGCGCTCGCTGCAACGGTGCTCGTGGCGCTCGGCGTGCATACCGACGTGCCGCTCGAAGTCGTGCCGCAGCGAATGTGGGCCGGCATCGACAGCTTCACGCTGATGGCCATTCCGTTCTTCCTGCTGTCCGCGGAACTGATGCGCGTCGGCGGTCTTTCCGAGCGGCTGATCGCGTTGGCGCGCGCGCTCGTCGGATTCCTGCCGGGCGGCCTCGCGATGTCGGGCGTGCTCGCGTGCATGTTCTTCGCGTGCATTTCGGGATCGAGCCCGGCGACGGTCGCCGCAGTCGGCGGCATCATGATTCCGGGATTGACCAGGGCCGGGTACAGCCTGCGGTTCGCAACCGGGCTCTTCACGGTGGCCGGGTCGCTCGGCATCCTGATTCCGCCGAGCATCACGTTCATCATCTACGGGGCGGTGACGGGCGCATCGATCGGTGCGCTGTTCCTGGCCGGTGTGATTCCAGGACTCGTCATCGGCGGGCTGCTGATGGCGTATTGCGCGATCCACTCGGTGCGCGCCGGCATTGCCCGCGATCCGGCGCCGAGCGCGCGCGAGGTGCTGATTGCGTTCCGCGAGTCCGGCTGGTGCCTGGGACTGCCCGTCGTGATCCTCGGCGGCATCTACGGCGGCATTTTCACCGCCACCGAAGCGGCCGCCGTTTCCGTCGTCTATGCCTTCTTCGTAGGCTATTTCGTCTACCGGCAGTTGCGGCTGCAGGACCTGTGGCCGATCCTGCGCAGTGCAGGACTCACCACCGCCACGCTGCTGCTCGTGATCGCCGGCGCGTCCGCATTCTCGTGGCTGCTCGCGGGCGAACAGATCCCGCAAAGGCTTGCCGCGAACGTGCTGTCGCTGTCGCACGAGCGCTGGGTCGTCCTGCTGCTCTTCAACGTGATCCTGCTGATCGCCGGCTGCTTCGTCGAGAGCGCGTCGGCCGTCGTGATCTTCATGCCCCTCATGCTGCCGATCGCGCGGCAGGTGGGCATCGATCCGATCCACCTCGGGGTCGTATTCGTCGTCAACATGGAAATCGGCATGATCACGCCGCCCGTCGGATTGAACCTGATGGTCGCGAAGATGATCACGAATCAAAGCTTCAGCGAGGTGTCGCGCTCGGTGCTGCCGTTCATGGTGGTGATGCTGATCGGGCTCGCGCTGATCACGTACGTGCCGTGGCTCAGCACCGTGCTTCCGTCGCTGCTTCCGCAATGACCGTCGGCCGGTACGTCCACGCGTCCGCGATCCTTGACAGTGCTTGACCGTTTGGTCAATATTCGACCGCCCACCGCAGTGCCTCGTCCCGAATGTCTTCCTGACGTGCCCGCCCGATTGCCGAGCTTCATCCATGGTGCGCTACGCGAGCACGAAGGCCCGCCCGTTCCCGTGTGCTCACCCAACGATCTCGTCGTCGTCGGCGAGTTGAACGACGCGCCGGAGTCGCTGGTGGCCGAGGCGGTCGCCGACGCACGCGCCGCCTATCTCGGCAACCGCTCGGCCACGATCGCCAAACGTTCGCGATGGCTGCTCGACGCAGCCGCCGCGATCGACCAGGAGGCGGCGAGCCTTGCGGAACTGATCATCGAGGACATCGGCAAGCCGCGCCGCCTCGCGACCTTCGAAGTGACGCGCGTGTCGAATTACATCCGTGCATGCGCCGCCGAAATCCGAACGCTCCGCGGTGAAACCATTCCGCTGGACGCCGCCGACAACGGCGCCGGGCGCCTCGGATACACGCGCCGCGTACCGTACGGCGTCGTCGCCGCGATCACGCCGTTCAATGCGCCGGTCAACCTGCTCATTCAGAAGGTCGCACCGGCGTTGATCGCCGGCAACGCCGTCGTGGTCAAGCCGCATCCCGCCGGGACCCGCGCCGCCGTCGTGGTCGCGCGCCTGTTTGCCGACGCGGGTCTTCCCCACGGCTTGTTCAACATCGTCACCGGCAGTCACCTACCGGCGCTCGCGCTCGCTGCACATCCCGACGTCGACGCGGTGACGTTCACCGGCGGCACGTCCGCGGGCGACGCGCTCGCGCGCGCAGCGGGCGCCAAGAAATTCGTGGCCGAGCTCGGCGCCAATTCGGCGAACGTCGTGTTGAGCGATGCGGATCTGGCCGACGCGGCGAAGCGCATCGCGTCGGCGGCCTTCGAAGCGAGCGGACAGCAGTGCGTGTCGGCGCAGCGCGTCATCGTCGTTGGCGATGCCTACGACGCGTTCGTGCGGCAGTTCCGCGATGCGGCGAGCATGCTCGTCGTCGGCAAGGCAGCCGACGCGCGAACGGACGTCGGCCCGATGGTGTCGATGGCGGCCGCCGATCGCGTGATGAGCATGCTCGACGACGCGATGTCGCGCGGTGCGCACTGCGTCCTTCAGGCGTCGCGCGACAGGTGCCTCGTGAGCCCCGCGATCCTGGCCGATGTGCCGCGCGGGGCGCGGTTGTGGCGCGAGGAAGTGTTCGGGCCGGTGGCGCTCGTCCAACGCTGCGACGACGCGTCGCACGCGCTGCGCCTCGCCAACGATTCGCCATTCGGGCTTCAAGGCTCGGTGTTCACGCGCAACCTCGGCGAGGCCTTGCGCTTCGCGGACGAATTCGAGGTCGGGTCGCTGTGGGTCAACGAGGCGAGCCGGTTCCGCCTCGACAGTTATCCGTTCGGCGGCGTCAAGCGCTCGGGTTTCGGGCGCGAAGGCGTGCGCTACGCGATCGAGGAGCTGTCGCAGCAGAAATTCGTCGGAATCCGGCCCGTCGCATGACGCGACTGGACATTTCGCCCCCGATTCCCGACGACGTTCGAGCCTTGATGGCCGACGTCGGCCCGCGCTGGGCGGACGACGTCCCGGGCAACGTGCGCTGCATGGTGGAAGCATTCGGACCCGTGCTGGCGCAGGCTCCCAAGGAACGCGTCGAGGTCACGCGCGACATCGCGTACGGCGCCGACCCCAGGCAGCAGCTCGACGTCTACGCAACGCGACGTCGTGAGCCGCAGCCCGTCGTGGTGTTCGTCCACGGCGGCGCATTCGTGGATGGCAACCGCAATCGCAGCGCCGAAATCTACGCGAACGTGCTCTACTTCTTCGCGCGCCACGGCGCGATCGGCATCAACATCGAATATCGACTCGCGCCCGCGAATCCGTATCCCGCAGGCATCGAGGACGTCGCGCTGGCCGTGGCGTGGGCGCGCGGGAACGTCGCGCGCTTCGGAGGCGACGCATCGCGAATCTTCCTTGCCGGTCATTCGGCAGGCGCGGCGCATGCCGCCGGCTATGCGTACGACGCGCGCCACCACCCGAGCGGCGGCTCCGGTGTCGCGGGACTGATCGTGCTGAGCGGGCGCGTACGCGCCGACAATTCCGCGGAGAACCCGAATGCGCGCAAGGTCGAAGCGTATTACGGCAACGATGCGTCGACCTACGACGCTCGCTCGCCGGTGTCCCACGTATCGGCGCGGAGCGTACGAACGATGATCGCCTTTGCCGAGCACGAGAATCCGCTGCTCGACATTTATTGCCTCGAACTCGCATACCGGCTGGCAATGGCGCGGCGCCGCGCGCCGCGCGTGCTTCGCCTCGCGGGTCACAACCACACGTCGCTGATCGCGCACATCAACACGGCCGAGGAGTGGCTCGGCCGCGAGATGCTGTCGTTCATCGCCGAAGGGCCGAAAGAACGAGGGATGGCATGAGCAAGCTTGCGATCAGCCTCGGTTGCTGCGACTACGATCGCACGCGTGCCATCTTCGACGGCCGCGTGGGCATCGAAAGCTGCGAGGTGCTCGCGACGCCGATCGAGCCCGAGGAGGCGTTCCATCGCGCATTCCGCTTCCAGGAGTTCGACATCTCCGAGTTGTCGCTCAGCAGTCATACGCTGATGACGGCACGCGGGGAGAATCAATACGTGGCCATTCCGGCGTTCGTCTCGCGGCTGTTCAGGCACTCGGGCGTTTACATTCGCACCGATCGCGGCATCGAGCGACCCGAGGATCTTCAAGGCAAGACGATCGGCCTTCCCGAGTACCAGATCACGGCCAACGTATGGATTCGCGGCATTCTCAAGGACGACTACGGCGTCGACCCTGCGACGATCCACTGGCGCCGCGGCGGCGTTGAGGAACCGGGGCGCGGCGAGCGCGCGCCGCTCGCGCTGCCGCACGAGATCGACCTCAGGCAGGTGCCCGAGGGCAAGTCGTTGTCGGGCATGCTCGAGGCCGGCGAACTCGATGCGGTCATCAGCGCCCGCGCCCCTTCGTGCTTTTCCCGCGGCGCGCCGCACGTCGCACGGCTGTTCGCCGATTACCCGGAGGCGGAAGCCGACTACTTCCGCCGGCGCGGCGTCTTCCCGATCATGCACGTGATCGGCATCCGCAAATCGCTCGTCGAGCGCCATCCGTGGCTGCCGGTCAGCGTGTTCAAGGCGTTCAACGAAGCGAAGGACCTCGCGATGGCGGAGCTCGGCCAGATCGGCCATCTGTTCGTGAGCCTGCCGTGGGGTGTGGCGAGCTTCCACGCTGCGCAGGCGCTGCTCGGCCCGGATTACTGGAGCTACGGTTTTGACCGGAATCGTCACGTCCTCGACACGTTCTGTCGCTACCATCACGACCAGGGGCTGTCGACGCGCCTCGTCGATTCCGCGTCGCTTTTCGCGCCCTCGACGCTCGATCTCTTCAAGATCTGACGCGTTCGTGAAGCCTGCACCCTTCGTCCTGCACCGGCCACGCACGCTGGCGGATGCGCTCGAACTGCTCGACAGCCGCGAGAACGCCCGCGTGCTCGCCGGCGGCCAGTCGCTGATGCCGATGCTGAACATGCGCCTCGCGTCCCCGGATCACCTGATCGACCTCAATCGGATCGACGAACTCGGTTTCATCCGCGAAGAGGGCGACGAGGTCGTCGTCGGCGCAATGACGCGGCAGCGCGACGTCGAGTATTCGGACGTCGTCGCGTCTCGGCTGCCGCTGATGCGCGAGGCGATCCTGCAGGTCGGTCATCGCCAGACGCGCAATCGCGGCACGATCGGCGGGAGTCTGTGCCATCTCGATCCTTCGGCCGAGATGCCCACGGTGATGATGGCGTTCGACGCCGTCCTGCTGCTGCAAAGCAGACGCGGCGCGCGCACGGTCGAGATGGGATCGTTCGCCGAGGGCATGATGACGACCGCGCTGCAGCCAGACGAGATGCTGACGCAGATTCGTATGCGGCCGTGGGACCCGGCGCACGGCGCGAGCTTCGTCGAGTTCGCGCGCCGGCACGGTGACTTCGCCGTCGCATCGGCCGCGGCGATGATCGAACTCGACCCTTCGCTGCGCGTTTCGCGGGCGTCGTTGACGCTCGGCGGAGTCGCCGCCACACCGTTGCGGCTGCGCGACGCCGAACGTGCGCTCATCGGTCGGCGCGGCGACGAGGGTTTCACGAAGGTGGCGCAGTACGCCGACGAGTGCGACGCACTCGACGACCCCGCCTTCCCGTCCTGGTATCGGCGCCGGCTCGCCGTCACGTTGCTCGCGCGAGCGATCGATCGCGCCTATCGACGCGCCGCCGCAAGGGCGGTGAAAGCATGACGACGAGCAGCGAGTCGAACGCGCTTTCGTTGACGCTCGACGTCAACGGCAAGGCTTGCGAGGCCACCGTGGAGCCGCGCACGACGCTGGCCGATTGCCTGCGCAACGAGCTTCATTTGACCGGCACGCATCTCGGCTGCGAGCACGGCGTGTGCGGCGCCTGCACGGTGCTCGTCGACGGTCGCACTGCCCGCAGTTGCCTGATGCTCGCCGCGCAAGCCGAGGGTTGCCGCGTGACGACGATCGAGGGGCTGTCCGGCGAAGGCGAACTGGAGCCGTTGCAGCAGGCGTTCTGGGATCGTCATGGATTGCAGTGCGGCTTTTGCACGCCCGGCGTTCTGATGACGCTCACCGAACTGCTGCGCGACGAGCCGAACGCGAACGAGGATGCGATCCGGCTCGCGCTCTCCGGCCATTTGTGCCGGTGCACCGGTTACCAGAACATCGTCGCGGCGGCGCTGTCCGCCGTCGAATGCATTCGACGGCGGCCGTGAGCGAACCGCCACCGCGACAGATCGGGGCGCGCGCGCGGCGCATCGAGGATCCGCGCCTGCTGCGCGGCCGCGGGCGCTTCGTCGCAGACGTCGAATTGCCCGGCCTGCTGCACGGCGCCTTCGTCCGCAGTCCGCACGCACATGCACTCGTTCGTACGATCGACGTCGACGACGCGTTGCGCACGCCGGGAGTCGTCGCTGTACTGACCGCACGCGACCTCGCCCGCACCCTCACGACGCTGCGGATGCCGCTGGGCTTCCCGACGTCCGCGCTGCCGCCCGACATCACGCCGTTCGTGCTCGCACCCGAGGAAGTGTGCTTCGTCGGCGAGGCCGTGGCCCTGGTGATCGCGACGTCGCGCTATACGGCGGAGGACGGCGCGGCGGCCGTGTTCGTCGACTACGAGCCGCTGCCGGCCGTCGCCGACTGCCGCGACGCGCTCGAGCCGACGTCGCCCAAGGTGCGCCGCGAGGCCGCGGACAACGTCCTGACGAAGTTCAATCTGAGCTATGGCGATTGCGCCGATGCGTTCAGGCACGCGGCGCACGTGTTTCGCGAGGAGCTGCATCAGCACCGGGGCGGCGCGCACCCGATCGAGGGACGCGGCATCGTCGCGAATTTCGACGCGCAGGCCGATGCGCTGTCGGTGTGGTCGTCGACGCAGATGTCGCACGAGCTGCAATTCACGATCGCCGAAATGCTCGGCCTCTCCGAACAATCGGTGCACGTCGTCGCGCCGGATGTCGGCGGCGGCTTCGGCGCCAAGTATCTCGTCTACCCCGAGGAAGTCGCGATCGCGGCGGCGTCGCGCCTGCTCGGTCGTCCGGTCAAGTGGATCGAGGATCGCGCCGAGCATTTCGTGAGCGCGATCCAGGAGCGCGACCAGTACTGGGACGTGGAGATCGCCGCCGATGCGCAGGGTCGCATCCTCGGTGTTCGCGGCCGGATGATCCACGACCAGGGGGCCTACACGCCCCAAGGCATCAATTGCGCCTACAACGCGGCGACCGCCGTGACCGGCCCGTACGTCGTGCCGAATTACGAGCTCGACGTCTTCGTCGCGCAAACGAACAAGGTGTTCACGATTCCCGTGCGGGGTGCGGGCTACCCCGAGGGCACGTTCACGATGGAACGGCTGCTCGACCGCGTCGCGCACGAATTGCAACTCGACCGCGCGCTGGTGCGCGAACGCAACCTCGTTCCCGCATCGGCGATGCCGTACGTCAAGCCGCTTCGGAATCGCGCAGGTCACCCGATCACGCTCGATAGCGGCGACTACCTCGCCTGCCAGCAGAAGGTGCTGGAAGTGATCGACTACGCGGGCTTTGCGGCGCGCCAGCGGCGCGCGCGCGAAGAGGGCCGGCACATCGGCCTCGGGTTCGCGCATGCCGTCAAGGGAACCGGACGCGGGCCCTTCGAGTCCGCCAACGTGAAGATCGGCCCGTCGGGTCGCATCACGGTCAGCACGGGTGCGATGGCGATGGGGCAGGGCCTGGCGACGGCGCTCGCACAAATTGCGGCAGAGGCGCTCGGCACCGACATCGACGCGATCGACGTCGTGTCGGGCGATACGGCCGCGATCTCGATGGGCATCGGTGGCTTCGCGAGCAGGCAAACGGTCACCGCGGGATCGTCCGTGCTGCTCGCAGCGCGCGAGGTCAACGAGAAGGCGCGCAAGGTCGCCGCGCAGATGCTCGAGGTGTCAGTCGACGACCTGGTCGTGCGCGACGGCCGGGTCGAAGTGCGAGGCGTGCCCCAGATGTCCGTGCCGCTGACCCGGATCGCACGCCTCCTGCGTGGCATCGCCGGCTACGATCTGCCGAAGGGCGTGGGCGCGGGACTGGAGGCGACCGTCTTCTGGGAGCCCGAGGCGATGGCGTACGCGAATGCGTTCCACGCGTGCGAAGTCGAAGTCGATCCCGCGACCGGCGGCGTCACGTTGCTGCGCTACGTCGCGATGCAGGACAGCGGGACGCTCGTGAACCCGTCGATCGTCGAGGGACAGGTGCATGGCGGCATCGTGCACGGCATCGGCAACGCGCTGTTCGAGTACATGCGCTACGACGACGACGCGCAGCCCATCTCGACGACGTTCGCCGACTACCTGCTGCCGACGTCGACCGAGATTCCCCATCTCGAGGTGCTGTTCATGGAAAGCCCGAGCGCGACGAACCCGCTCGGCGTGAAGGGCGTGGGCGAGGTGGGGACGATTCCGGTGACGTCGGCGGTCGCGTCCGCCGTCGACGACGCGCTGCGCGACTACGGCGTGCGCATCGCCGCAGTGCCGATCGACCCCGTGCGTCTCGTCGAACTCATCGACCGGGGGGATCGTCGGCGGTCGCCTGCGCAAACCGCGCGTTGAAGCGGCTGAAAAAATCCTGCGCGATCTTCTTCGCGACGCCGTCGATCAGCCGCGATCCCACCTGCGCGAGCTTGCCGCCGACCTGGGCCTTCGCGACGTAGGACAGCCGCGTGCCCTCGGGATCGGGCGTCAGCGTCACGCTCGCCGTTCCCTTGGTGAAACCCGCTGCCCCGCCCGACCCTTCGAACGACAACACGTAATGCGACGGTGCGTCGACGTCAGCGAGCGTCAGCGTCCCCTTGAACCTCGCCTTGATCGGACCGACGACCGCGAGAAGCGCCACCCCGAATTGGGTTTCGGACAGCCTGTCGATGGCTTCGCAGCCGGGGATGCATGCCTTCAGCACGTCGGGATCGTTCAGCGCATCCCATGCGGCCTGTTGCGAGGTGGGGATCAACTGCTCGGCGCCGAGTTCCAAACCGTCGCTCCGCGTTATGCCGGCGAATTGGCGAGATGGGCTTCGCGCCGGGCATACAGCTGCTCGTCCGCGTATCCCATCGCCTCGGGGCGCGCACGTCCCAGCATCACCTGGAAATAGACGGGCTCGAGGCTCGCGTTCGTGTAGCCGTGGATCACGCCGGGCGGGCACGCGATGCACTCCCAGGGACCGAGCCGCGTCCACGCCTGTTTGCCCTGCTCGTCCTCGAGAAAGACGTCGAGGAAGCCGCGCAGCACGAAGAACACTTCCTCGACCTCGTGGGTGTGCGCGGCATTGCCCTGCCCGGGCTCGACGTACATGATGCTGAGCGTGAATCCCCGCGGCGGGATCACGCTTTGATCGCCGTGCTTGCCCGAGCCGCCGCCGCCGATGAAGCGATGCTGTGCGCGCTTGAATCCTTCGATCTTGGCGTCTTCGAAAGCCTGCCAGTCCGGCTTCTTGTCGCGAAAGCGGCCTACGTACCTCTCGCGGATGTCCTCGAGCGGGACGTCGGCGAGTTCGGGTGGACGAGGATGACGGGCGACGTGCATGACTTCTCCTTGAAGCGATGGCAGCGCAACGCGGCGCGAATGTGATCGGGAGGGCGCGCGAGCGCAGCGATGAGAGGTCGCGCGAGCGTAGCAATGATTGACCATACGGTCAACGAGCGCAACCATTGCAATGGCTGAACATCTCGTCAATAATCGTCCGCCGGCGACCGACGGGCGCCGCGAATCTGCCAACGAATCGACAAAACGGATCAAAAGAGGAATGGACATGTTGCGTCAAATGAAGGCTCTCGCGTGCGGCGCCATCGCGGCGTTGACGTTGCTGTGCGGCAGCGCCGCGGTCGCCGACACCAGTCCGGCGAAACTGCGCATGGTGTTCTCGTCTTCGTCGGCGACCCTGGTGCTGCCGCTCTACGTCGGGCAGAAGAAGGGATGGCTCGACGTCGAGCCCACGTTCGTGGCGGGCGATGCGAACGCCGTGCGGGCGCTGCTGTCCGGCACCGCCGACGTCGCGATCGTCGGCGACTTCAACGTCTACGCTGCGATCGGTCAGGGCGCCAAGGTCAAGGCGATCAGTTCGTGGCAAAGCATCAACGACTACAACCTGATCGTCACCAACAAGATCGCGAGCCTGCAGGACCTGTCGGGAAAGGTGTTCGCGGGCACGGGCCCCGGTGGGCCTCCCGAGGAATTCAGCAAGCTGCTGTTCAAGAAGCACGGCGTGAACGGCGTCCAGTACATCGCGGTATCGGGCGGTCACGCGAACATCCTGCAGGCATTGATCGCCGGGCGCGCCGACGGCGGTCTCGTCAACACGCTCACGGCCGTGCAGGGCGTGAAGGGCGGCAAGGTCAAGGTGCTGACGCCGATGGCGCGCGAGTATCCCGAGCTCGGCTATTGCTACAACATCGTGCGCGAGGAGACGATCGCCGATCCTGCGCGGAAGGCGCAACTCGCCCAGTTCGTTCTCGGCGGCATCGAGGCGGTGCGCTTCATCGCCGATCATCCCGACGAGGCCGCGGCAATACTTAGAGAGCGCGTGCCCGACCTCGATCCGACCGTCGCGCGGGATGTGGTGCGCAAACTCAGCAAGGACGGCGTCTGGGGCGTCAACGGCGGCATCGAGTTGCCGGCCGTGGAGGCGACGCTCGACGTGTTCCGCAAGACGGGCATGCTCAAGGGTGAAGTGACGGCGGCTCAGGTCGTCGATCCCGAGTTCGTGACCCCCGCGATTGCCAAGCTGGGGACGAAGTGACGTGACGGCGGTCGCGACCGAAGGCGTACCGGTCCGCGCGGCGGCTCGCCGCCAGTCGATTCTGGAAATCGACCGGGTCACGAAGTTCTACACGAGTCGCGACGCGGGGTCGGCCGAGCCGAAGCGGATCACGGCGCTGTCGTCGATCACGGCGAGCGTGGGGCGCGGCGAGTTCATCGCGCTGCTCGGCCCGAGCGGGTGCGGCAAGACCACGCTGTTGCGGATTGCCGCCGGGCTCACCGGCTGGGACGAAGGTTCGATCGCGATTGCCGGCGCGCGCGTGAACGGTCCGCGGAAGGACGCGTGCATGGTCTTCCAGCACTTCGGCCTTTTGCCGTGGCGCACGGTCCTGTCGAATGTCGTCTTCCCGCTCGAACTCGACGGCGTGCCGGCGCAGTCGCGGCGCGAGCAGGCGATGGACCTGTTGAAGCTCGTCGGGCTCGAGAAATACACCGAGCATTTTCCGCACGAGCTTTCGGGAGGCATGCAGCAGCGCGTCGGCATCGCGCGCGCACTGATGCGCAAGCCGCTGCTGTTGTTCATGGACGAGCCGTTCGGCGCGCTCGACGCGCAAACGCGCGAGCGGCTGCAGGAGGATTTCCTGAAGATCTGGTCGACGATCGGCACCACGGTGCTGTTCGTCACGCATAGCATCGACGAAGCCCTGGTGATGTCCGACCGCATATTCGTCTTCACGCCGAGCCCGGGAAGGATCAAGGCCATCGTGGAATCGCCGCTGGCCGGCGAGCGGATCGGCGGCGACCCGCGGGCGCACCCGGCCTACGGTCCTTCGCGCCACGAGTTGCGCGGGATGCTGAGTGGAAGCGAGCCATGAGCAACGGAGTCGTCGACGTCGCAGTGCGCCCGGTCGTGTCGAAGCCGGCATTCGGATCGCTGCGGTGGTGGCTCGACCACCCGAATGCGGTGCGGACGCTTTCGGTGGCGGTGTTCCTCGCGCTGTGGGAATACTTCGGCCTCAAGGTCGACCCGCTGTTCCTGGCTGCGCCGAGCAAGATCGTCGAGGCCGCGATCGAAGTCACGAGAAGCGGCGAGCTGCTGCATGCGTTCCTCGCGACGTTCTATCCGTTCGCGATCGGCATGGCCATCACGATCGTCGGCGGCATCCTCGTCGGTGTCGCGATGGCGCAATGGCCGCTTCTCGAATACATCCTCGATCCGTTCATCAACGCGCTCTATGCGATTCCTCGCATCGCACTCGTTCCGCTGATCATGCTGTGGGCAGGCCTGGCCGTCGGGGGCAAGGTCGTCATCCTGGTGTCCATCGCCATTTTCCCCGTCATCATCAACACGTTCTCCGGCATTCGCGACGTGCGCGGCTCGATGCTCGAGGTGGGACACGCGTATGGCGCCACGAAGGCACAGATCTTCTTCAAGATCGTGCTGCCTGCCGCCATCCCGTTCGTGATGACCGGAATTCGGCTTGCCGTCGGCATGGGAATCATCGGCATCATCGTCGGCGAATTCTTCACCGCCCAAACCGGCCTCGGCGGGATGATCGTCACCTATGCGAACGTGTTTGCGACCGCGAAGCTTTTCGTCCCGATCATCGTCATCGGCGTGATGGGCGTCGTGCTGACCGAGCTCGTGCAGTCGGTCGAGCGTCGCTTGTCGCGGTGGCGCGAACTCGAGCGCGATCGCGGGTGAGCGCGCGATCGACCCCGGCGTCATGAAGCAACTGTTGTTGATCGGCTACGGTGCGATGGGCAGGACCGTCTGTCGCGAGCTCCAGTCGAATCCCCGGTCCCGGGTCGCGTTCATCCTCGAGACGCCGCAGCGGCGTGCAGCGGTGCAGCAGGACGTCGGCCCTTCGATCGACGTTTTGCAATCGCTCGACGAGCTTCGCGCGCTCCCCGATCTCGCGCTCGAATGCGCGGGCCAGGGCGCGGTCACCACGCTCGTGCCGCAATTGCTCGCCAGGGGTGTCGACACGGTCGTCGCATCGGTGGGCGCGCTCGCGGAGGAAGGTCTGGCGGAACGACTCGAACGCGCGGCCGCGGCCGGCTCGTCGCAGGTCATCCTGGTCCCCGGGGCCATCGCGGGGATCGATGCGATCAGCGCCGCGCGGACGCGGCCGATCGACGTCGTCGAATACACCGGGCGCAAGCCGCCGCGCGGCTGGATCGGCACGCCGGCCGAAGCGCGCCACGACCTGCAGGCGTTGCGCGAGGCCGCGGTCATTTTCGAAGGCAGCGCACGCGAGGCGGCGCGCCTCTATCCCAAAAATGCGAACGTCGCGGCGATGGTGGCGCTGGCGGGGATCGGCATGGAGCGTACGCACGTGACGTTGATCGCCGACCCCGGCGTACGGCGCAACACCCACGCCATTCGCGTCGCCGGCGAGTTCGGTGAAATGGAGCTTCGCATCGCCAACGATCCGCTGCCCGACAATCCGAAGACGTCGGCGCTCGCCGCCTTTTCGATCGTGAGAGCGATCAACAACAGGTTCGACCCGATCGTGATTTGAGCGTGCATCGCGACGCGCTCCCCGCCGACGCTTAGAATGAAGAGCGACGCACGGAGGCAGCGATGAACGAAGTTCTTCCCGACATCCTCGGCTGGTCGCGGCTTTCGCCGCCGCACGGCTACGATTTCAACGGTTACCTCGTCCGCGACTCCGCGGGCAATCTCTGCATCGATCCGGTCCAGCCGGACGAGGCCTCGCTCGACCAGCTCGCGCGTCTCGGCGTCGCGAAGATCCTGCTTACCAACCGCAACCATTCG
Source organism: Burkholderiales bacterium (assembly GCA_025927765.1). Taxonomy (GTDB): domain Bacteria; phylum Pseudomonadota; class Gammaproteobacteria; order Burkholderiales; family Casimicrobiaceae; genus VBCG01. The sequence goes on from JAICKU010000003.1 coordinate 73,015, forward strand.
CGCGCCGCGAACCAGGTTCGGGAGCGGACCGGCGCGCAGGTGCTCATGCATCCCGACGATGCCGAGCATGCGCGCGGCCAGGGCACGACGATCGATGCACCGCTGGTGCCCGGCGAGCGGATCGGACCGCTCGTCGTGATCGGCGCGCCCGGCAAATCGCCGGGGGAGGTCGCGCTGCATTGGCCATCACGGCGGATCCTGTTCGTCGGCGACGTCGTCATCGGCAATCCGCCCGGTCGCTGCTCGTTGCTGCGCGAGCAGGTGATGGACGATCCTGCACGGTTGCGCCGCAGCGTGATCGAACTGGCGAAGCTCGACTTCGACACGTTGCTCGTCGGGGACGGCACGCCGATTCTCGGAGAGGCGAAAGCGCGGCTGCTGGAGCTCGTGCAAACGTTCGGGCCGTAGCGCCGCGGCGGCGAATCGTCTGGTTTCGCGATCGCCGCGGCAACCGTACGACGATGCGCCGGCTACTCGAACCGCAGCTCACCAATCCGGCCTTCGGCGACCCCGGGCTCTACGTCGATTTCCGCGACGAGCGGCGCGCCCTGCTGTTCGACGTCGGCGACATCGACTCGCTGCCGCCGCGCAAGCTCATGCGGCTGTCGCACGTGTTCGTCACCCACGCGCACATGGATCACTTCGCGGGCTTCGACCACCTGCTCGCGGTGATCCTCGGACGCAAGCCGCACCTGACACTCGTCGGCGGGCCCGATTTCATCGCGCACGTCGAGCACAAGCTGCGCGCCTACACCTGGAACGTCGTGTACCGCTACGACGAGCTCGTACTCGACGTCCACGAAATCGGCGTCGACGGACGCGGGCAGTCGGCCCGCTTCTCGTCGCGCACGAATTTCGTACGCGAATCGACGACGTCGTTCGCGCTCGACAGCGACGTCGTCCATGACGAAGCGACGTTTCGCGTCCGTGCACGCTTCGTCGATCACGACATTCCGTGCCTGTCGTATGCCATCGAGGAGAAGGCGCACGTGAACGTCGCGAAGGATCGCGTCGAAGCGCTGGGCGTGGCGACCGGTGCGTGGTTGCGCGACCTCAAGCACGCGGTGCTGTCCGGCGCGCCGGATGACTCGCCCATCGCGCTCGCATGGCGCGATCGCGACGGCGACCACGCGATGACGCGAAGCGTCGGCGAACTGCGGCACCTGATCCTCGATGTCGTCCAGGGACAGAAGATCGGCTACGCGACCGACCTGCGCCATACGGAAGCGAACGTGCGCACGCTCGCCGAGCTCTTCGCCGGGGCGGACGTGCTGTTCATCGAGTGCGTGTTCCTCGACGAGGACGCGGAGCACGGCGCACGCAAGAACCACCTGACGGCCGGGCAGGCGGGACACATCGCGCGCCTGGCAGGCGCGAAGACCGTGCGGCCGTTCCACTTCTCGCCGCGATATGAAGGCCGGGAGGCGGAGCTCGTCGCCGAGTTGGAGTCGGCATGGCAGGGCGATCAGAGTCTGATCGTCATTACCCCTTGACGCTTACCCGAGCGCGCGCCGTGTTGAACAGGTACAGGCCGCCGATGACGGCGAGGCCGACGAGATCGCTGATGTAGCCGGGCTTGATCAGCAGCAGCGCGGCGACGATCAGCAGCGCGCGCTCCCACGGCTTGCAAGGATTGCGCAGGTGCCCGATCAGGCCGCCGGCGAGGCACACGACGCCGAGGATCGCCGACAGGATCGACGTCGCGATCGTCATCCAGTCGCCGATCATCAGCAGCGACGGCTCGTAGACGAACATGAACGGCACGATGTACGCGGGGGCCGCGACGCGTACCGCTTCCCATCCCGCCCGCCACAGGTCGGTCTTGGCGAGGCCGGCGGCGGCGAACACCGCGAGCGCCACGGGCGGCGTGATCGCCGACAGGATCGCGAAGTAGAACGCGAACATGTGCGCGGCGGGCGTGGTCGCGCCGAGCTTGATGATCGCCGGCACGAGCAGCGACACCATCACGATGTACGACGGCGTCGTGGGCATGCCCATGCCTAGCACGATGCCCGCGATCGCCGTGAGTGCGAGTGCGAGGATCAGCGAGTTGTGCGCGAGCAACACGACGAACTGCGTGAACACGATGCCCAGGCCCGTGATCGTGACGACGCCGATCACGATGCCCGCGCATGCGCAGGCCATCGCGACGGCCAGCGTGTTCTTCGCGCCGTCGACGAGCGCTTCGAACACGTTGCGCACGCCGATCCCCTTGCGCGTCGCGCCGCGCACCAGCGCCATCGGGATGCACGACAGCGCGCCGGCGAGCGCGCACAGCGGCGCCGAGTAGCCGAGCATCAGCCCGAACAGCACGACGAAGATCGGGACGAACAGGTTGCCGCGCTCGATCAGGACGCGCGACAGCCGCGGCAACTCGCTGCGCGGCACACCGCGTAGCCCGTGCTTCAACGCCTCGAAATGCACGGCGCAGAACACTGCGATGTAGTAGAGGAGCGACGGGATGATCGCCCACATTGCCACCTGCGCGTACGGCACCGCGAGGAACTCGGCCATCACGAACGCGGCCGCGCCCATGATCGGCGGCATCAATTGGCCACCCGTCGACGCGACCGCTTCGACCGCCGCGGCGAACGGCGGCCGGAAACCCGTGCGCTTCATCAGCGGAATCGTGATCGGCCCGTCGACCATCACGTTGGCGACGGCGCTGCCCGACACCGTACCGAACAGGCTCGACGAGATCACCGAGACCTTGCCCGGGCCGCCTGCCTGGTGGCCCGTGATCGACAGGGCGAAATCCATGAACAGCTGCCCGGTGCCGCTCTTCTCCATGAACGCGCCGAACAGCACGAACAGCATCACGTAGCTCGCCGATACGCCGAGTGTCGAACCGAAGATGCCTTCGGTCGAAAGATAGAGCTGCTCGAGCAGCATCGGCAGGCTTACGTGCGTGAACGCGAGCGCGTACGCGAGGAACGCGATGGCGGTGAGCGGCAGCGCCAGCCCGATCACGCGGCGCGTCGCCTCGAGCACGACGACGATCGCGATCACGGCGTACGCGCGGTCGGCGACGGTCAGGTCGTCGATGTAGATGATGCGATTGATGAAATAGTCGTAGTTGAGAAAGATGTGGAGCACGAAGCCGAAGCCCGCGGCGAGGAGCAGCGCGTCGAGCAGCCGCCACGCCGGGTGGCCGGGCCGCGTCGGGTACAGCAGGAAGACGAGCGTCAGTGCGAACAGCAGATGCGTGCCGCGGAAGATGATCGCTTCGGGCGGACCGAATGCGGCGACGTACATGTGGTACAGCGACATCGCCACCGCGACGAGGTTGACGACGATGCGCAACACCCGACTCGCCGGCGCGGTGGCCGGCATCTCGTCGGTGACGACGGCCACGGGCGCCCGGGCTACGTCCGCGGATGAAGCTTTCGGCATGGAGGCGGGCGGTGGCACACGAGGCGGCGCATCGCCACCCCGAGTGCGTCGTTCGCTACAGCGCGCCGACTTCCTTGTAGTACTTGAGCGCGCCCTTGTGGAACGGCACGCCGATGTCGACGGCCATGTCCTTCGCAGTCAGCCCGTGGATGGGCTTGACGACCGCGGCCATGTCGTCGATGTGGGTCGCCATCGCCTTCGTCATTTCGTAGACGGTTTTCTCCGGCAGGTCGCAGCGCGCGACGATGTGCGTCGAGTAGCCGATCGCCGCGACGTCCCTGTCCTGCTTCGGATACGTGCCGGCCTTGATGTGCATCTTCACGTAGCCGGGATTCATCTTGTGCAGGTCGGTCATCGTCTTGTCGTCGACGGGCACGAGATCGATGTCGCGCGCGCTCGCGAGATCCATCACCGCCGACGCCGGCGACGTGGTGCCGAGCGTGAACACCTGCGCATGGCCGTCCTTCATCATGCCCACCGCGTCGGTGTACGCCGCCTGGTAGTTGGTCTTCGACAGCGACGCGTAGCTCATGCCGTTCAGCTTCAGCACGAGCCCGGTGAGGATTTCACCGGTGTTGCCCTTGGGCTGTGTCACGAGCGACTTGCCCTTGAGATCGGCAAACGACTTCACGTTCGCGTCCTTCAGCGCGACGACCTGGAAGTATTGCGGGTAGAGGTTCGCGACCTGGCACACGTGCGTGGTCTTGGCGGGATATGGCGCGCGCCCTTCGATCCCGTCGACGGTCGTCGCCGAATTGGCGAAGCCCACCTGCGCCTTGTTCTCCTCGACGCCGCGCACGTTCGCGATGCCCGCGCCCGGCGTCTCCTGGATCGACAGGCCCGGGACCGCCTTCTCCCACAGGTTCTTCAACGCGCCGCCCAGCGGGATCCACGACCCACCCTGCGGCCCGGTCATGAACGTGATCTGCTCGGCGTGCGCGGGCGCGGCGAGCACCGCCGCGCACGCGAGTGCAACGGCACCTGCGATTGCGTTTCGCATCTGTCTCCTCCTTCGTCTCGCGCCGTGCCCCTGATGGGAACTTGTTGCGGTGGCGCAGGCGCTGGCATTCTGGGCCGCGCGCCGCGACGCGGTCAAGCCGACCGTTGCAACGATCGACGGGTGGCTATTTCACGAGCGTGACGGGCACCTCGGCGAGGCTCACGACCTGGCGCGCGACCGAACCCAGCAATTCGCCGGTGGATCCCATGCCGCGCGTGCCCATCACGATGACGTCGCAGTTGACCGCCTTCGCGCATTCGACGATCGTCGAGCCGACGTAGCCCGCGCGCTCCTCGACGTCGTAGGGCACGCCCGCTTGCGCAAGCAGGGCCTTCGCCTCGGCGAGCGCATCGTCGGGCGATGCAAAGCGCGTTGCCGCATTCGCGTCCACGCGCGCGTCGGGCACGTCGTCCTCGACGCGGACGTGCAGCAGCGTCACGCCGACGGGCGCGAGCCGCAGGTACAGCGCGATCACCATGCGAACGGCATGCGTCGACGATACCGAACCGTCGACGGGCAGCAGGACGTGAACCATGAGGCTCCTTTCGCGGGTCAACGCATCGTATCCGCCCGTCGGCGATGACGCGAGCCGAGAAGGCGGGCGATGGCACAATCCTCTGACCGCGATTGCGACGGAAGATGCAATGCCCCTGCGAATCGAAGACTACGCACTGATCGGCAACACCCGCACCGCGGCACTCGTCGGCAAGGATGGGTCGATCGACTGGATGTGCGTGCCGCACTTCGACTCGAACGCCTGCTTCGCGGCGCTCCTCGGCGACCAGGGCAACGGGCACTGGCAGATCGGCCCCGCGCACGACGTCGCGGCCGTGCGTCGCGCCTACCGCAAGGGCACGTTGATCCTCGAAACCGACTTCGAGACGACGGAAGGCGCGATCCGCATCATCGACTTCATGCCGGTATGGGATGGGCGCGCCGACCTCGTCCGCATCGTCGCATGCACGCGCGGCCACATGGCGCTTCGCATGGAACTGGTGATGCGCTTCGGCTACGGCGCGATCACGCCGTGGGTGCGTCGCCTCGACGGTGCATTGCTCGCGACCTCGGGTCCCGATTCGCTCGAACTGCGCACGCCCGTCACCATCGAGGGGCGCGATTTCCGGACGATGGCCGATTTCACGGTCAGCGAAGGGCAGCGCGTGCCGTTCGTGATGACGTGGTTTCCATCGCACGAAACGCACCCGCTGCCGATCGATCCGGAGGCCGCGCTCGGCGCGGCCGAGCGCTACTGGCAGGCGTGGGTCGACCATTGCGCGTACGACGGTCGCTGGGCCGACGACGTGCGCTCGTCGCTGGTGATGCTGAAGGCGCTGACGTATGCGCCGACCGGCGGCATGGTCGCGGCGGCGACGACGTCGCTGCCGGAGGAAATCGGCGGCGTGCGCAACTGGGACTATCGCTACTGCTGGGTGCGCGACGCCACGTTCACGCTGTACGCGTTCCTGCTCGCCGGTTACCACGACGAGGCGCGCGCGTGGCGCACCTGGCTGCTGCGCGCCGCCGCGGGCCATCCCGCGGAACTGCAGATCCTCTACGGCATCACCGGCGAGCGGCAACTGACGGAACTGACGCTGCCGTGGCTGCCGGGCTACGAGAAGTCGGCGCCGGTGCGCATCGGCAACGCGGCGGCGATGCAATCGCAGATCGACATCTACGGCGAACTGATGGATGCGCTGCACGTGGCGCGCGACGCCGGCCTCGACATCGACGCCGAGGCGTGGAAGTTCGAGCGCACGCTCGTGAACTTCCTCGCGTCGAACTGGCAGCGGCCGGACAGCGGCATCTGGGAGATGCGCGGCGAGCCGCAGCAATTCACGCATTCGAAGGTGATGGCGTGGGTGGCGATGGACCGCGCGGTGAAGGGCGTCGAGAATTACGGCCTCGACGGACCGGTCGAGCGCTGGCGCGCGGTGCGCGAGGCGATCCGCGCGCAGGTCCTCGAGCGCGGCGTCGATCAGGAGCGCGGCGTGTTCGTGCAGCGCTACGACTCGAAGGACCTCGACGCGAGCCTGCTCTTGATCCCGATCGTCGGCTTCCTGCCGCCCGACGATCCGCGCGTGCTCGCGACGATCGACGCGATCGAGCGCGACCTCGTCGTGGACGGTCTCGTGCTGCGCTATCGCACCGAGGACAGCGTCGATGGCCTGCCCCCGGGCGAGGGGTACTTCCTGCCGTGCTCGTTCTGGCTCGCCGACAACTTCGCGCTCACCGGAAGGCAGGCGAAGGCGGAGGCGCTGTTCGAGCGGCTGCTGACGCTTCGCAACGACGTCGGCATGCTGTCGGAGGAATACGACTTGAAGCACCAGCGCGCGCTCGGCAACACGCCTCAGGCGCTCACGCACGTTGCGCTGATCAACTCGGCGCGCAACTTGAGCCGCCATGGCGGTCCATCCGAGCATCGAAGCGGCAAGACGCCCGACACGCCGCCCGGCGGGCAGGTGCCGCCCGCACCTGCGCCGTCGGGAAGATGAGTGGCGGATCAGGCGGCGGCGATCACCATCCAGTGCACGCCGAAGCGATCGCGCAGCATGCCGAAGCTCGACGCAAAGAACGTCTTGCCGAGCGGCATCGTCACCTGGCCGCCGTCGGCGAGCGCACTGAAGCGCTGCCCGGCCTCGGCGCCGTCGCGCGCGTTGACCACGAGCGCGAAGCCGTCGAACTGCGCGCCGCCCTTGCACTCGCCGTCTGACATCAGCACGTTCGTGTCGCCGATGCGCACCGTCGCGTGCATGACCTTGTTTTCCGAGCCCGGCGGCAGCGGCATCTGCGTCGGCTCCGGACTGTCCGTGAAGCGCATCAGCATCACGACTTCGGCTTGCAGCGCGCGCTTGTAGAACTCGATCGCTTCCTCGCAGCGTCCGTTGAAGAACAGGTAAGGCTCGATGTTCATCGCATCTCCGTATGGGTTGGCACTTCGGTGACATGCAGCGCGTCGGGATCGAGCAGGCGCTCGGCGATCGGGCGCACTTCGACGCACCCGTGGCGCGCGCCCGGAATCTTCGCCGCGATGCGAATCGCTTCGTTGAGATCGCGCGCCTCGAGTACGAAATAGCCTCCGAGCTGCTCCTTCGTTTCGGCGAACGGGCCGTCGGTCGTCGACAGCTTGCCTTCGCGCACGCGCAGCGTGACCGCGTTCGCCGCGGGCAGCAGGCGGTTGCAGCCCACGTAGTGCCCGCTTTCCCGGATGTCGTTCATGAATGCGACGTATTCGTCCAGCTGCCGCGCGGCTTCGTGCGGCTGCAGTTCTTCGTACGCGCGTTCCGTGCAGATCAGGCACAGGAATTCCATTGCCGCCTCCGTCAAGCGCGATATTCGATCGGACGCACTTCGACCGTGCCGCCGACCGGCAGTGTCGGAATGCGTTGCGCGATCGCGAGCGCCTCGTCGAGGTCGCGGCATTCGATCAGATGGTAGCCGCCGAGCTGCTCCTTCGTCTCCGCGTACGGGCCGTCGGTGACGACGGGCGTGCCCGCGCGCTCGCGCAGCGTCGTCGCCGCGCGCGTCGACGCGAGCTTTGCGCCGCCGACGTAGTGGCCGCTCTTGCCGAGCGATTCGATCAGCGCGGAGTAGTCGTGCATCACGCGATCGCGCTCGGTCGCGGAGAGCGCCTCCCAGCGCGCTTCCTCGAAACAGCATAAAAGCAGGTATTGCATGCGTCGCTCCTTTCGTTCGGGTCGTTCGGATCTCGCGATTTCGACCTTGGAAGCCCCTGTATCTCTCGTCGAACGGGCGCAGGTGAAATCGACACGAGTCGAGGGTCAGACCCTGCTTTTCGGCGTCGCCGCCGACGAGGACCGGCGATCGTGGCGAAAGGCAGCGTCTGGCCCTCCCTTTGGCGTCAGCTCGGCGAGCCGGCGCATCAGGAAGCGCCGCTCCGGTTGCTGTTTCGCGAGCGCGAGCGCGCGTTCGTACGCCTGCTTCGCCGCGTGCGCGTCGCCGGCGCGCCGGCAGAGGTCGGCGCGCGCGGCGTGCAGCAGGTGATAGCCGGCGAGCTCGCCGCGGCCCTCGATCGCGTCGATCTCGGCGAGCCCCGCCTGCGGGCCGTCGCGCATGGCGACGGCCACCGCGCGGTTGAGCGCGACGATCGGCGAAGGCTCGATGCGCAGCAGCACATCGTAGAGCGCGACGATCTGCGCCCAGTTCGTGTGCTCGCTCGCCGGCGCGTTCGCATGGGCGGCGGCGATGGCCGCCTGCAGCGTGTACGCGCCGAAGCGGCGCGACGCGAGCGCGCGCGACAGGAGCTCGTTGCCTTCGCGGATCAACGCCGCGTTCCATTGCGCGCGGTCCTGCGCCTCGAGCAGCACGATCTCGCCCTCGGCCGACGAGCGCGCGGCACGCCGCGACTCATGGAGCAGCATCAGCGCGAGCAAGCCGATCGCTTCCGCGTCGGGCAGCATGTCGACGATCAGGCGTCCGAGGCGAATCGCTTCGGCCGACAGGTCGACGCGGGTCAGCGCGTCGCCGGACGAGGCCGAGTAGCCTTCGTTGAACACCAGGTAGACAACGCGCAGCACGCTGTCGAGGCGCGCCGGCAATTCGTGCGCATCGGGCACGACGTAGGGAATGCGCGCATCGCGAATCTTGGCCTTCGCGCGCACGATGCGTTGCGCAAGCGTCGGGGCGGGCGTCAGGAACGCCTGCGCGATCGCCTCCGTGGTGAGGCCGCACACTTCGCGCAGCGTGAGCGCCACCTGCGCGTCGGGCGACAGCGCCGGGTGGCAGCAGGTGAAGACGAGCCGCAGGCGGTCGTCCTCGATCGACTCGTCGTCGGCGAAGCGCACGCTTTCGTCGACGATCGCCTCGACCGCGTCCGCCACGTCGTCGATCGGGCGAAAGCGGGCGCGCCGGCGGATGCCGTCGATCGCCTTGAAGCGCCCCGTCGACACGAGCCAGGCGCGCGGATTCGCCGGCACGCCGTCGCGCGGCCACTGCTCGAGGGCGCTGCGAAACGCGTCGTGCAACGCCTCCTCCGCGATGTCGAAGTCGCCGAGGAGGCGGATCAGCGTCGCGAAGATGCGCCGCGAATCGGAGCGGTACAGCGCGTCGATGCGCTCGGCGATGTTGTCTTGCACGTCGGCGCTCATCGCATCTGGGTCCGTGCGTACGACGTTGCCGTGCACGGGTCGCGTCACGTCGCCTTGCTGCGGCGCGCGACCTGCTCGCGCATTCGCTCTTCCTGCGCGCGAACTTCCGGCGTCACGGCATCGCCGAAATCCTCGGTCTCGAACAGGGGCCGGATCTCGATCTCCGATTCCTCGCCGGGCATCGGGTCCGGGCAGCGCTTCACCCATTCGACCGCCTCGTCGCGCGACCTGCACTGCCAGATCCAGTAACCGGCGACGAGCTCCTTGGTTTCGGGAAACGGCCCGTCGATCACGGTACGCTTGCCGTTCGCGAATCTCACGCGCACGCCTTTCGCGGACGGCTGCAGACCATCGCCGGCGAGCATGATGCCGGCGTCGACCAGTTGCTGGTTGAACGCCATCATCTGCGTGATCAGTTCCTGGCTCGGCATCGCGCCGGCTTCGCTGTTCGGGGTCGCCTTGACCATCACCATGAATCGCATCGTCGTGCCTCCATGTCTTGCCGAGGAAAGCGGCGCACGGCGTTGCTGCCGGCGTTCGCTACTGTAAGTCGAACGCCGGCGGGCGGGATCGACAGCCGGCGCGAATTTTTTTGCGAGCGTCGGCTACGCCGGGTCGATTCGGGCGAGCGCGTCGGCGATCGTGGCCGCGTCGCGTGGGCGCACGAGGCGCGTTACTTCGACGCCGTCGCGCAGGAAGACGAGCGTGGGCCAGAGCTTCACGCCAAACGAGCGGCCGAGGCGGCGGCCGGGGCCATCCTCGATCTTCCAGTGCTGGACGTCGCGGTGGCCGGCAAAGGCCGACGCAATCGCGGGCTGCGTCGCGCGACAGACACCGCACCACGACGTGCCGAACTCGAGCACGACCGGCCCGGTCATCGCGTCGACGTCGGCGCGGCTCAAGTCGCTCGTCGTGTAGGCATCGTTCGATAGGCGCTGCATGTCGATCAGACCCCGGGGCTTCGCCGCCGGTTCGGCACGGCAATGCGTGCAGCGGATCGCGCGCGCCGCGTCAGCGGAGCATGCGCAGCATGCGCACCGCCGTCTCGCGTCCGCGGTAGTAGCCGCCCACGCGAAACGTTTCGCAGAAGCGCATCGACCGGTAGAACGCGAGCGCCGGTACGTTGCTTTCGCGCAGTTCGACGTGCATCGACGCGATACCGGCGACGCGCGCCGACGCGATCAGCCAGTCGAGCATCTGCCGGGCGAGTCCGCGCCGCTGATGGCGCGGATCGACGGCGAGCAGGATCAGGTGCGCGCGTTCGTCGCCGAAGCGCATGATCGCGAAGCCGGCGACGTTGCCGCGCAGGCGCGCCACCAGCGTCACGGTCTCGGGCTCGCCGAGCAGCGCGCGAATCCGATTCGGCCGATACGCCCAGCCGAGACCCGCTTCGACCAGGTCGCGCGCCAGGCACGCGATGCGCGGCGCGTCGTCGACGTCCGCGAGCCCGAGGTCGATGTCGAGCGCCGCCATGCCGGCATTGTGCCACCGCGCGCCGGAGTGGCGCGGCGCAGGCGTCGGGCCCGTGGCCCGATCAACGCTTTGCGAATGCGACGCCGACCGTGAGTCCACCGCCCGGCGTCTCGCCGAACGTCACGCGCGCCTCATGCAGTTCGGCGATGCGCTTGACGATCGACAGGCCGAGCCCCGTTCCCGGGACGTCGGCGAGGCCGAGGCGCTGGAAACGCTCACCGAGTCGCTGCCGCGCGTCCGCTGGCACGCCGAGCCCGTGGTCGGAGATCGTGATCCGCGCCCCATCGTGCGTGCGGTCGACGCCAATCTGCACGTTCGCGTTCGCCGGGCTGTAGCACACCGCGTTGTCGAGCAGGTTGCGCAGCAGGATGCCGAGCAGCCGCGTGTCGCCGCGCACCGATGCGGGCTCCGCGCGAAGCTCGAGGTCGATGTTGCGCGCGAGCGCCGCGGGTGCCGCGTCGGCGATCGCCGCCTGCACGAGCGGCACGAGCGCCACGTCGGCGAGCGCCGCGTGCGAATGCTCGGGATCGAGGCGTGCGAGCGTCAGCAACTGGTCGACGAGGTGCGCCGCACGGTCGCAGCCAGCGATCACGTTGTCGAGCGCATGCGCACGCTCGCGGCCGTCGGCGGCGCCGCGCGCGACCTGTGCCTGCGCGCGCAATGCGGCGAGCGGCGTGCGCAATTCGTGCGCGGCATCGGCGGTGAAGCGGCGTTCGTTCTCGATCGACGTGTGGACGCGCTCGAACAGCGTGTTGAGGTTCTGCACGAGCGGCGCGACTTCGATCGGTGCGCGGCCCACCGCGAGCGGCACCAGGCGATCGGGTGCGCGCTCGGCCACCTCGCGGTTGAGGATGCGCAGCGGCCGCAGCACGCGCTCGATCGACAGCCACACGAGGAGCGCGAGCAGCGGCAGCGCGACGACGAGCGGCACGAGGAGATTGCGCGCCATCGCCGTGACGATCTCGTCGCGCGCGCCGAGCCGCTCGCCCACCTGCACCACGTAGCGATGCTTGCGGTCCCAGTCGCTGTACACGCGCCAGCGCTGGCCGTCGATGCGCACGTCGCTGAAGCCGCGATCGCTGTCCGACATCCGCGCGGGCGGCGCATTCGCCGAGCGCAGCCGCAGGCGCGTGCCGGCCTCCCAGAACTGGAACGCGACGCGCCGCGTGACGCGGGGATTGCCTGAGACGTGCTCGTCGATCTCCTCGAGGTCGTGCCCGGCCTGCGCGATCAGCAGCGACGACGCCTGCGCGAGGTGCGCGTCGAGCAGCTCGTCGATCTCGTGGCGCGCGTCGATATAGCTCGCGATGGCGACGCCGATCCAGATCACGGCGACCGACGCGAGCAGCAGCACGAGGAGCTGCCGCCGCATCGAGGGCGCCGTGCTATTCACCGGTGCGGGGCATCACGTAGCCGACGCCGCGTACGGTGCGGATCAGCGCGGGTGCCAACTTGCGGCGCAGGTGATGCACGTGGACTTCGACGGCGTTGCTCTCGATCTCGTCGCCATACGCATAGAGGCGATTCTCGATTTCGCCTCGCGTCAGCACGCGCCCGGCGTTGGCCATGAACTCGTGCAGCAGGTTGAACTCCTTCGCCTGCAGCTCGACCGGCTCGCCCTGGAACGTGACGATGCGCGCCGCGGGATCGAGCCGCAGCGCGCCGATCGTGAGCACGGGCGCCGCCTCGCCCTGCGAGCGGCGGATCAGCGCGCGCAGCCGCGCCGCGAGCTCGTCGAGATCCACCGGCTTCACCACGTAATCGTCGGCGCCGGTATCGAAGCCCTTCACCCGATCGCCGATCGCATCGCGTGCGGTCAGCACGAGGATCGGGATCGACGAGCCCTTCGCGCGCTCGCGGCGCAGCAGGTCGAGGCCGCCGAGCCGCGGCAGCCCGAGGTCGAGCACCACCGCCTTGTACGGCTCGCCGCGGATCGCGAGTTCCGCGGCGACGCCGTCCTTCAGCCAGTCGACGTCGAAGCCGCGCTGGCGCAGGCCCGCCTGCAGCCCGTCTCCGAGCAGGGGATCGTCTTCGACGACGAGGATGCGCATTCAGCGAACGTTCGACGCCGGCGCCGCCATTAGTCGGCAGGCCCGCTCGCGTGGCCGCTGCGCGTGACCCACTTGTAGCCGGTCACCATCGCCTTCACGAGATTTTCGCGATGGACGAGGCTCGACACCACGACGCCCGCGATGTGCACGAACACGAGCGTCAGCATGACGTTCGCCGCGCCTTCGTGGAAGTCCTCGACCCAGTGGCCGCCGATATCGTTGTAGGTGGCATAGCCCGCGGCGCCGGTGACGAGCGCGAGCACCACTAGCGCGTAGATCACCCAGCTGCCGGCGGGATTGTGCCCGACGTAGTGCTGCGGGCGGAAGGTCACGATCGATTCGAGGTAGTCGACCACGGCGCGCGGGCCGAACGCGAACGACGACAACCGCGCGTAGCGCGTGCCGACGAACGCCCACAGGAGCCGGAACGCGACGAGGCCGAGCACCGTGTAGCCGAGGGCGACGTGAACGTCGCGGTAGCGCTCGGACTCGGCGGTCAGGAACGCGCCCGTGAACGACGCGGCGAGCAGCCAATGAAACAGGCGTACGGGAACGTCCCATACGAAAACACGCATTCTTGCCATGATGATTCTCCAAAGGATGTCGTAACGGTCAGCGGGGAATGCGCACGTCGTGGTCGCCGAAGCGTCCGTCCTGCGCGCCCGCGTGGCACGCGCCGCAGTTCGCCGCGCCTTGCACCTTCGGGCTTTGCCAGGTGGCAGCCGCGATTTCGCGGTGCTTGTGCACGAAGCGCGGCGATTCGGTGACGCGAACGAGGCGCGGATCGGTCGACACCTTCCCGCCCGTCCCCGCATTCGCTTCGAGGTAGACCGTGATGCTTCGGGCAGTGGCCGCGTCGATGCTCGCGTCGGTACCAAAATGCCGATCGAGGTTGTTCATGACCGTGCGCCATGCACCGGCGGAGAGCAGGCGCGCGGGGTAGGGCACGTGGCAACTGCCGCATTCGGAGAGGAATGCGGGATCGGCCGGCGCTCGCGAACCGTCGGCGAACGCCGGTGACGCCGCGACAACGAGGCCCGCGACGCACGCGGCTGCCGCGAGACGGCGACGCAGCGTGCTCATTTCGCCGCTCCCGGCGCGACCTGCATCAGGTACGCGAGCACGTCGCCCTTTTCCTGCGTCGTACACTCGCGGCCGAGCACGTCGTTGCAGTTGCGCTTGAACCACTTCTCGGCTTCGGCAACGCTCGTGAAGCGGTCGGGATTTGCCGCCGGCGCGAGGGGTGCGATCGTCTTGTTCGTTTTCGCGTGCTTGCCGGTCGTCGCCGGGTTTTGGGTGTGGCACGACGAGCAACTCCAGTCGCCGCCATGCGTCGTCTGGAAGAACGCGCGCCCGCGCTGCGCCGAGAAGCCGCCGAACGATGTCGACGCGCTGCGCGCCGACGCCTCGTAGCCCTTCAGAAGATCGGACGGCGAGAGCGCGTGCGCGGCGGTGGCGCCGAACACCAGCGAACCGGCCGCGAACGCGATGAAGCCTGCCTTGACCATCGAAACCTCCATGCGTGGATGCATGGAGGCGACAGTAGGCGGCGAAGATTAGCTACTGCTTAACCGTTTCGCGCGCGGCAGCGCCGATGAAGCGATCGAGATGCCGCACGTTGTTCGCCGCGAGGAGCGCGCGAAATTCCGCATGGCCCGCCTTTTCGCGCGCGAGCATGGCCGCGAGGTCCTGCCCGTAGCCGCCCGAGCGCGCATGCTCGAAGAGCTTGTCGAGGGTCGCCTGCGTGGGCGCGAGCGGGGTGCTCGAATCGCGGTCGTAATGCGCGAGCAGCAGTTGCAGCGCCATCTCGACGCTCGGCTGGCGATCGCAGAGGTCGAACGACACGTGCAGCGAGCACGGCGACAGCGTCTCGACGCGATGCGGCGTGTAGCTGCGCAGGAACATCACGTCGCCCGGGCGCATCACGAGTTCCGTGTCGACTGCGCCCATTTCGCTCTCGGTCATCTCGGACAGGCGCACGCGCCGCGGCTTCTGCCGGCGATGGAGGCGCCAGCGCTTCTCGCCGGCAACATGCACGACGAGCACGTCGTCGGTGTCGACGTGGCCGCGGTACGCCTCGTTGCCCTGCTGGGAGAAGAACGCAGTCGCGTTGCAGAACGTGGCAGCCTGCGCGCGATCGAGCGCCGCGGCGAGCGCGTTGATGTCGGGCTCGAGGATGTCGAGGCCCTCGAGCACGCACGCCGCGCCTTCGGCCAGATGACGCTCGAGCACGCGCCGGTCGACGAACTCGATCTTGCGCCGCTGCACCACCTTGTAGAGCCGCGCCTCGTCGAGGTCGACCGTCTTGCCCTGCTGGAACAGGTTCAGGTAGTTGACGTCGAGCAGCGGATGGTTGAGGTGCGCGCGCAGGCGCTCCAGAGAAAACAACGCATCGGGCGACACGAGGCCGGCACGATGCACGTAGTTGACTTCGCGGGACGCCGCGAGCGCTTCCTTGAAGTAGAAGTCGCGAATGCGGCGTAGGGCGGGCGACAGTTCCATCAGAACGTGCTGCAGGAGAAGAAGCCGCGGTGGCCGATGCAGTTGGTCGTGGTCAGGGCGCGCCGCTGCAGGTCGTCGCGATGCGCGAGCCGCAGCACGCAGGCGCGCCACGGATCGGTGTCGGAGCGGTAGCCGAGCCGCTCGCAGCCCGGTCCATACACCTGGATCATCTCGTCGACGTCGCGCTGCACGGCTGCGGCGCGCTCGGCAAGCGTCGCACAGCCGGCGAGGGCAACGAACAGAAGGGTCGTGAAGACGGCGCGCATGATGCTCTCCTTCAAAGGTCTCCCTGAATCCTACGCTTGCGACGGGCGCCATCCTACAGGGTCGCGAGGATGCGGCCGATCGTGTCGCAACGCCTTTGCGTGCGATGCTGGGCGGCCATGTCGTAGGAGGTTGACTCGATGAACCTGAAACGCACTTTGCTCGCGATGGGGTTCGCGATGGGCGCGATGGTTGCCATGGCGCCTGCGCCGGCACTGGCCGACATTACCGTTCGCTTCGGGCCGCCGCCGATTCGCCACGAAGTGGTGCCGATGGTGCCGTCCGGCTATGTCTGGGTGCCCGGCTATTGGAACTTCAACGGGCACCGCTACGTGTGGGTGCGCGGCCATCGCGAACGCGCGCGCCACGGACGCCGCTGGGTTGCGCCGCGCTGGCACGAGGATCGCGGCCGCTGGCGTCAGGAACGCGGTCGCTGGGATCGCTACTGACCCACCGCGTCGTTTCGAAACGAGGCGGGAGGAGCTTCGGCTCCTCCCGCCTTTTTACGCTCGTGCCTGTCCGGAACCGCGTCGTATCATCAGGGGGATGACCAGGCGCTTCATCCCTTGATCGCGCCGGAACGCTCTTCGCCGCGCAGCGCGATGACGCGCGCGCTCCGCGTCGCGATGCGACGGCCGAGCGGCGGCGGGCTCGCGCACTGGCTGCACACGTTCACGCTGCACGTCGCGACGGGCTTCGCGGCCGTCGCCGTGCACTACGCGCTGATGTACGCGCTGATCGGCGCCGGGCTCGAGCCCGTGCCCGCGAGCGCGGTCGGCTTCCTCGGCGGCGCGCTGACCCGGTTCGCGTTCTCGTATGCGCACATCTTCGCGCCCACGCAGGGCGTCAACGTCGCCGGAATGCGCTTCGTCGTCGCGATCGCCGCGCAACTCGCCGCGAACTCCGCGTTGCTGGCTGCGCTGACCCAGGCCGGCGTCGGCGTGTGGCCTGCGCAAGTGGCGACGACGATCGTGCTGACGGGCGCGAACTACCTCGTCTATCGCTGGTGGGTGTTCCGCTAGCGGCGGCCCGCGCGCCACGCTCGCGTATCATCGCGGCCGTTCCGACGGCAAGCGAAGACGCATGCTGCATGGGCAGAGAATCGCGGTCGTGATGCCGGCCTATCGCGCGGCGAAAACGCTCGCGCAGTGTTACGAAGCGATCCCGCACGACGTCGTCGACGACACGCTGCTCGTCGACGACGCGAGCGACGACGAGACGCTTGCGATCGCGCGCCAACTGGGCATTGCAACGCGGCAGCATCCGCGCAACCTGGGCTACGGCGCCAACCAGAAGACGTGCTACGCCGCTGCGCTCGACGTGGGCGCCGACATCGTCGTCATGCTGCATCCCGATTACCAGTACGAGCCGCGGCTCATCACGGCGATGGCGGGCATGATCGCGTCGGGCGTGTACGACGTCGTGATCGGCTCGCGCATCCTCGGCAACACTGCGTTGCGCGGCGGCATGCCGCGTTACAAGTACGTCGCGAACCGCGCCCTGACCGCGATCGAGAATCTCGCGATCGGCACCAAGCTCTCCGAATTCCATACCGGTTATCGCGCATTCTCGCGGCGCGTGCTCGCGACGCTGCCGCTGCTCGCGAACTCGCACGACTTCGTGTTCGACAACGAGATGCTCGTGCAGGCGCACGCGTTTCGGATGCGCATCGGCGAGATCTCGTGTCCCACGCGCTATTTCGACGAGGCGAGCCAGATCGACTTCCGGCGCTCGGTGGTGTACGGCCTCGGCGTGCTGCGCGTGGCGGCACAGTACCGGCTATGGCGGATGGGCATCGCGCGCCCGGCGATCTTCTCCGACGCGGCGCGCTGGCGTCTGCGTCCCGGAGGCCGCGAGGCATTGGCGGCGTGAACGACGCGACGTCGCGAAGCCGAGCGGCCTTGGCGCGTGCGTCGAATGCTTCGCCACCGGCGAGCGGCTGGAACCTGCTGCTCGTGGTCGCGTTCATCACCGGCGTGGCACTGCGCGCCTGGCAGATCGACATCCAGATCCTGCTCGAGGACGAGTGGCACGCGATTCACAAGCTGCTCTCCGCCGCGCCGCTCGACATCCTGACGCACCTCGGCGCTGCCGACTACAGCATTCCGCTCACGCTGTACTACCAGTGGCTGGAGCGGCATGCCGGCCTGACCGAGTGGGGCATGCACGCGCCGTCGCTCGTCGCGGCGATCGCGCTGCTGCTCGTCGGTCCGCGCCTGATCGCCTCATGGTCGCCGCTGCCGGTACGCGCGATCTGGCTGGCACTTCTGGCCGTGTCGCCGCTCCTCGTCTATCACGCGAAACTCGCGCGACCGTACGCGCTCACGAGCACCCTCACGTTCGTCGCGATCGTCGCATTCCGTGCGTGGTGGCGCGTACGCCGGCGCCGCGACGCCGTTGCGTACGTCGTTGCGACGTTCGCCGCCGGCTGGCTGCACGTCGTGTCGCTGACGTTCGCGCTGCTGCCGTTCGTCTACTACGGCGTACGCACGCTGGCATCGCTACGCTCCGGCGGCGAACGCGGTGACGCGCTCGCGTCGGTGCGGCGTCTCGTGGGGCTCGGCATCGCCACGGCGCTGCCGCTCGCGGCCGTGCTGCTGCCGCCGCTCGTCATCGACTGGGACGCGTTCACGCTCAAGGCTTCCCAGGACCACGTCACGGTCGAAAGCCTGTGGCGCACGCTGCTGATGCTCGCGGGCACCGGACATCCGGCGATCGGCATTGCATTCTGGGGGAGCGCGGCGTACGGGTTCGTGCGGCTGCGCGCACGTGACGCGGATCTTGCCGTGTATGTCGCCACGATCGTCGTCGTCGGCATCGCGGTCGTCGCCGCGAGCGGCGTCACCTGGATCTCGCGTCCGCTCGTGCTCGCGCGCTATGCGATTCCCGCGCTGCCGTTCGCGCTGCTGTTCGCGGCGGAAGGCGTGTTCGCGGCGCTCGTCGCCGTCGCGTCGTTACCGCTGCGCCCACTCGCGGCCGCGGGCTTCGTCGCGGCACTGCTCTTCACCGGGCCGATTCCGCGCGAATGGCAATACCCCAACCAGTTCTGGGCGCACATGCTCTACCAGTACGACTACGATCCGGCGCACAACCCGTATGTCGAACTCGTGGGCGACATCCCGATCCCGAAGTTCTACGAGCAGTTGCGAAGCGAGCCGCCGGGCAGCCTCACCCTCGTCGAATTGCCGTACCGGCTCGAGTCGCAGTTCAATCCGCTAGCGCGCTACCAGCAGGTGCATCGGCAGCGCGTGCTGATGGCGCTCTTCACACCGACGTGCGGCGTGTCCAACTGGGGCGAATATCCGGAGTCGGTGCGCGGCATGCAGTTGCGCGAGATGGTGCATTTGTCGGCGCTGCTGCGCGGCGATGTCGGCGACGCCGATTACCTCGTCGTGCATCACTATCCGCCCCAGGAGCCGTGGCCCGACCTGCGTACGTGCCTGCCCATGATCACCGCGGCATTCGGCGCGCCGATCTACGACGACGCGGACTTGAGCGTGTACTCGCTCGCGCACGTGTCGCTGCTAGGCAACAACCGTCGTCCTGTGCAACAATGAACCCAATCCATTGCATCAGGGTGACCGAAGATGCTGGACCGTGACGGCTACCGCCCGAACGTCGCCATCGTCATCGTCAACGGCAGGAACCTGGTTTTCTGGGGCAAGAGGATCCGCGAGCACTCCTGGCAGTTTCCGCAAGGCGGCATCAATCCCGGTGAAGCGCCCGAGCAGGCGATGTTCCGGGAACTGCGCGAGGAAGTGGGCCTCATGCCGCAACACGTCCGGATTCTCGGCCGTACGCGCGACTGGCTGCGTTACGAAGTTCCGCAACACTGGATCAAGCGCGAGTGGCGAGGCAGCTACCGCGGCCAGAAGCAGATCTGGTACCTGTTGCGCCTCGTCGGCCGCGATACCGACGT
This sequence comes from Burkholderiales bacterium, assembly GCA_025927765.1. GTDB lineage: Bacteria > Pseudomonadota > Gammaproteobacteria > Burkholderiales > Casimicrobiaceae > VBCG01. The sequence goes on from JAICKU010000003.1 coordinate 92,722, forward strand.
GAGTTTGCGCGCCACCGATCATCCCGAGTTCGACGCGTGGCGGTGGCACGACTACTGGATCCCGCTCGAAACCGTGATCGACTTCAAGCGCGAGGTGTATCGGCGCGCGCTGATGGAACTCGAGCGGTTCCTGCACACGCGGCCGCAGACGCGGCGCGAGCGCCTGTACGGATGGGCGCATCCGGAGATGCCTGCGTCATACGCGAACCCGGCGACGTCCCGCTGAACGTACGTCGACTTTTGCGGCGCGCGCGCACTGTCGCACCCCTCGCAGCCCACCAACGTCGTCCACGCGCACGGAGGGTTCCATGTCGTCGCGTGGCCGCGGTTCTGTTCGACACGGGCGAATCCCTGGGAGCCGCCGTTCGTGACCGGGCAGTAGCAGGCAGTCGCGGGCTCAGGCGCGCGCTGCGGGACGACCGGGAGGGAACATGCTTCGTGTCGCGCCTATCGTAAAGCCGCTTCGCGCGATGACGCTGTTCGCGCTCGCGTTCAAGGTGCTGCAGAAGCAGGTCGCCAACTGCAGCACGCCAGGCTATCCGAAGTCGACGCAGAAGAAGAACTTCGACGACCTGTCGGCGAAGCTCGCGACGATCTTCGCGTCGGAGGTGCCGTGCCCCGGTGACGGCAACCTCGACAAGCGGGTCGACGGGGAGGATCTCGCGAACTGGTCCTACTTCCGCGCGCTGTCGGGCGGCAAGTCGAGCTGGTACGACTTCGCGATCGACGGCGCGTACGACGGACTCACCGACGACCGCGATCTCGCGGTCATCCGGCAGAACCTGGGGACGAACTGCGTGAAGGGCAGGTAGCCCAGGGGTAGGAGCAACACGCGACTCGCGCGTTCGTCGGTCGCATCGCTCGCTCGACGTGCCGCATGCGCGTACGTGAGCGAGCCCCTCAACTCGGCTTTTGCTCGCTACATGAGCAAAACCAAGTTGTCCCGGTGGATGAGCTCCGGCTCGTCGACGTAGCCGAGCACGCTCTCGATTTCCGACGACGGGCGCCGCGCGATGCGCGCCGCCTCCTGCGATCCGTAGTTGACGAGCCCGCGCGCGACTTCGCGTCCGTCCGGCGCGAAGCAGCCGACGACTTCGCCGCGACCGAACGCGCCGACGACTTCGACGACGCCGATCGGCAGCAGGCTCTTGCCGTCGCGCACGAGCGCGTGCACCGCGCCGTCGTCGAGGATGACGCGGCCCGCCAGGCGCACGTGATCGGCGAGCCATTGCTTTCGCGCAGCGAGCGACGAGCGCTCCGCTTCGAGCAGCGTGCCGATCGCTTCGCCCTGTGCGAGGCGCGTCAGCACGTTCGGCTCGCGGCCGCTCGCAATGACGGTCGACGCGCCCGAGCGCGCCGCGCGCTTCGCGGCGAGAACTTTGGTCAGCATGCCGCCGCGCCCGATCGCGCTGCCGGCCCCGCCCGCCATCGCCTCGAGCGCCGGATCGCCGGCGCGTGCCCGCGTGACGAGCGTCGCCTCGGGATGGCGACGTGGATCCGCCGTGAACAAGCCGGGCTGATCGGTGAGGAGCACGAGCACGTCGGCTTCGACGAGGTTGGTGACGAGCGCGCCGAGCGTATCGTTGTCGCCGAAGCGGATCTCGTCGGTGGTCACCGTGTCGTTCTCGTTGATCACGGGAATGACGCGCAAGCCGAGCAGCGTCGTCAACGTCGTGCGGGCATTCAAATAGCGGCGGCGATCGGCGAGGTCCTCGTGCGTCAGCAGCACCTGCGCGGTCTGCAGGCGAAAGCGCGCGAACGCGCGCTCGTACGCTTCGACGAGGCCCATCTGGCCGACGGCGGCCGCGGCCTGCAACGCGTGGATCGCGCGCGGACGCGCAGCCCAGCCGAGCCGTTGCATGCCTTCGGCGATCGCCCCCGACGACACGAGGACGATCGACTTGCCCGCCTGCGTGAGCGTCGCGATTTCGCTCGCCCAGCGCGCGACCGCTTCCTGATCGATGCCGCGCCCCTCGTTGGTGACGAGGCTCGAGCCGACCTTCACGACGAGCCGCGAGGCCGCAACAGGGGAGGTCACGATTCGTCCGGCGCTTCGCGCTGACGCTCGCGCACGGGCGCGGGCGTGACCACCTCCGGCGCTTGGTTCGGCGAAGGTTCCGGTGTCGGCGCCGGATGCTCGTCGAGCCAGTCCTGGACGGCGTACGTGAGCGCCCGGCAGCCGCCGCCGTCGATCGCGGAGATCGCGAACATCGGCCCGTCCCACTGCAGGGCGCGCACGAACGCCTCGCACCGCGCCACGCGCTCGTCTTCGGCAATGAGGTCGAGCTTGTTCAGCACGAGCCAGCGCGGTTTCGCGGCAAGTTGGGAATCGTAGTCGTGCAACTCCTTGGCGATGGCGCGCGCGTCGTGCACGGGATCGGCGTCGGGGTCGTGCGGCGCGAGGTCGACGACGTGCAGCAGAAGGCGCGTGCGCTGCAGGTGCCGCAGGAACTGATGGCCGAGGCCCGCGCCTTCCGCCGCACCTTCGATCAAGCCGGGAATGTCGGCGACGACGAAGCTCTTCGCTTCCGACGTGCGCACGACGCCAAGCTGTGGTGCGAGGGTCGTGAACGGATAGTCGGCGACTTTGGGCCGCGCGGCAGAAATTGCGCGGATCAGCGTCGACTTGCCCGCATTCGGCAGCCCGAGCAGGCCCACGTCGGCGAGCACCTTGAGCTCGAGATGCAGGATGCGCGTCTCGCCCTTCTCGCCGGGCGTCGATTGTCGCGGCGCGCGATTGGTGCTCGACTTGAAGTGCAGGTTGCCGAGTCCCCCGCGGCCGCCCTTGGCGACGAGTGCGCGCGCGCCGTCGTGATCGAGATCGGCGATGCGTTCGCCGGTCGCGGCGTCGGTGATCACGGTGCCGACCGGCATGCGCAGCACGATGTCGTCGGCGCCGCGGCCGTAGCGGTCGGCACCGTGTCCGTTCTCGCCGCGCTTGGCACGGAAGATCCGTGCATACCGATAGTCGACGAGCGTGTTGATGTTGCGGTCGGCCGTCGCGTAGATGCTGCCGCCGCGGCCGCCGTCGCCGCCGTCCGGGCCCCCGCGCGGCACGTACTTCTCGCGGCGGAACGTGGCGGCGCCGTTGCCGCCGTCGCCCGCGATCGCCTCGATCGTCGCTTCGTCGACGAATTTCACGCCGTTTCTTCCTTCACGTAGAGCACGTAGCGCTCGGTCGCGTCGCCGCGCCGCGCGCCCTGCCATTCGATGCGATAGCCCGTGAGCTTGGGTGCCGCCGCGATCGCTCCGTACTGCACGAGGAGCGCCGGGCACTGTGCATCGGCGTTCGCGTGCGTTTCCTCGCGCATCGTCTTTCGACCCGCGAAATAGTAAAGCAGCGCGCGCTGCGGATCGCCGAGGTTGCGGCTCGCGAGGCACTCGTGCGCGGGCACGTGCTGCGCGAGGTCATCGATCATCGCGCGGTACGAGCGCCGCGAATCGAGGTACGGCAGCCAGATCGTCGAATACAGGCACCACGCGAGCGTGACGCCCGCCGCCCAGTTGAGAAGCGCCCGCCGATTGCTGCGCCGCGCGGGGCGCACCAGCGCGATCCACAGCAGCGTGAGGAAGATCGCGGCGATGACCGAGCCCAAGTGGAACGTCGGCTGAAAGCCGACCTCGGTGTCGCGGAAGAGCGCGGCGATCGCCGGCGACATGCCGTTGAGCCGTGCATCGACCCAGATGCCCCAGACGACCATCGCGAGGAGGCCGAACGTCAGGATGCCGAACCAGTCGAGCGCCGCGGAGAAGCTGCGGGCGAGCGAATCGACTTCGAGCGAGGCGAGGAGGGCGCATGGCACGAGCAGCGGCAGGGCCTGGATCAGTTTCGGCTCCGGGATCAGCAGCAGGTTCACGTAGATCACGAGGGCGAGCACCATCGGGATCTGTACGACCGGCTGCGCGAGGCCGCCATTGAAGCCGCGGCCGCGCGTCCAGAACGTCCAGACGATGAGCGGCAGCGCCGGCCACGCGAACCAGAGCAGATTGCGCGCGTGGTAGAGCGGATCGAGGCTCGGGTCGCCGAAGAGCGCGAGGTGCGCGGGCAACGCCTCGCTCGCGAGCCACGTGTCGAGGAGCGCGGGACTGCGCAGGTAGAGCGCGATCACCCAGGGCGCGCCGAGCGCCAGCACGACGACGAGCGCGATGCCGCAGCTGAGCGCGTACTGGCGCCGGCGAAAGCGCGGGTCGAGCGCGACGAGCACGAGCGCGGTCACGGCGAGCCAGCCGGGGCCGGTGAAGCCCTGGCTCAGGAACGCGACCGCGGCACCGAACCCCAGCCACGCGCCACCGACGACCGGCCGGCGCAGCCCCAGCGCGAGTCCGTACAGCGCCATCGCGAGGCCGGCCATCACGCCGAGCTCCCCCGAGAGCACGTGCGCACGGTCCCACAAGCCGACCGAACCGATGAGGATTAGCACCGGCGGCCAGCGCACGCGCGGGCCCGCGAGCTCGCCGCCCGCAAGGGCGGCGAACAGCAGTGTGACGGCGAGGGCGAAGCCGGCGGCGACGCGCGCGGCGTCGTAAGGCGCGAGTGGCGGCGAGAGGATCGCCTGCGTCGCCGCGGCGATCGCCGGGACGAGCGGCGGGTTGCGCAGGTAAGGCTCGCCTGCGAGACGCGGCACGACGTAGTCGCCCTGCTGGCTCATCTCCCAGGCGACGCCGAACGCGGTGGCATCGTCGAATTTCCAGGGATCGTGGCCGACGAGGCCGAGCGTGATCCAAGCGATCGCGAGCAGGAAGAGTCCCGCCTGCTTCCACGCCCAATACGGATCCGCAACGGCATCCTCGCCGCGCTCCGCCCCCCCGGTGGGGGTCAGGCGGGGGAAGGGGCGGGACCGCAGCACGCCGGCCATGAAAAAGGCAGCCGAAGCTGCCTCTTGTCGTGGTACGCGAGGGGCAATGGCGTCAGGCCGACGGCGCAGCGCCCTTGCTGCCGTAGCGCTGGCGGAACTTCTCGACACGCCCGGCGGTGTCCATGATCTTCTGCTTGCCCGTGTAGAACGGGTGGCATGCCGAGCACACCTCGACATGCAGCGGCTTGTTGATCGTCGAGCGCGTGGTGAAGCTGTTGCCGCAGCTGCACGTCACGTTGATCTCGGTGTACTTGGGATGCGTATCGGTTTTCATGTCGGGTCTGCCTTTGGTCTGGCTGAATCGGGGGCGCGGGCGACGGGGAATCGCGGATTATCGCCGATCTCGCCGGTACTCGCAAATTCTGGGCGAATGCCGGAAACGCAAGGCGAGCGACAAGTGCTTGAATCGATACGGACTATCGCCGGGCGCCGCGCGCGAGTCGCGGGAATCAACCCCTGCGCATGCTTTCGAAGAACTCGGCGTTGCTCTTCGTCGCCTTCACCTTGTCGAGCAGGAATTCCATCGCCTCGAGCTCGTCCATCGGATAGAGGAGCTTGCGCAGGATCCAGACCTTCTGGAGGATGTCGGGCTTCAGCAGCAGCTCTTCGCGCCGGGTGCCGGAACGGTTCACGTTGATCGCCGGGTAGATGCGCTTTTCCGCCATCCGCCGGTCGAGGTGGATTTCCATGTTGCCGGTGCCCTTGAATTCCTCGTAGATCACGTCGTCCATCCGCGAGCCGGTGTCGATCAGCGCGGTGGCGATGATCGTGAGCGACCCGCCTTCCTCGATGTTGCGCGCCGCCCCGAAGAAGCGCTTCGGCCGCTGCAGCGCGTTCGCGTCGACGCCGCCGGTCAGCACCTTGCCCGACGCGGGCACGACGGTGTTGTAGGCGCGCGCGAGCCGCGTGATCGAGTCGAGCAGGATCACCACGTCCTTCTTGTGCTCGACGAGGCGCTTCGCCTTCTCGATCACCATCTCGGCGACCTGCACGTGGCGCGTCGCCGGCTCGTCGAACGTCGACGCGACGACTTCGCCGCGCACCGTGCGCTGCATCTCCGTCACTTCCTCGGGCCGCTCGTCGATCAGCAGCACGATCAGGATCACGTCGGGGTGGTTGGCGGTGATGGCGTGCGCGACGTGCTGCAGCATCACCGTCTTACCGGACTTCGGCGACGACACGAGCAGTCCGCGCTGACCCTTGCCGATCGGGGCGACGATGTCGATGATCCGGCCGGTGACGTTCTCCTCCGCCTTGATGTCGCGCTCGAGCACCATCGGCTCGTCGGGGAAGAGCGGCGTCAGGTTCTCGAACAGGATCTTGTTCTTCGCGTTCTCCGGCGGCTCGCCGTTGACCTTGTCGACCTTGACCAGTGCGAAGTAGCGCTCGCCATCCTTTGGCGTGCGGATCTCGCCTTCGATCGTGTCGCCGGTGTGCAGGTTGAAGCGGCGGATCTGCGACGGCGAGATGTAGATGTCGTCGGTGCCCGCGAGATAGCTCGTGTCGGGCGAGCGCAGGAAGCCGAAGCCGTCGGGGAGCACTTCGAGCACGCCTTCGCCGAAGATGCTTTCGCCTTTCCTCGCCTGCGTCTTCAGCATGGCGAAGATGAGGTCGTGCTTGCGCATCCGATTCGCTCCGTCGATTTCGAGCGAATTGGCCATATCGAGCAGTTCGGATACGTGCTTGGACTTGAGTTCGGACAGGTGCATGGCGCGTGCGGAAACGGCAGGAGACGGCCGGATGGGCCGGACGGACGAATCGGGATTCGTGGCAGGGCCGCGCGGGAGGGCGACCCTTGGAATATGGGCTCGGGCTTATGCACCCGGCGGACCGGCGGCGTGCCGGTCGCTTCAATACCGGAGCGTAGCGGTGGGGCTCCGGTGTGTCAAGGAAAAGGGGTCAGAGGTGGCTGTCGAGGAATGCGGTCAGTTGCGATTTGGACAACGCGCCCACTTTCTGCGCCTCGACCTGGCCGCCCTTGTACAGGATGATGGTCGGGATGCCGCGGATGCCGAACTTGTTCGGCGTGGCAGGATTGGCGTCGATGTCGAGCTTCGCGACGGTGAGCTTGCCTTCGTAGGCTTTCGCGACTTCGTCGAGCACCGGCGCGAACATCTTGCACGGCCCGCACCATTCGGCCCAGAAGTCGACGAGCACCGGGTTGTCCGATTGCAGGACGTCCTTTTCGAACGTCGTGTCCGATACGTGCTTGACGAGATCGCTCATCCTGATGGTCCTTTCCGCCCTGGTTTCGACCGCGCGGCCGCGGCGCCTCATGCGAGTGTAGCGCAAGCGCTCGCGCCATCCTTCGCCTGAAGAGTGTGGGCCCGCTCTGATAAAATTCAAGGCTGTCCGCCCGATTCGCCGCCACGGGATCTTGCCGTCATGACCTACGTCGTCACCGAAGCCTGCATCCGCTGCAAGTACACCGATTGCGTCGATGTCTGTCCCGTCGACTGCTTTCGCGAGGGTCCGAATTTCCTGGTGATCGATCCCGACGAGTGCATCGACTGTACGTTGTGCGTCGCCGAATGCCCGGTGGAGGCCATTTATGCGGAAGACGACGTGCCGGACGGCCAGCAGCAGTTCAAGGCGCTGAACGCCGAGCTCTCGAAGGTGTGGAAGCCCATCATCGAACGCAAGCCTGCGCCGCCCGATGCTGAGGAGTGGCGCGACGTTCCGAACAAGCTCAACGAGCTCGTCCGCTAGTCGCGCTGTCGAGGATTCGGCGTCGGCGATTCGCGCGACGCTCTAGAATCGAATGGTTTTGCACGGCGGACGAACGCGTCCGCGCCATCCCCTGACCTACGCTCGCCAATGACCCGATCCCTTGCGGTATTCACGTTGACGATGTTGTTTTCCGCGGCACTCGCCGCGCAGACTACGGCGCCGGCGGCGCCTGCGGCACCCGCCGCCGCGCCGGCAGCCGCCGGCGATCCCGCGAAGGGGCGCGACCTGACCCGCATGTGCGAAGGCTGCCACGGCATCGAGGGCTGGCGCATCGCGTTCCCCGAGGTGTACCACGTGCCGAAGATCGGCGGCCAGCACGCGAAATACATCGTGCAGGCGCTGCACGAATACAAGACCGGCGACCGAAGCAACGCGTCGATGCGCGCGATCGCCGGCAGCCTTTCCGACGAGGACATCGAAAATCTCGCCGCGTTCTACTCACAGGGCACCCCGCCAACGAAAGCCGCGAGCAAATGATGATTCGTCGCAACGCTTCCCTCTTCGTCGCGGCCGCGCTCGTGCTCGCCCCCGCTGCGGCGTTCGCCGCCGACGTCGCCGCAGGCCAGGCCAAGGTGAAGGAGGTCTGCCAGGCGTGTCATGGCCTCGACGGCAACAGCACGGTCGCCGACTACCCGAAGCTGGGCGGCCAGTATGCCGATTACATGATGAAGGCGCTGCGCGACTACAAAAGCGGCGCGCGCAAGAACCCGATCATGGCCGGCTTTGCGGCAACGCTGACCGACAAGGACATCGAGAACGTCGCCGCTTACTACGCCACGCAACCGCCGGTGCTCGCCCCGAAGTCTGACCCCGAATTCATGTCTGCCGTGCGAGGCACTCGAGATACAGCGACGCGTCGGGGCCCGTTCCCGTGCGCTGCGCCTGCCAGATCACTTCCCCCAGGCATTCGACGACCGCGTGCAGCGCCGCGTGCTCGTCGCCGCGCGTCGTACGCAAACGGTCGAACGCCGCGACGATGCCGGGCGGCTGGTCGATCGCCAGTTGCTCCGCCACCGCGAGATGCAGCGACAGGTGCAGGAAGGGGTTGACGTCGCCTTCTTCCGGCCGGTAGTCACGCCCGACGTGCCGCTCGGGCGATTCGAGCACCGCGTGGTACTCCGGATGCATCGCGATCAGTTGCACCGCTTTCTGCTCGAGGCCTGACAGCGGCTCGGCTGCGCGGTACTTGCGCCACGCGTCGATCAGGAAGCGCCGCGCCTCGTCTCGCGTGGGGGCGAACATCGGCTAAGCGCGCTTTCTTGGCACTGCGGGAGGCGAGAGCGGCAGTGCACGCGCGTCGACGCCGGGCAGCGCGCGCGTCTTTGCCTTGTACTCGCACAAATCGGCGATCACGCATTCGGGGCAGCGCGGCACGCGCGCGATGCACACGTAACGTCCGTGCAGGATCAGCCAGTGATGCGCGTTCAGGCGGAATTCGTCGGGCGTGACTTTCAGAAGCTGCCGCTCGACCGCTTCGGGATCCTTGCCGACCGCGAGCTTCGTGCGATTGGCGACGCGAAACACGTGCGTGTCGACGGCGATCGTCGGCTCGCCGAACGCGACGTTCAGCACCACGTTCGCGCTCTTGCGTCCCACACCCGGCAGTTTCTCGAGTGCATCGCGATCGCGCGGCACCTCGCCGCCGTGCTCGTCGACGAGCCGCTGCGACAGCGCGACGACGTTCTTCGCCTTCATGTTGAAGAGCCCGATCGAGCTGATGTACGGGATCAGCCTGTCGACGCCGAGCTTCACGAACGCCTGCGGCGTGTTGGCGACGGGGAAAAGCTTCTCCGTTGCCTTGTTCACGCCCTTGTCGGTGGCCTGGGCAGACAGCACCACGGCCACGAGCAGTTCGAACGGCGTTCGATAGTCGAGCTCGCTCCGTGGATTCGGATTGGCGGCGCGCAGCCGCTCGAAGATCAGCCGTCGTTTTTGCGCATTCATCGTCCGATTCTATGCGCGTGCGCTCGGCGCTCCAACGCGCGCTGCTATGGAAGCGAGCGGCCTCACGCGCGTTCGCGCACCGCTTCCGCCCCATGCAACTGCACCGGATGAAGCAGATGCGCGAGCACGCTCCGCAGTCGCGCGGGCGGCACGGGCTTATGCAGCAGCAGGATGCCGCTCGCCTCGATTCGCGCGAGTTCATCGGCGCTGCTCGCGCCCGAGACGAGCACCGCCGGCACGGCGCCGAAACGCTCGCGCAGCGCAGCGATCGCCTCGAGTCCGTTCGCGCCGTGGGCGAGCCGGAAGTCGACGATCATCGCGTCCGGAGGCGCGTCGTCGAATGCGCGCGCGGCGCTCTCGCTGTCCGCGGCCGTCACTACCGAGCACCCCCATTGCGTCAACAGCCGGGCTGTCGCTTCGCGCACGGCCGCTTCGTCGTCGATGACGAGGATCCGCCGTCCCGCTCCCATGGCGCCGGTGACGCAGGGCGTGGCATCGTCGTCGGGCAGCGCGCGCCGGCCGAGCGGCACTCGCACGCGGAACACCGAACCACGGCCCGCGCGGGACGCAACGGTGACGTCATGGTCGAGCAACTGTGCGAGCCGGCGCACGATCGCGAGTCCGAGGCCGAGGCCGCGCGGGTCGCGCGTGGGCGCGCCGACCTGGTAGAACTCCTCGAAAATGCGACCGAGTTCGTCGGGCGGTATGCCCTGGCCGCTGTCCCACACTTCGATCGAGCAGTGGCTGCCGCGTCGCCGGCACCCGATCACCACGCCGCCCCGCTCCGTGTAGCGTAGCGCATTCGTCACGAGATTTCGCAGCATGCGTTCGAGCAGCACGGGGTCGGAGCGGACGACGACGTCGCCGCACACGACCGCGAGCGACAGTCCGTGCTCGAGGGCTTCCGGAAGGCATTCGTCCGCGAGACGGTCGAGCAGCGGCCGGATCGGCAAGTCGCGCGGCTGCGCGACGAGGACGCCGGCATCGAGCTTCGACACGTCGAGCAGCGTGGAGAGCAGCGCCTCGAGCGACGCGACGGACGTCGTGATGCGCGACACGAGCAGGCGCCCGTCGGCATCGTGCGCATGCTCGGCGAGCGCCTGCGAGAACAGGCCGAGCGCGTGCAGCGGCTGACGCAGGTCGTGGCTCGCCGCGGCGAGGAAGCTCGACTTCGCGCGGTTCGCCGCCTCCGCGGCGTCGCGCGCGTCGCGCGTCATCTGCAACTGCGCAGTCAACGCCGCGCCCTTTTCCTCGACGCGTTGCTCGAGTTCCACGTTGAGCCGCTCGCTGTCGTTCAGCGCGCGCACGAAGCGGTCGGTGAGGAGGTAGCCGAAGAGCGTCAGGAACGCGAGCGCCGCGTACGGCACGAGCCAGACAGGGCGCAGGTCGAGCGGGTCCTGCGCTGCGAGCCAGTCGTGCATCGCGAACACCGCCGAGATCGTGCCGGCGGCGAGCAGCAGGGCGCTCTCCGCGTTGAAGCGCCGCATCGCATAGCGCGCGACCGCGGCGAGCGCGACCACGACCATCAGGATCGCGCCGAGGCGCGCCCATTCCGCGGCTCGCGGCAGCAGGTCGAACGCGCGCGCCATATACAGGATCGGCACCGCCGCGACGGCGTACAGCAGGACGAAGCGTTCGTAGGCGGGCCAGCGCAGGCCGACGAAGCGAATGCAGAACTGGCACAGCATCGCGACGAACAGCAGGTACGTCGCGTTCCACAGGATCCCCCAGTGCGGCTGCGGCAACAGCGGCTCGGGCGACAGCGACGCGAGCGTGTGCAGGCTCCAGAGCACGACGGCAACCGCGAACATCAGGTAGCCGGGTTCTCGGCGGCGCAGCCAGAGCACGAAGATGAACACGCCGACGGTGAGCGTCGCGATGCTGACGCCGGCCGGTCCGATCGTGTGCACGAACAGCACCTCGCGTGCGCGTTCACGCAGCCGCGTCGCGTTGCCTGCCAGCACGCCACCCAATCCGCCGCTGCCTGCACTGGGCGCGCGCACTCGAACGGCGATGTAGTTCGGGCCGGCGCGCAGGAGATAGGTCGGGATGTCGACGTAGCGCGACTGCTCGAAGCTCCGCGGCGGCCGACCGTTCAGCGGTCCGGTTGCGGCGACGAGTTCGCCGTTCACGTACACCTCGGTCGGCACGACGAGTGCCGTCAGGCACAGCGCCTGCGGCAGGTTCGGCACCGCGTCGAGATGCCAGCGCATCGTGTACCAGCCTTCGCCGCTCGCGTTCGGATCGGAAATGGACCATGCATGCGGAAGGTGCACGCGCCGTTGCGATGCGTCGCCGAATCGGCCGTCGTACTTGCCGGGCGCGAAATCGGCTTCGTCGATCAGCACGGGCGATTCGTTGGACGATGCGTGCGTCGAAGTGGCGAACACGAGCAGCGCGAGCAACGCGATGCAGGCGGCGACCAACCGACGCGACCCGGTCATCGCTTCACGTCTTGTGCGACACCAGTTGCTGCAAGGTCGCGGCATCGTGGTGCCCGGTCTGCGCGAAGCGTGCGATTTCGTCGATCGCCTCGGGATCCCACCACGGGTCGCACGTGCGGTAGCCGCCGCTTCGCACCAGCGTCAGCGCCTGCGCGAGGTCGTCGAACGCTTCGCCGGCGCGATGCTGGCGAATGCGCAGCCACGTGCGCGACAGCAGCGCCGAGAACCGCAGGAACGTCCAGTAGTGTGTGCTGGCCCGGGCAAGGACGACGGCGAGCACGGACGCCGCGGTCCGCGTTTGTCCGCGCGCGACGGCGAGGTGCGCGTGGCCGAGTTGCCACAGCGTGACGAAGAAATCCGGTACGTTGCTGCGATCCTGTGCGAGGCAGGCCACGAGGTGGTTGCCGGCGTCGAAGTCGTGGCCGTCGAGCCGGGCATGCACGCCGCGCAGGAACCGCATGTGCGCGACGTCCTGCGTTCGTTGCACGTCGATCGTGCGCGTCATCGCCGCGAGGCACTGCGCCGCGAACGTGCGATCGCCCTCCGCGAGCGCCGCGCTCGCGCCTTGCTCCCACGCCGTGTAGCCGCCGCCCGCAGCAAGCGATTCGTGCACGGCTGCGCGCGCCCGCGGAAAGTCGCAGGAAAGCCACGCCTCGAGCGCTTCGGCTTCGCGCCACGCGCGCCGCACGTCGGGGGTCGCGTTGGCAATGAAGGTCTGGGCAAGGGTCACGATCTCGCGCGCCTGCACGAAATTGCCGGCGCGGATCGCATATTCGAAGGCGAAGTGCGCGGCGGCGAGCGCGTCGTCGGGAGCGATGCGCGCGTGCGCGAGCGCGGCGAGCGCACGTGCATGCCATAGCGGCAGTGCCGGATGCCGGGGGCAGCGACCCAGGACGGCGAGCCCGGCATGGAACACTGCGACGTCGACCACCGCTGGATCGGACCCGGCGGCGGCGAGATCGGCTTCCAGCAGGTCGAGCCAGCCGAGGATGGCCGGTGGCGCGCCGAGATCGCGGTACAGGCGCTCGAGCGCGCGTGCGGCGAGACGCAAGGCGGCCGAGGGACGATCGCTCGCGACGAGCCGCTGGTGCTCGGTGATCGCCTGCGCCTGCCAGTCGTCGACGATGTTGGCGCGCACGTGCTCCTCCGAACGCAACGCGGTTGACCGGGTGAACCGGGCGCCGGGCCGCGCATTCTGCCTATAATGCCCGCGTCGCACAAACGCCGCACGTCACTCCGGAGACGCTCACGTGGAGAGCGAGGCATTGCGGATCGCGATCGCCGACGACCACCCGCTGATGCGTGCAGCGCTGGCAAGCGCGCTCGCGTCGCTCGCACCGCGCGTGGAGTTTCCCGAGGCGTGCAACCATGCGGAGGCGCTGGCGCTCGTGTCGTGCGAGCCGCTGCCCGACCTGATGCTGATGGATCTCCACATGCCGGGGGCGAACGGCCTCGACGGGGTGCGCGAGATCCGGCAACGTGCGCCGCAGGTGCCGCTCGTGGTCGTGTCCGCCGACGACGATCCCGCGGCGGTGCGCGCGTCGCTGGCACTGGGCGTTGCGGGATTCATACCGAAGACCGATTCGCCTGCGGTGATCGCGAGTGCCGTCCGGCTGATTCTCGCGGGAGGCATTTACGCGCCGCCAGGACTGGTGGGTGCCGCTGCACTGCCGACGCCCGCGTCGGGCTTGACCGAGCGGCAGATGGACGTCGTGCGCCTGCTCGCGCGGGGGCTCTCCAACAAGGCGATCGCACGCGAACTCGGCGTGAGCGAGGGGACGGTGAAAGTGCACCTCCTCGCGGTGTTTCGGGTCCTCGACGTTCGCAATCGCACCTCCGCGGTGCTCGCTGCCCGGCGCTTCCTCGACTGATCCCTGAAAAAATGCCCCGGCGCACCGATCGCTCGGGGCCGGGGAGGAGGAAAAGGGTCGCTTCAGAACTGCGCGATAGGCACTTCGGGCGCGACGTAGCCCTTGTCGCGGAACACGGTTTCGGCGGAAGGGACGTTGGTCGCTCCGGTGCCGGGCGCCGCGCCGAACGGGGCGCCGACGTCGGTCGGGGCCGATGCATCGGTCATCGCCATCGTGGTGTCGGGCGCATGCAGAAACACGAGGCTTGCGAGCCCGAGCACGCAGAGGGCGGCGCCGATGCTCATGAACGTGCGTAGCGTTCGTCCTTCCCGCGGGTTCGTGTCCATCTCGATCTCCGTTGCACGCGTCAATCGATACGCGTGCGTGGCATTGTGCGAAGCGGGAGCACGGCCGGGAATTCAACGGATGGCGTAGATCGCGTATGCCGAAAGCGGCATGCGACTACGACGAGCGACGGCGACTAGCCGGCGCGAACGCCGGTCAGGATGCTGCGATGCTTCGGTCGCGTCGCGCGCGGGCGCGTTCGAACGCGGCGTCGATCGCGTGCTTGCGCGTGCGCGCCTCCGCGTCGCGCAGCCGTTGCGCCTTCGCCAGCGTGATGCGCGCCTGGCGTTGCGCATGGCGCGCGCGCGCCGCGTCCGCGTCGGCGCGCGTCCATGCGCGATCGGCGGGTTGCATCGCGATGCAATCGACGGGACAGGCGGGCACGCACAGTTCGCAGCCGCTGCATTGCGACGAGAGCACCGCGTGCATGCGCTTCTGCGCGCCGATGATCGCGTCGACGGGACACGCGGCGATGCACAGCGTGCAGCCGATGCAGTCGACTTCGACGATCTTCGCCACGCGCAGCGGCGTGTGCTCGCCGCGCGAGGTGTCGAGCGGTCGCGGCGGGCGATCGAGCAGCTTCGCGAGGACGCCGATCGTCTCGTCGCCGCCTGGCGGGCAGCGATCGATGTCCGCTTCGCCCTCGGCGATCGCGGCCGCGTACGGGGCGCAACCTGCGAAACCGCAGCGGCGGCATTGCGTTTGCGGCAGCACGGCGTCGATGCGCGAGGCGAGCGGATTCACGGGATCCATGGTGCTATTTTACGAACATGGGACGCACGCACTCGCACGATCATTCGCTGCACGCCCACGACGGTGATGCACACGACCATCATCTTCCCGTGGAGCCGGCGACGATGCGCGCGCTCGCGGCGGCGCTCGCGCTCACCGCCGGCTACGGAGTCGTCGAGGCGCTCGGTGGCTGGCTCGCCGATTCGCTGGCGCTGCTGTCGGACGCGGGCCATATGGCGACCGACGCTGCGGCGCTCGGGCTCGCGCTGTTCGCGCAATGGGTGTCGCGGCGTCCACCGTCGCCGCGCGCGTCGTACGGCTATGCGCGCGCCGAAGTGCTCGCGGCGTTCGTCAACGCGCTCGCGCTGCTGCTCCTCGTCGGGTTCATCGTGTTCGAGGCGATCGCACGCATGCGCACGCCGCTGCCGGTGGCGGGCGGCACCGTGCTCGGCATCGCGAGCGTCGGCCTGCTCGTCAACGTCGTCACCGCGTGGGTGTTGTCGCGCGCATCGTCGTCGCCCGGCGCGCACAGCGCGCTCCTGCACGTCCTGTCCGACGCGCTGGGCTCGATCGCCGCGATCGTGGCGGGCGCCGTCATCATGACGACAGGCTGGACACCGATCGACCCGCTGCTGTCGCTGCTGACGGCCGTGCTGATCCTGCGGGCCACGTGGCGCCTGCTCGCGCAGACCATCGGCGTCTTGATGGAAGGCGTGCCCGCGCACCTCGACTACGAGGAGATCGGCAAGGCGCTGACGGCGCTGCCCGGCATCGTCGGCGTGCACGACCTGCACGTGTGGCAGATGAGCGCGCGGCATGCTGCGCTGTCCGCGCACGTGACGATCGCGTCGGGCGACGATTGGCTCGAGGTGCTCGATGCCGCGCGCCGGCTGCTCGCGACGCGCTTCCACATCGAGCACGTCACGCTGCAGCCGTCGTGGCCGGGCGCGCAGGCGTTCCGCGGCCGGCGCGTGATTCCGATCGTGCCGACGCGCAGCGGCGAAGGAACGTAGGGTCGGGCTAGATCCAGTTTGCGCGCCGGAACCGTACGAACAGGATC
This sequence comes from Burkholderiales bacterium, assembly GCA_025927765.1. Taxonomy (GTDB): domain Bacteria; phylum Pseudomonadota; class Gammaproteobacteria; order Burkholderiales; family Casimicrobiaceae; genus VBCG01. The sequence goes on from JAICKU010000003.1 coordinate 108,683, forward strand.
GCGTCGATCGCGATCATCACGAAGATCGCAAGCGGATAGCCGATGGGCCACGACAGCTCCGGCATGTCCTTGAAGTTCATGCCGTAGATGCCCGCGATCAGCGTCGGCACGGTGATCAGCGCGCCGTAGGCGGCGAGGCGCTTCGTCACCTCGTTGTCGGAGATGCCGATCAACGCGAGGTTGACCTGAATCGCCGTCGTCAGCATTTCGCGCGTGCTGTCGATCGTGCCGTTGATGCGCGCCAGATGGTCGTAGACGTCGCGGAAATACTCCTGCGTGCCGCCGCACAGTTGCGGCACACGGCCGCCGAAGAGCTTGCCCACCGCCTCCATCAACGGCGCCACCACGTGCTTCAGCGCCATCAGCTCGCGCTTCAATCCGTAGAGCTCCTCGATCTTGCTGCGCGTCGACGCGCCCCTGAACAGCTGCTCCTCGGCGGTCTCGAGCCGCGTCTCGAACTGGTCGAGCACCGGAAAATAGCGATCGACGACGTTGTCGATCAACGCGTAGAACACGAAGCCCGCGCCGTGCGCCAGGTTCTCCGGCTCCCGCTCGGTGCGTGCGCGTACGCCGGAAAAGCCGAGCTGCGTGCGATGGCGCACCGTCAGCACGTAATTGCGGCCGACGAAGATGTCGACCTCGCCGATGTTGAGCTCCTCGCCGCCCTCGGCGTTCCGGATCATTTCCGCGGGATGCAGCACGGCGAACAGCGAATCGCCGTACTCCTCGATCTTCGGCCGCTGGTGACCCTTGCGCGCGTCCTCGACGGCGAGCTCGTGCAGGCCGAACTCGTGCGCCATCTCGTCGAGCTCCTCGGCCGTCGGCTCGACCAGCGCCACCCAGACGAAGCAGTTGGGGCGGCTCACGTATTCGCTGATGTCGGCGACAGGAATGTCGGCG